>CAZMVB010000010.1:0-127321 GCA_964569795.1 uncultured Desulfarculales bacterium | reverse complement strand
AAATCCCCTGGGGACTTCCCCGTGAGGGTTCGATTCCCTCCCCGGGCACCAGTGAAGATACAGCCGTTTTGGACTGTTACGCCATATCCCACCGGCTACACGCCCTTTTGAGAAACCTGTCAAGTCCCGTCATTTGAACCCACTTTTGCAGGCAAAATGCAGGCAGTGAACGGGCGACTCCCCTCGGGACCATCCCCTTATAACCTTAACTATTTTTTAGCAATAATAACACCTATTAATTCGAATTTTTTCTGTAATTTCGAGGCCATAGCATGCGCCTGGGGATTCTTCCTCCTGGCTTATCAATGCAGTCATTCAGTAGCTTAGAGGCCATTGAATGGGCCGTTTCTCTCTTTTTCGGGCGATATCCGGCCAAATACAGCGCCTCCGTGGCATTTATTCTTCCGGCTGCCAGGCCCTGTAAGTATAAGTAATAAAAAACCTCTGGCGTGGCGTTAGCGGGCGTGGCCTTTCCTCGATTATATACCCAATCCCCATATAGCGGTTTTCCTCTTGGTCTAACTTTCTCTTGGTCATGGCGAGCGACCTCTTAAAAAACTCTCACGAATTTTTGGACGGCATTTCAAATTAGACCCCGGGGGGGTGGCTTTAGCTTTGCGCAACTTGCGCCCTGTCTTGGACAAAGTCTTTCCAGGCAGGCTACGGTGGGCCAACCTTTACTCAGCGGTCCAAGTGTCCGTTTGACTTTACACACACCTCCATCAAAACGACTTTGAGGTTCACTCTGCCCCCTCAGATAGGTTGACTTCATCATAGCCCGACCTGGGCGGCGGCGTTATTCCTGAACAAGTTGCCCATGCGGACGTACTTCTTGAGAGTGTCGGTCCTCCTGTGGCCGGTCTGGTCCATGATGCTGAAGGTGTTGACGCCCCGGGCCGCGGCCTTATCAGACATCCGGCCGTTGATTCGCCCGTAACGGGTGATGGATCGGAACAAGGCCCCGTCCTCGATAACGCCGGCCTCAAGCCACGCCTGAACGGCTCTGACCGGGCACGTCTCGGGGTGACTGCCGTAGGGGATCCCCTTGACTGTCCCTTCAGCCTCCTGGTCGGTCTTGGAGGATCGTAGGGTGATGACTAAGCCGTCCGGCGTGAGCTCTAGATCTTTAATGTCCAGGCCGACCAGCTCCGAGCGCCGGAAGGCACCGGCGAAGCCCAGGAGCAGCAGCGCCCGGTCGCGCGCGCCCAGCAGCCCCTCCGGCAGTGCCGCGACCATGCTCCTAAGATCCTCGGTCATGACCGGGGCCTTGCCCTCCTGGGCCGTGCCGTTGGCCCGCTTGATGCCGGACCAGACCTCCTTGATGCCCGGGTCCTTGGTGTCGAACTCGCAGCCGGCCAGGCGGTGGGCCTGGGTGATGGCTGACAGGCGCAGCTGCAGGGTCGAGGTCTTCAAGGTCGAGGCCCGGTCCGACAAATACCAGCCCACGGTAGTGGGTAGGGCCGGCAAGGAGGCCAACTCCTGGGCCCGGCACCAGCCGGTGAAGTCGGCCCAGGCGGCCCAGTCCGTTGCCTGGCAGGCGAAAGATCGTCGCTCCTGAGGCCTCTCACTGCGTCCTGGGCCGTATATCGTTCAACCATGGCCGGCCCCGCATCATCTCCCCCCTCACTCCTGCGGTCGATCAACCCCGGCTTACATAATTCCCGGTCAGGGTCCAGGACTGCCTGGGCCCGGGTTCGGGGCAGGCAGGACCTGTAAATCGAAAGGGGCGGGCATTGGGCAGCGCCTCGACGGCGGGACCGCGGGAACGAGATGAGCGCGGACAGCTCCACCCCGAAAGCCCCCGGGTGGGCCTTCGGTGATGGCTATATGGGCCCTGAAAATTGGAAAGAATTTTACATGGTGTCCACAATCTTCAACAGAACACGCTTCCCGCCCGTGGAGCGGATCAAAAGGCCAAGGCATGAACGAGCGAGCTAATCTTTAGGACCAGACATGAGAGATATATGTTGACTTCTGACAGGAGCGATGTCAGTCAGACTATGTATTGGCTAAGTTGATAACTGCCTTGGCTTGGCCTGCCCATTATTGCCAACTCCTCGACCCGAAAGCGTGCGTGCCTGTGCTACAGTCGCACCCCCTCCAGACGGCGCCTCCACCTGGCCGACTGTCGGGGAGGAGGGGGTGCGAGGTCGGTGTCGAAACCCAGGACCAGATACCGGGAACCGTGTCCCTGCCTCAAGACCTCTAACTAAGTTATCCCGATCCGCGTGTGCCACTTTCGCTGACGTTGAACAGGCAGGAAGTCTCAAACAGAGTCTCATCCCAAAGCCATAAGGAATTAGGCCCTGGCGACCTAAGACCTTGATATATTTGGTCAGACTCAAGAGAATCGAACCCCGGACCTGGGGAACAAGAGACACCGTCCCCGAGCTTTATTTTTTCGCAACATCTTGAACGCCCGCATCAAATTCCTGATTGGCGGAGCGGCGGCAGAACGGGGGATATTGCATATCCTATCCGGCTTTGCTATTTGTCGTTTCGTCCATCCTTTCACTTCAATAATCGGTCCCGCCCCATTCCGCCGATGGTCAGGAGGATTGACCATGGACACTTCATCGGTCAAGGACGCCAGAATCAGAGACCTCGAGGAAGAATTGAAGTCCTGCCGGGAACGGCTGACCCGAACCGCTGATTCTCAGGACAAATTCCGGTCCCTGGTGGAAAATTCACTGGCCGGGTTCTACATCATTCGCCACGGGGTGTTCCAATACGTTAATCGCCGGCTGGTGGACATGCTGGGCTACGACCATGAGGACCAACTGTTGGGCATGCGCTTCTGGCTCATCGCCCATCCGGATGATCGGGACATTGTCAAGGGCCGGGGCCTGCGGCGGGAGAGGTCGCAAATCGAGCCCCATCGCTATTCCTTCCGGGCCCTGAAAAGGGACGGGACCCAAATCTGGGTCGAAATGAGTGGCGTCAACTCCCTATATCTAGGTCAGCCGGCCAACGTGGGCAACCTGATCGACATCAGCGACCTGAAAGCTGCCGAAGACGCCCTGAGACAGTCGGAAGAGAAATACCGGACCATCCTCGAGGCCGTCGAAGACGGCTATTACGAGGTCGATCTGGCGGGCCACGTTGTGTTTTTCACCGACGCTTTTACCCGGATCTGGGGCTACTCCCGGGAGGAACTTACCGGTATGCACTACCGCCGTTTCACCCAAGAAAAGGACACCGAAAAGGTGTACCGCACCTTCAATCGGGTGTTCACCACGGGTGAGCCGACCAAGGCCTATTCCTGGGAAATAGTCCGAAAGGACGGGTCCAGGAGACAGGTCGAGCTGTCGGTGTCCTTGATTCGCGGACCGCAGGGAGAGGGCGTCGGTTTCCGGGGTGTCGCCCGGGACATCACCGAACGCAAAGAGGTCGAGCGGGAATTAATGCGTCACCGCCACCATCTCGAGGAGATGGTCGAGGCCCGGACTAGGGAATTGACCAGGATCAACGAAAAACTCAAACAGGAGATCACCGAGCGCCGGCAGGTTGAAAGGCGCCTCATCAGAGAGAAAAACTTCACCCAGTCGGTAATCGACAGTCTGCCGGGTATCTTTTACGTGTTCGACGAACAGGGCCGCTTTTTACAATGGAACCGCAACCTGGAGACGCTGGGCAATTATTCTGCCGCGGAAGTGGCCGGCATGACCGCCTTGGATTTCTACGAGGGCGAGGACAAACGCCGGGTGGACGAGCGCATCCGGGAGGTCTTCGCCGTCGGCCGGAGCATGGTCGAGGCCGCCGTTCTGACCAAGGACGGACGACAGATTCCCCATCTACTGACCGGCGTAAGGGTGGAGTTAGATGAGGGCACCTATCTGGTGGGTATCGGAGTGGACATCACCAAACGCCAGTTGGCCGAGGAGGCCTTGCGGCAGTCGGAAAGGGAACTGCGAGTCCTGTCGAGCCAGCTCCTGGAGGCCCAGGAAAGGGAACGCCAGCGGGTGGCCCAGGAACTCCATGACGGTATCGGGCAATCGCTGACCGCCATCAAGTTCGGACTGGAGCAGGCTTTTGGGCAGATGCTGGATTCCCCGGCGGCGGCCGGGAAGTTGAAAAACCTGATTCCCATGATCCAGGACGCCGTCGAGGAGGTCCGCCGCATCTCGATGGACCTCCGGCCCTCGACCTTGGACGACCTGGGTGTTCTGGCCACGATCGCCTGGTTCTGCCGGGAATTCGAGCGGATCTATGGCGCCATCCACATCGACCGCGGGATCGACATTTCCGAGGAGGGCATCCCGGACCGGCTCAAGACGGTCATCTACCGGGTCATCCAAGAGGCGCTCAACAACGTGGCCAAGCACGGCCGAGCCGACCGGGTCAGGCTCGACCTGAGGGCAAAAGAGGGCCGAGTCGAATTGACGATCCAGGACAACGGGGTCGGCTTTGATCTGCCGGAAGTGCTGTCCTCCAACAGCACCAAGCGGGGATTCGGTTTGGCCAGCATGAGGGAGCGGACTGAGCTTTCCGGCGGCGACTTCACCATCACCAGCCGTCCCGGCCAGGGGACCCGGATCGGGGCCAAATGGCCGGTCGGAATCGCCATCTGCGGCCAGATTCCGCCCACCGCCCAGCCGGATTAATTGGTCACCAGCCCCTTTTCGATGGCCAGGGCGGTCAGGGCCGAGGCGCTGTGGCGGTCAAGCTTTTTCATCAAATTGGCCCGGTGACTTTCCACGGTCTTGACGCTGATACAGAGCAGGTCGGCGATCTGCTTGTTTTTATTTCCCTCGGCCACGAGCTTCAATATCTCCCTTTCCCGGGGAGTCAGGGAGTCCCAGGATGACTCGGTCTTGAGGCCTTGACGACCCTCGACGAACCCCTCGATCACCAGGTCCGAGATGCCCGGGCTGACGTAGCGCTGGCCGGCCAAGACGGTCTTGAGGGCCATCAGCAGTTCGGCGTGGGTGGCGTCCTTGAGGACGTAACCGTGGGCCCCGGCCTTGAAAGTGGCCAGGATGTATTCCTCGTTCTTGTGGACGGTCAAGACCAGGATCTTGACCCGGGGCTGCCGTCGGCTGATTTCCCTGATGGCTTCGAGCCCGTGCATTCGGGGCATGGACAGGTCCATCAGCACCAGGTCTGGATCGAGCTGCTCGGTCAGCCGCACCGCCTCGAGGCCGTCTTCGGCCTCGCCCGCGATCTCGAGGCCAGGATCATCCTCCAGCAGGGCCCGCAGCCCTTCCCGCAGGATGGTGTGGTCTTCGGCGATCAGAATCCGGGACATAGTCACAGGCCCTGGGACGAATTGACGTCGGACCGTCCGGTCGGTGACGCCGGGGGAAAATACAGCCTTTCCCAAACACAATTACATAACCGACCCCATATACCATTACTCGAAAGACAGTGGATAATGCAACCCAATAGCGTGTCGTGTCGATCGGACGGACTCTTCTCGGCAGACTTGGGCAATGGTGTTCACCACCTTAATCATTGAGGACAACCTCTCCTTCAGGCGGAGCCTGGTGGAGTTGTTGGCGTCCGGCTTCCCCGGGATGCGGATCAGCGAGGCCGGGGACGCGGCGCAGGGTTACGCTCAGGTTAAAGCGTGGCCGCCGAATCTGGTCATCGTCGACATCAGACTGCCGGGTGAAAACGGTCTGGAGTTGACCAAGAAGCTCAAGCGGGACTTCCCGTCCCTGCCGGTGGTCATCCTGACCAGTCACGATTTGCCCGAATACAGGGAGGCCGCCGGACAATACGGGGCGGACTTCTTTTTGACCAAGGGGACCCTGACGCGCCTGGAGTTGAGTGAGGTGGTGAACTCGATCACGGACAACTCCCCGTCACGGGGTGGCGGCTTTAAGTCTGTAGTTTAAGGCGGTCAGACCATGGCCAGGCTCCGACGTCGGGCATCTGACCTCAATCAAAAATACAGTGTAGTTCGGATGGAACTACATATTTCACCCGATTTACTACCCCGGCCCATATCTGTTTCACTGATAGGTGCCACAGGGGATCAAACGCGGACCAGACCGAGCCGCACGGCCCGCCGTCAGCCGCAGCTTGTCGGGCGAAAAAAGTGTCCCAAGACTGCAAGGGGAGCGTCACATGCCGAACATCGACGATTTCATCAGGCCGCGGGAATGGGTCAGTGACTTTCTAACCGACCTGGGCAAAGTGCTCAGGAGATGGGGTGAAGAGCGGTACGCCCCCGTCAGGCAGCAGGTGGACGAGGACTGGCGGGAGCACGAGCTGATTGAGCCCCTGCTCAAGGAGGTCCTGGTCGATCTGGGGATCAACGCCGCCTTCTTTCCGGCCGAGGCCGGCGGCACGGACATGCCCGAGCCGATGGCCTTGACGACCGTGGTCTGCGAGGAACTGGCCCGGATCGACTCCGGCTTCGCCACGGCCTGCATCTGCTCCATCTGGGGCCTGATCCCGATCATGCTCCAGCCCCACCGCAACATGGAACTCCTGAAGGAATTCGGGCCCAAGTTCTGCGGCAGCGAGCTGTACGTCGGGTGTCACGCCATGACCGAACCGGCCAGCGGAGCGGACATCGAAAACGTGGGCCGTATTGGCGGCCGGACCATTGCCACCACGGCCAGGCTGGACGGCAAGGAATGGGTCATTAACGGTCACAAGATCTGGCCCACCAACTCGGGACAGGTCGGCGACCTCTACGTGGTGGTCTGCACCACCAACAAGGGCTCGAGCGATCCCGGCGACTTCGCCCTGATCCTGGTGCCGGCCGACGCCGAGGGCGTCTCGGTGGGGGGTCCTTACCAGAAGTGCGGCATGGCCGCCGACATGAACACCGACGTCTGGTTCGACAACGTCCGGGTGCCCAAGCGGTACCGCCTTCACGGCCCCGGCGACGATCTCAAATACTGGCGCCGGGCGATCTCCATGGGCAACATCGGCTCGGCGGCGATGTGTGTCGGGATCATGAAGGCGGTTTACGAGATCATCAAGAAATGGACCACCGAACGGGTCATCGCCGGCAAGCCCTTGAAGGAGCACAGCCTGGTGGCGGACATGCTCAGCGAGGTGGCGATGAACATCGAGTCCACCTCGGCCTGGATGTGGGCCTATGTCCGGGAGATGGACCATGAGGAGATCTACGGCTGGAAGCCCTGGGACGAGCGGTTCATCCTGAAGACCCGGGGCCTGGCCCTGTACGCCAACAACGTCGTCGAACGAACCTGCAGCCGGGCCATGGACTACATGGGCTCCTACGGCTACGCCCGGGAGTTCGATATCGAGAAGCACTGGCGCGACCAGAAGGTCATCGGACTGTGGATGGGCGGCAAGGGGCTCAAGACCCTGGAGAACGCCCGCTACTGGTATGAGATCGAGACCCTTTAGTCCGGAGACGGTCGGTCAATCAAATTTAGGGAGGTCGAAAGATGGCTCTGTATCCGTCCGACGAATGGTGCCAAAAGTGGCAGGAGGCCCTGAACAACGATCCGGTCGTGGCCGAGACGGGGGCCAACTGGGGCGTGGACTTCAACGGCAACTGGGTCTTCGAACTGACCCCGGGCGACGGGCTTCAGGAGACCACCCACGTCTACCTCGAGGCCTCGGCCGGCAAGTGCAGCGACGCCCGGATGCTGGACGACCCGCAGGCCAAGGACCCCGGCTTCTTCGTGACCGGCTCATACGGCGACTTCAAGGAAGTGGTCAAGGGCCACAAGGACTTTATCGAGGGCGTGGTCCAGGGCAAGTTCAAGCTCAAGGGCGACATGTCCAAGATCATGCGCAACGCCAAATTCATCCGGGCCGTGGCCAACTCGATCAGCTCCTTCGAGAACGAGTACCTGGGAGAGTAAGGCGAACGCCTTTTCAGATCGAGGCCGGGCCGCCGCCGGCCGGCCTTGAGGCGAGGGACAGGGGGAATTCGGCCATGGGCCACATCGTCGGCAAGGACGTCTATCATCGGCTGGGCCGGAAAATAGACAACCTGCACGTCCGGGCGCCGTGGAACGACACGTTCCACGCCGTGTTAAAGGAACTTTTCTCGGCCGAAGAGGCCGACATCGTTGTCCGGATGCCCTTTTTATTATCCAATCTCGACCGTGTGGCCAAAATCTGTCGCCTGACCAAGGAGGAGATCGAGCCAGTGCTGGCCTCGCTGTGCGAAAAGGGCCTGGTGATGGACGTCTTCCTGGATGGCGAGTACCGCTACATGCCTAACCCCCTGTTCGTGGGCGTCTTCGAGTTCACCATGATGCGCACCCAGGGCCAACTCGACACCAAGCGGTGGGCCGAGCTGTTCCACGACTACATGTCCGAGGGCGCCCCCTACCGGGCCAACTTCGTCGGGGACACCCGGACCTCGATCGCCCGGGCCTTGCCCCACGCCGAGAGCATCGGCGATCACGTCGAGGTGCTCGATTACGAGAAGGTGGACCACCTGATCAACGAGGCGGGACGCTACGCCGTCGGCCTGTGCTCCTGCCGCCACAAGAGGGAGCACGCCGAGGGCGAGCGCTGCGCGGTGCCCCTGGAGACCTGCACCACCTTCGGTCACGGGGCCGACTATCTGGTCCGCAACAACATGTCCCGGGAGATCGACCAGGCCGAGATAGGGGACATCTTCGCCCGGTCCAAGGAACTGGGCCTGGTCTTTTGCGCGGACAACGTCCGGCAACGGATCACCTTTGTCTGCCACTGCTGCGGCTGCTGCTGCGGGATCATGGACGGCTTCAACAAGCACGGCCTGACCAGCACCCTGGTGACCTCGACCCTGATCGCCCAGGTGGACCAGGCGACCTGCAACGGCTGCGGTAAGTGCGCCCAGGCCTGCCCCATCCAGGCCATCGAGACGCAGCTTTTGGACGAGCCCGTGGTGATCAACGGGAAGAAGAAGAAAAAGCAGCCCCTGGTGGACGAGTCGTTTTGTCTCGGCTGCGGGGTCTGCGGCCTGAAGTGCCCTACCGGATCGATCAAGCTTCACGAGCGCCACCCCAGGGTCATACACCCCGAGACCACCTTCGAGCGGGTGATCCTCCAGTGCCTGGAACGGGGCACTCTTCAAAATCAGATCTTCGACGATCCCCAGGGTCTGACGCACCGGGTCATGCGGCCCCTGGTCGGCGGTTTTTTGAGGCTGCCGCCGGTCAAGAAGGCGCTGATGAGCGACCTGTTGCGGTCGCGTTTCCTAAAGGCCATGGGCCTGGGCATCAACGTCCTGGGCAAGGGTTATATCCGCCAGATGTAGGACCGATCGTCATGGACGAAGTCAAGGTGTTGAGTGAGGACTTGAACGGCCTGGGCTGGACCGTTAAGTCTCTTTTGGACCAGAATCTGGAAAAGGCCGAGGTCCGGCGGGCCGCGTCCGGGATCAAGGGCTCACTGGCGATTACCGAGACAGGCGCCGGCGTGAGCGTGACGTTGCTCTTCGAGCTAGGCGAGCTGGCCATCCAGAACGATGTTATCGAAAAACCCTCGGCCCGACTGGCCGGTGACTTCGAGGGACTGTCCGAGGTCATCTCCGGCCAGACCGGGCCGATCCGGGCATTGCTGACGGGCAAGATCAAGGCCGGCGGCAATCTACTCAAGCTGCTCCGGATGGCCCGGGCAATCATCTCCCGGGACGACGACTAGGGGAACGACCATGTACGGATTCATCGGCCGGGTGCTGCGCGTGAACTTGACCGACACCTCGACCGCCGCGGAAGACATCTCCCGCAAGGACGCCCGCCTGTTCCTGGGGGGCAATGGCCTGGCCACCAAGTACCTGTTTGACGAGCTGGCCCCGGGTGCCGATCCCCTGGGCCCGGACAACAAGCTGATCTACATGACCGGGCCCTTGACCGGGACCGTGTCGCCCAGTTCCGGGCGTTTCTCGGCCGTGGCCAAGTCACCCCAGACCGGCTTCTGGGGCTCTTCCAATTCCGGCGGGCGGTTCGGCCTGGCCCTGAAAAAGAGCGGCTTTGACGGGATCATCGTCGAGGGCCGGGCCGCCGAGCCGGTCTATCTATCCATCGAGGACGGTCGGGCCAAGCTGTGGCCGGCGGATGACCTGTGGGGCCGGGGCGTGACCGAGACTACCCGGGCCATCCGGGAACGCCATGGTAAAAAGACCAACGTCTCCTGCATCGGAGTCGGTGGCGAGAACCTGGTCAAGTACGCGGCGATCATGAACGACGTCCACCGGGCCCTGGGCCGCTGCGGCCTGGGGGCGGTCATGGGCTCGAAGAACCTGAAGGCCGTCGCCTGCGGCGGCAACCACAAGATTGAGGTGGCTGACATGGAGGCCTTCGCCGAGGCGGCCAGGCGGGCCGGTGACTTTGTCGGCGAGAGCCTGTTAAAGATGACCCTCGAAGTCTACGGCACCGACATGGTCCTGGACCTGGTCAACGTCAAGGGCGGACTGCCCACCCGCAACTGGCAGTCCGGGTCATGCGACTACACCGACCGGATCAATGGCCCGGCCATCAATGAGAAGATCCTGACGGGCCGGAAGGCCTGTTTCGCCTGCCCCATCGCCTGCGGCCGGCTGTCCGAGGTCAAGACGGGCAAGTACGTCTGCCGGGGCGAGGGACCGGAGTATGAGAGCGTCGGGGCCTTTGGTCCGATGTGCGACGTTCGTGACCTGGAGGCCATCACCAAGGCCCATATCCAGTGCAACGAACTGGGCCTGGACACCATCAGCGCCGGCAGCACCATCGCCTGGGCCATGGAGTGTTTTGAAAAGGGACTGCTCTCCCCCGCCGACTACGAGGGCCGGGAACTGCGCTTCGGCGACGCCGACGCCGTAATCGACCTGGTAGAAAAGATCGCCCGCCGCCAGGGCCTGGGGGCCCTCTTGGCCGAGGGTTCGCGTCTGGCGGCCCGGCGGGTGGGCGGTGGTAGCGAGGACTTCGCCATGCAGGTCAAGGGACTGGAACTGCCGGCCTACGACTGCCGGGCGACCAAGATCACCGGTCTGGGCTTTGCCGCGGCCAACCGGGGCGGCGATCACATTACCGCCTACGTCCAGGGGCCGACGTTCTTGGATATCCCCTTTTTGATCGTCGAGGAGAGCGCCATCGAGGACTGCCTGGTCGAGAGCCCGGCCGAGGCCAAGGTAGTCAAGGACCTGGAGGATGCCCTGACGGTGTTCGACGCCGTGGGGGCCTGCAAGTTCATGGGCATGGCCCTGATGGCCGAGGACGTGGTGCCGCTCATCGCCGCGGCCACCGGCTGGGACGGCTTTGACGAGGCCGAATTCCGAAGGGGCGGCGAGCGGATCGTCAACCTGGCCCGGTGCTTCAACGTCCGCGAGGGCCTGACCCGGGCCGACGACACCCTGCCCCGGCGACTGTTGGCCGAGCCCATGGCCGAGGGCCCGGCCGCCGGTCTGGTGGTCGATCTCGATCCGCTGCTGGACGCCTATTACCAATATCGCGGCTGGGACGCCGGCGGCAGGCCCAGGGCGGCCAAGCTGACCGAACTGGACCTGGCCGACGCGGCCACGCGGATTGGAGCCAGGTGAGATGAGCGGCTACGCCGACCGGCCCTGGACCGCCAAATACCAGCTTGGCCCCTTTCAGCTCGCCAAGTCCATGGCGCCCTATCCCCGGGGCACCCTGTTCGATCTCCTGGACGCCACTGCCGCCCGCCACGGTTCCCGCCCGGCCTGCGCCTACCGGGGCGGAAAGCTGACTTACGCCCAGCTCAAGGACCAGGTCGACCGCCTGGCCGCCGGACTGCAGGGCCTGGGCGTCAGCAAGGGCGACAAGGTGGCCACCATCCTGCCCACCTCGCCCCAGTTCGTCATCGCCGACTACGCCATCCAGAAGGCCGGCGCGGCCCACGTGCCCTGCAGCCTGCTCCACAAGGGCCATGACCTGATCTGGGAGATCGGCGAGTCCGGGGCCAGGATCGTCATCTGCCTCGACACCTCCCTGGACCTGGTCCAGTCGATCAAAGACGACACCGGCCTGGAGACGATCATCGTCACCGCGCTGTCCGACTTCTCACCCCAGGAAGGGGAGCCGGCGCGAGTAAACGGGGTGCTGGCCCTACGGGAGGTCATCGCCGGGTCCAGGCCCGAACCCGAGCCGGTCGACCTGGACCCGGCCGAGGACCTGGCCTTGCTGGTGTTCACCGGCGGGGCCACCGGCCGTCCCAAGGGGGTGATGCTGACCCACGGCAATCTGGTGGCCAACACCATCCAGTCGCTGCCCTGGGCCTTGGGGCCGCTGCAGGACGGCATCCAGGCCAAGGCGTCCATCCTGATCGGCATCCCGACCTTTCACTCCTACGGCCATTGGTCGATCAGGGCTTCGGTCCACTGGGGCCTGCAGATGATCCTCATCCCCGACCCCCGGGACATGGAGGCCATCGCCGCCCACCTCAAGGGCAGCCGGCCGTTCCTGGCGCCCTTGGTGCCGACCCAGTACATGCGGTTGATCGACCTGAAGATCGGCCGGACCAACACCACCTTCGCCTCCGGCGCGGCACCCCTGCCCCCGGAGGTGGCCCGGCAGTTCAAGCAGCGGACGGGCATGCCCATCACCGAGGCCTACGGATTGACCGAGACCGGACCGCTGACCCATTTCAACCTGTCGTCGTTCGCCAAGGTGACCGGGTTCATGCCCTTCGAGAAGACGGGCTCCATCGGCGTGCCCGTGGCCGACACGGACGTCCGGGTGGTCGACGAGGCCACCGGCCAAGATGTCCCGCCCGGCGCCGTCGGCGAACTCCAGATCAAGGGGCCCCAGGTGATGAAGGGCTACTGGCCCGAGCCCGGCCGGGGCCTGAAGGACGGCTGGCTGCCCACCGGCGATCTGTGCCTGATGGACGAGGACGGCTACTTCTTTCTGGTCGACCGCAACAAGGACATGATCAACGTCTCGGGCAACAAGGTCTACTCGACCCGGGTGGACGAGGTGCTGTTCGAGCACCCGGCCGTGGCCGAGGCGGTGACCATCGGCCTGCCCGATCCGGACCGGCCCGGCAGCGAGCGGGTCAAGGCCTTTGTCGTCGTCCGGGAGGGGCACGATCCCGGCGGCCTAGCCGAGGACCTGCGGGCCCATTGCGCCGAAAAACTGGCGGCCTACGCCGTGCCCAAGTGGATCGAGTTCCGCGACTCGCTCCCCCAGACGGTGACCGGCAAGCTCTTCAAGAAAAGCCTTCGGGACGAGGAACTGGCCAAACTGGGCCGCTGACCCCACGTCCCGGAGGCTTAAATCAAGTTTGGGAGGCGACCGATGAGCGCACTTGACGAGTTGCTGCAACTGCCCGCCCGGACCGAGAATCCCTACGTCCGGAAATGGAGAGAGGACGGGGGTCGGGTCGTCGGGTACGCCTGCGGCTATGTGCCCGAGGAGATCATTCACGCCACGGGGCTGTTTCCCTACCGGGTCGAGGCCCGGGGCGAGACCGAGACCGGCCTGGCCGACGTCTACATGCACCGCTTCAACTGCACCTTCGCCCGATGTATCCTCCAGGCCGGCCTGGGAGGAAAATACGATTTCCTGGACGGCTTCTGCCTGCTCAACGGCTGCGAGCAGATCCGTCGGATCTACGAGATCTGGGAGAAGCACATCCCGGCCACCGAATATCAATACATGGTCACCGTGCCCCACTCGATCTACGACGCCGGATTCGAGTGGTACCGGGACGAGGTATTCAACTTCAAGGAGAGCCTGGCCAACAACTTCGGGCGGCGCTGCTCGAACGCCGACCTGGCCGAGTCGATCCAGGTCTACAACCGAAGCCGGGAACTGATCGCCGAACTGTACGGCCTGCGCCGGGCCGAGGCGGTGCCGGTCAGCGGGGGCGAGGCCCTGAGCATCCTGCTGGCCGCCGGGCTGATGCCGCGGGAAAGGTACAACCATCTGCTGGAGGCGGCCTTAGATGAGATCAAGGCCCGCAGCGGCCGGACCGACTACACGGCCCGGCTGATGGTCGGCGGCTCGGCCCTGGACGATCCCCAGTTGATGGACGTGATCGAGGACCTGGGCGGCGTCGTGGTCACCGACTCGCTGTGCTTCGGATCGCGACACTTCATGAACCCGGTCGAGGAGGACGGCGACCCCCTGACCGCCATCGCCCGGCGCTACTACTACCACAATCCCTGTCCCCGGATGATGAACGAGTTCGAGAACCGACTGGCCTTCACCGAGGGCCTGGCCCGGGGCGCCGACGTGGACGGGGTGATCCTCCAGAAAATCGTCTTCTGCGACAACCACGCCGTTGACAGCACCATGCTGGCCTACGAACTCGAGGAAAAGGGCATCCCAGTCCTGGTTTTGGAAAGGGAGTACATATTGTCTGACGTGGGCCGGCTCAAAACCAGGGTTGAGGCCTTCATGGAAAGAATCGCCCGGAGGTAAGTGCCATGACCGATCGAAAGGACCGGACCATCCTGGACAACTGGAAACTGACCGGGGAACTGGCCAACTTCATTCTCGGTCAGGAGGGGCTGACCAGGCTCGACGACTGGGGCGGCCGGGAAGTGGTCCGCGAGATATTGCCGGAGCACTACCAGACCAACTTCGACATGGTCCAGCCGGACCTGATCGACACCATTCTCAAAGACAAGAACCGGACCACCGCCAGCGCCTTTGTAAACAACATCATGGCCTACGTCGACTGGGTCAACGCCGAGCTCGATTCGGGCAAGCCGGCCTGCTACCATTACTTTCCCATCAGCGTCGAGATCATGATGGCCCTGGACGTGGTGCCGATCTGCTACGAGGTTCTGTGCGGTTTGTCCTCGGCGTTGTACATCGACGGGGCCGAGGGAGCGGTGGACACCATCGAGGCCGAGGGCTATCCCGACCACCTATGCTCGACCCAGAAAGGTACGGCCGGTTACCTGCTCCAGGGGATCGTGCCCCGCCCGGACATGATCATCAAGTCGTCGGCCCCCTGCGACGCCAGCAACCGGCTCTACGAGTGGACGGCCCACTACCTCCAAGTGCCCCTGATCGTCCTGGAGACGCCCTACTACCGCAACGAGCGGGGCCTCCGCTGGATGATCGGCGAGATCAAGCGGATGATCGAGCAGCTGGAGAAGCTGACCGGCCACATCCTGGACGAGGACCGTCTCCGGGAGTACTGCACCCTGGGTAACGACCTGATGCGATATTACCTCGATGTCCAGGAACTCAAGAAGGCCCACCCCTGCCCGGACACCGGCTGGCACCGGCCGGCGGACACGATCTTTCTGACCCAGATCGGCACCCCCATGGCCGTGTCCTACTTCCAGGCCCTCCATGACGAGGTCAAGGCCCGGGTGGATTCGGGCCGGGGCGTCATCCCCGAGGGGATGACCGAACGCCGGGCGACCTTCGGCTACACCTGGGAGTGCTACGACCTGCCGCTATTCGACTGGCTTGAGGACACCCACGGCGTGACCTACATCGCCGATACCCTGACCTACTTTCCGCCGGATACCGGCCTAGTGGACACGACCAGTATCGAAACCATGATCGAGGGCCTGGCCTGGCGGATGATGCAGATGCCCATGGGACGCCAGACCATGGGCTTTTCCGACATCTGGATCAATGACTTCCTCAACATCGTCAAGGCCTACAAGGCCGACGCCCTGATCCTGGGCGGACACATGGCCTGCAAGCATTTCTGGGCCCTGAACAAGCTGTTGTCCGACAGGATCAAGGAAGAGACCGGAGTGCCGACACTGCGCTTCGAGATGGACATGTTCGACAAGCGGTTCACCCCGCCGGCCGAACTGAGGCGGATCATGGACGAATTTTTCGAGACACTGTGAGATTATTTTGACCTGACATGTCTTCGGAAAGGCACCACGGGAGTAGCGTGGATGAACCTACTGGGAATCGATCTGGGGGCCCTGGCCACCAAGACGGCCGTCGTCATTGACGACCGGCTGGTCGGCTGGGCGGTGATCCCCAACGAGGGCCGTCTGGCCGAGGCGGCAGAGCAATCGCGCCAAATGGCTCTGGCCGGGGCCGACTTGAGGATCGATCAGGTCGACCTGGTGGGCGGGACCGGTTGGGGGCGAAGATACATCCCCTTTGACCATTGTCCCCTGACCGTGATCAACTGCCTGGCCCGAGGCGCTAAGTGGGCCGCGCCCGAGGTGCGGACCATCCTCGACCTGGGCGGACTCAGCACCACGGTTCTCGGACTGGACGCCGACGGCCGGGTAGTCGAGTACCGGACCAATGACCGCTGTGCCTCGGGCACCGGCTTCTATCTCGAACTGGCCGCCCAGGCCCTGGAGTTGGCCGTCGAGGAGATGGGGCCGGTGTCCCTGGCGGCCCGCGGGCGAGCCCATATCAGCGGCCAGTGCGCCGTGTTCGGTGAGAGCGAGATCGTCTCCCACGTCAACGATGGGGCGGACGTGGCCGACATCGTGGCCGGGATCGCCTTTTCCATCGGATCAGGCGCGGCGACCACCGCCCGCCGGCTGGGGGTCGAACCGGCCCTGGTCCTGACCGGCGGGGTGTCCAAGCACCAGGGAGTGGTGGCGACCATCAAGGACAAACTGGGCGTCGATTCCGCCGCCCTGGAAGTTGATCCCCAACTCATCGGGGCCATTGGCGCTGCTCTATTGGCGGTCGACAAGCGGGAGGTAGCGAACTAGATGATAGTCGCCGGATGTGACGTGGGGTCCCTGTCAGGCGAAGCGGTGATCGTCCAGGACGACGCCATATTGGCCTACGATATCATGCGGGTTCGGCCCCGGCCGGAGCAAACGGCCCAAGAGGTCATGGACCGGGCCCTGAAACTGGCCGGCCTGGGTCATGACGATATCGACTATTGTGTCAGTACCGGGTACGGCCGCAGTAAGATACCCTTTGCCCAAAGCAGCATCTCTGAGATCTCCTGCCACGGCCGGGGGGCCCACTGGGCCGACCCCGAGGTCCGTACGGTGATCGACATCGGTGGACAGGACTGCAAGGTGATTCGAGTCGACAAGCTGGGCTTCATGGCCGACTTCACCATGAACGACAAGTGCGCGGCCGGCACGGGCCGTTTCCTGGAGAACATGGCCAAAGTCTTGGGCGTCGAACTCGAGGACTTGGGGCCGATGGCCTTTGGCGCCACGGCGCCGGTGGCCATCACCAAGCTGTGCACCGTCATGGCCCAATTCGATGTGATGTGCATGATCAACGACGGTCAGGCCAAGGCCGACATCGCTGCCGGGATAAGCCGGGCCATGGCCGAACGGATCAGCAAGCTCGCCAGGAAGGTCGGCGTGCGCAAAAAGGTGGCCATGACCGGCGGGGTGGCCAAGAATCCAGCGGTCCTCCAGGGATTGGGCGAGACTTTGGAGGTGGAGGTCGTCAAGCTGACCCAGGTGGACCCTCAGATCGTGGGCGCACTGGGGGCGGCCCTGTTCGCCAAGGAGAGACTCGAGCGCCAGCAAAGTGCCGGGACAAGGGCACCCCGGCTCGCTGTGGCGCCACACCGGAGGCCAGCGTGAATGTCGGACAAGCAATGTCCGCCCGGGAGGTCATCGCCGTGGCAGGCAAGGGGGGCGCCGGCAAGACGACCGTGGCCTCGATCATAGCCTGGCTGTTGGCCGAGCGTGGGAAACGCCTGTTGGCCGTCGACGCCGACCCCCCCGTCAGCCTGTGTTATTCCCTGGGAGCCGAGCCGGAAAAGACGGTCGGCCAGATAAGACACCGCCTGATCGAAGATCCGGACGAGAGGAGGCGCATCGGAGACAGGCATATCCGCGACGTGATCATCGAAGAAGCCCTTCTGGAGGTGAATGGAATAGACCTATTGGTCGTGGGTCAGGCCGAGGGGCCTGGCTGTTACTGTGGTTTGAACGAACTGTTGAAGTACGGCATCGAGTCCATGGCCCAGAACTACGACGTGACCGTCATAGATTGCGAGGCGGGCATCGAGCAGATCAACCGCCGGGTGATCGGGGCCATCACCACCCTGGTCATGGTCTCCGACGCCACATTGAAGGGCCTGCGCACGGCCGGTTACCTCCAGGAAATAGCTCGCAAATACGGCGTCCAGGCCGATTACCGCACCGGGTTGGTGATCAACCGGGCAGGGAGCGATATTGATCCCTTACGGCGTCACGCCGAAGTGATGGGACTTGAGTTGTGGGGGGTGGTACCGGTCGATCCGGGCGTGGCCCAATTCGATCTCGAGGGCCGGCCGACCATCGATTTGCCGGTCGATTCCCCCAGCGTCAAGGCCTTGGGCGTCCTTTTAAGCCGGTTGGGTCTGATGGGTTGAAGGACGCCAGGTATGAGGATTAGGGTCAAATGTTTTTTTTCGATCAAGGAAGCCATGGACAACCTGGACGAACTTTGGCTGGACCTCGGCCAGGCCTCCATTAGAGACGTGGTGCAGTGGTTGACGGACCGATTCGGAACTTTATGCCTAGACCTGCCACTTGGCCTTGAAGCCGATCACGAGCTACCGGGTGTACAGATTCTGCTAAACGGTAGGCACTATCGTCACTTGCCGCTCGGTCTGGACACTATTCTGGCCGATGGAGACTTCGTTGCCATTTTCCCGGCCGTGGCCGGGGGCTGAACCATTATCTACTGTCAAGCCTAAACCCTTCACAAAACACTTCCTATATTACCCTATATTACCGGGCATCTGCCCTACCAAAATCAAGCTACCCAAGTACCCAAAAACTGCTCTTCGCAACCACGACTTGAATACGTGCCATCAATCCGCTTGTTCGATGAGCTCAACCATCAACCCCTCATCGGTACGAAAACAATAAAGACGTATGGGCCTGCCTGCTGGGCCCGTCATGTCCATGGGCCGGCTCAAAGGGGGCCAACCTTCCCGATCCAACCGGGTGACCTGCCCCTGTTTAGAGTTCCCCGCGGGCGCGGGGATGAACCGCATTAGACCAGGCCCAAGCCCTGGTCATGGGATTAACCGCCCGGACCGCCGCCCGAGGAGGCTTGGTCCTTGCTGAGGACTCCTGGCCCGAGGTCATGGCCGAGGTCGAGGCCGGCGGGAACAGTAACGGTCTGGTCAACTTCGGTTACCCCGCCCTGGACAGCATCACCGGCCCAATGCGCCCGGGCCACTTGGTGGTTGTCGCCGCCCGGCCTGGTGTCGGGAAAACGGCTTTGGCCAACGGGGCCGCCTGGCGGATCGCCTGTAGTGTCGGGCCGGTGGCCTACTTTTCCCTGGAAATGACCCGCGCCGAATTGGTCGGCCGGATCGTGGCCGAGGGCGCGGACGTGCCTTACTGCCGGATGACAAACGGTGGTCTGACACCGGACGAACAACGCCGGGTCGAGGCATCCCGGGACCTGGTGGAAAACTGCCCGCTGTACATTGACGACTCGCCGTCCCTGACCGTGCCCATGATCCGGGCCAGGTCTCGCCGCTTACAAGCCGAGCGGGGCCTTGCACTGGTAGTTGTGGACCATGTTGGACTCGTTCACGGGGTGATCCGCCGGAGGGACCAACGACACCTTGAGGTCGGGGAAATCGCCCATGGCCTGAAATCCCTGGCGAAAGAACTTGGCGTCCCGGTCATGGCCCTGAGTCAACTCAACCGCGCCCCGGAAACCAGGAAAGACTCCCGGCCGGTCCTGGCCGATCTTCGAGAGTCTGGGGACATCGAGCAGGACGCCGATTTGGTCCTGATGTTGTATCGGGACCGGCTCTACAACCCCGATTCACTGTGGGGTGACGCAGCCGAGGCGATAGTCCGAAAAAATCGACACGGTCGGACCGGTACGGCGTTACTCGCCTGGAACGGCCCGAACATGGCTTTTCGTAATTTAAACCACGAAACCGCCGCCCCGGCTGAGGCGGGAACTGAGGGCACCGTGATGCACTCCGTAGAACTGCCCAATCAACAAGAGGACCTGGCGATCAACTATATTCGACAGATCATGGACCGCCTGGATATAGCCGCCGATGTAGCCAGCTGGCAGTTGGCAGAGGCGGCCCGAGATATTTACAGAGACCGGGGCCTTTATGTCACTGACAGAAAGGCCACGACCGAAACCAAGCGGGCCGGACAGCTGGAATCGAAAGAGGCAGCGTGATGAATTGAACGACCAATCTTCCAATTGGCCGCGTTGGCTGAAAAGGCCGGCCGCTCAAAGATACTCCAGCTTGGGCCGTCACAAGTTGATGGACTTGGTCCGGGCCGGGAGAATTCTGGCGGTCAGAGAGGGAGAGGGCGGCGATTATTTCTTTGACCGGCTGAGCATTGACGCCTATTTCGATTCACTCGCGTCGGCCGGCCCTGACAACCTGACGCTTGATGAGAAGCAACGGGCGATGGACATCGTGCACTCCTTGGGTTAATCTGACGGACGTGAAGCTCTACCGCCGCACAAACGGGTTCTGGTATATCCGGTTTGGCCGGGGTGTAGAGCGGTCCACCCGGACCAAGGACCGCGCCAAGGCCGAGCGGGTCTATCGGAAAGTCGAGCGGGAATATCTGGCCGGGCGTCTGGTTCAGCTTGACACCGGCCGACGGATCACGGTGGCCGAGTTCAAAGACCTGTATGCCGAATTCTGCAGGGGCGGCAAGGCCCCGGAGACGGCCCGTAAGAATCGCGTGGTGTGGAACCGCCTAAGTAAGGACCTCGGCCCCAACACGCTACTGAGTCGCCTGACTGAGCGCAAGATCACTCTCTGGCGATCCATCTTGAAAGAGCACGGGCTTACCCCGGCCACTATCGACAGCTACTTGCGTCACGTGAAAGCCGGCCTTGGGTGGGCCGTCGAACAGGGCTATCCTACAAAGCGGCCACGAATAAGAATCCGGCAGGCGCAGCAGATACCGAAGTTCCTTCGCCCCGGAGAGATTGACCGGCTTTTGGACAAGGCCCGCCCACACCCATGGCAAGTCTTTTTGACCGTGGTTTTGTGGACAGGTGTCAGACGCTCGGAAGCCCTGGGCCTGACATGGCGCGACGTGGACCTTGAAGGCGATCCGCCGACCATTCGCGTCAGGGGAAAGGGAGGTAAGGAGCGGCTGGTCCCATTGCTACCGGCGGCGGCCGATGCGTTGCGGTCCATCGGGGCGGACATTGGCCCGGTCTTTCCTGAATGGCGACCCGACACCGCCACCCATAAAATGGCCGATCTGGCTCGGGAGGTAGGTGTCAAGGCGACGATCCACACGCAACGGCACACGGCCGCTACTTACATGGTCGCGAAGGGCGTTGACCTTCGCACGGTGCAGCAAATACTTGGGCATTCGTCGCTTTCAACGACGCTGTTGTACGCCCACGTCCTCGACCAGAAGCACCTTTACGATGCGATGTTGAAACTAGATTTTGCAGGCAAACCGCAGGCAGACCAAAACGGCGAACAGTAATATCAACGGGTTAAGCCATCATCACCATGGACTTAAAATCCCCTGGGGACTTCCCCGTGAGGGTTCGATTCCCTCCCCGGGCACCAGTGATAAATCAGCTTTTTCAGGCGATTAGGTCATATCCCGCCGGCACTCCACCCTTTTGAGAAACCTGTCCAATCCCGTCATTTGAACCCACTTTTGACTGTTGGGGCCGGTCAGTTGATTACGTTATTGAAACTCAATTCATCCAAAATGGTACCCTATCATGGAAATCAGAGATAATTTATTTTTCCAGTCGCCACCAGGAATTGTTTCGAAGCCGAATTTTCAGGAGAGAATGTCGGGCACGGCGCAGCATAAGTCTAATTATTTCATTTGGTTAATCCAGGCTTGCCGCGGTGGCCCTGGAAGCTGGTGATCTGAACCGATCACGTCGATGCCGGCAGGTTGAATTTGCATGAAAATTGCTTTTACTGACAATGGAATCCAAGACATTGTCGGGGTAGGCACACGACTCTCCGGAGAGGGCTGCATGCTGGGTCATTGATCCAGAATGCCGACGCCTTCGGTGAGACCCCATGTCCTTTGTATGGGGGTCACGAGAGTAACTTTTCAAATACCTTTGGAACCTTCTCAGGGAAATGAAAATGGCTCAGCCTCCAAGCATCCGTCTCCAAAACGACTGGTTGTACGAGGACTCAGAGACGGGCACGACCGTGGGCGAGATCCGCGTCAAGGGTGCCCCGAAACATTCTACCTTGTCCTATAGCCTGGAAGACCTCGATGGTCTGTTTGCGATCAATGAGACCACGGGGGTCGTGAGCCTTGTTGGCAGCGGCCTTGATTACGAGACGACTGACAGTTACACGGTCTCGGTGACGGTTAACGACGGCAACGGGTTTACATTTTGTGATTATGTACCCATTTTCGTGAGGGACGTGAACGAGGCGCCCACAATCGAGGCGGTACCCCTGACCGTGTCCCCGACTGTGGCGGTGGGTGCCTCCAGCCTGTTCGCGGTGACCGACCCGGAGGGCAAGAGCCCCACTCGCTACCAGTTTCGTGATGACGCAGGGCTGGGCGCGATCATGTATAACGGCGCGGTAGTGCCGGAGGGTGATATCATCGGTATCTCCCGCAAGGAGCTTTCGCAAGTATCAATTATTTCTGAGGGACAAGTCGGCAATATCGGTCCAATTTTGGTTCGTGCCTCGGACGGTCCCAATTGGAGTGAGTGGACTCAACTGCAATTACTGTTCGACACCGCCCCGACAGACATCTTGTTGACCAGTGACAACGTTGACGAGAACTCGGCGATCGGCACCCTGGTGGGGGTGGTGACGGCCGAGGACCCGGACGTTGGCGACGTCCATACCTTCCAACTGCTGGATGACGCTGGCGGGCGTTTCGCCCTTGACCCGAACAGCGGCCAGCTCACGGTTGCGGGCGCCCTGGATTACGAGTCGTCGGCCAGCCATGACCTGACGGTGCGGGTGACCGACGGCGGCGGCCTGACGTATGACAAGGTGTTCACAATCGCGGTGAACGACGTCAACGAGGCGCCGACAGACCTGTTCTTGAGTAATGACAGCGTTGACGAGAACTCGGCGATCGGCACCCTGGTGGGGGTGGTGACGGCCGAGGACCCGGACGTTGGCGACGTCCATACCTTCCAGTTGCTGGATGACGCGGGCGGGCGGTTCGCCCTTGACCCGAACAGCGGCGAACTCACGGTTGCGGGAATTTTAGATCACGAGTCGTCGGCGAGCCAGGACGTGACGGTGCGGGTGACCGACAGCGGCGGGCTGACATACGACGAGCAGTTCACCATCAACATCACGGATGTCGCTGAATCGCCGCCCGTGATCGAATTGTCTTCCCTTGACGGGACCAACGGCCTTGCGCTCAAAGGAATCAATTACGGCGACGGATCAGGTTATAGCGTCAGCGGCGCCGGTGACGTGAATGGGGACGGCTATGGGGACCTCGTCATCGGGGCCTTATGGGCCGACCCGAATGGCACATCCTCCGGTCAGAGCTACGTGGTCTTTGGCGGCAGCGGCGGCTGGGCCGCGAGCCTGGACCTGTCCTCGCTGGACGGCACCAACGGCTTTGCGATCAACGGAATAAATGCCGGCGACGAATCCGGTTACAGCGTCAGTGGCGCCGGTGACGTGAATGGGGACGGCTATGGGGACCTCATCATCGGGGCCCCTGGTTCCAACCAGAATGGCACGGCCTCCGGTCAGAGCTACGTGGTCTTTGGTGGCAGCGGCGGCTGGGCCGCGAGCCTAGACCTGTCCTCACTGGACGGCACCAACGGCTTTGCCCTCAACGGAATAAATGCCGGCGACGAATCCGGTATCAGCGTCAGCAATGCCGGTGACGTGAATGGGGACGGCTATTCGGACCTGATCATCGGGGCCCATGATTCCAACCAGAATGGCACCGCCTCCGGTCAGAGCTACGTGGTGTTTGGTAGCAGCGGCGGCTGGGCCGCGAGCCTGGACCTGTCCTCGCTGGACGGCACCAACGGCTTTGCCATCAATGGAATCAATGCCGGCGACGAATCCGGTATCAGCGTCAGTGGCGCCGGCGACGTGAATGGTGACGGCTATGGGGACCTGATCATCGGGGCTCCTTATTCCGATCCGAAGGGCATAACCTCCGGTCAGAGCTACGTGGTCTTCGGCAGCAGCGGCGGCTGGGCCGCGAGCCTGGACCTGTCCTCGCTGGACGGCACCAACGGCTTTGCGATCAACGGAATCAATACCGGCGACTATTCCGGTATCAGCGTCAGTGGCGCCGGTGACGTGAATGGTGACGGCTATTCGGACCTCATCATCGGGGCCCATTATGCCGACCCGCAGGCCGGTAATATGTCCGGTCAGGGCTACGTGGTGTTTGGCAGTAGCGGCGGCTGGGGCTCGAGCCTGGACCTGTCCTCGCTGGACGGCGCCAACGGCTTTGCGATCAACGGAATCGGATGGGGTGACTGCTGCGGTATCAGCGTCAGCAATGCCGGTGACCTGGACGGTGACGGCTATGCCGACCTGATCGTCGGAGCTTACCTCGCCAATCCAAATGGCGCTGATTCCGGTCAGAGCTACGTGGTTTTCGGTCATGGCGGCGGCTGGAGCTCGAGCCTGGACCTGTCCTCGCTGGACGGCACCAACGGCTTTGCCCTCAACGGAATCAATGCCTACGACAAATCTGGTTATAGCGTCAGCGGCGCCGGTGACGTGAATGGTGACGGCTATGGGGATCTGATCATCGGAGGCTATGGGGCCCCCAATGGCTGGCAATACGGTCAGAGCTACGTGGTGTTTGGCCAAGACTATCGCGGCCAGGTGACCCATCAGGGGACCGCCGGCGATGACGTCCTGCTCGGCACCGCCGGCGACGACATCCTCATCGGCGGCCTGGGCAATGACACCCTCGACGGCGGCCCGGACGGTGTGGACGTCCTCAGGGGCGGGGCCGGTAACGATACGCTGTATTATGGCTCCTTGGACCGCCTGATGGACGGGGGAAGCGGCGTAGATACCCTGCTGGTAGCCGGCTCCGATGTCACGCTCGATCTTGAAGACTGGGCCGGCACAAAAATCACCGACATCGAGCGGATCGATATCACCGGCAGCGGCGACAATTCGCTGGTCATCGGTGCCCTGGAGGCAGTGCGCCTGTGCGACACCACTAACACGGTGGTCGTTGATGGAGACACCGGAGACAGTCTATACATTCGCAACATGGCCGAGTGGACCGACATGGGAGTGAACGGTAGCTACCGGACATATGCTCACAACGACACCCAGGCGACACTTGTGGTGAACACGCTGGTGGACTGTAAAGACATTTAAGTTCAACTCGGCGTGAAGCCGTTTGGCCGGCTGACCGGTTTTCACCCGGCTTGAGCCAACCCGGGACTCGGAGCTTCAAGCGAGCGGGCCGATATATTGACTTTTCGCAACAGAGTGCCTGACTTCTGGGCAGGCAAAGTCCAGTTCGACTGAGGCCCCATGGGGTTCAGGTTCTTCTACCTGGAAGAGTCACCCGTTGGCCGCAGGACCTCACCGATTACCAAATTCCGATAAAACATCACCTGGGGCCGGGACAATCCGCTCCAGGGATCAACCTTTCAAAAAAGTAATGATCGGGAAAGATTGCCGCCATTCTCGATGGGTATCTAAGACAAATCAAACTGACGGGTGATCAGGGGACGGTACGCCAACCTGGCGCGCTCGGCCGGTGTCGGCGTTCATGACGGCCGGCCCTGAGTTCCCTTCAACGAGATCTGGCACAAATGAAGACTGTCATCGCCATTAACGTCTCCCTGTTGCTCCTGGGCCTGGCCGGCTGTCAGAGCTACCGGCCCCGGCCGCTGACGCCTTCAGCGGTGGAGCAGGCCCTGCGTCCGCCGCCGGGTAAGGTGCTCCGGGTGCAGGCCATGGAACTGAGGCATCCCCTGCTGCCGCCCCTGTCAATCGACCTGAAAGACGGTCTTTCGCCTGATGAGGCGGCGGTTCTGGCCGTGCTGCTCAACCCCGCCTTGCGGGCCCAGCGGGACCGACACCGGGTGGCCCGGGCCCAACTGACCCAGGCCGGACTGTTGCCCAACCCCCAACTGGGTTTTTCCATGGACGTGCCCACCGGTGGTCAGATGCTGGATACGACGACCGCCTTCGGGTTCAACCTGAACTGGGACGTGGCTCGGCTCATTACCAGTGGGGCCCGCCGGGCAAAAGCCAAGGGCCACTTGCAGGCGATAGATCTGGAGGTGGCCTGGCAAGAGTGGCAGACGGCCATGGCCGCCAAGCGGTTGGTTTACCACCTGGCCAGCCTGGAGGCCCGTATCGCCTTGGTCCGAAAGGCCGAACTGCGTCTGACCCGTCGATTGGCCCTGGTGCGCCGGGAGGTTGCCAGGCACCTCATGACCGCGGGTGACCTGGCCGCCGTGGCCGCCCTCCGTGACCAGTCCCACGGCCGGCTTCTGGCCCTCCAAAAGCAGGCAGACCAGGATCGGTTCAAGCTGCGGCGCCTATTGGGCCTGCCCCCGACCGGCTCCGTGCGCCTGCAGCGAGGTATCAAACTGCCCCGGCGACTGCGGCCCCCGACCGCGGCGCAGCTGTTGCGGGGACTGGCCAAGAGGCGTCTGGACCTGGTGGCCCTGCGCCGGGGATACGCCAGTCAGGAGGCGGCGGTGCACGCCGCCGTCCTGAACCAGTTCCCCCGGATCAACCTGGGGCTGACCAGGATCAGTGACACCAGCCATCTGGTCACCACCGGCTTTGCCATCAGCATCAGCCTGCCCATATTCGACCGCAACCAGGCCAAAATCGCCCAGGAGCGGGCCACCCGGCAGAGGCTCTTTGACGAGTACGTGGACCGGGTGGCCCAGGCCAAGTCTGACGTGGCGCAGTTTCTGGGCGCGATCAACAACCTGAACCGGCAGGTTGCCGCGGCCCTGGCCGCCCGGCGCAACCTGGAACGGCTTGAACGAAACTACCGCCAGGCCCTCCAAAAAAATTTCATCAGCCGGGTCGCCTACAACGGCATTCTCGACCAGTTGACCCAAAAACGTCTGGAGGTGATCAAGTTGAAGGGGCAGCTCGCGGCCAGCCGGATCGCGCTCGAGTTGGCCAGCGGTTTTTACAATCTGGCTGCGGCCCGGGCCCGGAGCCCGCAGCAAGGAGGACGGCGGTGAAGGCGAGAGTATGGACCGGCCTGGGCCTGGCCTCCCTGGCCTTGGTCGCCGCCGGCGCGGCCCTGGGATTCTGGTACGCCCAGAGCCGGGCTCCTGAGGTCCGACCCGTCGTCCCACGGAACCAGGTCCAGGGGACCGATCCGGTGGCCCACGTCCGGGTGGCCACCATCAAGCGGGGCCGGATCGCCGCCCACCTCACCGCTTACGGCAGCGTGGTGGCGGCCCAGGGCAAGGGGCGGCGGTTCAGCCTGCCCTATGAGACCCGCATCAGCCGGGTCCTGACCGTCCCCGGCCAGGAGGTCCGGGCCGGCTCCCCCCTGATCGAGCTGGCCCCCAGCCCCCCCACCGCCTTACGGTTGGCCCACGCCAGAAGCCAACGAAACTCGGCCCGGCAGGAACTGGCCCTGCTGCGCCGGCAGATGAGACTGGGCATGGTGACCCGCCAGCAGGTGCTGCGGGCCAGGCGGAACCTGAACGCGGCGGAATTGAACCTGAAGAGCCTCGAGCGGGAAGGCGCCGGCCGGCCCCGGATAATCCGCGCCCGGGCCCCCGGGGTGGTGAGCCGGGTGATGGTCCAGGCCGGCCAGTTGGTCCCGGCGGGCAAGACGATGGTCGAAACCATCGGCCGCGCCGATCTGGTGGTGCGTCTGGGCATCGAGCGCGAAGACGTCGGCCTGATGCGGATAGGCCAGCCGGTAAGGCTGTGGCCGATCGACAAGGCCTCGGTCCGCTCCGTCTCGGGCAGGGTGAGCCTGATAACCCATCAGGTGGACCCCCGGACCCGGTTGGTCAGCGTTTACGTGCGACCCGACCGGGCGGACCGGTCCCTGTGGCTGAACGAATACGTCAAGGGCCGGTTCGTGGTGGCCTCTCGACAGGGCCTGTGGGTGCCGCCGGCCGCGGTGTTGCCCTGTCAGGACGGCAGCCACGAGATCTTCACGGTCAAGGCCGGCCGCGCGGTCCGCTGTCTGGTGCGCAAGGGTCTGGAAAACTCGCGGCAGGTTCAGGTGGTGGGACCGGGAATCTCGGAAGGCCAGCCGGTGATAGTCGTCGGCAACAGCCAGGTCAGCGACCACATGGCCGTCAAGGTGGAGACGGTGCCATGAAACTGGCCGAGTGGGCCTTTGGCCATCGCCGTTCGATCCTGTTTCTGCTCACCGCCTTTGCCCTGGCCGGGGCGGTCCGTTCCTTCAGCCTGCCGGTGAGTCTGTTTCCCCGGGTCAGCTTCCCCCGGGTGGTGGTGAACCTGGACGCGGGCGACCGGCCGGCCGAGCGCATGGCCATTCAGGTCACCTGGCCGGTGGAGGAGGCGGTCCGGGCCGTGCCCGGGGTCACCCGGGTGCGCAGCACCACCAGCCGGGGCAGCGCGGACATCTCCATCAACTTCGCCTGGGGCCTGGACATGGTCAAGGCCATGCTGCAGGTGGAGTCGGCGATCAACCAGGTGATGCCCCACCTCCCCGCGGGCACCCGCTTCCGGGTGCGCCGGATGGACCCCACCGTTTTTCCCGTGCTGGGCTACAGCCTGACCTCGGCGACCCTGTCCCAGGTGGAACTGCGCGACATCGCCCTGTACCAGATCCGGCCGGTCCTTTCGGCCGTGAACGGAGTGGCCCGGGTGGGGGTCCTGGGGGGAGCGGTGGCCGAGTACCAGGTCATGGTTGACCCGGCCCGCCTGGACTCCTTCGGATTGAGCCTGGACGACGTGGCCAAGGCCCTGTCGGCCGCCAACGTCATCACCGCCGTGGGACGGCTCGAGGAGCACAACAAACTGTACCTGGTCGTCTCGGACACCCAGTTCAACCGCTTCGCCCAGATCGGCCAAACCGTGCTCCGGTCGGGCGCGGGCGGGGTGGTCCGACTGGATGACGTGGCCACGGTCATCAGGGGCCAGGCGCCGCGCTGGACCAGGGTCACGGCCGACGGCCGCCAGGCGGTATTGTTCCAGGTCTATCAACAGCCCGGCGGCAACACGGTGCGCATCGCCCGTGAAGCGGCGGCCCGGCTGAAACAACTGGAAAAGCGCCTGCCCCGGGGCGTCAAGGTGGCCAACTGGTACGACCAGAGCCGGCTGGTCTTGGCCTCGGCGGGCAGCGTGCGCGACGCGGTGATCATCGGGGTGATCCTGGCCTCCCTGGTGCTCCTCGTATTTCTGCGCAACTGGCGGGTGACGCTGATCGCCTTCTTCACCGTGCCCATGGTCCTGGCCGCCACGATCCTGCTGCTGTCGGTGCTGGGGATGAGCTTCAACATCATGACCCTGGGGGGCATGGCCGCGGCGGTGGGACTGATCATCGATGACGCCATCGTGATGATCGAGCACGTGGTTCGACGCCTGCGCCAGGGCGGGGAGTACCGCCGTCTGGTGTTGACCGCGGCCAACGAGTTCACCCGCCCCCTGATGGGCTCTTCCGCCTCGACGGTCATCATCTTCGCCCCCCTGGCCTTCCTTTCCGGGGTGACGGGCGCCTTTTTCAAGGCCCTGTCGATCACCATGGCCGCGGGGCTGGCCATCTCCTTTTTCGTGGCCTGGCTGGCGGTTCCCCTCCTGGCGGCGCATCTGCTTCGCCAGCGGGACGCGGAGCAGCCCGAGGGCGGCGGCCTGACCCGGTGGTTTCACCGGATGTACGGGGGCCTGATGGGCCGGGGGCTGGCGCGGCCGTGGATCGTGCTCCTGGCGGTGCTGCCCCTGCTGGTCGGCGGCTGGCTGGCCTATCGCCACGTCGGCTCGGGCTTCATGCCGCCCATGGACGAGGGGGGGTTCATCCTGGACTACCGGGCCGCACCGGGGACTTCCCTGAGGGAGACCGACCGGCTGGTCAGGCAGGTCGAGGCCATTCTGCGAAAGATACCCGAGGTGAAGACCTACTCGCGGCGCACCGGCCTCCAACTCGGTGGCGGTCTCATCGAGGCCTATGCGGGCGACTTTTTCGTGCGCCTCAGGCCCCCGCCCCGGAGGGACATCAGGCGCGTCATGGCCGAGGTGCGCCGCCGGGTCCAGCACTCGGTGCCCGGGCTGGACATTGAAATGGCCCAGCTCATGGAGGACCTGATCGGCGACCTGACCGCCGTGCCCCAGCCCATCGAGATCAAGCTCTTCTCCGACAACGGCGCCCTGCTGTCCCGTCTGGCCCCCAAGGTGGCGGCGGCCATCGCTCGGATACCCGGGGTGGTGGACGTCCGGAACGGCATCGTGCTGGCCGGCGACTCGCTGTCCATCCGGGTGGACCGGGACAAGGCAAGGCTGGAGGGCCTGGCCCCGGACGCGATCACCAACATCATCCAGGCCTATCTGACCGGCGTGGTCACCACCCGGGTGCAGCGGGGACCCAAGATGGTGGGCCTGAGGGTCTGGATACCCAGCGACCTGCGCGGCAGCATCAGGAGGCTCGAGAACCTGCGCCTGCGGGCGCCGGACGGGCACCTGTTCCCCCTGAAAAGGGTGGCCCGGCTCCAGGTGATCACCGGCCAGGCCGAGATCATGCGCGAGGACCTGAAGCGCATGGTGGCGGTGACCGCCCGGATCAGCGGCCGCGACTTGGGTTCCACGGTGGCCCAGGTCAAAAAGGTGCTGCGCCGGCCCGGTCTCCTGCCCGGGCAGGTTTACTATCGATTGGGCGGTCTGTATCGCCAGCAGCAGTTGGCCTTCCGGGGCCTGATGATCGTGTTCGGCTCGGCGGTGGTGCTGGTGTTCGTGCTCCTGCTGTTTCTTTACGAAAGCTTTCGGGTGGCCGTGGCCATGCTGCTGACGACCCTGACGGCCATGGCGGCGGTGTTCATCGGCCTGTTGGTCACCGGCACCGAGCTGAACATAACCGCCATGATGGGCATGACCATGGTGGTCGGGATCGTGACCGAGGTGGCCATCTTTTATTACTCGGAGTATGTTGACTCGGGCGGCGAGAGCGACGGCCTGAGCCGCCTGATCGCCGCCGGGAAAAATCGGATGCGGCCCATCGCCATGACCACCTTCGCCTTCATCCTGGCCCTGATGCCCCTGGCCCTGGGTATGGGACAGGGCGCGGCCATGCAGCAACCCCTGGCCATAGCCATTATTTCGGGACTCCTGGTGCAACTGCCCCTGGTGCTGATCGTGCTCCCCGCCCTGTTGATGGTCCTGGGCGGCCATGGCCGGGACGCCAAGGCCGGGCGATGACCTCGGGGCAACTTCCCCCGGGTTCCAGTGGCCGTTGGCCGCGAGGCCCTTGCCGATCGGCTGGCCGGGCGATATAAGTACGGAAGCTGACCACCTAGGACGCCAAGGACCGATGCTTCGACGAGAAGCGACGCCCAGAGGAGGCCTGAAGATGCGGCTGTTACTGGTCGAGGACGACGACAAGATCGCCGCCTTCATCGTCCAGGGACTGAAACAAGCCGGTTTCGCGGTCGATCACGCCGCGGACGGGAGAGAGGGCCTCGGCCTGGCCCTGACCGAGCCCTATGACGCGGCCGTGATCGACCTGATGCTGCCCCGGTTGGACGGCCTGAGTCTGATCCAGGAATTGAGACGGCACCAGATCAACACCCCGGTGGTCATCCTCAGCGCCAAGCGGACCGTGGACGACCGGGTCAAGGGGCTGCAGACCGGCGGCGACGACTACCTGACCAAGCCCTTTGCCTTTTCCGAACTCCTGGCCCGGATTCAGGCCCTTATCAGACGGTCCTCGGGCACGGTCGAGCCGGTCAGTCTGGCCTTCGAGGACCTGTCCGTCGATCTTCTCAAACGGGAGGTGGTCCGTTCCGGAAACAAGATCGACCTGCAGCCCCGCGAGTTCTCGTTGTTGGAATACCTGATGCGCAACGCCGAAAAGGTCGTTTCCAAGACCATGATCCTGGAGCACGTCTGGGACTACAGTTTCGACCCCCAGACGAACGTGGTTGACGTCCTGGTCTGCCGGCTGAGAAGCAAGGTGGACCGGGACTTCGAGCGCAAGCTGATCCACACCATTCGAGGCGTGGGCTATGTCCTCAAGGCCTCGTAGGCGGTTTTTCAAGACCACCGGCTTCAGGCTGACCCTGTGGTATTCGTTGGTCTTCATCGTTTCGGCCGGGCTCCTGTTCCTGCTGACTCACTACCTGATTTCATCAGCCATCGAGGAAATCGACAGCCGCCTGGTCCGGGCCAGGATCAGCGACTACACCCGCCGGGCCAGGACGAGCGGCCTGGAGGGGTTGTTGAGGAAAGTCCGCCAGGATGACCACGGCAACCTGAGGGTGGGCCTTTTCGTCCGGGTCGCCGCTCCCGATAATCGGACCCTGTGGTCCACCCTGCCCTCCGGTTGGCATAAAGGCGATCTGCGCCGGATAGAACGGATGTCCGCCCGTGCTCGGGGTCACCGACTGAGTTTCAAGATCAGAAACGAGGAAGACGTCCTCGACATCGTCGGCCGCCGCCTGTCAGGCGGTTATCTGTTGCAGGTGGGCAAGAGTTCCGAGGAGCGGTCCGAGGTCCTGGAGAGTTTCCGGAGTATCTTCGCCGAAATCATGGTCGCCCTGATCCTGCTGGGCATCACCGGCGGTTCTTTTCTGGCCTTTCGGGCCCTGCGGCCGATTCGGGACCTGGTGGCCACCATCCACAGCGTCGATACGGGCCGGATGGACTCGCGGGTGCCGCCGGCGAGAACGGGCGACGAACTCGATGAACTGATCCGGCTCTTCAACGGCATGCTGGCCCGGATCGAATTGCTGATTTCGGGGATGCGCGGCGCCCTGGACAACGTGGCCCATGACCTCAGGACCCCGGTCACCCGGCAGCGGGCCGTGATCGAGACGGCCCTCGACTCCGCCTCGGACGTGAGTGCCCTTCGCGAGGCCCTGATGGACTGCGCCGAGGAGTCGGAAAGAATCGTGACCATGCTCGACGTCCTGATGGACATCTCCGAGGCCGAGACCGGCACCATGAGACTTAATCTCGAAAAGGTCAACGTCAAGGCCGTCATCGACGACGTGATCGATCTCTACCAGTACGTGGCCGAGGACAAGCGGATCGAGATCTCGTCCGAGGTGTCACCGGGGCTGTACGTGACCGCCGACCCGGGCCGGGTCCGCCAGGTCCTGGCCAATCTGCTCGACAACGCCCTCAAGTACTCCCCCGAGGGTGGACGAGTCGAGCTCCGGTCCGCACCTGCGGGAACGGAAGTGATGATCGAGGTCAGTGACAACGGCGCGGGCATCGCCGGCCACGACCTGACGCGGATTTTCGAGCGCCTGTATCGCGGCGATCAGAGCCGGTCCCAAAAGGGCCTGGGGCTGGGGCTGAGCCTGGTCCAGGCGGTGGTCAGGGCCCACCACGGCCGGATCGAGGTCCAGAGCCAGCCGGGTGAGGGCTCCCGGTTCACCGTCTATCTGCCCGCCGAGCCGGGGGACGATTCCTGACCTTACCGTGGCCCGGTCCGGGTGCCGGTGATGGCCCGGGACCGTTTGACGTGGGCGACATACTTCCGGAATGACCTGTCCATGGCCTCGGTCCCGCTGCCGAAATAGGGGAAATGGCCGTAGCGCGGGGAAAGCTCCCCAAAGGCCCTGGCGGGCGAGTCCCTTTTGACCGCCAACCTCCAGACCGCGGCGATCAGACCGGACCGGTCCGCGCCGGCCTGGCAGTGGATCAGGATCGGTTTCGAGGCCCGCTGCATGGCCTCGATGATCCGGTCGAGCATCGAGGGCGGGACCTCGCTGGTGGCCGAGAGATTGTAGTCCAGGTGTGTCAGACCCGCCTTTCGGGCGACCTCGATCTCGGTTCGGTACCAGCCGGCGCCCGGGCTTTTGCCCCTGAGATTGATGATGGTCCGGATATGGTAGCGCCGGATATAGTGGTTCAGTTCATCCCGGTCCAACTGCCCCGAGCGGTATAACTCGCCCGGGGTGACGACGTGGAAGTTGCCCTGTTCCTCGACGTAGAGCTTGAAACCGAGGCCCACCAGGGCGACGATCACGGACGTCCAGATACAGGTTCGGATAAGTCTCTTCATTGGGTTACCTTCTTCAACACCGCCTTGTCCGGGGGAGGTGTTCCGCAGGGCACCATGGCCGCATGCCCTTTCAGCCGGGGCGCCCGTGGTCCGGTTGAACGGTGTGTCGCGATGACCGCTCAGATATTCGCCATCTTATCACTTTTACATTACGGCATTCTTTCCCCGGAATTACAGGCCGGAAAATAGACTTATCCGCAAGTAGGGCGACGACCTTACCGATCTGTAATCCGACGGCAAGGTCTTCATCATCCTCGACTGCTACCTTCCATTTCAAAACGATGCCGACGGTCCTGGACCTCGGCCACAACCATCAAGGAGGAACCATCATGAACAAAAAACTGCTTGGCACTTGTGTGGTGACCCTGGCCGTCTTCGGGGCGGCGGTGACCGGATTGGGCCTGGCCCGGGCCGATGAGGGCGAAGTCGGCTCGGGCTCGATCCCAGTGGGGACCCACTCGGAGTCACAACTGAAGGGCCTGGCCAAGATCACTCCCGCCCAGGCCGTCCAGGCCGCCCTGGCCCGGGTCAAGGGCAAGGTCCTGGAGGTGGAGCTGGAAAACGAGAACGGGTTCGTGGTCTATGGCGTCGAGATCAGGCGGCCCGACCGGTCCACTGTCGATCTCAAGGTGGACGCCGGCAACGGCCGGGTCCTGGCCATGGAGCGAGACGACGAGGACCATCAACAGCAGGGCGCTGAAGCCGGTGAAGGCGAACATCGTGACGACGATTGATTCGGAGACCGGTCCCCGGGGCGGCTCGACCCCGCCCCGGGGTCTTTGACCCGGCCGACCCATTTAATGCCGAGGGCTGGATCAGGAGGCGGACATGAACGTGGTTGAAGTTGGGGAAGTAAACAAAACCTTTGACCGGAAACACGTCCTGAAACGTCTGTCTCTGACCGGACAACAGGGAGACGTAGATGGCCCGACCCGTGGCGGCGGCCACAATGCCATGCGCTCCAACTCGTTAGCCTTTGGAGGTCATGATGAATAAATCAACTTCCCTGAGGGAATCCGTCATAAAGGTCCCGGAAGTCACATTGCTGTTCTGGATCATCAAGATCGCCGCCACGACCCTGGGTGAAACGGGCGGGGATGCGGTGTCCATGTCCATGCACCTTGGTTATCTGGCGGGAACCGGCGTCTTCGCGGTCATTTTCCTGGCCGTGGTGATAGCCCAGATCAAGGCCAAGCATTTTTCTCCCGTGCTGTACTGGACGACGATCATTGCCACCACAACCGTCGGCACGACCCTGGCCGACTTCGCCGACCGCTCTCTGGGCATCGGCTATGCCGGAGGCTCCACCCTGCTGGTGGCCCTGCTGCTGGCCTCGTTGGCGGCATGGTATTTCACGCTGGGCTCGGTGTCGGTCGATAGCGTCAGCTCACCCAAGGTGGAACTGTTCTACTGGGTCACTATCATGTTTTCCCAGACCCTGGGGACCGCCCTGGGTGATTGGACCGCGGACAGCATCAGTCTGGGCTATGGCGGAGGCGCCTTGGTCTTCACCGGGCTTCTGGCCTTGGTGGCTGGGGCGTATTACTGGACGAAGATTTCCAGAACGATGCTGTTTTGGGCAGCCTTTGTCTTGACCAGACCCCTGGGCGCGGTGGTGGGCGACTTTCTCGACAAGCCACTGACCGCCGGCGGCATGAACTTGAGCCGATTTGCGGCCTCTGCGATTCTTCTCGCCTTCATCGTGGGCTGCATCTATTTCTTTCCACAGAGGGCCAGCAGCAGGGTGCATTGACCGATGACCCGGTCAGGCAATGGGCCCGGTAATCCGGATGTGGGAAGCGGTGCTCCTCTGCCTTGGCATACCGGGGATTGGTGGCAGAGGGGAGGTGCCCATCCCTTTCCATATATCCGGAACATGCCCTGACGGACATTGCCTTCGTAGATAGTCAACATATCTCTCTCATATCAAAGCGGAACAGGTTGCCCAGGCGGACGTACCGCTTGAGCGTGTCGGTCCACCTGGTGGCCGGTCTGGTCCATGATCGAACGGGTGTTGGCGCCCCGAAATGGCGGGGCGCTGACCAGCCCTACCAGCCCGGGTGGGCCCGAGCACCCTGGTTTGACAAAGCGGACGGGGCTACCTATAATTGAAAACGCTCAGGGGGTCGTCGTCTTCTTTTATCCTACCTCCCATATCTCTCTTTTCTCCCGACATTGCAGCCGTCCATCCTCTCGGGGCAACCCTTCCCCGCCATATTGTGAATTATATCACGAGGTGCGCCATGGCTAAAAAAACAACCATAACCAAAACTTCACCCAAGGCCGTCGCCAAGAAAGGCGCCAAGACCGTGACCAAAAAAGCCACCGCCAAGGCCGCCCCGAAAAAGACCGCCTCCCCGAAAACCGCCAGCCGAGCGGTTGCCAAAAAATCCGCCGGCCGGGCCGTCGCCCGGAAACCGAGCGCCGCCAAAAAGCCGGCCTACGGCAAGATCACCCGGGACATCGTTAGGGAGCTGGGGGACATCGTCGGCCCGGACAACGTCAAGTCCTCCCGGGTGGACTGCCTGGCCTACTCGCGGGACATGTCGGTCCACGAGGCCGCGCCGGACGCGGTGGTCTTCCCGACGACCACCGAGCAGGTGGCGGCCGTGGCCCGGCTGGCCTACAAGCACCGCATCCCGCTCATCCCCCGGGGGGCGGGAACCAGCGTCACCGGGGCGGCCCTGTCGCCCCTGGGCGGGATCCTGTTGGACCTGATGCGGATGAACCGGATCGTCGAGATCAACAAGGCCGATCACTACGCCGTGGTCGAGCCCGGGGTGATCTGCAACGCCCTGAACGCCGCCCTGGGCCCGGACTTCTTTTTCCCGCCCGATCCGGGCTCGGCGCCGGTCTGCACCATCGGCGGCATGATCTCGACCAACGCCTCGGGTGTCCGGGCGGTCAAGTACGGCACCACCCGGGACTACGTCAAGGCCCTCCGGGTGGTCCTGGCCGACGGCCGCATCCTGCACACCGGCACCACCGCCCCCAAGACGGCGGCCGGCTACGAGCTGACCCAGCTCTTCGCCCAATCCGAGGGCACCCTGGGGATCATCACCCAGGCCACGGTCAAGATCAGCCCCAAGCCCGAGTACATGATCTTCGGCCAGCTCAACTTCACGGACATCGACGCGGCCGGCAAGGCGGTCGAGAAGATGCTGACCTCGGGCCTGCCCATCTCGACCTGCGAGATCCTGGACAGCGTCTCCCTGGACGTGATGCGTCAAAAGGTGGACATCGACCCGTCGATCAACTGCCAGCTGTTCATGATCCTGGACGGCGATCGCGACCAGGTCAAAAGTCAGGTCGAGGCGGTCAACAAGGTGGCCGAGGAGTTCGGCGTCATCAGCAAGTCCTGGACCGACAACCCGGCCGAGGGGGCCAAGCTGTCCGCCGCCCGGCAGGGCCTGGTCCCGGCCATGAGCCGGCTCAAGCCCGGCTACCGCCTGATCCCCATGGTCGAGGACTTCGGGTTCCCCATCACCAAGATCCCGGCGGTCATCAAGCGCATCCAGGAGATCGGCCAAAAACGCGATTTCCCCATCGCCACCTTCGGCCACATCGGCGACGGCAACCTCCACGCCACGTTCATCATGGACCCCCTCAACCAGGCCGAGTGGGACACGGTCAAGAAGATCTGCCAGGACTTCATCGACCTGACCGTCGAGTTCGAGGGGACCCTGACCGCCGAGCACGGCGAGGGCATGGCCAAGGCCCCGTTCATCGACAAGGAACTGGGACTGGGCCTGGACCTGATGAAAAAGGTCAAGAAGGCCCTGGACCCGAGGAACATCCTCAACCCGGCCAAGATGGGCCACGAGGGCTCGATCACCGACATCTACGCCCGCTCCGGGTTCGAAAAATTCCTGAAAAAACCGGAGGCCCTTCAGTCCTTCGGCCCCAAGGTGGACAACGAGATCCTGGCCTGCATCCAGTGCGGCTTCTGCCGGGCCGGGTGTCCGACCTTTGCCCAGACCACCCTCGAGTCGCTGAACGCCCGGGGCCGGGTGACCCTGGCCTTCAACCTGCTCAAGGGCACGATCAGGCCCAGCAAGGCCCTGGCCGAGAGGCTGTACCAGTGCCTGCTCTGCCTGAACTGCAAGTACGTCTGCCCGGCCGGGGTGGACCTGTCGGCCATCGTCCAGGCCGCCCGGCAGCGGCTGGCCGAGGCGGGCTTCATGCCCGAGGTCTTCCGGTCCGTCATCCCGGACATGGTCAAGCTGGGCAATCCCTTTGGCCAGCCCCGGCAGACCCGAACGGATTCCTATCCCGACGGCTGGCCGAAAAAGGACACGGCCGAGACGCTGTTCCACGTCGGCTGCGTGGGCTCGTACAACGACGTCCGGGTGGTGCCGTCCATGATGAAAATCTTCGAGGCGGCCGGCGAGGACTTCACCGTTCTGGGCGCGGACGAAAAATGCTGCGGCCTGCTGGCCTATCTGACCGGCGATATTGCGACCTTCAACCAGTGCGTCGATCAGAATCTGAAAAACTTCCAGGCCCTGGGGGCCAAGAACCTGGTGACCACCTGCGCCGGGTGCTTCCGGACCTATGCCCACGTCTATCCCGAGCAGGGGTATGAGACGGGGCTGACGGTGACCCACGCCGTCAAGTATATCGACCGGCTGATCGCCGAGGGCCGTCTGAAGTTCAAACCGGCCGAAAAAACGGTCAAGGTGGCCTATCACGATCCCTGCGACCTGGGCCGGCACATGCAGGTCTTTGACGAGCCGCGGCGCATTTTGGAGGCCCTGCCCGGGGTGGAGCTGGTCGAGTTCCCCAAGAACCGGAACCTGGCCGCCTGCTGCGGGGGCGGGGGCGGGGTCAAGGCCTTTGACAACCCGCTGAGCCAGGACATCGCCCTGGCAAGGGTCAAGGAGGCCCTGAGCGTCGGGGCCGAGGTGATCACCTCGGCCTGCCAGTCCTGCAAGAGCAACCTGAACCAGGGGGCGGCCCTGGCCCGCAAGGCCAAGCTGGGCAAGGTCCGGGTGGTGGACATCACCGAGCTGGTGGTCAAGGCCCTCGCCTGAGGAGGAATCAGTCGGGTTTTCGATCGCGGCTCGGACCTTGTCGGCATCCACGTGGTCCCCGGTAAAAATCCATGCCTTGGCTCCGGGCCGGGCCGCAGCGACTGATATGGGGGTACGGACTCGCACCGGACTTGGCGGGCTCGAACCGACAGGGGACTTACATGGACGCCACCCGTCTTCCGCCGCCGCAGATTTCGATCACGGCCCTCCTGGCCTGCGCCTATCGGGCCATTGGGGCCAAAAATCCCGATCCCCTGACCCGCAACCCCGACGACCTGGCCGAAAGGCTCATCGGCCGGTCCGACATCATCTCGCGGCTGGGGCTGACCCTGGACTTCGAGGAGGCCATGGCCCGGATTCGCCAGGGACCGACGCCGGCCTTCTTTTTCGTCACCGCCCGGACCAAGCACATCGACGCCGTCCTGACCCGGGAGCTGACCTCCGGCGCCGACCAGGTGGTCGTCCTCGGGGCCGGGTTCGACACCCGGGCCCGGCGCTTCAGTAGCGATTTTCCGGCCGTAAATTTTTTCGAGCTGGACCGGCCCCCCACCCAGGAGACCAAGCGCCGCCTGACCGACGCCTGCCTGGGACCGGCGCCCGAGACGCTGACCTACGTGCCTCTTGATTTTAATCTCGAGTCCATCGGCTCGGCCCTTAAGCGCTCCGGCTACGACGCCCGGGTAAGGACGGTGTTCATCTGGGAGGGCGTGAGTTACTACCTCGAGCCCGCGGCCGCAAAGAAGACCCTGTCCGCCGTGGCCGACAATTCTGCCCCGGGCGGCTCGGTGATCTTCGACTACCTGATCAAGCCCGAGGCGGACCGAAGGGCCGACCTGTCTCCTGAGCAGATGAGGACCAAGGAGCGCCTGGCCGCCGTGGGGGAGCCCTTCCGGTTCGCCCTCCCCGCGGGCGGGGTTGAGGATTTCGTGGCCCGCTGCGGCCTGGAGATCGTGTCCGACCTGGGACCCGAGGAGCTCACCCGCAAATATCTGATCACCGGCAACGGCACGGTTTTCGGAGAACTGCCGGTCTATTTCCACCTGATGCACGCCCGGGTTCCAGTCGACGGATAGATCGAGGGATTCGCCTGTACGGTCCCAGTTATTCAGGAATAGAGTGGTTCCGTTTTGAAATATATTTGTCAGGTCAACAGTCAATTTCCAGGGCCAGCCGCGATAATGCCCGGCCCGCCCCTTTTTTGACGAGGGGCGGGCCTGATCCAGGTTTGGCGCAAAAAATTTTTCGATCCAGTCGGCGATGGGCGAGTCGGGGATCATCTTTGCTTTTCGATTTCTCCTAAAACCTCATCAGCATCGACCTGACCCCAGTAATAGCCCATGTCCTGGCTCATGGCCCGGGCGCGCTCGGCCTCGGTCTTGGCGGCTTCCAGGTCACTGGAGGCAAGATGGGCCCAGGCCAGGGCATTGCGGATGTCGGCCTCGTAGAGGCGGTACCCGTCCCGGGTGGCATAGCCCAGGGCCTCGCGTAAATCGCTGAATGCGGCGGCACTGTCTTTCATGTGTTTGGCATACCACCGCCCCCGGGCCAGCAGGGCCTCAATAAGCGTCGGTCGATGAGTGATGCCCCGGACGATTCGCAGGGCCTCATCATAGTGCTCCCTGGCGGTGTCGTGCCGGCCGTCATTTGCGTCCAGGTCGCCCAGGACGCGATGGCAACGAATAAGGTCAGCCAGCCAGGGCTCTTCCCCACAGGTCTTCAGGTTGGCCTCAATGACGCAGCGGGCGTAGTCCTTCTTGCCGACGCGGCGCAAGTGATCGGCATGCTGAATGCCCCGCAGGCCGTAGAGGTATTTTTGGGTCCGGTCTATTTCCCGTTCCAGGGCTTCAGCCTCTATGAAGATTTCACTGGCACCCATCACGTCACTCTGGAGATGGGCCGCCCAGGCTTGCCAAGCCAACGATCTGCATTCATTTAACTTGTGTTTCGCCAGGCGGGCCAAGTCCAGGGCCTGTTTGGCCGTTGTTGTGCTGGCGGCCAAGTCGCCCAGATGGTCCTGCAATTCCGCCAAGTTCTGGTAGTTAATGCTGGCATTGTGCCACCTTTTTGATTTCTCATTAATTTGACTGGCGCGTTCGAAGAACGGCGCGGCTTGGCCCAACCGGCCCAGGTTCATCAGGCAAAGGCCGACCTGATTGAGGATCCAGGATTTATACTTCGCAGGAGTGACCCGTGCCTCCTGGTACGGGTCGGAGTCAGAGAAGAACTCCTGCATCAGGGCTAGCTGAGTCTCGTAAGCCCCCAGTTGATGACTTAGAATATGTCTTTTTTGGTCGATTCTAGAACGATGTATTTCGTGGGCCTCGTCATAGGCCCCTGCCCCACAGGCGTGGTGCACCACCTCGATCAGGGGGGCCAAGTCGTCCAGGGTGGGATTCGTCGGCACGTCACCGGCCAGGTCGAGATAATAGTCCTTGATTCGCTGGTGGGCCGCTTGGGTCTGCTCTTGGTCCCCGGTACAGAGCAGGGCCTCGTAGTGCCGCCGGATCAGCGGGTGGGCGGTGTAATGACTTTCCCGTTCATCATGCCGCAGGATCCGGTACTTCAGCAGACGCTCGATCATGGCCTGGAAATCCGCCTCGCTCAGGGCCGCCACCGGGGCGTTCAGGTCCGTGGCCTCGGTCTCAGTTCGAAAAACCTTGGCAAAGGCCTCCTCCCGGACGGGTTTACGAAAAACGCTGAACAGTTTCAGGAAGGCCCGCTCGGCCTCGGTCATGTGATCGTCATAGCGGCGCAGAACCCGATGGACCCGCTCGTAGCGTGATTCGGCGGGATCAAACGGCTCGGCGTCCCGAGCATAGGCCACGTCGCCCCCGTGCCGCTCGGCCACATGGGAGCCGACCAGGCTGAGGGTCAGGGCATGACCGTCCCAGTCGGCCACGACCTGGTCCAGTTCCTGGTCCGTGCCCAGTACGCCCAGTTTTCTGAGCAGGTCTCGCCCGTCCCGGGCGCTCAGACGCATCACTTCCCGGTGGACATAGGTCGTATAATCCATCAGGTCCAGGACCGGGGCCCGGCTGGTTATCAGGCAGAATGACCGGTGCGAAGGGGCGGCAAAGTATTCCAGGAACTCGCGCAGGTCATTGCTCCGGAGCAGGCCATAATCATCTCCCTCCTGGTGCTGCATCACCTCCAGGCCGTCCAGGACGAACAGATACCGGCCCGCGTGGAGCATTCCGGCAATGAAATGGGCCTTGGCATTGGCCGAGGGATAAGCGGCTGGGTCGATCTGGCCCTGGCCCAGGAAATTCAGGGCCGCCTCAAAAAACTCGTCCACGCTGGGCCGGTCGTAGAACCCCCACCAGAACACCCCGTCCGGCTGAGGTTTCGACTCATCGGCCAGCAGATCATCCAGCCAGCGCCGGGCCAGGCTGCTCTTGCCCTCGCCGCCGAATCCGATCAGCCCGGTCACCCTGGTTTTGTCATCAAGCCAGTCTATGGTTATTTGATTTATTAAGTCATCCCGGCCGACCCACTCGGCCAGGGGCGGCGGGGCGTTGACCAGTTCCAGGCCCAGGCCCCGCCCGGCCGCGGTCCGGGCCATCTCGATGTCCATAAGTAGGGCAGGGTGGCGTAAAGAGAAGGGCCGATCCAGGTCAACACCCAAGTCCCGCCCGGCCGCGGCCTGGGCTGCCTGGAAGTCCAAGTGTAGCGAAGGGGCGTTTAGAGGCAAGGGCTGATCACGCAACTGGAGGTTGAATGGCGGCCGAGAAAGGACCACGGCGTCAACGGCCCAGGCCGTGTCGCGGTCGTGGAATGATTTTCCCGACTCCCAACCTTTATAGACGATCCCCACCACCAGGTTTCGGTCCTTGTCCAGGACCGCCGAGCCGCTCATACCGTGGTCGAGGTGCTTCGAATCGAGTTGAACCGGCTCGGTCAACCATGTTTCATCTTCCGGGGGATCGACGATCATCACGATATCGCCCATGGCCCCACCGCCGGGCGTGTTGCCCAGGGGCCTGAAGCCGTAGCTGACAAAAGGATTACCCTCCGACTCGCTCGCCGGCCCCAACACGGCGATTTGTTCCGGGTCCAGCGGGACCGGTCCATCGGTCAATTGGAGGAGGACGATGTCGTCATCATAAACATCCAAACAGGGCCTGACCTTTGCTCGGCGTATTTTTTCGGATTCAGTTCGGGCCTGGGGAAAATAGACCTCGACCTCCTCATCCGTGGCCTCACGAGGATGAATGCCAACGATATCTTCAAATACGTGGGCACAGGTCACCACCATACCGTCGGTCGAGACAACAATGCCCGTGCCGTAAGTCTCTTCGGTCCCAGGGTCGCGAATTCGGACGGTGAAGCCACGAAGGCTTTGGCGCTTGACTTCATTCCAGGTCTGATTCATCGGTCTCTCATTCGCGTACCCACTTGAGCTTGACCTGGAGCGAGGCCTCCAAGCCGGTCGAGGCGATGAGCACCCCGGCCTGGGCGTCGAACTTGATCCCGAAAGAGACCTCGACCTCGGACGGACTTGCGGTCATCTTTTTCACCGTGGCGGCGATCTTGTCGGCCATGTTGTGAATGGTGTCCATGGCCGACTGGACCGCCTCGCCCGATTTCTCTGTAATACTGTCCAGCCTGCTTTTGACGGATAGCCTCTGTTCTCCCGGGCCGGTGGCGAACTCCACCAGGACCGGGGCGTCAGGATCGATCTTGAATTCGGTCATGGCTCTCCCTCCCCATGTCTGGCAATGCCCCCATTTGAAAAAGGGGACAGCGTCAACACAATACGACTATCCGTATTCTATGAGCTGTCATAATAGCACATATCGAACCAGAAGTAAACCGGCCAAGAGGGCCGCATTTTTTTGGGGATCGGCGTCCGGCCGCCGGGCCGGTCAACAATATTACAAACGAGGGTCAATTCCGGTCTTCGTCAAAATCCGATTCCTCGACATAATCAGAATACAGCTGCCGCATGCAATCCGGGCAGAGGCCGTGGCTGAATGCGGCGTCCGAGTGCTCGCCCACGTAAACCTCGACCTGCTTCCAGAACCCCTGGTCATCGCGGACCTTCTTGCACGAGGCGCAAATGGGGATCAGACCCCGGAGGGTCTTGACCTTGACCAGGGCCACCTGGAGTTCGTGGATGAGCCGTTCCCGCTCCTCCTCGGCCTGTTTGCGGATGGTGATGTCGGTCAGCAGGTTCAGACTCGCCGGCTCGCCCTCCCAGTCGATCAGGACCCCGGTCACCTCGATCCATTTCTCCGAGCCGTCCTGGGCCAGGATCCGGTACCTGTTTGGCTCGGGCACCTCCTCGCCGCCGAATCGTTGCCCATGCCGCTCCAGGACCCCGGCCCGATCCTCGGGATGGACAAATTCCAGAAACGGCCGCGAGGTCAGCTCTTCCCGGGTCCAGCCCGAGATCTTCTCGGCGGTCGAGTTGGCGAAGACCAGCCGGTCGCCCTGGGCGACCACCACCGCCTCGGTGGCCATCTCGACCAGGTAGCGGTATCTCTGCTCGCTCTCCCTCAGGGCCCGCTCGGCCTGTTCCCGTTCTGAAAAGAGTTCGTCCAGTTCGCCCTTGATCAGTCTCAGGGCGTCAAAGACCGACTTGAAGGGATGATCCGGGTCCACCTCCAGGTCGATGCCGTCGGCCTCCCAGTTGATGCTGCCGATGTAGCGCAGCAGTTCCTCGACGTATCGGCTCAATTCCGGGGTGGGGGCCGGTTCGTCGGCGAACATCTGGTGGACCTTGGCCGGCCCGGCGCCCGCCGCGCGGTTTCGGTCCTCGGCCACGATCCGCCGGGCCTCGGCCAGGTCCCGGGCGACGCTGACCTTGAAGGGCATGAACGGTCCGGCCAGCCGGGCGGCGGTCCGGATGAACCAGTTGGCCCCGTAAAGGACGTACATCTGGAGCGGATGGTCTTCGTGCCACATTTTGAGGGAGTCCATGTAGTCATGGCGGGCCCGGCGATCGGCCCCGGTCACCTCCTCCACCCCGGCGACGAAGTACCTTATCCCTTCCGGCGAGACCACCGACGAGGTCACCCGTTGCCGCAGTTCGGCCACCGGCCCGACCTGCTCCTGGGTCAGGAAGCCCGTGGTCACGGAATGGAGGACGTCCCCCCAAAAAATCTCGAACCGGGTGGAAAAGCCCGGGGAGTCCACCCGCCAGTCCTCCCGGAAAACAACCCGGGGCGGGATTTCCGGGGTGGTCCGGGCCACGACCGGCGGTCCCTCGGACGGCAACATGGCCAGGGCCAGGGTCATGGCCTCGGCGTAACTCCGGGCGATCTTGACCGGGTACTTGACCAGTTTCAGCCGCATACCCAGCCGGACGGCCATTTCCAACAGGGGCGTGGTGCCCAGGAAAACCACGCCGGCCAATTGCGGGGTGCCCTGGAGAAACTTGACATAGGCCCGGCGGGCGGCCAGGGATATGCCCGTCAGGTTCGAGGAATCCGCGATCTCGACAATGGGGCGGTCATCAGGAAAGGCCTCGGCGATCACGCCCCGGATAAAGTCGATCGCCTTTTCCATGTCGGACAGGGTGACGTACCCGGAGGGATGTGACCAGAGGACATGGTCGCCGATCCGGGTGTAGTTGAGCTGGAAACTGTCCCCCAGGGTCGCGGTGGACCACTCGGGACGACGCTCGACCGGCAGGCCGGTCACCGGACAGACAAGTCCACCGCTCGCCGCTGCGGCCGTTGCACCGCCGGTCATCTCCGCCTTCTTCTGCACAGCGTCCAACAAGGATAGGGTTGATCGCCAGGACGGGAGGGCGGTCAAAAATCGACCAGGGAATTACAATGATCGTACTGCACCGGCGGCGGGCAAGCAAGGTGTATTTTTCAGGACGCGTCGTCCGGGGGCGGGCCCAGCGAGGGGTCCTCCGGCCGGCCGCCCTCGGTCCCGGAGACAAGCGGGTATTTGATCGGGTAGTCGGGATCGTCCAGCACCACCTGCTGCCCCAGGCGCGATCTGGAATTGACCAGGAGCGGGCCCTTGAGGTTGGCCGTCATCTTTTCCGGATGACCCTGGGGAACGGTCACCAGGACGTAAATCTGTATCTCGTCCGGACTCAGGGCGCCCAGGGCCTCCAGGAGCGGCGGACCGACCGGGACCCGGTAGTCCGGCTTGAACAGGACCGGCATGACCACCACAAAGGCCAGGTCGGGATTGGTGACCGACTGCAGCCAGAACAGGGGCGAATCGGGCTGGTGCATGAGCAGGACGTACTGCTTGTCGTCCGGGAAGCCGATGATTCCCCGGGGGAGGGTGATGATCTTGGCCGCGTCCACCTGGACGTCGCCGAAGCGGGTGGTGTTGACGATCAACGTGCTCATCTGGTCACCTTGCCCAGGAGCGCGGCCACCTGATCGAGGTCCTGGGCCTGGGCCGCGGCCGCGGCCAGGTTGGCCTCCTGGATCTTCTGGTAAACCTCTTCCCGGTGGATGGCCATGTCCTGGGGCGCGTCCACCCCGAGGCGGACGTGGCGGGCCCTGATCTCGACGACGCTTATCTTGACGTCGTCGCCGATCATGATCGACTCGCCGATTTTACGGGTCAGAATCAGCAATTCGCACCTGATGGGCCCGGGGTCGAAGTCCTTTCATTCCAGGGACATTATTATTCCCGGGCGTTCAAAGGTCAAGCGCCCACCCCAGGCCGGCCGATTGTCAGTCGGTCGGAAGCTGGAATCTGTCCGCCATATCGACCAGCCGGTCCCGGTTGGCCGGGGTGACCTCGATCAGCTCCACGTCGGCCCGTGTTTTTATATTTTGCATATAGGTCCCGCCCTTGAGGGCGATCGTGCCCAGGACGTCCTGGTCCGAGTCGAAAAGTTCGAGCACGGCCTGCCTGAACCGTGACGAAAGACACTCCATCTTGCCGATCTCGTCAACGATGACCAGGGCCGTTGGATCGCGGGGTTGAATGGCCGGCACGGCCAGGCGATCCAGGTCGGCCAGGTTCACGCCGTAGCGGCCGACCCGGTGCCCGGACCTGTGGCCCGCGTGGGCCAGGACGCCTTCTTGGCCGTCCAGGGTGGTCAGGGCGAACCCGACCCGGCGGCCGCGCTCCCGGATCTCCCGGGTGACAAACCCGGCCACGGGCCGGTCCAGGCGGGCGATGATCCGCTCGATCAGGGTCGATTTACCCGAACCGGGCAGGCCGGTGAGCAGCACCTTCAGGCGGGTGTCTCCACCATCAAGGCTAGGACTCGATCGGACCGTCAGGTCCCTTCTCGGGCTTGCCCAGGTTGGGATAGAGTTCTTTCCTGCAGTCCGGGCAGATGCCGTGGGTGAACTTGGCCTCGGAATGGTCGCGGACAAAGACCTCGACCTGTTCCCAGTAGCCCTGGTCGTTGCGTATCCGCTTGCAGTGGGAGCAAATGGGCAGCAGGCCGCTCAACTGCTTCACCTGGGCCAGGGCCTCCTGGAGTTCCCGGTTCCGGGTGGTGATGGTCTGCTGCTGATTGAATTCCCGCACCCGGCCGGTATGAAAGGCCTGGGAGACGGTGATCGCGCCCAGAGTCATGAGCGCGGAATTGACCAGATCGATCATGACCGATGACGCGTTGGGGGCGTTGAAGAGCACCAGGGCGGCGAAAACCAACCAGGTCAGCACATAGAGCAGCGGGTTCAGGGGCCATTGATAGTGAACGAACGTGGCGCACAGAAACACCCCGACCAGATACCCGCCGATACTGTGAGTCGCCACGTGGACCAGACCGGTGGCCGCCGCGTGAGAGACCATGATGTAGGTCAGAAAGACGGTCGAGACCAGGTAGAGGCGGCCGGACTCCCCTTGACGTTCCCGGGCGATCGCCAGGAATAACACCCCGGCCAGGCCGGTCGAGATCCGGAGGATGGTGTGAGGCCAGAAGGTGTATTTGGCCGCTGGTGAATTAAAGACCTCGCGCCAAATGGTGAAGTTGAAGACGACCAGGATTGGTTCGAGGACAATGATAAACACCGCCAGGATGCGCAACCGGGCCAGATTCCAGATGGCGGCCTGACGCCTGAATTCAACCCGATCGGCCTGATCCACGGCCGGGAACAGGGAGTCGCGCCAAAGGCCCACGTGCCACTCCTGAAGCGGAAGATCGTCCGCGGCAACGGGATAAGATGGTTTCTCGCCCCGATTCAGGGCGCCGGCTCAGGATCGATCATAGCACACGTTGAACGTTATCAGGAAACGACCGCGGACTTCTCCTGGGTCCGCGCCAGGACCGTTACCTGCGGCCGATCAGATGGCGACCGGTGGCCGATCCCTCTCACCAGACCGGTCCAGGTCTGGGTTCATTTGAAAGACATAAGACAAGCTCGGCCAAGGCCGCAGGTCGTCCCGGCCCAAAGGCAACTCCTCCCGGGCCCCGATGATCAGAAAGCCGCCCGGAAGCAGGCCGGCCAGCACCCGGTCCAGGGCCCGGGTCCGGGTGGCCGGGGATTCATAGGTCAGGACGCTGTTGCGCAGGAACACCAGATCGAATTGCCCCGGAGAAACGCCCGAGCACAGGTCGTGTTCCCGCCACCTCACCCCCTCTCTCAAAAATTCGGCCACTCCATACTGCTTCTTGCCTGGCAGCTTCTCGAAGCAGCCGGCCCGCACCTCCTCGGGCACCTCCCGCAGACTGCTTTGGCCGTAAATCCCGGCCCGGGCCTGATCCAGATAGAAAGGGTTCAAATCCGTGGCCAGGATTTCCACTTCAGGGCCCGGGCCCGACCGCCGGCGCCACTGGTCGTGGACGATTTTTAGTGAATAGGCCTCCTCGCCCCGGGCGCACCCGGCCGACCAGACCAGGACTTTTTGATGTCGGGCAAACAGCGGCAGGATTTCAAGTTCGAGGATCGTCCACAACTCAGCGTCCCGGAAAAAGCGGCTGACCGACACGGTCAACAGTCGCCGGCACCCCTCGACCAGGCCCGGGTCCGCCTCCAGGGCCGCCAGAAATTCCTCGACCCGGCTCACCCCCAGCTCGATCCACTTTCGCCGCAGACGCTTCTTGACCCCCTTGCGGACCCGGCGATAGCCCTCCCAGTCCAGGTCGAACCTGTCCAGGATCCGGGCGAATTCCTGGTCGCTGAGCATCCGGTAAAATCCTCATCGATCATTTCAGATTTATTTCAAAAGGGCCCTTCGATGGCCGGGCCGTGGCTGGTGGCAGAGTTCGCCGCCGAGCCTCTAGGCATCGCTTCGGGCCGAGGCCCTGAGCAGCAGGGAGCCGCCCTGGTGGGGAATCAGTTCGTGGGGCGCGACCGGGATCTCGGCCACGACCTCGAATCCGTGACGCCGGTAAACGCTCAGGGCCGGGGCATTGTCGGCCAGGGCGATCAGGCTGACCGTGTCAAAGCCGGCGGCCAGGGCCTTTTCCTTGGTGAGCGAGATCAAGCGGCCGCCCACGCCTTGGCCCCGGAACTCCTCGAACACGGCCAGGGAGTCCAGATAGAGGCTGTTCTCGACCCGGGCCTCGTAAAAGGCCGCCAGGTGATCCAGCCGCTCCTGGGGGACAAAGGCCCTCAGCGCCTCGGTGACGCCGTGATATTGCGATGGGTAGGACAAAGCCACGCCGATCACCGCCGGCCCCTTCACCGCCACCAGGGCATTTTTATAGGTGTGCGGATAGCGGTCGTTCTTGAGGCCGTTGGCCAGGATCTGGACCGGGGTCACGCCCTTGATCAAATCGTGAAACAGGAAGTCCACCACCCCGCCGGCGGCGATGCGGATCAGGTCCGCCATGACCACGCTGTCTTCCTTTACTGCCGGACGGTATTCGACCATGACGCCCTCCCCGGCCTGGGTCGGCGGCCCGGTGTATCCGGTCCGTTGGAAAAATATTTATTTGACCCACTGGAAATTGTCAATTTTCGTCTCCGCCCCGGTTTGGTATCCGGGCCTGGTTCAAGGCGGCGATAAGGCCGTCCGGGTCTTGAAAATCCGGGACGGCCTGAAACGCCCCCCAGCGGCGCAGCCGTTCCGGGTCGCCCACCCCGACAAACGGCAGGTTCAGGGACCGGGCGGTCTTTATGTCCCACACCCGGTCGCCCACGCTGACGATCCGGTCGAATCGATCGACCCGGTAAACGGTCCTGGCCCTGGAAATGCACCTTCTGACGACTGACTCCCGGGAATTACCGTCCTCGGCCGTGGACAGGGGCAGTTTTTCGGGCAAAATCCCGGCGCACCCCAGCTTGAACAGGGCCGAGGCCCGCCACCCGCCGGTGGCCAGGCCGACCCGCCGGCCGTCCGAGGTCTCCAACCGCTTCAGGAGATTCGAGGCGCCTCTGATTTCCTGAAAAAGCTCGGGGGCGGCCTCATATGCCTGCCGCAGCAGGGACACGAACCGGTCGATGAAGGCCCGGACCTCTTCCGGTTCGGGGGGCCGGCCGAATTTTTCGGCAAAAAGCTCCCGCAGCACCCCGGCGTCGGTCACGGTCTCGAATTGGTCCCAGTCCTGGTCGGCCAGGGCGATACCGAATTCCAGCTCCAGGGCCCGGACGTAGCAGTCTCCATCGACCTGATAGGTGTTCAGCAGTGTGCCGTCTATGTCGAAGAGGACGAGCAGCATCGGCCGTTACAACGTCGGTCCGAGGGAAGAAGCAAAACGAAATGACAAGGATGATTCTGGCCGGATCAGGTGGCCAAGTCAAAAATACAGTCCGTCCCGGCGGCCTGTCCGTTGTCAGGGAGTGGCCATCTCCATTCTCTCGGCCACGGCGCGTTCGTGGTCCAGCAGCCAGCGCTTCACCTCCACGCCGCCGCCGTAGCCCGCCAGGGACCCGTCCTTGTGGATGACGCGATGGCAGGGCACGATAATGGGCAGTCGGTTGGCCCCGTTGGCGGCACCCACCGCCCGGACGGCCCGCGGACGGCCGACCTGGCGGGCCAGCCAGGTGTAGGAGCGTTGCTCGCCGAACGGGATCGTCAGCAGGGCCGTCCATACGGATCGCTGGAAGGGCGTGCCCGTCTGGGCCAGCGGCACTGAAAAGGCGGTCCGCTCGCCTTTAAAATATTCCTCGAACTGGCCGGCAGCGCGGTCGAGGATCGGGTGGGACATGGCTTCCACGAGTTCCGGCCGATGGGCCGGGCGCTGGGCGGGCAGATACACGCCGACGAGAGCGTTGTCAGCGGCCACCAAATGGATCGCCCCCAGCGGCGAGTCAATCGATTTGGCGTAGATTTTCATGGTCAACCTCGATGGGCATAATCGGACCAGAGATGAACGACCGCGTAGGCCCGCCAGGGCCGCCAGGGCGCTGATCGCCGCTCGGCGGCGCGGGCGGTGTCCACGCCCAGGGCCCGGCGGACGGCCAGGTCCCCGGCCGGGAAGGCGTCCGGCCAGCGCAGGGCCCGCAAGGCCAGATAATGGGCCGTCCAGGGCCCGATCCCGGTGACGGTTTGCAGGGCGGCGACCGTTGTTTCCGGGTCCCCGCCCGGGGACAGGTCCAGGCCTCCCTCGGCCGCCAGCCGCGCCAGGGCGACGATCGTCCGGGCGCGCGCCTCCGGAACACCGATCTTGTTGACCTGGGCGACCGGGGCCTTGGCCAGCCTTTGGGCCGTGGGGAACGTCCTGGAAAGACGGTCCAGATCGGCCTTAACCTCCCCCCCGAATTGATCGACCAGCCGGCCGCAGATCGTGGTCGCTGCCCGGACCGAGACCTGCTGACCGATCACGGCGCGGATCGCCAGCTCGAAGCCGTCAAAGGCGCCGGGCACCCGCAAACCGGGCCGGGCGGCCAGCAGGGGCCGGAGAAAGGGATCGAGCCCGAGGTGCTGGCTGATGACATCGGGACGGGCGTCCAGATCGAACAGCGACCGGAGGCGGGCGGTGACCTCCATCAGTCTCGGGGCCAGGGACAAGGCCACCCGGGCCCGGAGTCGATTCCGCCCCGGCTCGGCGCCGACGGCCACCCAGCCCACGTGCCCGTCGAGCGACACGGCCCGCCGATACTCACCCGAGCCGACCGCCTCCACCCCGGGGGTGGCCCGGGCCCGAAAGAACGCGAGCAGGGCCTCCCAGTCCAGCGGCGGGCGGAAGTCCAGGCGCAGGGAGATCGAATCAGCGTCCGGTGCCCCGTTGCCGTGACCGCGCCGGACAGAGGACGGCCGTTGCTTGAACCGCTCCTGAAACAGGGCGTTGAACCGGCGGACGCTACCGAAGCCGGCCGTAAAGGCCACGTCAACCATGGACATCCGGGTATCGTGCAGCAACTGCTTGGCCAGGGCCAGGCGCCTGGTCTGGGCCAGCTCGATGGGGGTGATGCCGAACTCGGCCTCGATCACCCGCCGCAGATGGCGCGGGGTCACGCCCAGGTTTTTACTCAGCTCCTCGAGGGAGTGGTCGTTCAAAAAGCCGGCCTCGATCTTGGCCCAGGCCGACCGGGCCAGACGCGACCGGGCATCGACCGCCGCGTTGCCCGGGGCGAGTTCAGGACGACAGCGCCAGCAGGCCCGGTATCCCGCCCGCTCGGCCTCGGCGGCGCTGGCAAAGAACTCGCACCGGTCCGCGGCCGGCAGCCGCGCCGGACAGATGGGCCGGCAGTAGATGCCGGTGGTCCTGACCCCAATATAAAAAACGCCGTCGAATCGCGGATCGCGGGCGGACAGGGCGGCGTAGCATTGGGCGGCATCCAGTTCCATGAAGGCTACATATCAAGGACCCGTTTCGGCGTCTAGCCGTTTTCGGACATGACGGCAAAATACCGGCCCTGGACGGGTCGGGCGGCGGGGCGGGTCAATCCGTTCTGAGGCGCTGGGTCAGGAAACGGTCGAGGGCGGCGGCAAACCGCTGTTTGTCCTTGCCGGAGAACGGGGCCGGCCCGCCCAGGACCTGACCCGCCTCGCGCAGGGACATCAGAAAATCGCGCATGGACAGGCGGGCGCGCACGTTTTCCGACGAAAAAAGCTCGCCGCGGGGCTCCATGGCCGTGGCCCCGCGTTCCACCACCTCGGCCGCCAGGGGCAGGTCAGCGGTGATCACCAGGTCGCCCGGCCGAACTTCCTTGATGATGAACTTGTCGGCGCTGTCCAGGTCGCGCGGTACTATTTTTTGCGAGATGAGCGGTGACCGGTTCGGCGCCAGGGGACGGTCGGCCACCAGGACCACGGGGATCCGCAGGCGGTGCGAGGCCCGGAACACCAGGTCCTTGACTGCCCGGGGGCAGCCGTCGGCATCTATCCAGATTTTCAGATCGGAAATGGCTCGGCTCACATCCCGGACTGGTCGCTGCCCAAAAACTGACTCATTAGCCGGTCTTGAAGCGAGGCCGACATCTTCAGGGCCTTGATTCCGGCCGTCCGGTCCACCCCGGAAAACAGGTCCGTATCGACCACCAGGCCGTTCAGGCTGGCCAGGCTCGACCGGCGGTTGGTCAGGCCCTTCCAAAAGACCCAGCCCGTTCCCCCGGCCGCCCGGACCTGGATCCAGTCGCCTTTTTGAGAAATGACCTGCAAGGCCTCGCCTTGCTGGGCAAAGCACACCGCGCTGTAGTAGGACGCCGGGCCGGAGTAAACCGCCACCTGGGTCCGCTTGACGTAAACCGTCCGGGCCGCGGCCGGCCAGGCGGCGAGCGTGATTGCGACCAATGCCAGGACGACCATGGCCGCCCATCTTGTCATGAGACGAGACATCTCGCCGATCCCGTCAAAATTTTTTACAACTGTCAGCCCGGTCCCAGGGCGTCCCGTTTCAATCGCCTGGCAACGCCCCGACCGGGTCTTTTTCAGTAATATGATACCATGCCTGGGCCCGGCCGAATCAAGCGTTTCCACCAGTATCCGGGTCGCCTTGTCAGGCGGCCAGCTTCTTGCCCAGGGCCTCGGCCTTGGACATCAGCTCGGCGTTGGCCGCGATCTCGCCCGGATCGTTGGCGCTGCCGTAAACCATGCCCACCAGGGGCAGGCCGATGTAGCGGCAGGCGTCCTGAAAGACGCGCAGGGCGTTGACGCAGCCCGAGGCGAACGGGTCAATGTCCCCGAAGCTCATGGCCACTGCCCCCTTCTTCTTGGTCGGGTTGATCCGGTAGGCCCCCATGGCGAACAGGCGGTCCATGACCAGCTTGGTCTGGGCCGACACGTTGAACCAGTAAACCGGGCTGGCCCAGACCCAGGCGTCGGCCGCCTTGAGTTTTTCGTACAGCGGCTGCATGTCGTCATCCACGGCGCAACCCGCACTGTCCGGTTTGTGGCAGGCGTAGCAGGACTGGCAGGGCGAGATTTTCAGGCCGTTCAGATAGACCAGCTCGACCTCGGCCCCGGCCCCCTCGGCCCCGGCGGCGATCCGCCCGGCCAGGGCGGCGCTGTTGCCCTTCTTGCGGGGACTGCCCAGCAATATCAGAACCTTCTTCTTGTCCACGAGAGGTCACCTCCGTCACGTCAACTAGGGTACGAAAAACCGGTGCAACGTCACCTAAACAGCAGGTCGCTCGACGGGAGCAGTTCTTGCCGGTTCGGCCCACCAGGACCCGGTAGGCGGGATAAGTCGTTCGCGCCGAACCGCCAAGAACGTCGAACCATCTCCGTGACCTCAACTAGGGTACGAAAAAATCAGGAGCGGATCAAGCGGGGAGGGAGGTGGGCCCGGCGGTGCCGATCATAGCAGGCCAGGACCAGCTCCAGGTTTTTCAGCCGGCGCTCTTTCAGCAGGTCGTGGGTCACCAGGTGGACCCGGGTCTCCTCGGCCTCCCGCCGGCCCTCGTCGGCCGCGTAGAGCTGCTGGTATTGGGTGAACCTGACCACGTGGATCAGCTCGTGGGTCAGGACATAGACCAGCAGCGGGAACAGGATGTCCGTCGGCTCCAGGGCCAGGGCGGCCAGGATGTTGTGGTCCTGGACGCAGACCCGGTACAGGTCGTGTGGCCGGACGCCGCCGTGATGGACCTGGTAGCACAGCACCTGGGCAAAGGCCCCGGCCGCCACCTCGTCCAGGGCCAGGTCGGCCCCCGAGACCAGCTCCAGGCCGTGCCGCTCCCAGTGGCTGGAGCTGAGATGGAAGTGGTCGGCCACCGCGTCCTCGGACACCTCGGCCGCCCGCTGCAGTTGCTCCCGCTGATCCTGATCGAACACGGGCCGCACGGTCTCAGTCCGAGGCCCGCACCCGGCGTCCGGTTCGCTCCAGGGCCAGGTCGATCAACCGGTCGAGCAGGGCGGCCATGTCCATCCCGGCCACGGCCGCGGCCTGGGGCAGCAAGGAGGTCTCGGTCATGCCGGGGATGGTGTTGGTCTCGAGTAAGAGTGGTTCGTCGTTTCGACTCGAATCCAGGATCAGGTCGGTTCGGGAATAACCTTCCAGGCCCAGGGCCCGGTGGGCGGCCAGGCCAAGGTCCTGGACCCGCCGGGTCAACTCCTCCGGGACGGGGGCCGGACAGACCTCCCGGGTGGCGCCGGGGATGTACTTGGCTTCGTAGTCATAGTACTCGTACTGGTCGCCCGGGGTGATCTCGATCAACGGCAGGGCCTCGAGGTCGTGGTTGCCGATCACCCCCACGGTCAACTCCCGGCCGAAGACCCGGCGCTCGATCAAGACCGTGGCGTCGCTGGCCAGGGCCTTTTCAAGGGCCTCCCGTAGTTCAGCCTCGTTTCGGGGCATGCCTATGCCGATGGACGACCCCTCCCGGGCCGGCTTGACCACCACCTGGGGGCCGAGCTGCGCAAATACCCGGGCCGGGTCCACCGCCTGTCCGGCCCGGACGACCACGTCCTCGATCACCGGCAGGCCGGCCGCCCGGTAAAGGGTCTTGCTGATGACCTTGTCCATGGAGACCACGCACCCGGCCGCCCCGGCGGACTGATAGGGCACGTCCAGCAGGTCCAGCAGGCCCTGGACCGTGCCGTCCTCGCCCCACCGGCCGTGGAGCATGATCACGGCCACGTCCAGGTCCGGCGCCAGCTCGATCAGGGTCCCCAGGTCCGTGGCCGGGTCCAGGGAAATCACGTCGTACTTGGTCCGGTCCAGGGCCTCCAGGACGCGCCGGCCGCTCTTGAGGGAGATCTCCCGTTCCTGGGATCGGCCGCCGGACAGGACGACCACCTTCAGCTTGGTCATTTACGCGACTCCGCCTCCAGGTCTTCCGGTCCAAAGGGCAGCGGGGCGAACAGTCTATTTTCCAGTCGCCGGGACCGGTCCAGGTTCGAGCGGATCCGGTCGATGCGCTCGGGATGCCCCCGGCCGTAGCGTTCGATCAGGTCCTCGAACCGACCCTCGAGGTCAACCACCGCCTGGTGGCGGACCCGCTTGTCGGCGTAGTTGATCAGATGGGCCTCGGCCAGGGGTCGGTCCACGTCGATGACCACGTGGGTCAGGCAGATGTCGGCGACCTCGGGATACCCCAGGGCCCGCAGGGTCTCGGCCCCGGCCCGGGAATGATCGACGCCGTTTTCGAGGCCGTTGAGCTTGGCGATGTCATGGAGCAGGCCGCCGGCCTTGACCAGGTCCAGGTCCAGGTGGAACCCGGCGGCGTTCAAGGCCAGGGCCAGGGTCAGGGCCAGGCGGGCGACCAGGGTCGAATGGGCGATGATGTGCGGCGGCACGCCGGCCTCGTCGAGCAATCGGTAACAGGTCTTCTCGTCCGGAACGTTCACCCCGCTTCCCCCATGGCTTTCCCAAGTGTAGGCTGTTTGAGGGACCCAAATCAAGTCCCGTGGCCGCGCCGGCCGCGGCGGCCAAGAGGGTTGCCCGGCGGGCGGGGCCGATGTATCTTTAGGAGACCGATTCAACGGGGAGGATCGATCATGACCGCATGGCGTCGCATCCTGTTGGCGGGGCTGGTCCTGGCCGGATTGCTGGCCGGCCCGGTCTGGGCGCAAAAGGCCGACCCGCCCGGGGCCAAACCACAGGACTGGTCCGGGGTCTGGCAGACGACCTTCGGGGTCTTGACCCTGACCCAGAACGGGGACCAGGTGACCGGCACCTACCCCTACCGCAAGGGCCGGCTCAAGGGCGTGGTCCTGGGCCATATCCTGCGCGGCCGGTGGTACGAGGGCCAGGCCAACTGGGACGAGTACCGGGGCGACTTCGAGTTCAAGATGTCGCCGGACGGCAATCACTTCGTCGGCCGGTGGGGCAAGGGATTCGGTAAGCCCTTGCGCGGCCATTGGGTCGGTCGCCGGATCAAGTGACGCCCGACGGCCCGGCCGGTCGGGGATGAACCGATCTTCGGCAAAGGGGCGGAGATGGATTACGATTATGCCCTGGCCCTGGGGGGGGGCGGCGCCCGCGGGGTGGCCCACATCGGGGCGGTTCAGGCCCTGGAGCAGGCCGGGCTGAGGCCGAGCCTGGTGACCGGCACCAGCATGGGGGCCATGGTCGGGGCGATCTACGCCCAGCACCCGGACGGCGACGTGGGCTGGTCCAGGCTCCAGGAGTTTCTGGACAGCGACCTTTTCAGGCGGACCAAGGTCGAGTTCATCCAGCCGGCCACGGAACACGTCAGCCTGGCCCAGCGGGCCAGACACTACGTCCAGCGGGTCTATCTCCAGGGCCGGGTCCTGACCAGACCCTCGGTCCTGCCCCCGGACGTGGTCCGGTCGGTGGTCGATTATTTCGTCGATGACGGGTATCTCGAGGACACCCGGATCCCCTTCGCCGCCGTGGCCGCGGACATGGACACCGGCCAGGCGGTGACCCTCCATCGGGGGTCGATCCGGGAGGCGGTCCTGGCCAGCATGTCCATCCCCGGATTCATGCCGCCGGTGGTGATGAACGGCCGCCAGCTCATGGACGGCGGGGTGGTGGCCCTGGTGCCCATCGAGGCGGCCATCAGTCTGGGGGCCACCCGGGTGGTGGCGGTGGACGTGGAAAAGGAGCTGGGCCCGCTCAAGGAGGGACTCAACGCCCTGGAACTCATCTTTCGAGCGGACGAGATCCAGGGGAACGAACTCCGCAACCTGAAAAACCGGGCCGCCGACCTGGTGCTGGTCCCCGAGGTGGGCGAGATCCACTGGTCTGATTTCAAGCAGGTGGAGCGGGTCCTCGACGCCGGCCGGGCCGCCGTGGAGTGTAACCTGGACGCCGTCCGGCGGGTCCTGGCCGCCCCGACCCGGCCCGTCCCGCCGCCGCCCGAGAAACCGCGGCCCGGGCCCTGGGCCGGCCTGAAGCGGCTGTTCGCCGGTCGGGGCCGGGATTCGGCGCCGGACCAAGGCAAGGCCAGTCGCCGGGGCTGAGACTCCCGGCGCCGCAAGGAGGAGACCGCCATGAGGACATGGACAAAGGCCGCCGTGGCCCTGGGGGCGGGCCTGGTCTGGCTGACGACCGTCGCCGCCGGAGGCGCGGGCCCGGTCCGGGTCCAGGTGATCGATTACGGCCTGTACCACCTCGCCCCCCTGGAGGGCGGCTCCTGGCCCAGGAGCGGTCCGGGTGTGCTCCAGGTCAGCCTCATGCACCGGCCGTATCTCAGGTCCACGGTGGTGCCCCTCAAGGCGGGCACGGTCTTTGGCCTCAGTTTTGTGGTCAAGTCGAACAGCCCGGGTCCGGCCACGATCCGGGTGGTGGTGGACGCCCCCCCGGTGCCGGCCGACCCCACCGGCCGGCAGCGCTATTCCTCGGGAGAGATGGCGGTCATGGCCGGTCGTCTCCAGCACGTCCTGATCCGGCTGACCGCTGCGGACGTGGCCGGGGTGTATCGGATCCGGTTATTCCGCCGGGGCGTATTGCTGGCCAGCCGCCAGTTCCAGGTCAAATAATAGTTTTGTAAATAAATTATTTGACAATTAAAATAATCCGGATTAGCCTCGGGCATGGACCAGATATACCCGGAACAGGCCCTTGACCTCCTCGAAAAAATCGTCCGCGCCCATGACCTGGCCTGGCAACACGCCCTGGCCGACCGACCAAACGACCTGACCCGGCCCGAGGTCAGGCTCCTCCTGGCGGCCGGTCTGGCCGAGGGCCGGCCCCTCAAGGACCTGGCCGACCGCCTGGGCCGGTCCCGGCCCTCGGTCTCCCTGACCGCGGAGGCCCTGGTGGCCAAGGGCTACCTGGACCGGGCCCCGGGCGCGGACCGGCGGGAGATCGTGGTCCGGCTGACGGTCAAGGGCTGGGAGGTGTTTCGGGAGGTCCGGGCCGGTCTGGTCGGCCGTCTGGGCCTGGACAGGTGGTCCCCGTCAGACCTGGGGCGTTTGTCCGACCTTTCGGTTAAATTTTAAATTATTTAATTATTAAATTATATCACAAAGGAGGCCGCCGGGCATGGCGTACCCCCCAGGATCAGACAATGGCCACCAGCTCGATCTCAAAGGTCAGGTCCTGTCCGGCCAGGGGATGATTGGCGTCCAGGGTGACCTCGTCCGCGGTCACCTGGGCGATGGTCACCACCGCCGCCTCGCCGTTCTCCTGCCTGAGCCGCAGCTGCCGGCCCTCCTCCAGGACGATCTGGTCCGGTATCTGATCCCGGGGCACGGTCACCACCCACTCGGCGTTATGGGGCCCGTAGGCCTGTTCGGCCGAGATGGTGAACGTCTTGGACTGGCCCACGGCCAGGCCGATGACCCCGTCCTCGAATCCGGGGATGACCTGGCCCCGGCCGATCTCGAACTGGAGGGGGTCCCCGCCGGACGAGGAATCGAACTCCGAGCCGTCGCTCAAGCGACCCGTATAGTGGACCTGGACCGTATCACCGGTTTTGGCTTGACTCACTTTTCCTGTCTCCTTTTGTCCCGCGCGGAAGGAGGGTAACAACGAGGGTCGGGGAAAGAAATCAAGCCCGCTTGCGGGCGAGGGATCACGAACTTGACGGCTATCCCTTGGTTCAATCTATCTCACCGGGCCGGGCCGGTCAAGGCCGAGCCTGTCGGTGCGGGGGCCCGGTCCGGGGCGGCCGGGGGCCCCGGCGGTCCCGGGCCCTTGGTTGGGCCCTGGTCCGGGCCCTTTTGGCCCGGTTCTTGACTATTAGGGGATCGACCGGGGCGAAGCGGTCGGCCGGCGGCCGGGACTACCGGCCTAACCCGGTGAAATCATAGGGGTCATCCGCCGGCCGTCCCCGGGGTGAGACCCGGCCAGCCAATTGTTTGGCGCGGCGGCCAGACAAAACATTGACGGCCCCTCACGAGGCGGATCAAAAACTTGCCCGAAGAAGAGCAACACCAGGACAAGACAGAAAAACCGACCCCTCGCCGACGGCGCAAGGCCCGGGAAAAGGGGCAGGTGGCCAAGAGCAACGAGGTCATGGCCGTGGTCGTCCTGCTGACCGGCCTGCTGACCCTCTACGCCTCCGGGACCTTCTTTTACCGGCAGATCACCGGCCTCTTCCGTCTGGTCCTGGGCCAGGCCCACGTCTGGCACCTCAACATGAACACCATCCAGGGCTTTTCCCTCCAGGCCCTGGAGAGCTTCCTGTGGCTGGTCCTGCCGGTCCTGGTCATGGTCTTCCTCATGGCCGTGGTGGCCGGTCTGGCCCAGGTGGGCTTCATGTTCGTTCCGGAACTGATCAAGCCCAAGCTGAGCAAGCTCAACCCCATGCAGGGGCTGAAGCGGATCGCGTCCAAGCGGACGCTCATGGAGCTGTTCAAGTCCATAGGCAAGGTGGCCATCGTCGGCTACGTGGCCTACGACACCATCCAGAGCCGGATGACGGACATGGCCTCCCTGGGGCGCCTGTCGGTCTTCGAGATCCTCCACTTTGTCTGCTGGGTGGCCTTCCTCGTCTTTCTCAAGGCGGCGGTGATCATGATCGTCCTGGCCGCCCTGGACTGGGCCTTCAACAAGTGGGAGTACGAGAAGAACCTCAAGATGTCCAAGAAGGAGATCAAGGACGAGTGGAAGCAGACCGAGGGCGACCCCCTGGTCCGGCAGCGCATCCGCCAGGCCCAGACCAAGATGGCCCAGCGGCGGATGATGTCCCAGGTGCCCCAGGCCGACGTGGTGGTCACCAACCCGACCCACTACGCCGTGGCCCTGTTGTACCAGCCGGGCAAAATGGACGCCCCCACGGTCGTGGCCAAGGGCCAGAACCTGATCGCCGAAAAGATCCGGGAGCTGGCCCGGGCCCATGACGTGCCCCTGGTGTCCGACCCGCCGGTGGCCCAGGCCCTGTATCAGGTCGAGGTCGGGGAGGTCATTCCGATCGAGCTGTTCGAGGCCGTGGCCGCCATCCTGGCCTACGTCTATCGGCTCAAGAACCGGCACTATCAATACCTCGAGGAGCCCGCCTAAATGGCCGACAACGTCCTCAAGCCGGGTCAGGCGTCGATGTGGCAACGGATGCGCGCCCGGGGCCTGGCCGACATCCCCCTGGCGGTGGGCGTGGTGGCCGTGCTGGGGGTGATGATCATCCCCCTGCCGCCCCTGGCCCTGGACATCTTCCTGTCCACCAACCTGACCGTGGCCCTGATGATCCTGCTGACCGCCATCTACACCGTCCGCCCCCTGGACTTCTCGGTCTTCCCGTCGCTGCTGCTGATCACCACCCTGTTCCGGCTGGCCCTGAACGTGGCCTCGACCCGGCTGATCCTGCTCAAGGGCAGCACCGGTCCGGGCGCCGCCGGGACGGTGATCAAGTCCTTCGGCCAGTTCGTGGTCGGGGGCAACTACTTTGTCGGCCTGGTGGTGTTCGTCATCCTGACCGTGGTCAACTTCATCGTCATCACCAAGGGCGCCGAGCGGATCGCCGAGGTCGGGGCCCGGTTCACCCTGGACGCCATGCCCGGCAAGCAGATGGCCATCGACGCCGACCTGAACGCCGGGCTGATCGACGACGAGGAGGCCAAGACCCGGCGGCTCATGATCGGCCGCGAGGCCGACTTCTACGGGGCCATGGACGGGGCCTCAAAATTTGTCCGGGGCGACGCCATCGCCGGCATCGTCATCACCCTGACCAACATCATCGGCGGCCTCTTGATCGGGACCCTCCAGCACGGCATGAAGCTGTCCGACGCCGCGGCGACCTTCACCATCCTGACCATCGGCGACGGACTGGTGTCCATCATCCCGGCCCTGATCATCTCCACCTCGGCCGGCATCATCGTCAGCCGGGCGGCCGGCGACATGAACATGGGCCAGGAATTCGCCCGCCAGTTCTCGCTCCAGCCCCGGGCCATCGGCCTGACGGCGGTGGTCGTCTTCTGCCTGGGCCTGGTGCCGGGCCTGCCCAAGATCCCGTTTTTCATCCTGTCCGGGGGCACGGGCCTGCTGGCCTTTTTCCTGTTCAGGGCCCAGCGGGAGACCGAGCAGGCCGCGGCCCTCAAGCGGGCGGCCGAGGCGACCAGGGCCCAGCCGGTCACCCCCGAGGCGGTCGAGGCCCTGTTGCCCCTGGACGCCATCGAACTCGAGGTCGGCTACGGCCTGATCCCCCTGGTGGACGAGGAGCAGAACGGCGACCTGCTGGAGCGGATCCGGTCCATCCGCCAGCAGTTCGCCCTGGACATGGGGCTCCTGGTCCCGCCCCTGCACGTCCGGGACAACCTCCAGCTCAAGCCCGGCGGCTACGTCATCCGGGTCAAGGGCGTCGAGGTGGCCGCCGCCGAGCTGATGGTCGATTACCTCCTGGCCATGGACCCCGGCGACGCCAAGAAGCAGATCGAGGGCGTGCCCACCCACGAGCCGGCCTTCAACCTGCCGGCCCTCTGGATCCGGAGCGCCAAGCGCGAGGAGGCCCAGTTCGCCGGGTACTCGGTGGTCGATCTGGCCACGGTCATCGCCACCCATTTGACCGAGATCATCCGGTCCCACGCCGACGAGCTCCTGGGGCGTCAGGAGACCCAGCGCCTGCTGGAGAACCTGGCCCGGACCCATCCCAAGGTGGTCGAGGAGGTCCAGCAACTGCTGTCCCTGGGGGGCATCCAGAAGGCCCTCCAAAACCTGCTCCGGGAGCGGATCAGCATCCGGGACATGCTGACCATCTGCGAGACCCTGGCCGACTACGCCCCCCTGACCAAGGACCCGGACCTGTTGACCGAGTACGTCCGGCAGCGGCTGGCCCGGGCGATCCTGCAGAGCCTGCCCCTGGAGGGCGACACCCTGCCGGTGTTGACCGTGGACCAGAACGCCGAGAACATGATCCAGGGCGGCATCCAGCAGACCGACCACGGCTCCTATCTGACCCTGGAGCCGCACAAGGTCCAGGCCATCGTGGACGCGGTTTACCGGGAGGCGGAAAAAATGATGGAGGCGAACATGACCCCGACCATCGTCACCTCGCCGGTCATCCGCCGGCACCTCCGGCGGCTGATCGAACGCCACCTGCCGACGGTGACCGTGCTCAGCCACAACGAACTGGTCTCCGGCATCCGGATAAAGTCGGTCGGCCTGGTGAGCGTGGCCCGTGGCTAGGCGGTTTCAGGGGACCGGCGCGGCCCAGGCCCTGAAGCGGGTCAAGGCCGAGTTGGGCCCGGAGGCGATCATTTTGGGGGCCAAGCGGACGGCGGCCGGGATCGAGGTCCTCGCCGCCCCGCCCGGCGAGACGGTCGAAACGGGCGGGACGGGCGAAAGGGGCGAGCCGATCACCCTGCGCTCGCTGGCCGAGGAGATCGGCGGCCTGAAGGGGCTGATCACCACCCATCTGCTGTCGGCCGAGGCCCCCTGGGGCGAGGCGGCCGTCTCGCCGGCCCAGGAGGCCCTGGGGCGTCTCCTGTCCCAGGAGGTCGATCCCGAGCTGGCCGGCCGGATGCTGGCGCCCCTGATCGACGCCCCGGCCGCCGACCTCGAGGAAAAACTGGTGACGATCCTGGCCGGGGCCGTCCGCCAGGGGGACCCCCTGCGCCCCGGTCCGGCCGGCCCCCGTCTGGTTTACCTGGTCGGCCCCACCGGGGTGGGCAAGACGACCACCGCCGCCAAGCTGGCCGCCCGGGCCGCCCTGGGCGACGGGTGGCGGGTGGGCCTGTTGACCATCGACACCTACCGGGTCGGCGCCCCGGAGCAGCTCAAGGTGTACGGCCGGATCATGGGCCTGCCCGTGGTCGTGGCCGAGCGGCCCGAGGACGTCGTCCCCGCGGTCGAGACCCTGCGCCGCTGCCAGATCATCCTGGTGGACACGGCCGGCCGCAGTCCGGCCGACGAGCAGGGCCTGGCGGCCATGAACCGCTACCTCGAGGCCGGCCCCCGGGCCGAGGTCCTGCTCTGCCTGGCGGCCAACACCCGCAGCCGGGACCTGGCCACCGTGGTCGGGCGCTTCCGCAACCTGCCCCTGACCGGCCTCATCTTCACCAAGATCGACGAATCGGACACCTACGGCCACCTCTTCACCCAGGCCGTCCGCCTGGCCCTGCCGGTCACCCACCTGACCTGCGGCCAGCGGGTGCCCGAGGACATCCTCCCGGCCAGCCCCGAGCGGGTGGCCCGCCTGGTCCTCAGGCGCCATGGGGCCTGAGGGATTGTCTAAGTCCTGGATTTGTAGTAACCTAATTATTTGAGGCAGCTTAGAGAATGGATCAGGCCAGCGGACTCAGAGAAATGGTCAAGAAGAACGGCAGCGTCCCCATCGCGGCCCGCGGCCCCGGACGCCCGGTCCGGGTGGTGTCGATCAGTTCGGGCAAGGGCGGCGTGGGCAAGACCAACATCACCGCCAACCTGGCCCTGATGATGAGCCGCTCCGGCCGCCGGGTGCTGATCCTGGACGCCGACCTGGGCCTGGCCAACATCGACGTCCTGCTGGGCATCTCCCCGCCCTATAACATCTCCCACCTGCTGACCGGGGAACGGGGGGTGGACGAGGTCCTCTTTCCCGGTCCCTGGGGGATCAAGATCCTGCCCGCCGCTTCCGGCCTCGAGGAGATGACCCAGTTGTCCGAGGGCCAGAAGATGCGGCTGCTCCATGAAATGGAGGCCCTGGACGATCAGTTCGACGTCCTGCTGATCGACACCGGGGCCGGCATCAGCGACAATGTCCTCTACTTCAACCTGGCCGCCGACGAGCGGCTGATCGTCGCCACCAACGAGCCGACGTCCATCACCGACGCCTACGCCCTGATCAAGGTCCTGCACGTTGATCACGACCAGGAGGCCTTCAGCCTGGTGGTCAACCAGGTCGCCTCCGAGAACGAGGCCAAGTTCGTGTACCGCAAGCTGGCCCAGGCCGCCGAGAAGTTCCTGGGGTCGGTCTCCCTGGATTACCTGGGGTTCATTCCGGCCGATCCCAAGGTGGTCGAGGCGGTCCGGAAGCAGCAGGCGGTGGTCGAGGCCTTCCCCACCGCGCCGGCCAGCGCCGCCCTCCACTCCTTGGCCGGCAAGATCCTGGGCCGGCCGGTGCCCCGTTCGTCCGAGGGCAACATCCGGCTCTTCTGGCGCCGATTGGTAGGGGTCTCCCCAACGGTCTGAGGGCAATGGCCACACCGACTAACTCGCGCATCGAGGAGTATCTGGCCGCGACCAAACCCGGGGTCGGGCGCCTCTCTTTGGAGCAGCGCGACGAGTTGATCCTGGCCTACGCCCCCCTGGTCAAGTACGTGGCCAGCCGGATGGCCGTCCGTCTCCCCCAGCACGTCAACCTGGACGACCTGATCAGCGCCGGGGTCCTGGGCCTGATCGACGCCGTGGACAAGTACGACGCCGACAAGAAGACCAAGTTCAAGACCTACGCCGAGTTCCGCATCCGGGGGGCGATCCTGGACGAGCTGCGGGCCCTGGACTGGGTGCCGCGCTCGGTCCGCCGCAAGACGGCCCTGATCGAGGGGGCCATGGACCAGGTCCAGCATCGGCTCGGCCGCCCGGCCACCGACGAGGAGCTGGCCCGGGAGCTGGGCGTGGACCTGGACGAGTACTACCGGCTCCTGGACGAGTCCCGGGGGATTTCCCTGCTGTCCACCGAGGAGGTCGAGGATTTCTTCTCCCGCTTCAACAAGGAGCGCATCCTGGAACTGCTCGGACTGGACGAGGCCGAGGACCCCCTGGCCCTGGTCGGCCTGGCCGAGGTCCGGGACATCCTGGCCCGGGCCATCGAGAACCTGCCGGAAAAGGAGAAGCTGGTCGTCTCGTTGTACTACTATGACGAGTTGACCATGAAGGAGATCGGCCAGGTCCTGGGCTACACCGAAAGCCGCATCTCCCAGATGCACACCAAGGCCATTCTCCGGTTGAGATTGCGCCTGAAGAAGTATTTCGAAACCTGAGGGCGAGGACGCTGAGTCGTGGCCGAGGATAGTCAACCCCGCGGGAGCGAAACGCCGGTCATGGCCGAGACCGGGCCCGAGCCGGTGGTCGAGGTGGTCGATGACGACTCACCGCGGATCGGGGAGGACCCGACCCAGGTCGGCGAGGACCTGGACGACACCCTGATCCAGGAGATCGAGTCCCGGCTGGCCGAGGAGCTGTCCCGGGAAGAGGGGGCCAAGCGCTACCGGGGCCAGAAGGTCGAACTGGACAAGGCCGACCTGGAACTGGAGCTCCCGCCCGAACTCGAGCCGGAGGAGAAAGAAGCCCAAGAGGAAGAGGAACCGCCGGCGGTCATCCCCCCCCAGGCCCCGGCCCCCGTGGTCGAGCCCACGCCGTGGTGGACCCGGTGGCCGGTCCTGGTCGCGGCCGGGGTCGCCGCGGCGATCGTCGGGGGCGGGCTGATCTACGCCCTGCGGAAACCAGCGCCCGTCCCCGACAAGGCCCGGACCGTCTGGCGGGGCAAGATCACCGGCCACGAGTCCCTTCAACTGGCCCTCGAACCGTTCATCGTCCCCATCAAGGGGACCCCGGCCCGCCGTCTGAAGGTGGTCCTGGTGATCGTCCTCAGCGACTTCCGGACCCGGGACCACTTCCGCCGGCTCTCGCCCTCCCTGATCGCCTGCCGCAACGCGGTCTATCAGATCCTGGCCCGCAAGACCATCGAGGAATTGACCCTGAACCGGGAGCAGCTGCAGAAGCAGATCCGGACCCGGCTCAACCAGATCATCTCCAGCGGCAAGGTGACCCAGGTCCATTTCACCCAGTTTCTGGTGACCTGGGTCCAGAGGAACGCCCATGCCTGACGGCCTCCAGAGTCTCCCGGTCGTCCTGAACCAGGCGCCCAGCGTCGAGAAGGTCCAGGACGTGGACCTCCGGGGGCCCCAATATCTCCAGCAGGCGGCGGCCGAGGCCGACCAGGCCCGGACGGCCCGGGCCCAGTCCCAGGTCCAGCCCTCGGACAGGTCCCGAACCGGACGCCGGGTGTCCACGGAAGGGGAACGCCCGGGAGGCGGCCTGGTCGGCGGCCGGGACCGGTCCCGACGGCCGCCCAAGGAGAGACGAATCCAGCCCTCGGCCGGGAGCCCGCCCCGACCGGGCAGTATCGTGGACCTGGTGGTGTGATGCGGCTTTTGATCTGGATCCTGATCGCCCTGGACGGCCTGCTGCTGGTGTCCTTTGTCTTTTTCATCGCCCGCCTCCGGAGGGTCTGGGGCACGGTCCGCTCGGTCGAGGACATCGAACGGATGCTCGAGCCCCTGGGCGACTTTCTGGATCAGGCCGGTCGAACCGGGGCCGAGATGGAGGAGAACCTGGCCGAGCGGCGCCGGATCATGGCCCGGATCTTGGACGGGCTGGACGAAAAATCGGCCCGGCTCAAGCAACTGATCGAGGCGGCCGAGGTCACCCTGAACCGGGCCGGCCGGGAGTCCGAACCTCCCCCCCGGCCCCCGGACGAGGCCGCCGCCCTGCCCCGCGGTCACCAGCGGGTGCTGGACCTGGCTGGGCAGGGACGCACCGTCGAGCAGATCGCGACCGAACTGTCCATCCCCCGGGGAGAGGTCCAGCTGATCGTGGACCTCCATCGCAAGTTTTAGCCGGATTATCCGTGAGCAACACTGACCGGGCCGGAGTTTTCGGGCCGGGAACCGGAAGACCATGAGCGTATTAGGGCCCATAGACGCGGAGGCCTGGCGTCTGGTCCTGCCCCGAGCCGTGATCGGGGGCCGGGCCGGGGAGTGGCGGGTGGGCCAGCTCGTCTCGGCCCGGGTCATGGAGTTGTTGCCCGCGGGCCGGGTGCTCCTCGAGATGGGCCAGCGCCAGTTGGAGGCCGAGACCCGGGTGCCGCTGCGGGCCGGCCAGGTCATCGAGGCCCGGGTGGCCGAGACGGGCGACAAGGTGGTCCTCCAACTGGCCGAGGATTTTCGTCCCGAGCGCACGGCCATCGAGGAGGCGGGCCGTCAATTCCTGGCCCGCCGGGGTGAACTGACCGAAGCCCTCAAGCGCCTGGCCGAGGGGGCCGAGACCGAGGAGCGGCCGTTGAAAGCGGAGCCGGCCCCGAGCCCGGGCCAACCGGTCCCCCGGGCGGCCGTGGCCCGGCTCGTACTGGAGACGGTCCTGGGTCCGGAGCGAATGGCCCAGGGCCGCCAACTGGCCCGCGAACTGGCCCTGGCGGGCGCGCCCCTTCCCCGGGAAGAGGCGGTCGAGCTGGCCCGGGACGTCAGGCTGGCCCTGATCCGGGGCGGGGGACCCGAGGCGGTGACCCGGCTGGTCCGGGCCGCCCTGACCCGGGCCGGCCTTCCCCCGGGCGAGGTCGAGTCCCGGGTGGGCCGCCTGGCCGCGGCCCTGGCGGACGGCTCGGCCGGCGAGCCGGGACAGGTCATCAAGGCCGCGATCCGCCTCCTGGGGCAGAGTCCGGAGATGTTCACCGTCCGGGCCGTCCGGGACCTGGCCGCCCGACCGGAATCCACGCCGAGTCCGGCCGGCCTCAAGGCCCAACTCGGCGAAATGACCGCCACCAACTTGCGGACCCTCCTGGAACACCTGGGCGATGTGCCGGCCGGCCGGTCGAGCGGGGAGGAATCCACCCTGATCGATACGGTCCGGACCGGCCTCCAGGCCCAGCAGGCGGTCACCCATCAGGTCTGGACCCAGGACGGGGCCTTGCTCTTTTTCCTGCCCCAGGCCTGGGGGGCCCGGTGGTCCCTGATCGAGTTGTTCGTGAAGCGCGAGGGCTCGGGAGGCGAATCAGAGTCCGAGTCGGCGGGGACCAACGTCGTATTGTTTCTGGACATGAGCGCCCTGGGGCCGGTCCGGGTGGACGCCCGGGTCCGGGCCCAGACCCTGTCGGTCCGGTTCACCCTGGGCGAGGAGGAGGCGGCCCAGGCCCTGCGGCGGGATTTCGCGGACCTGGTGTCCGAGATGGAGGCCCTGGGTTTCGAGGTCGAGTTCATGGGGGCCTTTGTCCGGCCCAAAGACGAGGTCGAGGCGGCCTCGCCCCTGGCCGAGGTCCTGACCGGCCGGGACAGCGGTTTTCACGTGGTGATCTGAGATGGGCAAGGACAAACCCAAGCGCTCCAAGGCGGTCGCCCTGAAGTACGATCCCCGGCAGGATCAGGTCCCCTGGGTCTTTGCCAAGGGCCGGGGCCGGGCGGCCCAGAAGATAATCAAGGCCGCCATCGAGGCCGGGGTCCCGGTCAAGGACGACCCGGACCTGGTCGAGGTCTTGATGGGCCTCGATCTGGACGAGGAGATACCGCCCCGGCTGTACCTGGTGGTGGCCGTGCTCCTGGCCTATGTCTATGCGGTCAACGGCCGCTACCGGCGGGGCGAGGACGATGACCCGGCCGCCGGATGATGGGGGCGACCGATTTTGACTTGACAACGCCCGTTAAAATTGACAGACAAGGGAGGCTTGGCCTGCGAGCCGGAGAGGTGACCGAGCTGGCCGAAGGTGCACGATTGGAAATCGTGTGTACGCTTACCGGCGTACCGAGGGTTCGAATCCCTCCCTCTCCGCCATAGCCCTATCCAAAGCCACATCCCTCCAATCGAATCCCAGTCCAATCCACAGTCATCAGCGAGTCGTTAATAAATAATTCTTATTAACGGTAGTCTCTACCCTCAGAATCTTCTCCGCAGTCACATCCACACAATCGAACCCGAGTTCAATCCACAGTCATCAGCATCCCGTTATTAAAAAAATTTTATTAACGTTACTCTCTACAGTCCTCCCCACGACCAAATCCGATCAATCGAATCCCAGTCCAATCCACAGTTATAAGCCAATCGTTATAAAGAAATTTTTATTAACGATACTCTTTCGACATCTCATTTATTGCGATTCATAGGCCCCGCTTAGGCTCATACTGGACTATAACCATAGCATCCAGGGCCAGGGGACGTCCCCGAACCACGGCCACGGGATTGATATCGATCTGGGTTATCCTGCGGTGCGCAATGCCCAGGTCGGCCAGCCGGATCAGCAGGTCGGCCATGGCCTGGCGGTCCAGGGGCAAGGCGCCGCGTTTCCCGGCGAAGAGGTTTTTGGCCCGGAGCCGATCCAGGAGGGCCAGGGCCCGCTCGGGATCCAGTGGGGCCAGGTCAAAGGCCACGTCCGGATCCAGTTCGGCCAGGACGCCGCCCCGGCCGACCATGACGCAGGGGCCGAATCCCGGGTCATGGAGGAAGCCGGCGATCAGTTCGTAGTCCGGTCGGACCTGGGGCTGGACGACGATCCGGCCCTGGCCCGCCAGCCGCTCCTGAATTTCCTGAAAGACCCGGGACAGGCCCGCCGGATCGGAGACGTCCAGGGCCACCAGGCCCTGCTCGGTCTTGTGGGCCTCGCCGGGCGGGAGTCCCTTGACCACCACCGGCCAGCCCAGCTCCCGGGCCGCCTCCTGGGCCTCTTCTGCGGACGCAACGAGTTTCTCGGCCACCACCGGGATTCCGGCGCCGGCCAGAAGCTGCTTGGCATCGCGTTCGTCCCAGACGCCCGGTCCCGGCCCGGTCAGCGGAAGGTCAGCAGGTTCGGGCCGGACCGGGGCGGGCCGCCGTGGCCGGTGGTTGGCGACCGTTGCCAGGCATCGGGCCGCCTGGGCCAGTTCGTTGAACGTCTTGATGCCCGCCCGCTGGGCCTTGATCTGGAGGGCGGACACGGGTTCATTGAGCCCGATGACCCACATGGCGATATGCTTGCCCGCAGAATCGACCTTGCGCTTGAGTTCGTCCAGGTCCGGGTCCAGCTGGGCCACGCCTAGAAAGAGATGGAACAGCACCAGATCGACTCCGGGATCGGCCAGGACCGCCTCCAGGGCCCCGAAGACCGCCGCCCGGGGTCCGCGCAGGTCCATGGACGGCCACAGGTCCACCGGGTTTTCCGGCGGCTGCCAGGGCGGGAAGATCTTGGTCAGGGCGGCCCTGGTCTCCTCGGCCAGTTCGGCCAGGCGGAAGCCGTTTTTTTCCAGGAGATCGCAGGACAGGATGCCCGCCCCGCCGCTGAAGGTCAGGACCGCCACCCTTGCCCGGGGCGGCAGGCCGGGCAGGAGGGCCAGGGCGTCGGCCTTTTGCAGCAGATCATGAAAATCCTCGGCCAGGGCGACCCCGGCCCCGCGGAGCAGTTCCCGGGTCAGCCGGGCGTCCCCGGCCAGGGAGGCGGTGTGACTGAGGGCCGCCCGGGCCCCGGAAGCGGTCTCGCCGCACTTGAGGACCACGATCGGCTTGGCGGCCTCCGAGGCGAGTTCCATGAACCGGCGTCCCCGCTTGAAGGTCTCGAGGTACATGGCCACGGCCCGGGTCTGCTCGTCGGCCAGGAGTTTTTCAAGCAGGTCGCACTCGTCCACGTCGGCCATGTTGCCGATGGAGCAGGCCTTGGCCACGGCGACCTTGAGCCGGCCGCCCACCTCGGCCAGGAAGCCGGCCGAGAGCATGCCGCTCTGGACGACCAGGGAGACGTGTCCGCCGGGCAGCAGGCGGGACGGGATACGGGGGTGCATGAAACTGAAAAACTTGCGGCCCGGGACGTCCACCAGGCCCATGCAGTTGGGTCCCCACAGCCGGATGCCGGCCTTCCGGGCAATTACCAGACATTCGTCCTGGAGGCGTTTTCCGTCCGGGCCGGTCTCGGCGAACCCGGCGCTCTCGATGATGACCCTCTTTACCCCGGCGCGGGCGCACTCCTCGAGGATTTGGGGGACCAGGGGGGCCGGCACCAGGATGATGACCAGGTCAATCTCGGACTCGATGGCGGACACGCTGGGATAGCACTTGAGCCCGGCCAGGGATTCGTACCGGGGATTGACCGGGAAGACAGAGCCTTCAAAGCCTTCTTTGAGGTTGGCCAGCAGGCTGGCCCCGGTGCGCCGGGTACTGGCCCCGACCACGGCGATGGATTTGGGGTTGAAGAAGAGGTCCACGTTTATTTCCCGTATCAGGAGGTCGTCCGGGTCTTTCGTCCAGGCCGTTCATCGCCCCGGGGCTTTCCGAACAAGTGTTCGAAATTAACGTGGCCGCGGGGTTCCTGTCAAGGCGGGAAGGGACCCCGCCTCGACGGCGGCCTGATTCCGGGTTATCATTTCTGATAAGCGTCCCGTCAATTTTGAGAGACAAACATGTATGCCATTGCTACCTTGCTGGTGGTCCTCGCCCTGTCGGTCCTGATCGTCCGGGTGGCTTCCGTGGCCTTGACCCATACCGGACTGTCGAGGCAGGTGGCCTCGTTTCAGGCCCTCTCGGCCTTTTCAGGCACCGGGTTCACCACGCCCGAATCGGAGAAGGTGGTCAATCATCCGGTCAGACGCGGCATCATCAGGATGTTGATGCGGCTGGGCAACGCCGGAATCGTGACCGCCGTGGCCACCCTGATCGTGACCTTCATCAATCTGCAGACGACGACTCACCTGGTTCTCAGCCTGGGCATTCTGCTGGGCGGTCTGGTCTTTCTGTGGCTCTTCGCCCGGAGCAAGTGGGTTGACCGCCACCTGTCCAGTCTGATCAGCCGGGCCCTGAAACGCTTCACCAGCCTGGACGTCCATGATTTTTCGAGCCTGCTGCATCTGGCCGGGGAATATCGGGTCGTGGAGATGAGTGTCGAACCCGAGGGCTGGCTGGCCAACAAGACGCTGATCGAACTCGATCTTCCCAAACAAGGGATCATGGTCCTGGGAATCGCCCGACGGGAAGGCGAATACGTGGGCACGCCACGAGGCCTGACCCGGATCAAGCCCAACGACAACCTGATCCTGTACGGCCGGACCTCGACCTTTCAAAAGCTGGACCAGAAACAGCGGGCCGGCCTTGGAATCAAACCAGGGGCAGCCCCCGGCCCGGACGACGGGGTTGGGTAGAATCGTTGTTTATGCAAGGAAATGTATAGCGCGGGGGGGTAGGAATTATGCTCGGTCCCATCTGAGAGACCACCTTGCAAGCCCGAGACCTGAACAACCATCAACCTAGCTGACGGCATTCCAATCCGGAAGAAAATGAAAGGGCCTGGACCGCGGCATGGGCCGTGGACAGGGACAGGCCTGCCCCGCACCCCTGATTGATCCAGTCCTGGCCGGCCAGGATCGACCCGACAGCGTACAGCCGGGGATGAAACGTCTTACCCCTCACGTCCAGGGGCCGGAATTCATCGTCCACCCGCAGGCCCGCCCGGTTGATCGGGTGCCTTTCGAAAAATCCCCGGCCGTGCCACTGGGACCGGTCGGCCGGCTGGGTCACCGGCAGGGCAAAGATCGTCTCCCGCACCTGACGCCTGTCCGCCCGCAGGCCCCGGCCCAAGAAACGCCCCGTGGCCAGGATGACCGCCCCGCACTGCACCGCGGTCGAACACTCGCCGCGGCCCACGGCCAGAAAAAAGCCGTTTGGACCCGCTTCAACGGCCGTCACGTCCTGGTCCCAGATCAGATGCACGTCATGGTCGAGGTGAATCCGCCGGAGCGTGTCCAGGAGGCGCAGGCCGGGCGCGGACGGCGGCACGGTCGGGATCTCGAACACCGGCCTTCCAAGCAACTCGCTCAACCGGGCGACGGCCGCCTGGTGCCGCTCCAGGCCGAGCACGGCCGGCAGGCCGATCGCCTCGGCCGGCCCGATCAGGGGCCGGATGGATCGGGCCAGGCGCTCCAGGATTTCGGGCCGTTCCATTTCCCGGGCGAAAATCTCGCCCAGGCAGACAGATATATTCGTGCCGGGCCAGGGCACGACCAATGCCCGCAGGCCCGGCCAGGAAGGATTCAGGGCCGAGACCATGAGCGGCGCGCTGAAGTCCCTCAAGTGGTCAAAGCCGACCACCAGCGCCGGCCGGCGGTCGGCCAGGGCCTGGACCCCGGGCCACATCGCCCCGGGCACGGCATAGGTGGTCTTGACGGCCCCGATCGACGTCGCCACCTCGTGGTTGGATCCCGGCCGCCAGTGGTAATTCAGGCCGCCGGACTTCAATGAATTCAAAAATTCCTTGAACGCCGCCTCGATCAGGGACGGCTCGATCAGGGCATAGGGGTGATCCGGCTCGGTCCGGACCAGGTTTGCCAGGGCCGCCCGGGCGTCTCGATTCCGATCCCGGCCCGGCAAAGGAGCCGCCAGGTCCAGCAGACCGCTGGCCAGACTGAAAACCCCGGGCCGTCCCACCTGGACCACCCGCAGCCCCTGGCCCCCGGCAAACAGGGCCGCGGCCTGGCCGGCCAGGCCCGCCCCGATGACGGCCACGTCGGCCTCGATGTAGTTCTTGGAAGACATCACTGGTTTCGATCGGCCCCGGCCGCGAGCCCGAGCGTGGCTCCATAGATTGCCTGCTTGAACTCGGCCTGGGCCAGGCAATCGCCCCAGAGCACCGGCCGTTGGCCCCGCCAGCGCTCGTCCAGGAAATTTCGCAATTCCCGGTGGATTTCACCTTTGCCCAGCAAATTTTCATTGACCAGCATGCCCGCCGCCCGGAGGCCGCAAAAGGTCCCCTGGCAGGGGCCGCGGCCCAGCCGGCTGCGCTGGGCCAGGCCGGTCAGGCCAATCCGCCCGTTTTGGGCCGCTTGTTCGCCCAAGACCTCGGCCACGGCCGAGGCCGGGATCATTTCGCACTCGCACAGGGTGTCGCCCCCGGCCGGGCCCGGGTCGCAAGCCTGACGGGGGCCCAGCCCGGCCTCGGTCCAGCGGGTTGCGGGCAGACCGGGCAGGGGCCTGTCGGCCGTGAGGCAGGGGGCGGTGTTTCCCAGCCGGTCGGCCACCAGGTCGGCGGTCTTCTCGGCCATGAGCCGATAGGTGGTCAGCTTGCCGCCGCAGACCGTGACCAGGTTGTCCAGGCCGTCTGCGGCGTGGTCGATGACGCTGAAGCCCCGGCTCAGATCGCGATCCTTGTCGGCCTCGCCCTGGATCAGGGGCCGGACCCCGGCAAAGGCCCGGATGAACGGGGTCTGCTCCAGGTCCGGGATCAGGGCCGCGCCCTCCTGGATCATCAGCTCGATCTCGGCCAGGGTCGGCCGGGCCATATCCGGGTCGTCGATCCGGACCGCGGTGGTGCCCAGGATCGAGACGATCCCCCCGGGCACCAGGATCTCGCCGTCGGACGGATGCCGGAGACGGTTGATCACCCGCCCACACAGGCGGCGCGAGGTCACGGCCATGGTCCCCTTGGAATAGACCAGGCCCGGTTTGACGCCGGCCAGGGCGGCCACCTTTCCGGACCAGGCCCCGGCGGCGATGACCACCTGGCCGCAGCCGATCTCGGAGGTCCGGCCCGTGGTGCGGTCCATCGTCCGGACGGCCCTGATTCTTTGCCCCTCGATGTTGAACCCGACGATCTCCCGCGAGGGAAGAAAGGCGGTCCCGTGATTGGCCGCCTCGGCCAGGTTTTCCAGGGTGAGGCGGAAGGGATCCACCGCCGCGTCCTGAACCATGTAGGCGGCGATGATGTCTCGGGTGAGCACCGGCTCCATTTCCCGGGCCAGGCGCGGTTCAACGGCCTCGATCCTCACCCCGGCCCGGGCGCACATCTCCGGAAAGTCGGAGACATAGGCCTCGTCGTCCCCCTTGACGGCCACGAACAGGCCGCCGCACTGGTCCAGGCAATGGGGGGCGATGCGCCGGATGATCCCGTTTTCGGCCCGGCACTCGGCCGCCGTGGCCGGGTCAGAGGCGACGTACCGGGCCCCGGAATGGAGCAGGCCGTGGTTGGCCCCCGAGGCCCCGGCGTTGAAATCACCCCGGTCGATCACCAGGCAGGTGATCCCCCGCAGGGACAGGTCCCGGGCCAGGCCGGCCCCGGTGATCCCGGCGCCGATGATCAGAACTTCGGTCATGGGCGTCTGACCTGGAGACAGGCCTGGTTTTGAATCGGGCAAGGTCATGATTAGGGCCAGCTACCGTTTTCATAAATATACACTTAATTTTCGAAAACGAAAATCAAAAAACGGTTGATCGTCATCTTGGCCGGGGCTATAATTTAAAAAGTAGCTAGTCGCGAGGCGGGCTCGTGACTATTTTATGAAATGATGGCAAGGGGTTATATAAATTGCTGGGCCGCCGTAAAAAGGATAAATCCGAAGAAACACCACGGGCCAGGCAGAAATCGGCCAGTCGAACCCGAAAACGGAGCATCCTGGAGATCGTCCGGCAGCGGGGCTATGTCTCGGTGGACGGCCTGTCCGAGCTGTTCTCGGTGACCCCCCAGACCATCCGGCGCGACATCAATACCCTGTGTCATCGCGGACTGCTCAAGCGCTATCACGGCGGGGCCGGCCTGGTCTCGACCGTGGAGAACGTGGCCTACCAGGCCCGCCAGTCAATCTGCTCGACCGAGAAACGGCGGATCGCCCAGCTCGTGGCCCGCCACATTCCCCACAAGGCGTCATTATTTCTGGACATCGGGACCACCACCGAGGAGGTGGCCAAGGCCCTGCTCCATCACTCGGGACTCAAGGTCATCACCAATAACCTGAACGTGGCCGCCATCCTGTGCGAGAACGAGGATGCCGAGATCATCATCGCCGGCGGCGAGATCCGGCACCGGGACCGGGCCGTGATCGGGGTCTCGGCCGTGGATTTCGTGGACCGGTTCAAGGTGGACATCGGGATCATCGGGATCAGCGGCATCGACCTGGACGGCGACCTGCTGGACTTCGATTACCGCGAGGTCCGGGTGGCCCGGTCGATCATCGACAACTCGCGCCGCGTCTTTCTGGTCTGCGACCACACCAAGTTCGGCCGCACCGCCATGGTCAAACTGGGCAATATCAGTGAATTAACGGCCATATTCACCGACGCCCCCCCGCCGCCGCCCCTGATGGACCTGCTCGTGGAAGCCCGGGTCAAGCTCCATCTGGCCCCGGAAGACACCATGGCGGCCGAGGCGGCCAGCGCCTGACGTTCGTATTTTTACAATTCGCCCCAACAATTTTCGTTTGAGAAAATATGATGACTGGCTATACTGCTTGGAACTAGGATTTATTTGACAACGGTTACTGGTTCACACAGCAAGCCTCGGAGATTCAAATGTCCGTCATCACGTCCACGGTCTCCGATGGCCTGGCCTCGATCGTCCTGGACGACGGCAAGGCCAACGCCATGGACCCGGATTTTTTCAGGGGCCTGAACGCCGCCCTGGATCAGGCCCTGGCCGAAAGGGCCCAGCTGGTGATCATCTCCGGCCGGGAGGGGATCTTTTCGGGCGGCCTGAACGTGAAGCTCCTGCCCACCCTGACCCCGGAGGGGATGATCGACCTGGTGACCGAGTTCGGGCAGACCATGACCCGGGTGTTCACCTTCCCCCTGCCCGTCGTGGCCGCCCTGACCGGTCACGCCATTGCCGGCGGCTGCCAGCTGGCCTTTTGCTGCGACCGCCGCTACTGGGTCGAGGGCCCCTGGCGGATGCAGATGAACGAGATGCTGACCGGGATGGCCTTTCCCTCCTGGATGATCAACATCTTCCAGCGCACGGTCCCCATTCCATACCAGATGGAAATGCTGCTCCACGCCCACACCTACTCGCCGGCCGAGGCTTTTCAAAAAGGACTGATTCACGGCCTGGCCCCGGCCGGGGAGGACCCGGCCGCCCTGGCCCGGCAGTCCTGCGCTGACCTGATGATCCTGAATCAGCGGGCCTACGCCGCCTCGAAAAAGATGATGCGGGCCCGGGCGGCCGAGGAGGCCCTGGGCCGTCTAAGGCCGGAAATCGAGGCGTTTTTCAAAGGCTGAACCTCGGGCCCCAGGACCGAGACCACCAAGCGTTGTCAAAAAACCGACTGACTGGGGGGAGCATGAAGTACATCCTGGCCCTGGACCAGGGGACGACCAGCTCGAGGGCCGTCTAAAGTCGGAAATCGTGGCGTTTTTCAAGGCCTGAACCTCGGGCTCCAAGACCGAGGCCACCTCGCGTTATTAAATAACCGACCGGGGGTGAGCATGAAGTACATCCTGGCCCTGGACCAGGGGACGACCAGCTCCCGGGCCGTGCTCTTTGACCACGACGGCCGGCCAAGGCACAGCGCGGCCTTCGAGTTCGCCCAGCATTTCCCGCGGCCCGGCTGGGTCGAGCACGACCCCCTGGAAATCTGGGAGACCCAGAAACGGGCGGCCCAAACCGTGCTCGAGCAGGCCGAGGTCAGCCCCGAGCAGGTGGCCGCCCTGGGCATCACCAATCAGCGCGAGACGACCGTGCTCTGGGAAAAGGACACCGGCCGGCCAGTCCACAACGCCATCGTCTGGCAGTGCCGCCGGACCGCGCCTTTGTGCCGGCGGCTCAAGGACCAGGGCCTGGAGTCCCTGGTCCGCCAAAAAACCGGCCTGGTCATTGACGCCTATTTCTCGGCGACCAAGATCGCCTGGCTGTTACGGGAAATCCCGGGCCTGGCCGAGCGGGCCGCCCGGGGCGAGATCCTGTTCGGGACAGTCGATACCTGGCTGATCTACTGCCTGACCGGCGGCCGGGTCCACGCCACTGATTTCAGTAACGCCAGCCGGACCATGCTCTTCAACATCCATGAGCGCGACTGGGACGACGACCTGCTTGGAAAACTGGACGTGCCCCGGGCCATGCTGCCCCGGGTCTGGCCCTCGGTTCACCTCTTTGGCCGGACCGGCCCGGAGATCTTCGATGGGGTCGAAATCCCGATCGCCGGGGTCGCCGGGGACCAGCAGGCCGCCCTGTTCGGGCAGACCTGTTTTACGCCGGGACAGGCCAAGGCCACCTTTGGGACCGGGGCCTTCCTCTTGATGAACACCGGCCCGAAGGCCATGACCTCGACCAGCGGGCTGATCACGTCCATCGCCTGGGGCCTGGGCGACGAGGTGACCTATTGCCTGGAGGGGAGCATCTTCATCGCCGGCGCGGCCATCCAGTGGCTCAGGGACCAGTTGAGGATCGTGGACGACGCCGCCCGGACCGCGGATCTGGCCGAAAGTCTGGCCGATAACGAGGGGGTCTATTTCGTGCCGGCCCTGGCCGGTCTGGGCGCGCCCTTTTGGGACATGGACGCCCGGGGGACGATCGTCGGCCTGACCCGGGGCAGCGGCCGGGAGCACCTGGTCCGGGCGGCACTGGAGGCCATCGCCTATCAGACCCGGGACGTGATCGACTGCATGGCCGCCGACGCCGGCCTGGATTTGCGGGAACTGATGATCGACGGCGGGGCCGCGGCCAATGATTTCCTGGCCCAGTTCCAGGCCGACATCCTGAACGCGACCGTGCTCCGGCCCGAGGTGCTGGAGACCACCGCCCTGGGGGCCGCCTTCCTGGCCGGCCTGGGCGTGGGCTTCTGGACCGGCCTGGACGAGGTCAAGACCTGCTGGCGCCGAGCAAAGACATTCGAGCCGAAAATGGACGGGCCGCAACGGGAGTCGCTTTACGCGAACTGGCAGCGGGCCGTGGAGCGTGCCCGGGCCTGGGCCTCCTGAGAGAGACGGATCGAGTCCTGAGCGTCGGTTTTCGGAGGACGGGATATGTTCACCAGGTCCCGGAGGGCGAGCCTGCTTGTTTTTCTTGCCCCGGCCCAGACTTAGCCCAGGCGAAATTACCCTCGGTCAGTCAAGGGCATTCTACATCCCACCAATAGGACCAGGGCTCGAACCAAAAGAGCACGGTTGTCCCGTGCCCTGAGCGCTCCAGACCACCCTCGAACTCAAACGGGTCTCGCCCCAGACCCGGGCAACTTGAGCTTGACGGAACCAGGCCGGACTGTCATTTTTTATTACCCTCGCCAGGGGGCAAATCACCTCTTCTTCGGTGGTAAGGTAGGCCATGGGCCAGCGCCAATCGCCATCCCCGACCCGGTATCGGTTCGGCACCTTTGCCGGCGTATTCACCCCGACCGTCCTGACCATCCTGGGCATCATCCTGTTCCTGCGTCTGGGCTGGGTGGTGGGCCAGGCCGGGCTGTGGGGCTCGCTGATCATCATCGGCCTGTCCTGCCTGATCTCGCTGGTGACCGGACTGTCTCTGGCGGCGGTGGCGACCAACATCCCGGTCAAGGCCGGAGGGGTTTACTACATGATCTCCCGGACCCTGGGTCTGGAGATCGGCGGCGCGATCGGGATCCCGCTCTACCTTTCCCAGGCCGCTTCGGTGGCCTTCTACATCATCGGGTTTTCAGAGGCCTTCCACGGCATCCTGCCCTCGGTCGATCCCAGATTGACCTCCACGGCGGTGGCCCTGTCTTTCGGGGTGCTGGCCTACGTGGGGGCCGACTTCGTGATAAAAATCCAGTTCGGCATCCTGGCCCTGATCGCGGCGGCCCTGCTGTCCTTTTTCGTTGGCGGCGGGGGTGTCACGGTCACTCCGCACGCCTTCGCCCCGCCCGCGGCCACGGCCGGTTTCTGGCAGGTCTTCGCCATTTTCTTCCCGGCGGTGACGGGCATCACCGTGGGCGTGAGCATGTCCGGGGATCTGAAGAATCCGGCCAGGAGCATCACCAACGGCACCCTGGCGGCCATCGGGGTGACTTCGCTGATCTACCTGGCCGTGGCCGTTTGGCTGGCGTTCCACGCCCCGGCCGAGCGGTTGATCGCGGACAACATGATCATGTCCAATCTGTCCCGCTGGCCGGTGCTGATCATCCTGGGCCTCTGGGCCGCGACCCTGTCCTCGGCCCTGGGCAGCATCCTGGCCGCACCGCGCACCCTGCAGGCCGTGGCTGTTGACCGGGTGGTGCCCCGGCTGCTGGGCCGCGGCCTGGGCAGCCCGACCGAGCCGCGACTGGCCGTCCTGCTGACCACGGCCCTTGCCCTGGCCGTGATCTGGATGGGCGACCTCGATTTCGTCGCGCCGATCATCACCATGTTCTTTTTGAACACCTACGGGATGATCAACCTGACCGCCGGGATCGAGCGACTGGTCGGCAATCCGAGTTTCCGTCCCCGATTGAAGGTGCCGTGGTACGTGTCCGTCCTGGGGGCGCTGGCGTGCTACGGGGCCATGTTTCTGATCGAGCCCGTATCTTCGATCGTGGCCATCCTGGTGAGCTACGGCTTCTTTTTCCTGCTCAGCCGGCGGTCCCTGAGGCAGGACTGGGGCGACGTTCGGGGAGGGATGTGGTTCGCCCTGGTCCGGTTCGGGCTGATCCGTCTCGAGGAGCGGCCGTCCCACCCCAAGAACTGGCGCCCCAACATCGTCGCCTTCACCCGTCTGCCCCAGTCGGCCGGATCGGCGATCATCTCCCTGAGCGCCTGGTTGAGCCTGGGCCGGGGTCTGGTCACCGTCTCGCACCTGCTGGTGGGCGACGTGGACGAACTGGCCGGCCGGGATCTGCACCAGACCGCCCGCCGGGAATTGACCCGGCACCTCCAGGAGTCCGGGGCGGTCGCTTTTGCCAAGAGCAGCCTGGTCGAGGATTTCGATTCCGGAGTGGTAGGCGCCGTTCAGGCCTCCGGCGCTCCCGGGCTCGAACCGAACACGGCCCTGCTGTACTGGAGTCAGAACGCCGACCGGCAGCCCGATCAACTCAGGCTGATGCGTCGGCTGGTCGCCCTGCGCAAATCGGTCATGTTTCTCCAGGTCGATCCCGACCGGGAATTCGGGGCCCGGAAGCGGATCGACGTCTGGTGGCGGGGCCGGGACCGCAATGGCGAGTTGATGCTGCTGTTGGCCCACATCATCGCCCGCAGTCCGGACTGGCACGGGGCGCGGATCAGGGTCCTCCGGCTCATCGACCGCGAGGACGGCCGCCAGGGGGCCGAGAGGGGCATCGGGCGACTGCTGCAAGAGGTGCGGATGGAGGCCGAGGGCGTGATCCTGGTCAAACCCGGTCCGGACGCGTCCTTCGCCTCCGTGCTCGAGGAGGCCAGCGCCGGATCAGACCTGGTGCTGGTGGGGCTGAAGGTGCCGGAGGAGGCCGAACTCCAGGACCAGGCCCGCTTCATCAACTCCCTTATCGCCCGGGTGGGGACGATGTTGCTGGTAAGGAGCGGCGAGACCGGGGACATCCTCGATCCCGGCGTGGAGCGATGAGACGGGGCCAAACCCGGTCAGAGGCGGGCCGCGAGAAACCGCAATTTTTTAATAACGGCAGTCCTGAGGGTAGCTGTCGCCTCGATTCAGGCGATCGTCTCCGCCTGGGGTTGTTGTGGATTGAGTTCAATCCAGTCAAAGGCGATCATGGCGATGGTCTGGTCCTGGCGGATCAGGATTCGGCGTCGGTTGGGCCCGAGCCAGAGCACGTCCACGCCTTCCCAGACGGTGTCCTTGACGCCGACGTCCACCTTGATGTCATCGCGCCGGCAGTAACTGAGAAAGGTCTGGAGCAGTTCCGGATGCTCCTGATCGAGCTGTTCGTTTTGTTTTTCGAGAAAGCGAAGCAAAGGCATCTCGGTTCCCCCTGATGGTCGGTTTTAAGTGAGTCAATGGCCAACAAGTACCAGCATACCTGGGCCGCCGGCCATGGTCTATCCCTCTGTGTCGCGGCCCCTGCCGGCGGCAGTCAAAGTTGACCAATAGTATTTGATTGACACCGGCCCGGGTTCGTGCCATGTTGTTTATATTATGAAATATAATTTTACATCGTGAAAATCAACGGGGGAACCAAAAAATGTTCGACGACCTGAGAGGATTCCTCGACGCCCTGGAACAGCGCGGCAAGCTCGAGCATGTCCAGGGCGCGGACTGGGACCTGGAGATCGGCACCCTGAACGAACTGGTAAGCGAGAAGCAGGGGCCCGGACTGCTCTTTGACGAGGTCAAGGGCTATCCGAAAGGCTTCCGGATCGCCACCAATCTCCTGCACCACAAGGTCGGTCAAAAACTGGCCCTGGGCCTGGACGAGGACATGTCCGACCTGGAGGTGGTCCGCGCCTGGAAAGACAAGATGAAGACCTATCAGCCCCTGCCGCCCCGGGTGGTGCCAGACGGTCCGGTGTTCGAGAACGTCCTCTCGGGCGATGAGGTTGACCTGTTCAAGATCCCCACCCCCAAGTGGCACATGCACGACGGCGGGCGCTACATCGGCACCGGGGTCATCACCCTGACCAAGGACCCGGACGAGGGCTGGGTCAATTTCGGGACCTACCGGGTGATGATCCAGGACGAGAAGACCCTGGCCTTTTACGCCTCGCCGGGCAAGCACGCCACCATCATGCGCGAGAAATACTGGGCCAAGGGCGAGCCCTGCCCGGTGGCGATGTGCTTCGGCCAGGACCTGCTCCTGTTCTGCCTCTCGACCATGCCCATTCCCTGGGGGATTTCCGAGTACGACGTGGCCGGGTATCTCCGCCAGCGGCCGGTGGACGTGGTCCTCGGCCGGGCCACCGGGCTGCCCATCCCGGCCGGAGCCGAGATCGTGGCCGAGGGCTTTTCACCGCCGCCCGGCGAGGACTCGCGGCCCGAGGGACCGTTCGGCGAGTGGCAGGGCTATTACGCCTCGGGCGCCCGGGACGAGCCGGTGGTTCACGTCAAGAACCTCTACTTCCGCAACGACCCCATCCTCTTCGGCCAGCCGCCGGTCAAGCCGCCGGTCAACACCTGGTTCCCGATCCCGATCCACACCGCGTCCTATCTCTGGGACCGCCTCGAGGAGGCCGGGATGATGGGCATCAAGGGGGTGTACGTCCACGGGCCGGGCAACCGGATCATCGCCGTCATCTCGCTCAAGCAGCGCTATCTGGGCCACGCCCGCCAGCTCATCACCCTGGCCGGGGCCTTTCTCCAGGGCGGGGCCTGCACCGGGCGGTACATCATCGCCGTGGACGACGACATCGACCCGGCCAACCTGGACGAGGTCCTGTGGGCGGTCTGCACCCGGGCCGATCCCGAGAGGGCCCTGAGCGTGGTGCCCGGTTTTCTGACCAGCCCCCTGGACCCCATGCTCTCGCCCGATCACCGGGCCCGGAAGCAGTACACCACGGCCAAGGTCTTCCTGGACGCCTGCTGGCCCTATCACTGGAAGGACAAGGCCCCGCCGGTCAACCGGGCCTCGGACGAGCTGCGTGACCAGGTGACGGCCAAGTGGAAAAAACTGTTCAGCCGTATCTAACGCCTTGTCGTGGTGGTTTCCCTTGTGGTCCCTGATTGAAAAATACTGTTTCGGGGCCGCGGCATGAGCGGGCAAAATAAATCAGGGACGTATCGGGTCCAGGCCGTGCAGCGGGCCCTGGACATCCTGGACTGCTTTGACTTTGATTCGCGGCAGTTGTCCCTGACCGACATCGCCCGCCGGACCGGGCTCAACAAGACCACCGCTTTGCGCCTGGCCTCGAACCTGGTCGAGCGGCGCTACCTCCAGGCCGAGGCCGGTGGGTACTCGCTGGGGCTCAGGCTGTTCGAGCTGGGGGGCGTGGTCTTTTCCTCGTTTTCCCTGCGGCGGGCCGCGGCCCGGCATCTGACCCGGCTCCAGCAGGACACCGCGGCCACGGTCCTGCTCGGGGCCCTGATCGACGATCAGCTGGTCTATCTGGACAAGCGCGAGGGTGGCGCCGGGGTGCGCATCGTCTCGGACATCGGCTGGCGGCGGCCCCCCCACTATGGCATGCTGGGCATGGTCCTCATGGCCGGGCTTACGGCCAAGGAGGTCTCGCGGCTGTTACGAAAATATCCGCTCAAGTCCGTGACCCCGGCCACGGTGATCGACCCCGAGGCCTTCCGGCAGAGGCTGGCCCACGTGGCCAAGCAGGGTTACGTCATCGAGGACGGCGAGGCGGTCGAGGGCGTCATCGGCGTGGCCGCCCCGATCAAGGACTACACCGGGCAGGTGGCGGCGGCCGTGGGCTGCGCCGTGCTCAAGGCCCAGCACACCCGGCAGACCTTTGATCGGATCAAGGATCTGGTCCAGTCGGCCGCCCGGGAGATCAGCCGGGAGATGGGCGACCGATCGTCCGCAAAGGGGGGATCATGACCAAGACCGTGGCCCTGGTCGGCACCGGGGACACCAAGGCCGAGGAAATGGCCTATCTGCGGGGTCTGCTCGCAGCCAGGGGCTGCCGGGTGCTGGTGATCGACATCGGCGTCCTGGGCCGTCCGGCCGCGGGGGCGGACGTCACCCGGGCCGTGGTGGCCCGCCGGGGCGGCGCCAGCCTGTCCACCCTCAAGGCCCGGGCCGAGGAGAGATACGCCCAGGAGGTCATGGCCGCGGGATTACGAAAAACCGTGCTCGGTCTGGTCCGCGAGGGCGGGATCGACGGCCTGCTGGCCATCGGCGGCGGTCAGGGCTCGGCCATGATCGCCCCGACGCTCAAGGCCCTGCCCCTGGGCTTGCCCAAGCTGCTGATCTCGACCAAGGCCACCCAGGCCGGTATCCGGCCCTACGTCGGGGCCAAGGACGTCCTGGTCATGCCCCCGGTGGCCGACCTGGCCGGCCTCAACCGGCTGACCCGCCAGGTCCTGGCCAACGCGGCCGGGGCCATGGCCGGCATGGTTAACATGGAGGCGATTGACCCGGGCCAGGGGACCCTGGTGGCCATGAGCATGAACGGGACCATCACTAACTGCGGCCTGGCGGTCAAGGGGATGCTCGAGCGGGCCGGGTACGAGGTCATGGTCTTTCACTCGATCGGCACCGGCGGCGAGGCCCTCGAAAATTTCGTGGCCGCCACCGAGGTGGCCGGCGTGATCGAGCTGGCGATAAACGAACTGGGCAACGAACTCCTGGGCGGGCTGGCCTCGGCCGGACCGCACCGCTTCGAGGCGGCCGGGGCCAGGGGAGTGCCCCAGGTGATCGTCCCCGGCTCGGCCGACTTCATCAACTTCCTGGCCCCGCCCACGGTTCCCCCCAGGCTGCGCCGCCGCCCGGCCCATCCCCACAATCCCCAGGCGACCATCGTCCGCACCAGCAAACAGGACAACCGGCTCCTGGGCAAGGTCCTGGCCGAAAAACTCAACCAGGCCCGGGGTCCGGTCCGGGTGCTGTGGCCGGCCCGGGGCCTGTCGTCGGTGGACCAGTCCGGCAAGCCCTTTTTCGATCCCGAGGCCGACCGGGCCCTGCTGGGCGCGCTCAAGCGACACCTGGAGCCGCGCATCCCGGTCCTGGAGTTCGACCTGTTCATCAATGACCGGGGGTTTGCCCACAAAATCTTCGAGTCCTTTTTACAGGCCCGGGACCAGTCATTGCCGCCGATTGAACCGAGGGGTGCCTGATTTGAAAATTCCCTACTGGAACCCGGTCCTGGAGACCCTGGACCCGGAAGGCCTGCGGCGCCTCCAACTGGCGAAATTCCAGCGCCTGGCGGCCTGGGCCTACGCTCGCTCGCCCTTTTACCGGCGCCTGTTCCAGGAGGCCGGCTTGGAGCCGGGCGACATCAAGACCTGGGACGACGTCTCCCGGGTGCCCAAGGTGGACAAGGCCCGGCTCCAGGCGGCCCAGGTCGAGGGGCCGTTCCCCTACGGCAGCCGGCTGTGCGTGCCCCTGACCGAGGTCTCCCAGTTCCATCAGACCTCGGGGACCACCGGGCGGCCGGTCTATCAGGCCGACACCTGGGCCGACTGGGAGTGGCAGTCCGAGTGCTGGTCCTACATCCTGTGGGCCCAGGGCTACCGGCCGAGGGACCGGGTATTCCTCGCCTTCGGCTACAACGTGTTCATCGCCTTCTGGTGCGGGCACACCGCGGCCGAGAAGGTGGGCTGCGAGGTCGTGCCCGGCGGCGGGCTGGACACGGCGGCCCGGGTCCTCAAGATGCAGGAGCTGCGGCCCACGGCCCTGATGGGCACGCCGACCTATCTGTTGAACATGGCCCGGGTGGCCCACGAGGACCTGGGGATCGACCCCACGGGATTGGGTGTTACCAAAATAACCTGCGCCGGCGAGCCCGGGGCGTCCATTCCGGCGACCAAGGCCCGGCTCGAGGCGGCCTGGGGGGCCAAGGTCTTCGATCACGCCGGGGCGACCGAGATCGGGGCCTGGAGCTACGAGTGCGCCGAGCAGCCCGGCGGGATGCACGTCAATCAGGGCATGTTCCTGGTCGAGATCGAGGACGTGGTCACCGGCCGGAAAATCGACGAGCCCGGGCGTCCGGGCCGGCTGATAATTACCGCCTTTGACCGCCGGGCCCAGCCCTGCCTCCGGTTCGACGCCAAGGACATCATCCAGTGGGCCGAGGCCCCTTGCCCCTGCGGCCGGACCTTCCCCCTGATCGCCGGCGGGGTCCTGGGCCGGGCGGACGACATCACCAAGGTCAAGGGGGTGCTCCTGTCACCGGGGTCCATCGAGGCCGTGGTCCGGGGGTTCGACGAGCTGGGCCACGAGTACGAGGTCGTGGTCGAGCGGCAGGGAGATCGAGAAAGCATCACCCTCAAGGTCGAACTTCGCCCCGGGGCCGAGGGGGCCGAGGCCGCGGTCCTGGCCCGGCTGGCCAACGAGCTTCGGCTCAAGACCAACCTGGGCTACGGGCTCGAGGTCCACCCCTACGGCTCCCTGCCCCGCTACGAGGTCAAGGCCCGGCGCTTCAAGGACCTACGCGCCAAACACGGTTAGCGCCCGCCTTGCCCCGGGTACCTGGTACACACCAGCAGCGAACGTAATTAAAAAATCGGGATGTCTCCGGCCCATGGATCAATCGGGCCAGAACTCGGGACGTCGGTCAACTGGCGACTTCCTCGGGTGAAGGCCGTTCCCGCCGCTGCCTGATCCGGGCGGTGGCCAGGATCAGGGCCAGGGGCACGGCCCCGACGGCCCCCACCAGCAGATTGGGCACGATCAGGGCGATGGCCGAGCCGAATATCACCAGCCGCAGCCAGGGCGAGAGGTCCATGAACAGCCAGCCGGTCAGGCTGCCGGCCAGGGCGGCGATGCCCAGGACGGCGGTCACCGAGTCGGTGATCAGGTTCCACAGGTTTCCCGCCAGGACGATGGCCGGGCTGTAGATGAACAGGAAGGGCACGATGAACCCGGCCAGGCCCAGCTTGAACGACAGGAACCCGGTCTTCATGGCGTTGGTCTGGGCGATGCCGCTGGCGGCGTAGGCGCTGATGGCCACCGGCGGGGTGATGAACGAGATGATGGCGAAGTAGAAGATGAACATGTGGGCGGCGATGGGGACGACCCCCATCTTGACCATGGCCGGGACGCCCAAAATGGCGGTGATGATGTAGGCGGCGGTGGTGGGCAGGCCCATGCCCAGGATGATGCAGGCGATCATGGTCAGCAGGGCCCCCAGCCACAGCATCCCGCCCGAGAGGTGGATGACCATCTGGGTGAAGCGGACCCCGAGTCCGGTCAGGGAGACCACGCCGATGACGATGCCGGCCGTGGCGCAGGCCAGGGCCACGGGCACGGCGGTGACCGCCCCCATTTCCAGGGCGGACAAGATCTCCCGCCAGGGAAACCGCCGCTCGCGGATCAGGATGAACAGCGAGGCCGTGCCCACCAGGCTGATGATCGCCCACAGCCCGGCCAGCATGGGCGACAGCCGGCGGAAGACCAGCAAATAGATGAGCACGACCAGGGGCAGCATCAGGTGGAACCCCCGGCGCAGGATGTATTTCACCTGAGGCAGGTCCTCGCCGCTGAACACGGTCAGCCGCTTCCGCCGGGCCTGGAAATAGACCATCAGACCGATGGACAGGAAGTAGAACAGGGCCGGGATGGCCGCGGCCAGGGCCACCCGGTCGTAGGAGATCCCCAGCAGCTCGGCCATGACAAAGGCCCCGGCCCCCATCACCGGCGGCATGATCTGGCCGCCGGTCGAGGCCACGGCCTCGACCGCCCCGGCGAACAGGGGGGAATAGCCGGTCCGGATCATCAGCGGGATGGTGAAGGTGCCGGTGGTGACCACGTTCGAGACCGACGAGCCGGAGATGCTGCCCATCAGGCCGCTGGACACCACCGCGGTCAGGGCCGGGCCTCCCCGGCGGCGGCCGGTCAGGGCCAGGGCCAGCTGGATGAACAACTGGCCCGCGCCCAGCTTGTCCAGAAAGGCCCCGAAGATGATGAAGACGATGACAAAGGTGGCCGAGACCATCACCGGGATCCCGAACACACCCTCGGTCGTCCAGACCAGGTAGCTTACCAGGCGATGCACGCCGTAGCCCTTGTGGGCGATGAAATCGGGCAGGTAGGGCCCCAGCACGCCGTAGGCCAGAAAGGCCACCCCCACCAGGACGATGGGCAGGCCCACCGCCCGGCGGGTCCCCTCGAGGATCAACACGATCAGGGCCGCCCCGACCCAGGTCTCCAGCTCGGTCGGCCCCATGATGCCGCGGTTGAGCACGGCCGCCGGGGCAAAGGCGACCAGGAAGTAGGCCCCCAGACCGAGCATGCCCAGGATCAGCCCCCAGTCCAGGACCCCTGGGTTGCTTCCTTTGGCCCCGGAATAGAGGCGGTAGATGATGAAGCCGATGGTCATCAGCCCGATGAGGTGGATCGACCGCTGGTACAGGGGCGAGAACAGACCAAAGGCCGCCGTGTAGAGGTGAAAGCAGGCCAGTCCCACGGCCACGACGAACAGCAGCCAGCGCGCCGGTCCGCTCGGCTGGCGCTTCGGGGATTGGACTGGGCCGGTCTCGGTCATGCCCGCCTCACCGCAGATGGAAGATCAGGCGGTCGCCGGGCCGCCCCCACCTGGTGAAGGCCAGCGAGCGCTTTTGTCCCGGGCCGCTCAGGATGAGCTGCTGGGGGCGGGTGTAGGCCACCCGGTAGATGATCCGCTTCAGGTCGTCGGTCGGGGCCGGCCGGATGGCGCTCAGGCGGATCCGGTGGCGGCCCACCTTGATCCGGGCGTGGTAACGGGTGTCCCGGTAGTCATAGGAATCGTCCCGATAGACGACCGCGGTCGGGACGAACCGACCGTTTGACGCCCGGAAGGTCTCCTCGACCCACTGGCGGTCATAGGAGTGAAAGAACCTGATCGTCAGGCGCCGCACCCCGGCCAGGGCAATGACCCGACGAAGCCCGGTCCGGGGATTGTCGATGATCAATGCCCCGGCGACCGGCTTCGCCCCGCCCGTTGCCACGGACGGGGCGAGGCCGGACAGGGTCAGGAGGCACGCCACCAGGGCGACCAGGGTTCCCGCCTTCACCTCAGGCCGACCGTCTCACTTGATCAGGGCCGCCGGGATCTTGAGGCCCTTTTCCCGGTAGTACTTGACCGCCCCGGGGTGCAGGGGGACGGCCAGGCCCTTCACGGCGTCCTTGAGGGTGGTGTATTTTTTCACGGCCGGGTGGGTGTTGGTCCACTCGCCGCTGTGTTCCCAGATGCCCTTGAGCAGGGCATAGACCTGGGCCGTGCTCAGGTGGACCCGGGTGCTGGTGTACATCACCACCCGGCTGGTGGGGGTGGGCACCGGCTTGTTGACGTGGCGATAGGTCCCGACCGGGACCAGGCGCATGGTGTAGAAGGGGTACTTCTTGTAGAAACCCGGATCGGCCACCGGGATCATCTTCACCTTGAAGCTGGTGGTCAGATCCAGCAGGGCCGCGGACCGGAGGGGGTGGGTGATGATGAAGGCGTCGATGGTGCCGTCCTTGAGGGCGGCGACCATCTCGGTATTGGACATGAAGACCGGCTTGATGTCCTTGTAGGTCAGCCCGTAATAGCCCAGGATCATCTTGGCCGTCCTCTCGCCGCCGCTGCCCGGGGCGCCGACGCCGATGCGCTTGCCCTTGAAATCGCGGACCGTCTTGATGGGGCTGTCCGCGGCGGCGAAGATCTGGGCCCAGGAGATCAGGGTCCCGAACAGGGAGCGGAGCGATTTGACCGCCCGGCCCTTGTAAACGCCGCGGCCGTTGTAAGCCAGATAGGCGATCTCGTTCTGGCTGATGGCCCAATCGACCTTGCCCTGGGCCAGGTTGCGGATGTTCTCGAGCGAGGCGGCGCTGGCCTCGGCCGAGGCCTTGACGCCGGGCACGTGGCGGTTGATGGTCTGGGCCATGGCCACGCCCATGGGGTACAGGGCCCCGGCGGTGCCGGCCGTGCCGATGCTGATCCGCTTGATCCCGGCCGCCGCCGCGGCCACGGCCATTGCCAGGACGACCGTCCCGGCCACGATACAGATTCTCTTCATGGTTGACCTCCTTCAGACCGTGGAAATGTCCGCGCCCAGGGCGGACATGACCTCGTAAAAAGTGGGGAAAGAGATGGCGTGATACTCGGCGTCGCTGACCACGGTCGTCCCTTTGGCGATCAGGCCGGCCACGGCGCACGACATCACGATCCGGTGATCGGTATGGCCGTCGAGGGTGGTCCCGGTCAGGTCGCTTTCCCAGACGGTCAGGCTGTCGGCGTCCATTTTCATCCGGGCGCCCATCTTGGTCAGCTCCTCGTAGATCGAGCCAGGACGATCGGTCTCCTTGAGGCGGGAGGCCCCCAGGTTGTGGAGCACCGTCTTGCCCGCCGCCCGGGTGGCCAGGACGGCCAGGATGGGCGGGGCGTCGGGCAGATCGCCGCAGTCGATCTCGATGCCGGTCAGTTTCCGGCCGCCCTTGACAGTGATCCCGCCCCGGCCTGAATCGCGGACCTCGACGTCGGCCCCCATCTGGCCGAGGATGTCCACGATGGCCTTGTCCCCTTGGAAGTCCCCGGTGTCCAGGCCCATCAGGGTGATCTCGCTGTCGGTCACCGCCGCGGCCACCAGGGGAAAGGTGGCCGATTCCCAGTCGGCCGGGATGGCCTCCTCAAAGGCCCGGTAGGACTGGCCGCCCCGGATGAGGAACCGCTCGTAGTTGTCGTGGCTGAAGTCGATGCCCTGGCGGCTGAGCCAGCCCATGGTCATGTCGATGTAGGGCCGCTCCTGGAGGTCGTCCTCGAGGACCTCGGTGTCCCCCTGGGCCAGCGGGGCCGTCAAAAGGAGCGGGGTCAGCCACTGGGAGTTGACCCCGGGCAGGGACGTCTTGCCCCCCCGCAGGACCCCCCGGACCACCAGGGGGGCCACCCCGCCGCCCCGGGTCGAGAGGGCCATCGCCCCCAGGTCGTTCAGGGCGTTCACCAGCGGGCCGGCCGGGCGATAGCGGATCTGATGGTCCCCGTTGATCACGGTGAAGCCGTTGACCAGGGCGGCCACGGCCGTGGCGATGTAATAGGTCGTTCCCGAATTGCCCATGTCCAGCACGTCGTCCGGGCAGATGAGCCGGCCGCCCAGGCCCTCGACCACCCAGTCGGTTCCCATCTCGATCTGGGCCCCGAAACCGCGGCAGACCTCGACCGTCGAGATGCAGTCGCGGCCGACCAGGGGATTCATGATCACGCTTCTTCCCTGGGCCAGCGAGGCGATGAACACCGCCCGGGTGGTGTTGGACTTGGAACCGGGGATGGTCGCGGTTCCCTTCAAGGACGACGGCTCGACAATGAACTTCATGGTCGTCTCCTGTTGTGACCACAGCGCCGCTGGATGTTCAGGACCTCCCGGCTCAGGCCGGCCGGGCGATCGCTCAGCCCTGGTAACCCCGGACCCGGGAGACCTGGGCCGCCACCTCCAGGAGCCGGGGGGTGATCTTTGACTCCAGTTCCTCCCGGCTGCACATGGGACTGAATACGGGCACGTTGATCGCCGCCTCGACCTCGCCCTGGGCGTTGAACACCGGGGCCCCCACCGCCCGGAGACCCACGGCGAACTCCTCATCGCAGATGGCGTACCCCTGATCCCGCACCCGGGCCAGCTCGACCCGCAACCCCTCGGCCCCGGGACCATAGGCCTCGGCCGCGTCGCCGGGCAGTTCGGCCAGGATGCGTTCCCGGTCGGCCTCGTTCAACCAGGCCAGGATGGCCCGGCCGATCGAGGTGTTGTGCAGGCCCAGGCGGCTGCCCACGCTCAGGTCGATATTGAGGATGCGGCGCCGCTTGATCCGGGCCACGTAGATGACCTCGCGGCCGTCCAGCACGCCGAGGTTGACGTTTTGGTCTAGTTTGCGCGAGAGTTGCTCCAGGTAGGGCAGGGCCGCCTCCCGGACGTCCAGGCCGGACAGGACCGAAAACCCCAGGGACATGACCTTGGGTCCCAGGCGGTAGAAGGTCTCCTCGGGATCGTATTTGACAAAGTCCAGGGCGACCAGGGTCTGGAGGAGGCGATACACGGTCGGCTTGGGCAGGCCTGTTTTTTTTGTTATTTCGGATAGTTTTTGGTACGGCTGGTCGGCGCTGAACGCCTCCAGGATCTGCAGGCCCCGTCTCAGGGATTCTACCGCTTTGACCGCCATATGTTTCACTATGTGATATTATGATCCGTATAGTAAAACAATAGCCCGGCCAGGGCGGGATGTCAAGTCAAAAATTGGATCACGGGTCAAGGGCGCCGGCGGAGCCGAGACCGACACGGGTCGCCGGGCCGCCGGAAAAAAACACGGCCCCCGGAGTTGGACGGTCCGGGGGCCGCGCCGCTTTTGGGGCTACATGGCCGGGGTGGGGACGTTACTCCAGGCGGTCAGGGGATTGACCTTTTTGAGGCTGACGATGCGGCCGGTGCGGGTGTCAATGTCCATGAACCCCACCGGGACCCGGGTGGTGTCGATGTCCAGCAGGCTCTTGCCGGAGAAATGACCGGGGGAGGGGCGCCTCACCTCGACCAGGATGACCCGGCGATAGGGACACTGATCGCATTTCAGTTGGGGGGCGCTGATACCCAGGGGGCAATGATGCCTTCGGGCCAGGGCCGGATCGACCCCCAGGTGGTGGGCCATGCGGGCCATGGGAGACTGCCGCAGGTGACTGAAGGGGTGCAGGACCCAGTCGATGATCAGGGCCAGGGTGTGGTGCTGCTTGAAGAGGTGATGCTCGGCCCCGGTGTCGGCGATCATACCCTGCATGATGTAATCCACGGGCATCACGTAGCCCAGGTAGTCATGCCGGCCGTTGAGCCAGGCGGCCGCTCCGGACTTCCGGGCCTTGATGATGGCCGAAAGTACCCGGGCGCCGGCCGGGACGTCCTCGGGCATGATCGACACCAGGGTGACGTTGCCCTGGGTCTGAAAATCGAACGAGGCCAGGGTCAGGGCCCGGCCCGCGAAACCGGCCCCGATGACCAGGGCGACCACGGTCGCCCCGGCCACGAACCGGCTCAGCCGGACCGGCCTGATGGGCCGGAAGGGGGCGGTCAGCCAGCGCTCCACCCTCCGGGGCAGGAACATGCCCGTGGCGTTCAGGTAGTCGCCGTACGAATCCCCGTAGCGTTTGGTCATCCGCCGCTCTTCATCCCGGGCCAGGAGATAGTACAGGACAAACATGAGCGACAGTGTGGCCAGGACGATGAACCGGGGCCACAGGATGGCCATGCCCACGCCCCACAGGGCCAGGGCCAGATACTGGGGGTGCCGGATGAACCGGTACAGACCCCGGGTGGCCACGCCCCACTTGAAGATCTTGCCCAGATAGACCTGGAGGGCGCAGACGATGAAGGTCACGAAACCGACGACGAACAGGATCGACCCCAGGACGCGGATGACCTGGAGGGGCCAGGTGGGGGGCAGGATCATATGAGGCAGGAAGAAGTGGGTCAGCCACCGGGTGGCCTCGTGGCCGCCCAGCCAGTGGAAGATGGGATTGAAGACCGAGTAAAAGAAGAAGGCAAAGGGGCTGATCATGATCATGACCTCGAAGGCCATGATGAAGAAAACAAAGATTCCGCCCCCGGCCAGCAGTCTCTTGGACCATTCACCCATTGCCTTGATCTGCATGACTGTCTTACCCCGCTTGGAATGGATTTGACGGCCGCGTTGGCCCGTCGCATTTTGAAGGCTTAGGGTTCAATTATACGAGCATTTATCGTGCCACGCCAGGGCCAGGGGGAGAAAACCGGGACGAACCGGGCGGTGTCAGGCGGAAATCACGACGGATGGTCCGGGCCAAGAGGCCGCCGGACGGATGAGGCCGGGTAAAAAGGACACAACGGGCCGAGGCGATCATTCGGAACTGGGTATTTTTTCATCAACGCGGCGGGTTGATCGATTACACCCTCCGGGCCCGGTCCTGCCAGAAGGGCTCGCGGACGACCCGCTTGAGGATCTTGCCGGCGGAGTTCTTGGGCAGGGCGTCCCGGAACTCGACGGTCCGGGGTTTTTTGTATGAGGCCAGGGTCGTCTGGCAGAGGTCGATCAGCTCCTGTTCGCCGGCAACGGCCCCCTCCTTGAGGACGACGATGGCCTTGACCGACTCGCCCCAGTGCCCGTCGGGCACGCCGATGACCGTGGCCTCGAGCACGGCCGGGTGCTGGTAGAGCACCTCCTCGATCTCGCGGGGATAGATGTTCTTGCCGCCGCTGATGATCATGTCGTGCTTGCGGTCCACGATGTAGATGTAGCCCTCGTCGTCCAGGCGGGCGAAGTCCCCGGTATGGAGCCAGCCGTCCTCGAGGGTGGCGGCGGTCTCGTCGGGTAATTCCCAGTATTCGCGGATCATGGCCTCGCTACGCACGACCAGCTCGCCCACGGCGCCGGGCGGCACGTCCCGGCCGTCCTCGTCCACTACCCGGGCGTCGAAGTGCAGGGCCGGCCGGCCGCACGAGCCCAGTTTCTCCAGTTCGGCGGGCGTGCCCTCGAGGCGATGATCCTCTGGCCTGAGGATCGTGGTCAGGGGCCCGGTCTCGGTCTGACCGTAAAACTGCATGAACCCGCACCTGAAGCGGCCCAGGGCCTGCTTGAGCAGTTCGACCGGCATGGGCGCGGCGGCGTACATGATCAGGCGCAGGGTGGAAAGGTCATGGGCCTCGATATCAGGCTCGATAAGCAGGCTGTTGATCATGGTCGGCACGAACTGGCAGAGGGTGATCCGGTGCTTGGACAGCAGGTCGAGGACCTCGGCCGGCCGGAAATTGCCCTCGCGGCGGATGACGACGGTGTTGCCCAGGAGCAGGTGGCAGAAGCGGTCCTCGAAGGTGATGTGGTAAAAGGGGAACAGGAGCAGGACCCGGTCGTCGGGCACCAGGCCCACCTCGATGGCGGCGGCATAGGCGTTGAGACAGTTGTGATGGTGGGTCCGGACCGCCCCCTTGGGCCGTCCGGTGGTGCCCGAGGTCAGAAAGATGCTCATCACGTCCTCGCCCTGGACGACCTTCCCGGGCTCGGACTCGCTCTTGCCGGCGACCAGGGCCTCGTAATCAGTGCCGGGGCCGGCCGGGTCGCCGCCGAGGCGGATCACGAACTCCGGGCCGTCGCCCGCCTTGAAGACCGACTGGACCGTATCCTCGAACTCGGACTCATAGACCAGGAACCGGGGTCGAATGTAGGCGGCCAGCTGGCCCAGTTCCCTGGCGCGCAGGAGGTTGTTGACCGGGACCATCACCCCGCCGGTCTTGCACAGGGCCAAATAGATCTCGAAGTACTCGATACTGTTGTGGGTCATGACCGCCACCCGGTCGCCCTTGGTCAGGCCCATCTCCAGGAGTCCGTGGGCCAGCCGGTTGACCCGCCGGTTGAACTGATCATAGGTGACGGACCGCTCGCCCATGACCAGGGCCGGCTTGTCCGGGACCCTTGATGCGGTCCGGCGCAGTATCTCTCCCATGTTCACGAAAAACCCTCCGCTCTTCAGCTATATCTATTAACACCAAGGGGGGTCCGAAAAATATTGTAACCAACCGTCCAGCGCCGACACCGCCAATTCATACCTGCCGGAATGCGCTGACTCCCATAACCACTGGGATGCGCGCGGCGCAGCCGCGCGCATCCTCTTGGCCACGGACCAAGCCGGACCGCGGCTCTACCGCCTGAACCATCGACGACCTTGACCGCGAATCACACGGGTGCCGTTGGCACCGGAGGGGTGCAGGGGGGCGCGCAGCCCCCCTGCTACTTGATCTTGCCCGTGGCGCGGAGGATCTTTTCCGGGGTGAGGGGCAGTTCCCGGCAGCGGAAGCCCGTGGCCTCATAGACCGCGTGGGCGATGGCCGGTCCGGTGGGGATGGCCAGGCCCTCGCCGGCCTCCTTGGCCCCGAAGGGTCCTTCCGGCTCATAGGTATCCACGTCCACCGACTCGCAGGGCGGCATGTCCAGGGCGGTGGGGACCTTGTAATCCAGGAAGGTGGTGTTCAGGGTCCGGCCGTTCTCCATGACGAACTGCTCGCTCAGGGTGTAGCCCAGGCCCATCTGGACCGCCCCCTCGAGCTGACCCTCGACCGCCTTCTTGTTGATGGGCACGCCGCAGTCGTGGGCGGTGTAGATCTTCTCGACCCTGACCAGCCCGGTGTCCGGGTCCACCTCGACCTCGGCCACCTGGGCGCCGAAGGAAAAGGCCGGGCTGACCAGTCCCTTGTTGCGCGGGGTGTAATAACCCTTGGCGGTCAGGGGCTCGCCCCGGCGGCCGCGGAGGGCCTTGTAAACGCACTCGGCAAAGCTGAGTCGTTTCTTGGGGCTGGTCTTGGCAAAGACAAGGCCGTCCTCGAAGGCGATGTCGTGGATCTGGTTGAGATCGAACTCGGCGAACACGATCGGGATGAGCATCTCCTTGATCTTGCGGCAGGCGTCCAGGATGGCGTTGCCGTTCATCAGGGTGACGCGGCTCCCCCAGGAGCCCAGGTCGGCCTTGGGCACGGCCGCGGTGTCCATGGCCGTCAGGCGGATGTTCTCGATGGGGATACCCAGTTCGGCGGCCATGATCTGCCGGAGCACGGTGTCCGGGCCCTGGCCGATGTCACAGGCCATGGTCAAAAGCTGGGCCGTGCCGTCGTCAAAGACGCGGACCTCGACGGCGGCGAAGTTGTACTTGGTGTTGAACCAGTTGAACACTCCACCCGAGATGAAGCTGTAGCAGCCGATGCCCAGGCCCCGGTTGGGTTTTTTGGCCCGGCGTTTTTCGTCCCAGCCGCTGATCTCGCGGACCTTGCGCAGGCTGTCCTTGAAGCCGCAGGTCGAGACCGTGGCCACCTCGGGGATGAGGTCGTTGTCCTCCATGGCGTTGATCAGCCGCAGGTCGATGGGATCGATCCCCAGGTCCTCGGCCACCTGGTTGAGCTGGGTCTCCATGGCAAAGTAGGCCTGGGGCGCGCCGAAGCCGCGCATGGCCGAGGCCGGCGGCTTGTTGGTATAGACGTGTTGGCCGAAGTAGCGGTAGGCCGGCAGGCGATAGGCCATGTTGCCGAAGGTGCCGCACAGGAAGGTGGCCGTGGGGCCCATGGCGTTGTAAGCCCCGCCGTCCAGGAGGACCTGGAACTCCTTGGCCAGGAGCTTGCCGTCCTTGGTGAAGCCGACCTTGGCAAAGAGGGTCATGGCGTGGCGGCGGCGACCGAAGGCGAATTCATCGTTCCGGGTCAGGGTGAACTTGACCGGACGGCCGGTGCGCAGGGCCATGAAGGCGGCGCAGAATTCCCAGGGCCGCAGCTCCATCTTGCCGCCGAATCCGCCGCCGATGGCCGTCTTCATCACCCGGACGTGGTTCTCGGGGATGCCCAGGGTCGAGGCCAGGAGGCACTGGACGATGTAAGGCACCTGGGTGCTGGTCCAGAGGGTCACCCGGCCGCCCTCGTCCGGCGCGGCCAGGGACGAGCAGGGCTCCATGTAGGCGTGCTGGACCGAGTGGACCCGGAAGGTGTCCTCGCGGACATAGTCGGCCCGGGCGAACATGGCCTCCACGTCGCCGTAATCGATCTTGCGGACCAGGGAGATGTTGCCCGGGCTCTCGTCGTGGATCACGGGCGCGCCCTCGGCCGTGGAGTCCTCGACGGTGAACACCGCCGGCAGTTCCTCGTACTCGACCTCGATCAGCTCGACGGCCCGCTCGGCCGTGTCCCGATCCACCGCGGCCACGGCGGCCACTTCGTCCCCCACGAACCTCACCTTGTCCACGGCCAGGGGGAGTTCGTCCTGGCTGCCCGGGACCAGCCGCCAGTTGCCGTACTTGATCTGGGGCGTGTCCGCGCCGATGATGACGTCCTTTACCCCGGGCAGGGCCTTGGCCGCCGAGACGTCGATCCGCTTGATTGTGGCGTGGGGCAGCGGACTCCGAAGCAGCACGCCGTGAAGCATGCCGGGAAGTTTCAGGTCGTCGGTATATAGAGACTGCCCGGTGACCTTCTGAGGGCCGTCCAGCCGGGGAATACTCTGGCCGATGAGTTTGGGATTTTTCATTGGGCGTTTCCTTTGATCCGGGTCAGGCAATCGTCGAGTACCCGTCGGGCCAGGACCTTGACCGTGTGGCGGCGGAAGGCGGCGCTGGCCCGCACGTCGTCAATGGGCCGGCTGGCCGCGGCGCAGGCCTCGGCCGCCTGGTCCAGCAGGTCGGCTTCGGGTTTCTGTCCGGCAAGCATGGCCGCGGAACAGCGGATCGGGGTCGGGGCGACCGCAGCCAGGGCCAGCCGGCAGACCTCGATCCGGCCGCCGGCGTCGAGGGCGACCAGCCCGGCCACGCCGACCGCGCCGATATCGACCTTGCTCCGGGCCGAGAGGCGCTGGTAGCTTGAGCCGGCGGACTCGGGCGGACAGGGGACCTCCACGGCCTCGATGATCTCGGCGGGTCCGAGGACGGTCGTTCCCGGCCCGGTGAAGAAGTCGCCGAGCGGGACCTGCCGGCGGCCGCCGGACCCCACCAGGCGCAGGCCGGCCTCATAGACCAGCAAGGGAGCGGCGGTGTCGGCGCTGGGCGCGGCGTTGGCCAGGTTGCCGGTGACGGTGCCCATGTTGCGGACCTGGGTGGTGGCCATGACCGAGCAGGCGTGGGCCAGGCCCGGGTACCGCCCCTGGACCTCGGGATGGGCGGCCACGTCCGACAGGCGGACGTTGGCCCCGATGCTCAGCCCGGCCTCGGGCGAAAACGACAGCTCGTCCAGCCCCGGAACTCGACCCAGCGAGACGAGCCGGGCCGTGGTCAGCACGCCGGCCCGTAGCTTGGGGACCAGATCAGTGCCCCCGGCCAGGACCTTGACCTCGCCCTCCGGGGCCGACAGCATCCCCAGGGCCTCATCCAGGCTGGTGGGCTGCAGGACGTCGAAATGGGTCCGGGACATGATTACCCCTCCTTGTCCGCGGCCAGCTTGCCGGCGGCCTGGTCGATGGCCTCGACGATCTTGACGTAGCCGGTGCAGCGGCAGAGGTTGCCCGACAACCCCGCCCGGATCTCGTCCTCGCTGGGCCGGGGATTTTTATCGAGGAGATGCTTGGCGTTCATGATCATGCCCGAGGTGCAGAACCCGCACTGCACGGCGTGGGCCTCGACAAACGACTCCTGGATGGGGTGCAGCCGGTCCGGGGATTCGGCCAGGCCCTCGATGGTGGTGATGGCCCGGCCCTGGGCCTCGACGGCCAGGGTCAGACAGGAGCTGACCGACCGGCCGTCAATGATGACCGTGCAGGCCCCGCAGTCGCCGATGTTGCAGCCGATCTTGGTCCCGGTGAGGTTGAGTTCCTCGCGCAAGACCTCGGCCAGGCTCTGCCAGGGATGGACCGCGACCTCGTAGTCGAGGCCGTTGACGTTGAGAATGATCAATCGTTTCGACATGGCCTTCCTCTCTGATTATGCCTGGGCAGGGGCTGTCGGCGGGAACGGTCGATCCAGACCCGCGCGCGCCCCCTGCCATAAATTTACATGAGTCTCCGGGCGATCACCATCTTCTCCGCTTCCTTGGAGCCCTCGTAGATCTCGAGGATCTTGGCGTCGCGGTAGAACCGCTGGATGTCAAACTCGTCAATATAGCCATAGCCGCCGTGAAGCTGCAAGGCCTGATTGCAGACCCAGACCGCGGTCTCGCCGGCGTAGTACTTGGCCACGGAGTTGAGCTTGCTGTCGGAGCGGCCCTGATCGACCAGCCACGCGGCCCGGTAAGTGGCCGCCCGGGCCAGCTCGATCCGGGTGGCCATCTCGGCCAGGGTGAACTGAACCGCCTGGTTGTCGATCAAGGGCCGGCCGAACGTCCGGCGCTCCCGGGCGTAGGCCAGGGCCAGGTCCAGGGCGCCCTGGGACAGGCCGACCCCCTGGGAGGCGACCATGGTCCGGGTGGCGTCGAAAAACCGCATCAGTTGGTGGAAACCCCGGCCCTGTTGGCCGACCAGGTTGGTCCGGGGCACCCGGACCGCCTCGAAGGCCACCTCGGCCGTGTCGCTGGCCCGCAGGCCCATCTTGCCCTTGATCGGCTTGGCAATCACCCCGGGGCGATCGGCTTCGACCAGGATCAGGCTGTGCCGGGCGTGGGGCGAGGCAGCCTCGGGATCGGTCAGGCACAGGGCCACCAGGTAGTCGCACACGGTGCCGTTGGTGATGAACATCTTGTTGCCGGTGATGACCCAGTCGTCGCCGTCGGCCACGGCCTTGGTCCGGGCGGCGGCGATGTCCGTGCCGGCGTCGGGTTCGGTGTAGGCCCCGGCGGCGATCATCCGCCCCTCGACCAGGGGGGGCAGGTACTTGGTTTTGAGTTCTTCGGAGCCGAAAAATACCAAATTCTGGGAGCCGAAGGCGGCCGACTCGATGGCCTGGGTGATGCCCAGGTCCACCCGTGAGAGCTGCTCCGTGATCAGGCACTGCTCCACAAAACCCAGGCCCGGGCCGCCGTACTCGACCGGGATGGTCGGCCCGACCAGACCCACCTCGGCCGCCTTGCGCACGATCTCCCGGGGGTATCTCTCGGCCCGATCGTGGTCCTTGGCCACGGGGGCAATCTCCTGGATGGCGAACCGGCGGGCCGTTTCCACAATCAGCTTCTGGTCTTCGGTCAGGTCGAAGTTCATCAGACTTGTCTCCCCTTTATCCGGTTGCGCGGTCGCCGGCGGCTCAGTCGTCGCCGCGGCCGATGACCAGCATGTTCCCCCTGCGGCTCAAACGGTCGTAGCCCTCGTCAAGATGCCGGCGCAGCCAGGCCAGCACGGTCTCCTCGTCCAGGGGCACGGACGTCGGCCCGTACAGGTCTGCTTCCTCCTGCCAGAGCTCACCCCGGGTCAGCCGTGCCAAAGGCGTTTTCGGATAGACCCGCACCCCCAGCTGCACGGCCACCTCCTGGGGTCGGGTCTGGTTGATGAAGTCGCAGGTCGCGGCCACGCTCTCCTCGTCCTCGCCGGGATAGCCCACCAGCAGGTGCAGGCCGAAGCCCACAAAGTCCATCTCGCCCCGCTCCAGCCAGTCCGACGCCGCCTGTTTGAAAACGTCCACGGCCGTCAGCAGATCGTCCCGGGTATAAGGCTTGCCCAGGACCCTCAACATCCGGTCCGAGCCGCTCTCGATGTCGAACGGAAAGACCATCGCCCGCCGGCCGGTCCCGTCCGGATGCTCGTGCACGCACCAGCCGTTGGTCCTGGCCGCCAGGTCCAGGAACTCGGCGTCGATTTGCCCGGGGTTCAGATAGGCGTGCCAGGAAAAGGGCAAAAAACCCTGCTCGACCATGGCCCGCAGCACGGCCTTGGCATGATCCAGAGGTCGATTAAAGATATCGTCGGCGAACATGAACCGCCAGGGCTGTCCCGAGGCGTGTTCGTCATGCACCGCCTTCAGGAGCAGCAGTTCGGCCACGACCCGGTCCAATGCCTTCAGCCTCTGACCGGGTCCGTTGATCAGGGGATAGGGACAATACCCGCACCCCTGGCCGCAGCCCAGCTTGGTCCGCAGGCCAAAGGTGCTCTCCGAGACGGGCCGATCCAGATATCGGCCCAAGAGCTCGGTATTCTGCAGACTGCCCAGGGCCGGCTCGGAATCGGACGTCCGGCTCGGCGCAGAGCCTCCATTCAAAATTTTTCGGGCCAGTTCCACGAAACTGACCTCGGCCGGACCCACCAGCCCGTGCCAGGTCTCGGGCCGGCCGTTTTGAAAAAATCCGGGCATCATCGAATAAGCGGTGCCGCCCAACACCACTTGCGTCCGCGGGTCGGCCCTGGCCTGCACCAGGTCCAGATAGGCGGAGAGCTGAGGCAGATAATGGTGCAGGCCGGGATCGCCCTCCAGGATGGGATAGGTCGAGTCAATGTTGCGCAGACTCAGCCCAATGATGTCCCAGGACCGGGAGTCGAGGGCCTGGTCGATCAGGGCCAGACTGCGGGCCTGGCGCTCGCTGAAATCGCCACTGGTCAGCTCGCCGCCGGCCCGGGTCAAATCCAGAATGACCGCCCGGCCCAATCCCGCCGCTTCCAAGGCCCCCTGCAAATAGTCCAAACCAATGGGATAGACCGGAAAGGCCTGGTTCAACGGCGTCGTATTGGTGTCTATCAGAAAAATTTTCGTCATTTTTTTTAGCGGGGGGGCTACCCGCCCCCGGGCACCCCCCGGCTGCTAGCGCAGGGCCGGGAGGATGCACGCGGCTTCGCCGCGTACATCCTGCCTTAGGGGGTGAAGCAGCCTCGTCAGCATCAAAAGGTCTTCCGCATCACTCACCCTTCAGGTAGCTGTTCTCCAGGGCCCGAACCAGGTTGGTCATGACCTGATAAAAGGGGGCGGGCACGCTGGTCTCCTGGGCGTACTCGACGACCTTGCCGCCCAGGAACTCGATCTCGGTCGGCGTCTGGTTGGCGAGGTCCACGCACATGGAGTCCTTGTGGGCCCCGACCTTTTCCAGGTAGCCCAGGGCCTGGGTCATGTAGTCAGGGCCGAGGTCATAGCCCTTGGCCTTGGCCACGGCCAGGATTTCCTCGAAACACCTGTCGGCGATCTCCCGGGTGGGTGGATACTCCAGGCAGTCCCTGATGGTCCGGTCGGTCACGGCGCAGATCGAGGCCATGGTGCACTTCATGACCATCTTCTTCCAGATGAAGAGCTTGATGTCCGGCACCAGTTCCGTGTCCAGGCCGGCCTTGGTCAGGATCCCGGCCAGTCGCCCGGCCAGATTTTCTGCGGCCGGGTCCACCACGCCCAGGTGATTGGGCCGGTTGAAAAAGGCGACCTCGACCGAACCCGGGGCGGTCATCCTCGAGCCATAGTTGAGGGACATGCGCAGCGCCGATTCAGGCCCGAAGCGTTCGGCGATCAGGTCCTCGGTCCCCAGGCCGTTTTGGGCGCTGACCAGGGTCATGCCCGGGCGCCAGACCGCGGCCGCGTCCACAAGCACGGCCGGCAGGTGAAAGGTCTTGGTGGTCAGGAAGATCACCTCGGGCAGGGGCTCGGTCAGCTCCTTGAGCCCGCCCACGGCGTGTTCAACCGGGACCCGGAAGGTCAGCGCCCCGCCGGCCGTCAGGCCGTTTTCCCTCAGGGCCGCGGCCTTGTCCGGGGACGAGGCGATGACCACCGTGTCCGGGTGCTTTTGAAGCAGGGCCGCCGCCAGCACCGTGCCGGTGGCGCCGATTCCCAAGACCGCCATCCTCGGTTCCGCCATGGCTTGACCCTCCTTTTACGATTAGAATACCCAGCCGCGCCCCGCCACGGAGCAGCTACTGGGCACCCAACAATATCCACCGGCCAGGATGTGCGCGGCGAAGCCGCGCGCATCCTCCCGGCCGTGCGCTAGCACCCCGGGGGGTGTCGGGGGGGCGGGCAGCCCCCCTGACTATCCTATTTCTTTATCGTCGCGGTCCCAGTACCAGTCGGGCAGGCAGTCACGCCACTCGATGCCGCGGCTGGTCAGGACCTTCCACCACTCCTTGCCGCCGTGCATCAGGTCCTTCCAGGTCTGGAAGTTGTAGTCTTCCATCCACTGGGGGGCGAACTCCTCGATGACCCGGTCGTGCAGGTCCAGGGGCGGGTTGGAGATGTCCTTGGGATCGACCGCCTGGCGGACCTTATCGTAGATCACGCCGTAGTCCGGGCCAAAGGCCGGACCGGTCAGGCCCATGACGCTGAGGCTGCCGATGTTGGCCGTGAACTGTCCGTGGTCGATGGCCGTACGCTGGGAGGCGACCCAGTGCTCCCAGGCCTTGTACTCGCCGGACTTGTACTTGCCCATGGGGTGCTCGGGGTCCCACTGGATCAGGAACTCGAAGTACGAGGTGTGGCCCAGGTCGGTCATCTGGATCCAGCCCTCCTCGCCGTACTCGTCCACCAGGGGCGGGGTAAACTTGGACTCCTTTTCCTTGAGCAGGGTCTTGCCCCGGGCGAACGAGTGTTCCAGGGTCTCGACCACGAACTCGACCGAGACGTACCCGCCGGCCGGCCACCACATCCCGGCGCTGTCGGCGTTCTTGATCCAGGACTGGTCAGACTGCTTGGTCCGGCCGAGCTGGCCGCCCAGTTCTTCCATGATCTCCATGAGGACGGATTCCTCGTACTGGAGTTGTTCCTCAGAGGTGTAGCCGATGAGCAGGACCCGGCAGATGCTTGATGTGGCCCGGCCCTCGCGGATCTTTTTCTCGTCCGGCCCCCACTTGCTCCAGAAATCCTCTCGTGAGCGGGACTTGCCGCGATAGCGCCAGATGGTCGGGACGCGCATCACCGCCGCGCCGATCTCGCAGCGGGAGATCTCGCGCATGGCCTTACGCATGGCCTCCTCGGAGGGCATACGGAAGTTGTACCACTTGATCCGGTTATCCGGGAACTCGAGGGTGCTGAGCATGCCCCGCTCGGCCGGCTGCATCCGCTCGGGCAGGAACAGGGGGTGCATCTTGATGGCCATCTTGGTGATGATGCCCACCTTTCCCCACCAGCCCAGGTAGCCCCGGAGCAGGCCCCGCAGGTCCGGGCCCGGGCCCTCGCCCCAGTAGGGGTCGTCGCTGGTGGCCAGGGACCCGAGGCGGATCAGTTCGCCGTTGGGCAGGACCCACTCGACGCCCAGGATGCGGCGGGTGGACAGGCCGAGGCGGTAGTTGAGCGGCGAGTAGTTGCAGGTCAGCATGTTGCCGATGACCGCCGCCTGGGAGCCGCCGCCCGGGGTCATGGTATAGAGGCCGCGCTCCTGGGCCTCGGCCTGGAGGGGCGAATGGACCTGGCCCGGGCCGACGATGGCCACCATGTGCTTCTCGTCCCACTCCAGGCCGCGCATCCGCGACAGGTCGATGGACACGTGGAACGGCACCTTGCCGCCGCAGTGCACCCCCCAGAAGGCCCCGATGGGGGTGTAAGGCAGATGGTAGCGATAGCAGACCTTGACGATCTTTTGTACTTCCTCGGTGTTCTTGGGCATGACCACCACGCCGGGGGGCTGCTGGCCGCGCTGGTAGATGCAGTCGTGGATTTCGCCGCCCTTGACGTAGCTCTCGGTGATGGCCGGGTCGTCGGTGACCCACTCCGGTCCGACGATATTGGCCAGGGCGTTGCAGGCCGCCTGGGGTACCCGTTCGGTTACTTTGGGCATGATCCTTCCTCTCTCTACAGGGCGTCGGCGATCAGTTCGGTGATGTCAAAGACCTGGACCTGATGGTCGCGGTCTTTGAGGCCACCGAGGAATTGTTGCTTGCAATAGGGGCAGGCGCTGACCACGGCCTCGGCCCCCAGGGCCTTGACCTCTTCGAGGCGTTCGGAAACGGCGTAGGCCGCCAGGTCGGGGTAGGCCTCGGGCACGCCGCCGTGCCCGCCGCAGCACCACGAGAACTCGTGGTGGCGCGGAAACTCGAGGACCTCGACGCCGCCCATGGCCGCCAGGATGTTGCGGGGGGCCTCGTAGGTCCCGGCCGTGCCGCGGTTGAATGCCTTGGCCTTGAATCCCTCGGCCGGCTCCAGGCAGCCCCACTGGCCCCGGGTCCCCTCCCAGTGGGTGTAGGGCTCGGACATCCGGCCCAGGTTACACGGGTCGTGCCAGGCCACCTTGAGGTCCCGTTGGCCGGAGAAGGTCAGCTCGCCTGAGGTTACGGCCTGCTCGACCAGCTCGGTGACGTGGATCACCTCAAAGGACAGATCGGCCGTGCCTTTCTTCATCATCCGCGGGTAGTCCACCTTCCACGTTTTGAAGCACTCGGCGCAGGCGGTCACCAGGCGCCGGGCCCCGGTGGCGGCCATGGCCTCGAGGTTGGCGTCCATCTGTTTTTTGAAGGCATCGTAGTGGCCCATGGCGAACAGGGGATGACCGCAGCACTGCTCGCCCGGGAGGAGCATGTAGCCGCCCAGGGCACCCAGGATCTTGTCCGTGGCCTGGGCCAGTTCCTTGTCCGGATAGGAGGCGGCGCAACCCACGAAATAGACCGTGTCTGATTTCTTGGCGGCGTTTTTCGGTCCCCAGGCGGCGCGATCCTTGGCCGGGGCGCCGTAACGGTTCTGTTTTTTGACCACGTTGTCGATCAGCTTCTGGTGGGCCGCCGGAAAGTTTTTCGTCCCGACCATGTGGCCCCGGAGGGCCTCCAGGGAATGGCCGACCTCGAGGTCCAGGTTGCGCTTGCAGCCCGAGTCGCAGGCCCCGCACATCAGGCACTGAAAGACCATGTCCATCATGCCCGGCGAGTCGGTCAGCCGGTCCTCGGCCAGGGCCAGGCCCAGTTTCAGCCGGCCGTAGGCCACCTTGGAGAAGTAGTACTTGGCGTAGCTCGGGCAGCGATACACGAACCGGTTGTCAGGCATGTAGATATGGTCGAGCCACTTGCAGCTGGCGCAGCGCATGCATCGCCGCATGTCATACATATAATCCTTGAGTTCGAGCGATCCTTCCACGATCATTTGACCGCCTCCATATAGCCCGGGTTAGAAACAGACGTTGCCGGGGCACATGATGTAATTGGGGTCCAACACCTCCTTGACCTTGGTGATGGTGTTGGTGTAGCCCCGGGCCCTGTCAAAGACCATGGGCGACAGCAGGCCATAGGGCCGCGAGAAGAAGGCCCCGTCACGAAAGAGCTTGGCCGCGGCGTCCAGGTACAGGTCCTTGACCATGGCCTTTTCCGCGGCGTCGTCCGGGTCGTAATAGAACTGGTATTCCAGGTGGCAGGCCCGGCCCTGCTCGATGGGCTGGAGATAGACGCCCATGTCGCGGACGTCATAGCCGTGGGACCCGGCCGTCTCGATCACGGTCCGGGTAAAGGCCGGGGCCTGTTCCATCTTGGCGATGAACAAGAGGTCCTGACAGCCGCCCTTGAGCTGATGCTTCCACCAGGTCAACTCCTTCGGCCAGGGTTTGCGCAACAGACCGGGCATTCGTCTTTCGAGACCGACCGCGCCGGTCAGCGATTCGTCGATCCGGATGACCGTGGGCTGGGAGGCGGCCACCTCATCCAGGGCCTTTTTCTCGTAGGCCAGTTTCTTTTCCGGCGAGCGCGGCGGGCCGGACAAGACCAGGGCGTTGAACCAGGGCGGCAACTGGCGCTTGAGGGCCGCATAGGTTTCGGGCGTGCCGTCGCCGAAGATCAGGGCCCCCACCTGGTTATTCAGCAGAAAACACTCGTTGCCGATCATCCGGCGCTGGATCTGATACAGCGGCTCGATCGCGCCGGCGATATCGTCAAAGGTGATGAAATAGGCCTTGTCCAGGACCGGCAGGTACTCGAACTTGACGATGGACCAGGTGACCACGCCCATGGTGCCCTCGGCCCCCTGGAAGAAGCGGTACCAGTTGGTGCCGGGCCCCTCGGGGTTGCCGCCCTTGGAGTCGGCGTGATCCGGGAAGCCGGGCACGCTGGCCGAGCCGGTCCGGAAGCGCATGCCCGAGCCCCAGATGACCTCGTTGGAGGTCATGGGCTCGCCGTACTCGTAGCGGGGGTTGGTCGGCTGTTCGCGCTCCAGCAGGCTGGCCACGACCGAACTGTCGGCCAGGGGCAACAGGGGCATGATCATCCGGTGACCGATCTTTTCCAGCTCGGTCTGGATCTGGGCCCAGGTCACCCCGGGCTCGATCCGGGCCAGGCGGTCGGGCAGGTCGATTTCCAGGATCCGGTTCATCCGCCTCAGGTCCAGGATGATCCCGCCCATCTTGGGCAGGGTGCTGCCGTGAAAATGGACCTGGGAACTGACCGGGATGACCGGCATCTTGGTCTCATTGGCCAGGGCGATGATCTGCTGGACCTGTTCGGCGTTTTTTGCTACGACCACCGCGTCGGCCCGGCCCTGGCATTCCATCAGGCTGTGGTCCCGGGAGTAGGCCTCCACGACTGCTGGGGTCTGATCCACGTGTTCCTGGCCGACTATTTCAACAAGTCTTTGAATATGTTCCATATTTTGTCTCCTGTCCGCGTCCGCCTTTTAATTAATATGTTATTTATTTACTACTTAAGCTTAGTCTTGTCAATCTTTTTTTCTATGCCCTTCCTAGGTGTCGGAAGATGGCAAGGCATGCCCCACACCCCTAACCAGGATGTGCTTTGCTTCGCGCCGCGCATCCTTGTAGCCCAGGACCACGCCCGAACGCGGCTACTGAGCCGGCACCATCGACACCCTTCCCCGCGAATTAAGATGGTGCCACTGCACCCCAGGGGGGCGGGCAGACCACCGGCTAAACACCGACGACGTCGTTTTCGCGGAAGCGGTAAAAGCCGGTCTCGGTCAGTTTGATAAAGGGAATGGCCGTGGCGCTCATGACATTGAGGGTCAGATGGGCGTTGGTCAGGGTGCAGCCCAGGTCGGCCGCGGCCCGCTCAAAGGCCCTTATCCGCTCGGCCACGTCATGGAGCGGCAGGTCGGAGATGTAGCCGACCACGGGAAAGGGGACCTCGGCCAGCACCTCATCCTCGCGGCAGGCCACGGAGCCGCCCTTGAGTTCGATCACCCGGTTCACGGCCCGGGCCAGGCCGACGTCGTCCGCCCCCACGGCGACCACTCCGGCCGAGTCCCAGGTGATGCTGGTGGCCAGGGCCCCTTGCGAAAGTCCCCAGCCCCGGACAAAGCCGATGAATTTTGTGCCTTGGCCGGTGACTCGCTCCATGAATACTATTTTGAGGAGGTCGCGGCCGGGATCGGCCAGGCAGCGGCCGTCCATAACCCGCGGCTCGGCCTGACCCTCCCGGGTGACCAGGCCGCCCGGATCGACCTCCATGGTCCGGATTTTTTCATAACCGGCCGGGGCGGGGACGATCAGATCGTCGGGGGTGATCGGGTCCAGGCGGACCGTGTCATAGACCTGGGGCGGATAGGGCACCCGGGGCAGGGGCTCGACCATGGCCCCATCACGGGCCAGCACCCGGCCGCCGGCGATGACCAGGTCGGGGACGACCCGTTTGGGGGACGGCAGGAGCAGGACGTCGGCCCGCCGGCCCGGGGCCAGGCCGCCCAGGTCGCGCTCCAGGCCCAGGTACTCGGCCGGGTTGAGGGTCACCAGGCGGACGGCCTCGACGGGCGTTACCCCGAGATCGACCGCCTGCTGGACCACGTCCGCCAGGTAAGCGTTTTTCTCGAGCAGTAGGGGATTGGTGCCGTCGGTCATCAGGATCAGGCGGCGGAGATCGATCTTGCCCTGCAGGGCCGGGATGATCCCCACGTCCTGCCGGATGTCCCCGTGGCGGATCATGGCGTAATAGCCCATTTCAAGGCGCTCCAGGACGTCGCCCGGGGTGATGCCTTCATGGCAGGAGCCGGCCCCGGCCAGGGCATAGGCGGCCAGTTTGGGTCCCCGGGCCCCGGCGGCGTGTCCCTGGAAGGTCTTGCCTGCAGAGGCGGCCGCCTCGATCAGGCCGAGGACCTGAGGGTCGGCCAGGGGCACCACGGCCTGCCAGTAGGGCTCGCCCAGGCCCCATATCGCCGGCTCGGCCAGCAGGTCCCGGGCCTGGGCCGGGGTGATGGCCAGGCCTTTGGCCGCCTGGCTGCGGGTGACCATGGGCGGGATCAGGCCCAGGCAGTTGATCGGAAAATCCTCGATCTGGGCCAGAAAGGCCCGGAGCCCGGCCGCGCCCAGGGCAAAGCCGTAGCTCTCGATCTCGGTGACAAAGGTCGTCAGGCCGCAGGGCACGGCCAGGTTCAGAAAGTCGGCCAGGTTCCAGTAATTGGCCAGGTGGGTGTGGGCGTCGATGTAGCCCGGGGCCATGACCCGGCCCTGGGCCTCGATGACGAGGGTATCCGGGCCGATCATTGACCTGACCTCGGGCCCGACATAGGCGATTCGGCCCTGGGCCGCGGCCAGGAAGCGGTCCGGGACCAGGCGTCCGGAATAGACGTCCATCAATGTGCCGCCGGTGATGACCAGGTCCGCCGGCCGCCCGCCGAGGGCGACGTCCATGAGCTCTCGCTGAACCATGATTTTTCCTTGGGCAACCTGAAGCCGTGGTGTGGAGTGATGAACAGGTGTCGCAACCATTTAACGTCTTATCTATTTATAAGTTTCAATTCCCTTCGTCAAGCAATGATAGGCCCGGGTGTTGGTAACTTACAGCCATGACGAGCAATTTTATTTCAGGGCCTATCGATTTCAATCGCCCCCGACCAGGAGCCGGATTTGGCAGCGCCAGCAACTTAACTATTTTTTACTCCCAAAACCAGGTCTTGACAGGCTGGCTTGAGGAACGTAAGGTGTAAAGAGTTTATATGTAATTATCTTCAAGGACAGGGACCATGGCCCACGGCAACTACCGGAGTAATCTCAGCTTGGACGAAAAAGTAATGATGGGGATAGTGCGGGTCTCGGAGCTGTTCAAGAAAAAGGCCTCCGAGATCATCCAGAACTACGGGCTGACCTTTGCCCAGTACAACGTCTTGCGGGTGCTCAGTTCGTCGGACGACGGGACCAATACCGTGACCAATGTCAGCCGGATCATGCTGGTCACCGGGGCCAACATGACCGGCATCTCCAAGCGCATGGAGCGGGACGGCTTCCTGCTCAGAAAGCGACACCCCAGCGACGAGCGGGTGACCCTCCTGGAGATAACGCCCAAGGGCCGTCAGGCCCTGGTGAACATCCAGCCCGAGAAGGAACACTTTATAGCGGACCTGGTCGGGGACCTGCCCGAGGCCGAGAAGGAGAAGATTTTGGAGGTCATCCGGGGTCTGATTCGTAAGAATCGGGGCTAATAGTCACCCGGACCAGATCAGGCGTTCGTTCCCCTAATCCGGCCGAGGCCGGTCTGAATCAAATATAGACACAAGATCGCACCGGATCCGTTCAACGGCGATCCAGCCGGCCAGGTCGAAGACCGCGGCGACCTGGTCCATCAGGACCGAGTCCGAGGTGGCCATTGGGCCGTCTAGTTCGACCAACTCCCTTTCCGGGACGGGCACGGCCCGGGCGTCGCCTCGCAGTCCGGCCCGATCCATCAGGCGTCGAAACTCGGCCGCCAGGTCGCCGCTTCTGGACATCCGTTCGTCCAGCATCACGACAATCTCGGCCGGGCCCAGGTCCCCGAGGGCCTCCATGACCAGGTCCAGGGCCCGGTCAGTGGTCGGGCTGGGCCGAAAGGCGGCCGACAGCCGGGCGATGTCCCGGACCACCCCGTCATCGGCCAGGATCAGGGGCCGGCCCAGCAGGGCCGACTCGACGGTGATGATCACGTTGTGGCCGTCCAGGCCCAGGACCCGGCCTTTGATTTGGTCCGGTCGGATCAGCTTGGCCCGGCGGGCCTCGGCCGCAGCCCGGGCAAAGACCCCGCGATGCAGCAGATCCCGGGCCTCGGCCGTCAGGTCATGGCGGTTGCCGACCAGGGTCAGGGACGCCCGGCGGGGATAACCGCGATCCAAGAGCCATCGAAAATCGGCCGCGGCCGCGCTCAATTTTTTTTGATCAGGCCCCATTGTTCCCCAGCTTACCGGGTCAGGTCCGAGGCCGACAAGGCCAAATTGTCTCCCGTGACCGGGCGCGGGAGCGGAACAAGTCGTGGACAACCCCGGTCCCCGGGAGTATGCTGACGCGGATTAAATAGAGATACGGGGGAGACATGGCGCTCAAGGTGATCATCCTCGGCCTGGTTCAGGGACTGACCGAGTTCCTGCCGGTCAGCAGTTCGGGACACCTGGTCATCGGCCAGTATTTGCTGGGCTTGTATCGGCCCGACCTGGTGGTGGCGGCCAAGGGACTGATCGGGGCCTGGCCCCTCAGCCACGTCTCGGCCCTCCTGGGCGGCCTGGGCCTGACCGGCCTGGGGCAGTCGGAACTCATGCTCGACGTGGCCCTGCACGTGGGCACCCTGGCGGCGGTGGTCTTTTTTCTGCGGCGGGAGGTGTGGCGGATCATCGTCCAGTTGCCTTATCTGCCGCTGCTGCTCGGTCCGGCCCGGGTCCGGCGCCGGGCGTGGGCCGAGCGGACCGACCTGCGGCTGGCCGTGCTGGTGGTGGCCGGAACGATCCCCACGGGCCTGATCGGAATCCTGTTCAAAGACGCCCTCGAGGCCGCCTTCACCTCGGTGGTCGCGGTCGGCTTCGCCCTGATCTTCACCGGCTGGCTGCTGGGCCTGACGGCCTTTGTCGGCCGGGCGAGGCGGGGCGTCGGGCGGTTCGGGATCGGGCGGGCCCTGCTCATCGGGCTGGCCCAGGGCCTGGCCATCATCCCCGGGGTATCCCGCTCGGGGACGACCATCGCCGTCGGCCTGTTCGCCGGCCTCGAGCCGTCCCTGGCGGTCCGGTTCTCGTTTCTGCTGTCCATCCCGGCCATTCTGGGGGCCCTGGCCCTGCAGTTCATGGAGGGCGTGTCCAGCTCGGTCAGCCCGGGCCTGATGATCCTGGGGGCCGGGGTGGCGGCGGTGGTGGGCTATCTGGCCCTGGCCCTGCTGGTCTGGCTCGTCGGCCGGGGTAAATTATGGTATTTTGCCCCCTACTGCATCCTGCTGGGGTTGCTCGCCCTGGTCTTGTAAGGTGAGGCATGGATCGAATTCGACTGGATCACGGCGCCGGCGGTAGGGCCTCCCAGGAGCTCTTGGCCGAGATCTTCCTGCCCCGGCTGGGCAATCCAGAGCTGAAAACCTTGAACGACGCGGCCGCGTTCGACTCGCCCGGGACCCGGCTGGCCCTGACCACGGACTCGTACGTGGTCGATCCCATCTTTTTCCCCGGGGGAGACATCGGCTCGCTGGCCGTTCACGGCACGGTCAATGACCTGTCCATGCGCGGGGCCAGGCCCCTGTTTCTGAGCGCAGGGTTCATCCTGGAGGAGGGGCTGCCCGTGGCGGACCTGATCCGGGTGGTGGACTCCATGGCCCGGGCCGTGGCCGCGGCCGGGGTCCAGGTCCTGTGCGGGGACACCAAGGTGGTCGGCCGGGGCCAGGCGGACAAGATCTTCATCAACACCGCCGGGGTGGGCCTGATCCCGGACGGCCTGGACGTGGCCGCGGACAAGGTCCGCGAGGGCGACGTCTGCCTGGTCAGCGGCACCATCGGCGATCACGGGGTGGCCATCCTGGCCGGCCGTGAGGGCCTGCCCCTCAAGACCCCGGTGATCAGCGACTCGGCCCCGCTCAACCACCTGGTGGCCGACGTCCTGGCCGCCGCGCCGGGGGCGATCCACGCCCTGCGCGACCCGACCCGGGGCGGCCTGGCCACGGCCGTGGTCGAGGTAGCCGCCAGTTCCGGCCTGTCCATCGAGCTAAAGGAGACGGCCGTCCCGATCCGGCCCGAGGTGGCCGGGGCCTGCGAGGTCCTGGGGCTGGACCCCCTGTACCTGGCCAATGAGGGCAAGGTCATCGTCTGGGCCGAGGCCGGAGCGGCGGACCAGATCCTGGGGGCCATGAAACGCCACCCGGTCGGGGCCGGGGCGGCCGTCATCGGCCGGGCCGTGGCCGGTCCAAAAGGAAGGGTCTATCTCGAGACGGTCATCGGCGGCCGCCGGATCGTGGACGTCCTCACCGGGCAGCAACTGCCGCGCATCTGCTGACACCGCGGCCGGCCTGCCGGTCTTCCCCTTAAATATCGACCTTCAGGCCCGGCCGGGACTCCGGCTTGGGCTTGGGCTTGGCCGGGACGGTCGGCCCCGGTTCGGCCGGCTTGGCCGGAGGTTTGACCCCGGGCCTGGCCGGCTTGGCTGGAGGTTTGACCCCGGGTTTGGCCGGCTTGGCCGGGGGTTTGACCCCGGGCTTGGCCCCGGGCAGGACCCCCCTCGGGACAAGGGTCCGGGTCGGCCGGGCCGGCTTTTTCAGGACCTTCTTGATCGGCCGTGGCGGCGGCGGGGGCGGGAGCCTCTTGTCCAGAAAGACGAGCACCCAGGGACCCTGGGTCTTGGTGGCATGGGTCCGGACCAGCCGGTCCAGCCAGGTCCCCTTTTTGATCCGGCTCTTCCGGGCCACCAGACGGGTGAACTTTCCGGCCTTGATCAGTGCGGAATCGTCCCGGCCGGGCGGCAGGCGCCTGAACCTCCGCTGGGCGTAAAATTCGACCGCCGGATCCGGGCGGGGCCAGACCGTGGCGATGGTCTGGACGGGCCGTGTTTCGGCGGCCAGGAACCGCCCCAGGTCCCGGGCCTCGGTGCCGCGGGCCGGCCAGACCATGACCAGTTGGACCGCGGCCCAAAGCGCCACCACAACCATCACCGAGGACCGAAGGACCGCCCGGTCTTCCAGGCGGTCGAGGCGGACGGCCAGGCCGTCCAGGGCCCGGGCCGCGGCCAGGGACAGGAAGAAGAGCAGCGGCCACCAGGCCTGGGAATGATGGACCGCCCAGACCGGAGCCAGCACCACCGGGATCAGGGCCAGGGCCAGCAGCAGCCATAACAGGCCGGTCCGCGGCCGGATCGGAATCCGGGGATCGAGGATAAGCTCGGTCACCCGGGGCGGGTTGACCATGTCCGGGTATCTGGCCGGGAAAAGCCGGGTATAGATCCAGACCAGGCCCAGGAGCACGAGCGGCAGGGTCAGCCAGTTCAAGGCCGCCCGCCACAGTGACATCAGCCACTGTACCGGATTGACGGCCAGTTGAGCGGCCCAGGCGGACAGGAACGTGCCGGGGCCGACGATCCTGGCCAGGGCCAGGTGGGTGAACAGCAGGTGCAGACCCAGGTACACCGCGGCCAGGCCGGGAAAGACCAGGACCGGCGGCCAGTAGCGCCAGGCCCGGGACACGGTCAGGTGGTAATGGAGCGGGATGACCACCGCCAGGACCAGGACCGACCAGTCCAGAACGACCGCCAGCCCGAAGGCGAGCCACATGATCACCTTGAAGATTTCCCGGCGCTTGTCCACCCAGGTGAGGTAGGCCCAGATGGTGACCAGGGCCAGACCCAGGGCCGCCTGGGCCGGACCGGCCCGAACGCCCAGGATCACCCCGGCCGGGGACAGGGCCACAAAGAGCAGCATGGTGCCCGCGGTCAGCGGGCCATACATGCGCCAGACCAGATGGAACAGGGCGAGCAGCCCCAATAACCAGAACAGCAGTCCGGCCGATCGGGCCACGGCCGGACGGATTCCGAACACCGAGAACCAGCCGCCCAGGTAGAGGGGTCCGCCGATGGGCAGGGACAGGTCGAACCGGGTCGCCCCCGGACCGCCTGTTTCAGGGGCCGCGAAGCGGACCGGCAGGCCGAAGGTGACATCGAATCCACACTCGACGTGATAACGGGCGGCAATGGCCGGACCCACGGCCGGGTCGTCCAGGGGCGAGGTGAACGGCCCCCACACCGCCCCCAGGCGGAGCACCAGGGCCAGCACCAGGCCGCACAGCCCCAAGGCAGCCCAGGGCGATCGTCCGGTCTCCCCGAAAATCACCGTTCCGGGCCTCGCGTGGTCGGGGCCGCGCCGCGGCCGAAATGGGCGGGGGAGACCGGAGGCAAGGTGATCAGACCTCGTTTTTTGTAGTACCGAATTACCCTTACATGCCAGAATTTTGAAAAAATATCAAGTCCGTAAACCAAGGGTCTTCCCCGGGCGGCAATGTACGCCCGGGTCACGGCCGGGTCGATTTACCCCCGCCACCGGGTCAGCAGGACGTACAGGGCCCCGGTCCCGCCGTCCACGGGCCGGGCGGTGCAGAATCCCAGGACCTGGGACCGGAAACGCTTCCGGGAAAGGGCGTCCACCACCTCCTTTTTCAGGACCGGCACATGATCCCGGGAACCCAGGCCCCGGCCGTGGACGACGAGCACCGACCGAAAGCCCTTGACCCGGGAGCCGCGGATGAAATTCTCGGCCGCGACCCGGGCCTCGTCTTTGCCCAGGCCGTGCAGGTCAACGTAGTCCTGAACCGGAAAGGCCCCCTGGCGCAGCCGCTCGGCCAGCTCCGGATTAAGCCCCGGAGCGAACCCCTCCACGTATTCGTCGCTGAACCGGATGTCCAGGGGGGCCGAGCCGTGGACCATCTCGGCCAGCTGGGCCAGGACCTCGAGGTCTTCCTGGAGCTGGGGGTTGATCCGGATGGGCGGCCGGTCGAACTCGGGACGCGGCGGCACCGGGCCGCGGTCCCGGTCGCTCATAGGGGTGACGCCGGTCATGGCCTGGGCGAACAGGGCGTCCTCGTTCTCGGGGAGGGTTTTAGGCTCGGGTTCGGACGGCGGCGAGGTGTCACTCGGGAGCGGGGAGAGGGGCAGTCGCTTCTTGAGCCCGGCAAAGGGGGCGTGAAATTTCTCGGGCCGGGTCTGTTTCGGGCCGGAGGTCTGTTTCTTCTTGCGCCGGGCCATGGGGGGCCTCCGAAATTTTTCATAAAAACAATATCACGACCTTGACCGCCGGGCCAAGCCGACCCGGGTGGACAATCGTCCTGGACCACCCTATAGTTAGGGCATTATTCATCATCGGATCTAGCAGGAGGCCGCCTTGGCCCGCATGGATGATTTTCAGGCCACGTTCGACCTGGCCGCCCGGGAATTCGGCGAACGCGACCTTGACCTGATGGCCGATCGGGCCGGCGTGACCATCGCCGGCGATGGGCGGCTGGAGGTAATTTTTTTAAATAAAAAATTTCTGGTCGGCGGCGACCCAATGGACGTGATCCCGGCCGAGGGCGGCCCGGAGCCGCACCTGACAATCAAGGGCCTGGTGCTGCACTACCTGCTCACCGCCGACGGGACCTTGCCCCGGGGCGAGTGGATCACCTTCCGCGAGGTCCACGCCGCCGACTTTTACTGGGGGGCCTTTTGCCGGCGGGCCAAGGACCCGCTGGTCAACGTCTTCGGCCGTCAGCCTCAACTGATGGTCGATATCGCCGCCGAGCTGTACGCGGCCGCGCCGGCCGATCTGGGCGACGCCTCGGTCATCGTCCCCGCCTTTCCCCGGGTGGACGTGGCCCTGCTGATCTACGCCGGCGACGACGAGTTTCCCCCCGAGGGCAACCTTTTGTTCGACGCCAACGTCGGACACTACCTCTCGACCGAGGACGTGGCCGTCCTGTCCGGGATGATCGTCTATCCCATGATCGGCCTGGCCGGGCGAGCAAAGGGAGACAGTAAATGAAACTGGCCATATCCGGCAAGGGCGGGGTGGGCAAGACCACCTTTGCCGCGCTGCTGATCCAGTCCCTGGCCCAGCGGGGCGTCGAGGTCCTGGCCATTGACGCCGACCCGGACGCCAACCTGGCCGGGGCCCTCGGCTTCGAGCAGGCCGACGAGATCGTGCCCATCTCGCAGATGAAGGACCTGATCGAGGAGCGGACCGAGGCCAAGGTCGGCTCCATGGGCAGCTACTTCAAGCTCAACCCCAAGGTGGACGACCTGCCGGCCAAGCTGGCCCTGAAAAAGGGCAACGTCCGGCTGATGGTCCTGGGCGGGGTCGAGAAGGGCGGCGGCGGGTGCATCTGCCCGGAAAGCACCTTGCTCAAAGTCCTGGTGACCCACCTCATCCTGGTCAGGGACCAGGCCCTGGTCATGGACATGGAGGCCGGGCTGGAACACCTGGGCCGGGGCACGGCCAAGAGCGTGGACCGGCTGATCGTGGTCGTCGAGCCGGGCCGGCGGTCCATCGAGACGGCCCAGCACATCCGGGACCTGGCGGCCGACATCGGCCTGGACAAGGTCTTCCTGGTGGGCAACAAGATCCGCGGCCAGGCCGACGAGGATTTCCTCCGAAACAACCTGGCCGACTTCCAGTTCCTGTGCTTCCTGCCGTACACCGATGCGATCATCGAGGCCGATCTGGCGGGGAAATCCCCGTTCGAGACCGCGCCCGAGGCCAGGGCGATCGTGGACCGGGTGGTTGGCGACATGATGGCCTGAGACGGAGACCCGGCGTGGCCGCGGAAGAGGACACCAGCCTGCTGATCAACGAGGCCAAGCTTCTTTTGGCCGAGAAGCGGACCCAGCTGGCCGCCCTGCGGACCGGCATCGCCATCCTGGCCCTGCCCATGGGGGTCCTGAGTTTTCTGATCATCCTGTCCCGGGAGTGGCACGTGATGCGCTCCCTGCCGTGGCTGATTCCGCTCTTGATAATCTGCGCCTGCCTGATCGGTCTGGGGGGCTGGCTGATCTGGCGCTCGGTCCGCAAGCTCCAGCGGGCCGCCCGGGCCCTGGACCATCTCAAGCAAAGAAGCCCGGTCTTTGCCGAGATCGGGGAATAAAAAGGCCGTATTTCACACGGGTCCAAGAACCAACTTTTTAATGAAATTGTCTCCCGCCTGAAACCGCCCGGCGTTCCCCCGGCCAATGTTCTGATCATCCTCCACTAGCCGCCCCTGGCCAACTGGGGAATTCGCGGCGGACAACCGGCTACCGATGTCGATCTGAGGTTCAATCTGATGGTATAAGGGGTGCTCCTTATACGTTATTGATTATCTTTAATCATTCTGAAAAAATTCTGGAATTTATTTTGGTTGACTTAACAAGTCTAAATAAAATTTAGTTGTAATTGATTTTGTAAAATGATATGATTTATAATAACAAAAGGACAATAGGAAGTTAAAATGCAGTGCTTTCAAGTTATGGCGAAAGTCCTTCAGGAGCTTTATAGTCAAATGAATGGACCGGACTCAACGAAGGACGCATTGATTCAAGACAAAATTCATTATTTGCGGAATCAGTACCGTAATTTGTTGTCGGGCATATCGATTGACTATAGCGATCCTGCAACCAGATTTGCCTACATATATACATACACCGCCGCCCATGCGTCATATGTTGCTGAAATAATTAGTTTTCATCCTATACTTTCACAATTGTTTCAACGCACAAGCATCTTGCCTGTAACTTGTTTGGGTGGTGGCCCCGGAAGCGATCTTGTTGGGATAATTAAATACATGGAACAGAGTGAAAATCATTGTCGCATCAACTGCTGGATAGTTGACAAGCACCAGGTTTGGAGTGATTCTTGGAGTGAGTTGTTTAATGAAGTGGAGTGCGGACCGGCCGGCGGAGCAACCAATTTCGCCACAATTGACGTGACATCGAACGAAAACATACCGCTGATAAAATATTTGCAGGCCGATTTGTTTACAGTAATTTATTTCCTTTCGGAAATATATGGATTTAAAAATCAATCAGAGACGTATTTAACTCACGTATTCACATCAATGAAGTCTGGGGCTGTCATCTTATTTGTAGACAACAATGACTCTCGATTTTATAATTGGTTTGACAATATGATGGCCCAAAATCATATTGAAGTTGTTTATAAATACGAGGGAAACATTCAAATGCCTTCGGAGGAAGAAAAAACTAACCTTGGGGTGTTTTGGCAAAAGTTTGGAGCAACCGGCATCGGCAACCCCAAACTTGGGGCTGACGTGGCTATACGGATAGGAAAAAAATCTTGATCCTTAGTATTAGTCGCCGGACCGACATTCCGGCATTTTTCGGCGAGTGGTTGATGAATCGGGTCCGGGAGAGCCACTGCTTGGTGGCCAATCCCTTCAATCCACGCCAGGTGTCATGGGTCTCCCTCAGGCCCGAGGACGTAGATGCAATGGTGTTCTGGACCAAAAATCCTCAGCCGTTCCTGAAACAACTCGACGAGCTCGACCAGCGGGGATATCGCTACTACTTCCTATTCACTTTGAACGACTATCCCCGCTTGCTTGAGCCGCGCGTGCCGCCTTTGGAGCGGCGAATCGAATCTTTTCGGCTTCTCAGCGATCGGCTGGGACCAGAGCGGGTCATCTGGCGATACGACCCAATAGTAATCTCGAATCTGACCGACTATGATTACCACCTACATGTCTTTTCCGCATTGGCGGATCGGCTCGAAGGTTACACTTTGAGGGTCATCATTAGCTTAGTCCAGTATTATCGAAAAACTAGACGCCATCTCATGGACCTGGCCCAAGCCGGTCTAAAGGTCGATTTTGAGGCCGCCAACCGTCCAGCTACAATGGACATGTTGCGTGAACTGGCTAGCTGCGCTGCCAGCAATGGGGCAATAATGCAATCCTGTTGCGACCCCCGGATACCAACCGAATTGGGTATTGCGCCAGGCAGGTGTATAGATGGCGAATTGATTGAACGGCTGTGGCCCTCTGGATTAACCTGGCCCAAGGATCCCGGTCAACGCCCGGCCTGCGGATGCGCTAAAAGCAAAGACATCGGTGCTGCAGACACCTGTGGACACGGCTGTGTGTATTGTTACTCGACAGTTTCGGACAGGGCCGTTACTCAACGCCTTCAGCGCCACCGACCCGAATCTCCAATCATGGTCGGAGAACCTCCAGCAGTTACCCCACAACCATTGCAGCACCGATTGCCTTGGTGACAAGATAATAAGGTGGCCCCTTCCCGGGATCGTCGCCCGGCTACCCGGCCGTTTTGGTCATGAACTCGATCACTACCCGGGCCAGCCCCGGGCCCTGATCCTCCTGCAGGAAGTGGCCGGCGTCCTTGATGGTGGTGTGCGGCTGGGCCTGGGCGCCGGGGACCAGTTTCTGAAACACCCCCTCGCCTCCCCGGGTGATCGGGTCGCCGTCACTGAAGGCCGTCAGGAAGGGCCGGTCGAATCGCCGGAGGACCTGCCAGGCCTCCCGGTTCTCGGCCGTGCCGGGGGCGTCCGGCTCGGTGGGCACCAGGGACGGAAAGATCCGGGCCCCCTCCTTGTAGGATTCGTCCGGGAACGGGGCGTCGTAGGCGGCGATGGCCTCGTCGGACAGCCCCAGGCGGCAGCCCCCGGACACGATCCGGCCCACGTCGAACGTCGGCGTTTCGCGGGAAAATTTCCTCCAGGCCACAAAGGCGTCGGACATCCGGTGCTCGCCCGTGGGCAGTCCGGTGTTGGCCACGACCACCCGGGCGAATCTCTCCGGGGCGGCGGCCACCAGCCGCAGGCCGACCAGGCCGCCCCAGTCCTGACAGACCAGGGTGATCCGCTTCAGATCGACCTGGTCCAGCCAGCTCTTCATCCAGGCCACGTGGCGGTTGTAGGTGTAGTCCTGGCGAGAGGCCGGCTTGTCCGAGCGGCCGAATCCCACCAGGTCCGGGGCCACGGCCCGGTACCCAGCCTGGACCAGCGCGGGAATCATCTTCCGGTACAAGTAAGACCAGGTCGGCTCGCCGTGCATCAGCAGGACCGTCTCGCCGCCGGGCGGTCCCTGGTCCACGTAATGGACGCGCAGCCAGCCGCCGTCCTCATCGTCAATCTCGGCGTAACAGGGCTCAAAGGGAAAATCAGGCAGATCAATGAACCGTTCGTCCGGGGTCCGCAAGGACTTCATGGGCGATCTCTCCTTTTCGGGCGAAAGGCCGATGGCCCAGTCCGGCCACAATCTTTTCTACCATTCGAGGCCCGCCGGGAACAGGGGGTCGTCAACCCAGGACCGTGCGGATGACCCGCAGGAAATTTCCGCCCAGGTAGGCCTGGATGTCCGGGCGCGACAGTCCCACCCGGCCCATGGCCGTAACCAGCCGGGGCAGGCTCCGGTAGTCATGAAATCCCCGGATCAGGCGGGGGACGCGCCCGCCGCCGTCCGTGCCCAGACCGACGTGGGCCATGCCCAGCCGCTGTTTCATCAGCCGGATTTCCGCGGCCCAGTCCAGGAAGGTGATTCGTGACACCCCGCGGCCGGCAAAGGCCAGGGGCCAGGTGCAGATCAGGCCCCCGGCCTTGGCGATGAGCTCCATGTTTTTCCAGGTCCGGAGGCGGGTGGTCCGTCTCCGGCTGAGCTGACGGGGCCGGGGACTGGTGTGGGAATCGATTACCGGGGCCGAGGCCGCGGCCAGGACGTCCCGGACGGTCTTGTCGTCGGCGTGGGCCAGGTCGATGATCATGCCCCGCCTTTGCATGCCCTCGACCACCTGCCGGCCGAACCGGGTCAGGCCGCCGCGTATCGGCCGCCGGGTCATGATGTCGCCCAGGGCGTTGGGGGTGTAGTGGACCAGGGTGATCATCCGGACGCCCCGAGCATAAAACCGGTCCAGGTTTTTGATCCGGCCTTCCAGGGCGTCGCCGCCCTCGATGGCCAGGATCGCCCCGGGGGGCCTTCCCGGGCCCACGGCGGCCGGGACCTGGGCCGCCCTGGTCACCAGGCGCACGCCCTGACGCCTCATCCGGGATCTGGCCTCGGCCAGTTGATTGACCGTGTCCACGTAGGCCGAGCCGGGCCCGCGCAGCCGCCGATAGACCAGGTCGCCCACGGCCGCCCAGGCGCAGCAGACCACATTGGCCTCGGTCATGGCCTCGACGGTCGGGGTGGTCGGGTCCAAATCCGGGACCGAGGTATAGAACTGGTAGGGGTGAGCGTGGGCGTCCAGGACCCTCAGGCCGGTCATGACCCGGCGGTCGGCCGCGGACATGGTCGCCGGCCCCACGCAGGCCGCGGTCCCGCCCAGACCGGCCGCCAGGCCGGCCCGGGCGCCGAGGCGCAAGAAATCCCGTCTGTTCATGACCTCAACGCCGGAGGTGTGTCAGCTCAGGGCCGGGCCGCCCGCCCTTCAGGCGGGGCGAACGGCCCGGTCAGGCACGTCACGGCCGGTCCGATGGACCGGCCCATAATTCCCTCAGCCGCGCTTGAACCGCCAGAACTGACTCGTCTTGCCGATCTCCTTGAGCGTGGCCGCCATCTCGGCCGCGTACTGGCGGCTGTTCGAGACCCAGTCCCCGTCCAGGCGCCGCCGAAAGTAGCTGCCCGAAAAGAGCTTGACCAGATCGGGCAGGGCGATGATCCCCTCGTCGCTCTCCAGGGCGAACCCGGCCCAGTTGCGCACGTGCTCTTCCGACCGGAAGAGATTCATGGTGCTTCAGGCAAGGGCGACGTTCTCGAACCACTTGTACAGGGGCACGGCCACGTAGCCCACCACCCCTGAAGGATCGACCTCGAGGACCTGCCCGTCTTTGATTTTGACCCGGATGGGCTCGCCGCAGTCCAGACACGGGGCGTCGATCTGGACCGTTTTGGCGGGATACAGCCAGCAGACCGCCAGCGACTCGAAGCCTCACTGGCCGAACCATTTCTGCTGCCCATCAATGGTGATCCGGTACTGGGTGGGCAGGTTGTTGAACGGGGCGAACGAGGCGATCAGGTCCGTGCCCGGGTGGAGCCAGCCCGGCACCCCGGCCTTGAACAGGGCGTGGAGGGCCTGCCGCCCTTCCTCGACCGTGACGCCCAGGGCCGCCGCGATCTCGGTGTAGTGCGGCGCCTGTCCGGTCTCGACCATGTGCTTCATGATGACGTTGAACGTCCGGTCCAGATCGCTCGCTTGGCCCATGTCTCTGCCCCCCTTGTCTTGTTATGGGGTGTCAGGGGAGATGTCCGGGCCTTCAGCCCGGCCGGCCATCACCCCGATCGACCTGTATACAAAAAATAGAGCACGTCCGATCCGGGCCCGTCAACGGAAATCACCGGGCCGAGGGTAGTCAAGGCCGGAAGATTGGCACCGGTCGTCAGGGCAAATTATTTCTCGACAAACCAGATGATTTCCTTTTGCCGACGCAGCTCGCCCTCGGTCAGGTGACACCGAGTCTCATACCCCAGAGGCACTTCTTTCCCCTGAAAAGACGTCTTGATGGTCTGAGTTTTATGTCCGGTCCGGATGACGAAAGAAACATGGCCCGTGGATGAAATAAGCAGACTGACTTCATTGCAATCTTCAATTGAAAAAGGAGATTGCAAATTGGTCAGAACGCAATCTGATACCTGGGCCGTGGCCGAGTTTTGGCCGGGATAGTATTGAACCAGGTCGAGATCGAATCCAAACCAATAATCACAAGTCAGGTTCGAACCGACTACTTCCGAATATAAATTTTTGATCAAAACGTGCTGCCTCTTCCCTTTCAATACGGCGTTTCCGATGTCTGTTCCTGAATCCATCAACAAACGACCGCTGTCATCCACATGCAACTTCTTTTCAAAGATGGATTTCGACAACCACATCATGGGTCGGTATGATCCGGTTTTACTGGGCCGTTCCGGCCAGTCCGGGTGGGTAAAAAAATGTCTAACAGATTGGTTGTTGCCCGAATCGGCGGTCTGAAAATAATATATCGGCTGACCGTGCCAGTGCAGCGGAAAATATGAATCTGGCAGTTGAACGGCGCAATGAAGGGGACCGAGCACCCCGGCAAAGTACTTCAACTCAGGAACCACCAGGAACGAACGGCACAAACAGCTCTCCACCAGGGCCTCTGACCCATAAAGGCCTTCTTGATTGTCGTTGATCTTGAAGGCGTCGCTGGCCGCCCGGAAAATGAGTTGACTTCCGGTCATGAGGGACTCGATAAACTCGTCAATATCGCCGCGCAACGTCTGGCCGTTTTTGTCAACAATTAGCTCCTTGGTCATGATTTATCCAGACCCCCGGTTGTTATGACTGGCCGGCCCGAAATTAACGGCTATGTTGCGGCCGCCCATACTTGAAAATGCATGGCCCGGAAACGGCTCAGACGGCCCCGGATTTGACGTGCACGTCGCGCTGGGGGAAGGGGATCTCGATGCCGCTGTCCTTGAACTTCTGCCAGATGTTCAGGCGGACCTGGCTGCGCACGTTGGAGATGCCGTTCTCCGGATCGCTGATCCACAGCCGCAGCTCCAGCTCGATGGCGCTTTCCCCGAAATTCTTGAGCTGGCATCTCGGGCCGGGCTCGGTCAGGACCCGGGGCGTCTCTTTGGCCGCGGCGATCATCAGGTCCATGGCCAGGGCCACGTCCGCGTCATAGGCCACCCCGACCGGTATCTTCAACCTGACGTCCCGGCCCGAAAACGACCAGTTGATGACCTGGTTGGTGATCAGGTTCTCGTTGGGGATGAGGTACTCGGTCCCGTCCCGGGTGATGACCGAGACGTACCGCGCCCCCAGGGACTTGATCTTTCCGTAGGTCTGGCCGACCTCGATGACGTCGCCCGGCTTGACCGAGCGGTCCATCAAGATGATCACCCCGCTGACCAGGTTGGAGACCACCTTCTGCAGGCCGAAACCGAGCCCCACGCCGATGGCGCCGCCGATAAAGGCAAAGGCCGACAGGTCCACCCCCACGGCGCTGAGCGAAATCAGGATGGCCACGGTGAACAGGGTGATCTTGAGGGCCTTGCTCATCAGGACCTGGACCGAGGGGGTCAGTCCGGTCAGGGTGTAGATCCGCCGTTCGAGGAGACCCCCGGCGCTGGTGGCCAGCTTGAGCAGCAGGGTCAGGACGATGACGCCCTTGATCACCGCCAGGGCCGAGATGCGGACCTGGCCCAGGGTGATGGCCAGCGAGTCGAGCAGCCCGATGATGTAGCCCAGCAGGCCCACCACCTGCAAGGCGGCGATGGTCCAGGCGATGACGGCGATGAACCGGGACCAGTGGGGGTCCCGGACCACCGAGGCGGCCAGGCGGATGACCACCCAGGCGCTGGTCAGGGCGGCCGCCGTCTCCAGCAGGTGACCGGGCCAGTTCATGCCCCTGGCCACGCCCGTGGCCACCCACAACGACGCCACGGCCAGGATCAGCGTCATCTCGGAAACGATCCGCCTCAGAAACCGGCCCGTCTTGCCCCCGGCCCAGGCCTGCCGGTCGAGCAGCCAGGTCAGCCAGCGCTTGAGCGGTCGTCCCAGAAGCCAGGCCCCGAGGAACACGCCGCCCACGGTCAGGACTTGAACCAGGCTGGCCAGGGTGAGGACCTCGGTCTGGAACCAGGTCCAGACCTGGTGAAAGCGGCCGACCAGTTTGTCCCAGTTGATCAGCTTATCCAAGGTGACGCTCCTGAGGTGGGCCTGAAAGACGGGTCAATGCCCGGGCCCGGCCGGACGGTGCGGCCTTCAAGTGAGGCCACATTAGCATAAAAGATCCTGGTTCCGTTTATTTTTAAGGGCCGCGGGAGGCCGTGGGTCTGATGACCTGCGCCTCAGCCCGAGGCCGTTCAACACCGAGACCGACGTCGAGGCGGCGATGGCGGCCATGCGGCTCATCGGTTAAGCGACGAATCGATGACCGAGGCACCTGATCCGGACAAGAAAAGGCCGCCCCCGGCCTGGTGACGGGGACGGCCTGGCTAGCTGGTGGGGTTATGGGGTTTACGGACCACCCATGTAGCCACGGGGAAAGGTGGTGTTGTCAACCTCGGGGAAATAGTCCGGGTTGGCAGAAGGGAGCCAATTATACGTTTCCGCCGGGGAAGTTGCCCCGGGCGGATGGCTCCAGAACTTAGCGCACCCGGCTGCCCCGATCACCAGTCCCAGGGCCAGGACGATGACGAGCAACCGTCTCATTTTTTCCTCCGAATTTTGGTGTAAAGAGACGTTAATTACGGCCAAAGGGGCCTTCAATGGCCGGCGAATAAAATTTTTTCGGAGGGCGGTCGCCGCTGTCTCGAGGCGACCGAGGCCGTCGAGGAAGGCCATCGAATGCCCCGCCCCGCGATGGAAGAAAAGGCCTCGGGCGAATAACGACTTGCCACACCACCCAGTCGCCCGAAGTGTCTCTGAAGGCCTCCGGTCAATCTGTTGGCCGGGAACCCCGTCATGATATTATCCCTGGTCTTTATGCCAAGCTTGACATATATAACCCCTGGAAAATACAGGCTTTCTCTTGACGGGACCCGGTCCGGCCCGGTAAGTTTGAATAGTCAAGGTAACCGCACCAGGGAGGGGCGTCATGTTCAAGATATTGCGCGTCAACATGT
>CAZMVB010000009.1:2852-133181 GCA_964569795.1 uncultured Desulfarculales bacterium | reverse complement strand
ATTTTTACGGCTGGGACCCGACCCAGGACGTGGGCGGGGCCAGCAACTGGGGCACTCCCGGCGGGGCGACCAGCACCAGCACCACCGCCGACCTGGGCAGCGCCTGGATGTTCGGCATCCGCTTCATCGTCTGGTTCTGATTGATAAGCACTATCAGACTACGACAACGCGCCCGCCCGGCTTTTCTTGTGAGCCGGGCTGGCGCATTTTTCAGACCTTACCCAAAGCAGGCGAAACTTCGTTTTGCCGGCAAGCGCGGCCGACCAGGTGACGTCCTAATAAATCGTTGGTCGCGAATCAAGCCCGTGCGGCCGCGCACCGCGAATTACGCCCATACGGCAATGCGCCCGCCCGGCTTTTCTTGTGAGCCGGACGGGCACATTCCTCAGACCTTACCCAAAGCAGGCAAAACTTCGTTTTGCCGGCAAGCGCGGACGACCAAGTGACGTCCTAATAAATCGTTGGTCGCGAATCACACCAGTGCGGCTTCGCACCGCGAAGTACGCCCGTACGGCTAAGTACCGATGTTCCAGGAAGACAGGTACTTCTTCTGCTCGGGGGTCAGGGCGTCGATCTCGACCCCCATGGCCTCGAGCTTGAGGCGGGCGATCTCCTGGTCGATGTCCCGGGGCACGTCCAGGACCGTGTTGTCGAACTGCCCCTGGTTGGTAAACAAGAACTCCGCGCCCAGGGCCTGGTTGGCAAAGCTCATGTCCATGACCGAACTGGGATGCCCCTCGGCCGCGGCCAGGTTGATCAGCCGGCCCTCGCCCAGGACATAAACGCACCGGCCGCTGTCGAGCTTGTGCTCGACCACGTGGTTACGCATAGTCCGCGTTTTTTGGGTGAGCTGGCCGAGGCCGTCCAGGTCCAACTCGACGTTGAAGTGTCCCGAGTTGGCGACGATGGCCCCGTCCTTCATGGCGGCGAAGTGTTCCTGGCGGATGACGTTGATGTCGCCGGTCAGGGTGCAGAAGATGTCGCCGATCTCGGCGGCCTGGGCGATGGGCATCACCTGGAAGCCGTCCATGACCGCCTCGAGGGCGGGCAGGGGATCGACCTCGGTGACGATCACCCGGGCGCCCATGCCCCGGGCCCGGTTGGCCACGCCCCGGCCGCACCAGCCGTAGCCGCAGACCACGAACACGCTTCCGGAAAGCAGCCGGTTGGTCGCCCGCAGGATGCCGTCCAGGGTGGACTGACCGGTGCCGTACCGGTTGTCAAAGAAGTGTTTGGTGCTGGCGTCATTGACGGCCATGATCGGGTAGGCCAGGACGCCGTCGGCGGCCATGGCCCGCAGGCGAATGACGCCGGTGGTCGTCTCCTCGGTCCCGGCGATGACCCGATCCAGGTCGGCCCGCCGCTCGTTGTGGAGGGTGGACACCAGGTCCGCGCCGTCGTCCATGGTCATCATCGGACCGGCGTCGATCACGGCGCCTATGTGGCTATAATAGGTGTCCTTGTCCTCGCCGCAGATGGCGAAGACCGGGATCTTATCGTGGACCACCAGGGAGGCGGCCACGTCGTCCTGGGTGGACAGGGGGTTCGAGGCGCACAGGAAGACCTCGGCCCCGCCGGCCTGGAGGGTCTGGGCCAGGGAGGCGGTCTCGGTGGTCACGTGGAGGCAGGCCCCCAGCGTCAGACCCGCCAGCGGTTTCTCGCGGGCGAACCTTTCCCGGATGAGGTTGAGGACCGGCATGGTCCGGTTGGCCCATTCGATGCGCAGTCGGCCGGCGTCCGCCAGGCCCGAATCTTTGATATCATGCTTCACGGCTTGCTGTCCTCATCAGTCCGCCAGATTAAAAAATCCGACGACCCAGTTGTAAACCATCGGCGGCCTCTCGTGGCCGCGGGTTCAGCCGACGGCCTTTTTGATGTCCTCGGCGCGGTCGGTCTTCTCCCAGGTGAAGTTGGGATTCTTGCGTCCGAAGTGCCCGTAGCAGGCGGTCTCCCGGAAGATGGGCCGGAGCAGGTCGAGGTACTCGATGATGGCCGCCGGCCGGAAGTCGAAGACCTTCTGGATGGCCTCGGCCAGCCTCTCGTCCGGGGCCAGGCCGGTGCCCTTGGAGTTGACCATGACGCTGACCGGTTCGGCCACGCCGATGGCGTAGGCCAACTGGACCTCGCAGCGCCCGGCCAGGCCGGCGGCGACGAGGTTCTTGGCCACGTGACGGGCCATGTACGAGGCCGAGCGATCGACCTTGGACGGGTCCTTGCCCGAGAAACAGCCGCCGCCGTGGCTGCCCTGACCGCCGTAAGTATCGACGATGATCTTGCGCCCGGTCAGGCCGCAGTCGCCGTGGGGACCGCCGATGACGAACCGGCCGGTGGTGTTGATGTGGAACTTGGTGTCCGCGTCCAGCAGGTTCTCGGGGACGACCTTGCGGATCACCTCCTGGGTGATCTTGTCCTTGAGGACCGAATAGCGGACGTCGGGCGAGTGCTGGGCGGCGATGACCACGGCCTCGACCCGCTTGGGCCGGCCGGCCTCGTACTCGACGGTCACCTGGCTCTTGCCGTCCGGGCGCAGGAAATCCAGGGCGCCGTTCTTGCGGACCCGGGCCAGGCGCTTGGTCAGGCCGTGGGCCAGGTAGATGGGCAGGGGCATCAGATCCTCGGTCTCGTCGCAGGCGAACCCGAACATCAGGCCCTGGTCCCCGGCCCCCTGGTCCTTGAACAGGCCGTTGTCGATCTTGTCGCCCCGGTTCACCCCCTGGGCGATGTCGGCCGACTGCTTGTCGATGCTGGTGATCACGGCGCAGGTCTCCCAGTCAAAGCCCATGGCCGAGTCGGTGTAGCCGATGTCCCGGATGGTGCCCCGGATCACGTCGGGGATGTCCACCCAGCAATCGGTGGTGATCTCGCCGGCAACGATGCACATGCCCGTGGTCACCAGGGTCTCGCAGGCCACCCGGCAGGACTTGTCCTGGGCCATCATCGAGTCCAGGATGGCGTCCGAGATCTGATCGGCCACCTTGTCCGGGTGGCCCTCGGTCACGGATTCCGAGGTGAAAAGATAACTGGTCGGGGCCATGGGATTGCTCCTTGTCTCGAGGTCGTTCGTTGGAATCAGTGGCGCAGCCGTTTCGAGATGCGGTTCATTTCATCCACGAGGAGGATCACCGGCTGGTGCTCAGCCGCCCGGGAGTCATCGATCTGGACAAAGGAGACGATGATGATCAGGTCTCCCTTCTGGCCCATCCGGGCGGCGGCCCCGTTCAGGCGGATGGCCCCCGAGCCGGCCGGACCGTTGATGGCGTAGGTGTCGAAGCGCTGGCCACTGGCGATGTTATAGACCCACACCCGTTCGTTTTGGAGGATGTCGGCCGCGGTCATCAGGTCGGCGTCGATGGTCAGACTGCCCTCGTAATTCAAGTTCGAGCCGGTCACCGTCGCCCGATGGATCTTGCTCTTGAGCATTTGGCGATACATCAGCCTATCACCCGATTGTCTATCAGCCGCGCCCGGCCGACCTTGACGGCCAGGGCCAGGAGCGTCGGTTGGTCCACCCGGGTAACCGGGACCAGGGTTTCCGGATGGCGCAGTTCCAGGTAGTCGATCTCGGTCCCGGGGACCGCCTCAATCATATCCCGAATTTTTACCAAGATCGACTCCGCCTCCCGCTCTCCCCGGGCCACCAGTTCCTCGGCCAGGGCCAGGGCCCGACTCAGGGTCAGGGCCGCCGGTCGCTGGGCGGGGGTCAGGTACTTGTTGCGCGAACTCATGGCCAGCCCGTCCGGCTCGCGGACCGTGGGCCGGCCGACGATCTCGACCCCCAGGTTCAGGTCCAGGGTGAACCGCTTGATGACCTGCAGTTGCTGAAAGTCCTTTTCCCCGAACACGGCCAGGTGGGGCCGAACGATGGTGAACAGCTTGGTGACGACCGTGGCCACACCGTCGAAATGCCCGGGCCGCGAGGCCCCGCACAGGGGCCGGCTCAGTTCGGTGACCGAGACGACCGTCTGGAAGCCGGCCGGATACAGGTCCTCGACCTCGGGGGCGAAGACGATCGTCGTCCCGGCCTCGCGGCACAGGGCCGAATCCCGCTCCATGTCCCGCGGGTAGGCGGCGAAGTCCTCGCTCGGGCCGAACTGGGTCGGGTTGACGAAGATCGAGACCACCACCTCGTCGGCCTGCCCGGCCGCCCAGCGGATCAGGCTCAGATGCCCCTCGTGGAGAAACCCCAGTGTCGGCACCAGGGCGATCCGCCGGCCCTCTGCGCGCCGGGCCTCGGACCAGGCGGTCATGGCCGCCGGTCGGGCGATGGTCTCCATGATCGAACCCGCCGCGGTCAGACCAGGGCCTCCTGGGCCAGGGGAACGTAATACTTGACGCCGCCGCTGAAACTTTGAACCTGGGCCAGGATGTCGTCCAGATCGCCGCTGTCGGCCTCCAGGTGCAGCGAATTGGCCGAAATGACCAAGAGCGCCGTCTCCCGGTAGTGGAAAAAGAAATCGTTGTAGGCCGCGATCACCCTTTCCAGGTATCGGCCCGACATCTGCCGGGCATAAGACCTTTTCTGGCGCCGGACGCGATCGACCAGCACCCGGCCCGGGGTCTGTAAATAGATGACCAAATCAGGCCGGGTCACCCGCTCGGCCAGGACCCGGTAGATCTGATCGTAGAGGGTGAACTCGGCCTCGTCCAGATTCAGGCCGGCGTACACCCGGTCCCGGGCGAACAGGCAGTCGCCGACCACGCAGGCATCGAACAGATCCAGCTGGCCCAGGGCCTGGAACCGGTGGAAGCGATGGATGAGAAAGAACATCTGGGCCTGAAAGGGGTCTCGGGGAAGGGGGCGCCACAAGGTCTCGTCCCCGGGGCCGGGCGACTCGTCCTCGACCACGGCCCGTCCGCCCAGTCGTCCGGCCAGGAGTTCGGCCAGTCTGGTCTTGCCCGCTCCCGGCGGACCTTCGACGACGATGTACCGAGCCTGCCTCATCCAACGCGGAAAATTAACAGTATTTTGACCAGGTGTCAAGGTCGTTACAATCGGCCGGCCAGGCCCTTGAAGGCCAGGGCCAGGGCGGCGAATTGGTCCGGGCCCAGGGTCTCCGCCCGGCATTGGGGATCGATCCCGGCGGTGACGATCAGGTCCTCGGCCGCGGCCTTGCTCAGGCCGAGGCCCCCGGCCAGGGAATTTTGAAGGGTCTTGCGCCGGGAGGAAAAGGCGGCCTTGACCACCCGCACCAAATCGTCCTTGATGTCACCCTCGCCCCCAAAATCGATGGCGATCAGGCGGGAGGTCACGTTCGGCCTGGGAAAGAAAGATTCGGGACCGACGGTCTCGCCCAGAGTCAACCGGCCGCAGGCGGCCACCAGGACGCTGAGCACCCCGTAGTCCCGGCCGCCGGGCGGGGCGGCCAGGCGGTCGGCCACCTCGGCCTGGATCAGGAGCGCGGCCCGGGCCACGTTCCGTTGGTTGTGGATCAGGTCGAACAGGATCGGCCCGGTGACGTTGTAGGGCAGATTGCCGACGACCTTCAGCCGGCGGCCGGCGGCCGCGGCGGGGTAGTCGAAGCCGACCGCGTCGGCGTGAATGATCTCGACGTTTTTCATGCTGCGGCGGGCGACCTCGGCCGTCAGGTGCCCGGCCAGGCCCCGGTCGATCTCGACGGCCGTGAGCGCGGCGACCCGCTCGGCCAGGAGCCAGGTCAGGGCCCCCAGCCCGGGACCGATCTCGATGACGTGGTCGCTCGCCGAGACGGCGGCGAAATCGACGATCCGGCGGGCCAGGTCCCGGTCGTGCAGGAAGTGCTGGCCCAGCCTCTTGTTGGCCGCCAGGGAGAGTTCGGCCAGTTGCTGGCGGATGGTGGTCACGGCGTGGAGCGGACCGGCCGGGAATAGGCGTCGTCCTCGGGCCCCAGGCGTTCGCCCCGCATCAGGCGATAGGTCCCCACGGCGGCGACCATGGCCGCGTTGTCGGTGCACAGGTCCTTGGGGGTCAGCCACAGGTCCGCGCCCTCCTCGGCGGCCATTTGCCCGAGTCCGGCCCGAAGGAACGAATTGGCCGCCACCCCGCCGCCCAGGCTCAGGGCCCGGCAGCCGGTGGCGCGCAGGGCCTGCCGGGATTTCTCCACCAGGACCTCGACCACGGCCGCCTGAAACGAGGCGGCAACAAAGGCCACCGGGGTCGCCCCGGCGTCGGCCCGATGGAAATTGACCACGGCCGTCTTGAGTCCGGCAAAGCTGAAATTCAGGCTGTCGTCGCCGAGCATGGGCCGGGGAAATGTTATGTGATGCGGGTCGCCCTCGGCCGCCACTCTCTCGATGACCACGCCCCCGGGGTAGCCCAGGCCGTAGAGCTTGGCCACCTTGTCAAAGGCCTCGCCCGCGGCGTCGTCCCGGGTGGCCCCCAGGAGGCGGTACCTGCCCAGGCCGGTGACCAGGTAGAGGTTGGTGTGGCCGCCCGAGACCACCAGGGAGACAAAGGGAAACGGCGGCCCGCCGGCCAGCAGGACGCTGAAGATGTGGGCCTCGAGGTGGTCCACGCCGACCAGGGGCAGCCCGGCGGCCCGGGCCAGGCCCTTGGCCAGGTTGAAGCCGACCAGCAGCGAGACCATCAGCCCCGGCCCCCGGGTCGCGGCCAGGCCGCTCAGGTCCCGCAGCGAGACCTCGGCCTCGTCCAGGGCCCGGCCGACCACCGGGGCCATGACCTCCAGGTGACGCCGCGAGGCCATCTCGGGCACCACCCCGCCGAATGGTCCGTGCAGGTCGTCCTGGGTGGCGACCACGCTGGACAAAATCCGCCGGCCCCCCTCGACCACGGCCGCGGCCGATTCGTCGCAACTGGACTCGATCCCCAAAACCAACATCAGTGCCACCCGGTCACATAGGCCTGGACCGCGTCTTCCCAGGCGGGCAGGGCGCGACCAGTGGCCCGCTGGTACTTGCCGTTGTCCAGGACCGAGAAGGCCGGCCGTGGGGCGGGCAGGTCCAGGTCGGCCGTCTTGATCGGCCTGATCCGGTCCGGGTCCAGGCCGGCCGCCGCGAGCGCGGCCCGGGCCAGGCCGTACCAGGTGGTTCGGCCCTGATTGGTCACGTGAAATAGCCCCTGATGTCCGCCCTCGATCAGGGCGCGCATTGCCGCGGCCAGGTCGAGCGTATAGGTCGGGCAGCCGTGCCGGTCATCGACCACTGACAACTCCTCGCCGCGCCGGGCCCTGTCCAGGATCTTGGCCACAAAGTTGGTCTTGCCCGGACCGAACAGCCACGAGGTCCGGACGACCAGGGCCTGGGGCATGATCGCCAAAACGGCCCGCTCGCCGGCCAGCTTGCCGGTCCCGTAAATTGACAGCGGATGGGGCGGGTCGGATTCCAGGTAGGGCCTCTCGCTCAGGCCGTCGAACACGTAGTCGGTCGAGATATGGACCAGCCGGACGCCCGCGTCCCGGCAGGCCCGGGCCAGGTTTTGTGCCCCTCGCTCATTGACCGCAAAGGCGGCGGCCGGCTCAGACTCGGCGTCATCGACCTTGGTGTAGGCCGCGGCGTTGATGACCACCTCGGGTCTCAGGGCCCCGACGGCGGCCCGACACGCCGAAAGGTCGGTGACGTCCAACCGGTCCGCAAAGGCCCCCGGGAACTCGCGGCGCAGGGCCAGTCCCAACAGCCCCGAGCCGCCGGTTACAAAAAACCTACCGGCCGTCATACATTCTCCGGTAATAATCCCGGTAGGCCCCGCTTTTTATGTCCCGCCACCAAGTCTCGTGGGCCAGGTACCAGGCCACCAGGCGCCGCAGGCCCTCGGCCAGGTCGATCAAGGGCGACCAGCCCAGCTCGCGTTTGATCTTGTCAAAATTCATGGCGTAGCGGCGGTCATGTCCGGGCCGGTCGGTGACAAAGGTGATCAAGTTCAAAAAATCCTCGGCCTGGCGGCCGGTCTGCCGGGCCAGTTCCGTGACCAGCAGGCGGACCAGCTCGATGTTCTCCTGCTGGCTGTCCCCGCCCAGGTTGTAGATCTCGCCGGGGAGGCCCGAATCCAGGACGGCCAGCAGGCCCCGGCAGTGGTCCTCGACGTAGATCCAGTCCCGGACGTTTCGGCCGTCGCCGTAAACCGGGAGGGGTGCGCCCTCGAGGGCGTTGGTCAGCATCAGGGGCAGCAGTTTCTCGGGGAACTGATACGGGCCGTAATTGTTGGAGCAGCGGGTGACGATCACCGGCAGGCCGTAGGTCACGAAGTAGGCCCGGCACAAGAGGTCGGCCGCGGCCTTGGAGGCCGAGTAGGGCGAGTTGGGCAAAAGGGGCATGTCCTCCCGAAAAACGCCCTCGGGCCCCAGGGAGCCGTAAACCTCGTCGGTGCTGACCATGACGAACCGCGCCGTGTCGTGTCGCTGGGCCGCGTCCAAAAGGACCCGGGTCCCGCCGACGTTGGTGTCGATGAACACCCCGGCGGCCTCGATGGACCGGTCCACGTGGGACTCGGCCGCGAAGTGGACCACGGCGTCCACGCCCGCCGCGAACAGATCGTCCACCAGGGCCTCGTCGCAGACGTCGCCCCGGACGAATTCGTAGCGTTCGCCGTGTGTCCCGGCCGCGCCCTCCAGGTTGGCCAGGTTGCCGGCATAGGTCAGCTTGTCCAGGTTCACCACCGAGACCTCGGGCCGCTCGTCCAGGACGAGGCGGACGAAGTTGGCGCCGATGAACCCGCAACCGCCGGTGACCAGAAGTCTCATGACCACCTATTTACTGGGCCGGGCCGGTCATTGTCAAACAAGAGCCGCTTTCCGGCCCCCTATTTTTTTTCATTGAACCCCTTGACCCATGATGGGACAATCGATCCAGATCAAAAAAATACAAAGGAGACGCCCCATGTCCGATAAAGTGACCTACCCGCCCCTGATCGAAGACCTGCCCGACATCGACCTGCCCGTGGAGGGCGTCCGGGGCAAACTGCTCCAGGGCACGGACAAGCAGGTCGTCTTTTTCGATATCCAGCCGGTGGGCACCATCCCCGAGCACTCCCACGGCGCCCAGTGGGGAATCGTCGTCGAGGGCGAGGTCGAGCTGACCATCGGCGGCCAACCCCACACCTATAAAAGAGGCGACGCCTATTACATCCCGGCCGGGGTAAGCCACTCGGCCAAATGCACCGTGCCCTTCAAGGCCCTGGACGTGTTCGACGACGTGGATCGCTACACCCCCAAGAAATAGGAGGGAGCCCATGCCCTTTGTCAACATCAAGATCACGCCCGGGGCCACGGCCGAACAGAAGGCCGAACTGATCCGGGGCGCCACCCAGCTCCTGGTGGACGTCCTGGACAAGAATCCGGCGACCACGGTCGTGGTCATCGAGGAAGTGAGCCCGGACAGCTGGGGAATCGGCGGCGAGACGGTCACCGCCCGCCTGGCCCGGGCCGAGGGGGGCGGGGCCACCTGATCCGAGGGGAAGGGTCCGGTCTTCCCCATGTCCCGCATATCGTGATATCATAAATAAAAAGACCGGGTCGGCAGACATGCTCACCTTCCGACATCTGGCCATCCTCATTGTCACCCCCTCCAAGCCCCTCTACGATTTTGCCCTGGGACCGTTGACCGAACTGGGCTTCAACAAGATCTTTCCGGCCGAGTCATCCAAAGAGGCCATGAGCGTCATGCGCCAGCACCAGATCAGCCTGGTGGTCACCACCTGGAAGATGCCGGCCATGAGCGGTCTCCAGCTCCTCCAGGTCATGCGCCAGGACAAGAACTACAGCGAGATCCCCCTGATCATGGTCAACGACACCGACGACGAGCAGCTCCGGCTGACGGCCATCCGGGAAGGGGCCCAGGGGTATCTGACCCCGCCCTGGCGGGCCGAGAACTTCCGGGGCATGGTCAACGAGATCATGAGCGCCTTTGTGGATCCCGACCAGGAGCGGTTTTACCAGCACCTGGACTCGGCCCGGAAACTGCACTACGAACAGGACTACGCCGGGGCCGCCGCCGAATACGCCCGGGCCGTCGAGATCGACGAAAACCCGGTGGCCCTGGTGGCCTGGGGGGACCTGCTCCTCGAGACCGAGCCGCTTCAGGCCGAGGCCGTCTTCCGCCGGGCCCTGGCCGTGGAGGCCGACAACGTCAAGGCCCTCTACGGCCTGGCCATGTCCCTCCAGGCCAAGGGGGCCCTGGACGAGGCGGAACAGGTCCTGACCACGGCCCTGGCCCACGTGGAAGACCAGAAGCGGATGCAAAAGCACGCCCCCTGGCTGCACTACTACCAGGGGGAAATCCGCCTCGAACTGAAGAAACTCCAGGAGGCCCAGGAGAGCTTTGAGCGGGCCTCCCAGGCCGATCCGGAAAACGCGGAACTCCAGGTCCAGATCGGCGACGCCTACGCCTCCCGGGGCTATTACCGGGAGTCCGAGCCCTACTACGAACAGGCCCTGCGCCTGGACCCGGAGTTGATCCACGTCTATAACAAGATCGGGATCGCCTACCGGAAACAGGGCAAGTCCCAGGTGGCCCTGGCCCTGTACCACAAAGCCCGCCAGATCGCCCCGGACGACGAGAACCTGCTGTACAACATCGCCCGGGCCCTGATCGAAATGAAAAAGTACGACGAGGCCCGCCAGAGTCTGACCGAGGCCCTGGAAATCAATCCCCGGTTCAAGGAGGCCCAGGCCCTGATCCAGCGCCTGGACGCCCGCACCTCGGATTGATCGGAGTCGAACGGTCACCGGTGCGCTGGCGCAACCGGTCTTTTTGGTTGACAATCCGCTCGGGGATGGTTAGGTTTGGATCCAACAGACCAATAAGCCCAATCCCGCTAGCCTCAACGGCGCGACCGCGCCGCCTCAAAGCTTGCCAATTAGGCTCGTTAGTCCCCGGATGCTCTGGTGCACTTTGCCGAAGAGACGTCGATCTATTTTTTTTTAACGGACCTTCAGGTCCAGACCACTAAACGTAAGGATAGTAATGAAACCGACCTCTTTTGCTCAACTCGATCTTATCAAACCCCTGCGGCGCGCCCTGGGCGACGTGGGCTACACCAGGCCGACACCCATTCAGGCCGAGGCGATCCCCCACCTGCTCGACGGCCGCGATCTCCTGGGCTGCGCCCAGACCGGCACCGGCAAGACGGCGGCCTTTGCCCTGCCCATCCTCCAACGTCTGGCCTCGCCCCAGAGGCCGCCCGCACCCCGGACCGCCCGGGTCCTGGTGCTGACCCCCACCCGTGAACTGGCCGGCCAGATCGCCGACAGTTTCCGGGCCTACGGCCGCCATCTCCGGCTCCGCTATGCAGTGGTCTTCGGCGGGGTGGGCCAGGCCCCGCAGGCGGCCGCCTGCCGCCGGGGGCTGGACGTCCTGGTGGCCACTCCGGGCCGGCTGCTGGACCTGATGGGTCAGGGCCACCTGCGCCTGGACCGCCTCGAGGTCTTTGTCCTGGACGAGGCCGACCGGATGCTGGACATGGGTTTCCTGCCGGATATCAAGAGGGTCCTGGCCACCCTCCCTCGACAACGGCAAACGCTCTTCTTCTCGGCCACCATGCCCCCCAAGATCGCCCGACTGGCCGACACCATCCTGACCGATCCGGTCAAGGTGGCGGTGACCCCGGCGGCCACGCCGGTGGAGCGCATCGGCCAGAAGGTCTTGTTCGTGGCCCAAGGGGACAAGCGTTTTCTGCTGGGCGAGGTCCTCAAGGACGCGCGGGTCAAGCGGGCCCTGGTGTTCACCCGGACCAAGCACGGCGCCGATCGCCTGACCAAGCAGTTGGCCCGGCTCCAGGTCAGGGCCGAGGCCATCCACGGCAACAAGTCCCAGAACGCCCGCCAGGCCGCCCTGGAGAAATTCCGCAGCGGACGCGCCCGCGTCCTGGTGGCCACGGACATCGCCGCCCGGGGAATCGACGTCGAGGGCATCACCCACGTCATCAATTTCGATCTGCCCAACGAGCCCGAGAGCTACGTCCACCGCATCGGCCGCACCGGCCGGGCCGGGGCCGGGGGCGAGGCCATTTCCTTTTGCGACGCCAAGGAAAGGACATACCTGCGTGACATCGAACGGCTGATCCGGCGGGCGGTGCCGGTCGTCGAGGATCACCCCTATCGGGCCGCGACCGACGCTCCGGTCCGGCCGCCGGCCGCCGTCTTCTCCGGAAACGGCTCACCAGGCCGGCGGCGGCGGGGCGGACGGAGGCCGGGGACCGCCGCCTAGTCGTTCGTCACCCAATTCGGGTGACGGGGAGGATGGGACGTTCCCGGCGGTTCGGCCGGTACTGCACTTGTCGAGCCGTGGGCTATTCAGGGGACGCCGCTCGGGGAGACCGGGCCGGGCCGGCGATCAACAACTCGGCCAGCAGGTAAGCGATCACCGCCAGACACTCCACGTCCAGATAGTCCTCGGCCCCCCGGTCGAACAGGACCCGGGCCTCGGCCCCGAAGTCCTCGTCGGCCTCGTAAAAGGTGAGACGGAGGGGCAGGCGGGGCAGGGCCAGGAAGCCCAGGGCCACGTCACCGGGGACGTCATCGACCGCCAAGCCCCCCAAATTTGCCGCCGCCCGGACCAGATCGCGGCCCCGGCCGGAGAAGGCCCGGCCCAGCGACTCGTCCACCAGCCGGCGATAGGCGGCCACAAAGGGGGCCGCGTCCTTGAAGTCGCGATAGGCCGCCCACTCGCCCTTCAGCCGGCCGCCCCCGCCGCGCAGGACGTAATGACAGCAGATGATCCGCAGGGACGTTTCCAGGCCCGTCTCCCCGGCCACCCGGACCCCCGAGGCGTCCACCCGCACCGGCAGGTTGAAGATGGAAAAGTCCAGGCCGTTCTGGTGGACCCGGGCGCCGATCCCGGGGCCCACCGCCGGCCAGTCCACCTCGGCCAGCCGTCCGGTCAACTCCTCATAGACCGTCTCGTAGGCGTCGGGTCGATCCGAAACGAACATTTTCCGCCCCTGGACCCCTGACTGAAAAGTGTGGTAAGGTCGCCGCCATTATGAATCAAAATCCGATCCAGCTCCAGCCCACCCCCCAGCAGTCCCGGTTCTTGAACCCGTTTCAGGGATTCGAGGAGACCACCCTGACCGTGGACGTCCGGGAGGATCCCCTGACCGGACAGGTCAGCCGGATCGTCCCCTTTCGGATCAAGAAGCTGCCCCCGGTGGACCTCGAGCCCCTGGTCAAGCGCTCGGTCGAGCTGGGCTGCGCCTTCTGCCCCGAGGCGGTCGATAACCGGGCGGCCAAATTCGTGCCGGGCTTTGCCGACCCGGAAGGACGAATCCGGCACGGTGGGGCGGTGGTCTTCCCCAACGCCTTTCCCTACACCCGGCACAGCGCCGTGGTCGCCCTGGGACGCCGGCATTTCCGGGCCCTGGATCAGATGGACCCCCAGGTGCTGGCCGACGGCGTCACCGCCTCCCAGGCCTACTTCGAGGCCGTGGCGCGGACCGAGCCCGCCTACGAATACTGCTCGATCAACATGAATTACATGCCCCTGGCCGGGGCCGGACAGGTTCATCCCCACTTTCAGGCCGTGGCCCTGGAGCGGCCGACCCGCCTGCAACGGGAAATGATCGACGGCCTGGGGCACTACCGCGACCGATACGACCGCCCCTTCTGGCCCGACCTCATCGCCCGGGAAAAGGAGATCGGCCAGCGGTTCATCATCCAGACCGGACCGGTCACCTGGCTGTCGCCCTTCGCGCCCCAGGGGGTCTATGACCTGATGGCCCTGGTCGAGCCCGAGGGACGGACGGACCGGTTGAGCCCCGAGGCCGTCGAGGCCCTGAGCGCCAGCCTGTCCCAGGTCCTGGCCTGCCTGCACGACCAGAACATTCCGGCCCTGAACCTGGCCCTGCACCTGATCCCGGCCCCGGATTTCTGGCCCCAATTACGAATTTTACCCAGATTGACCATCCCGCCGGTCGATATCAGCGATATTAATTACTTTCAGCGCCTTCACGACGAGGCCCTCACCTTTCTGCCCCCGGAACGGGCCGCCGACCAGGTTCGACAATGGTTCAAGACCAATTGAGGCCGGGAAAGCTCCATTTCCGAGAACCAACCAGAATAGTTTCATATTTCTTGATCATCGTCGAAGAAAACGACCTTCAGGTGAACAAAAAAGGACCAGATACAGTTGACTTCAAGCTAAAATATCGTTAGAGTAGCCTGAACGAGGGAGGATATGGTCTGTTAGGTAATCGTACGCACTCACGGGATGGGCCAGGGACACTTTACATCCCATCACTGATGGACCGGAAACGGGGAAATAGCCTCGCCACGGCCCAAGGGACGTTCCGTGGTAAGAGCAGGGCTGTCACCCGGAATAAGCTCATTCGGTTTCCGGAAGAAAGCTCTCCAACAGTGTCGTTCTTATATCAGATGAGGTTAACGGTTCATGAGCACAATTGGTTCTAGGATCAGGACGCTCCGTCGGAGAACTGGTCTGACCCAGGAAGCATTTGCACCCACCATCAACATCAGTCGGGGGTATCTGGCCAAACTAGAGGCCGATATCCGGGAACCATCCAAGAAACTGATCCGGTTCATCGCCGAGAAGTACGGGGTGACCATCGAGTGGCTCCTGACCGGTCAAGGCCAGGAGTACATCGACGGGCGCTCGGATGCCTTCCCCTCTCCGGCCCAGACCATGGCCGAGACGCTGCGGCAGCGGATGGCCTCGGCCGAGGAGCAGATGGCCACGCTGAAGATGCAGCTGGCCGCGCTCCTGCCGGAAACGGCCGACAATCGACTCCGGGCGATGATCAACCAAGTGGTACGGATCTACCACGAGGGCGACCCCCGGAAGCTGATTCCGCTCAAGTCCCTGCTCGACCTGACCGACCCCGACCCGGAGTCCGAGCGGCGCGCCGGTCTCGAGCCGGCCCCGGACTTGACCGGCACCGAGGTCCCCACGCCGACCATTCACGAGCCGGGCGAGGACTATCGCTCCGAATAACCGTTCGTTTGTCCGCCAAAGAAAAGGCCCCGCTCTCATGGGCGGGGCCTCTTTCAGCCCGGATCACTCAGGCGCCGGGGACCGTCTATTTGACGACCTCCAGGGCCCCGGATACTGATACGCTCTCCGGTAACAGGCAGGAACTCTGGTCGCAGGCCTGGTAGTGCACCTTGGCCCGGAGGATCCGGCGGCCGGGTCTGGCGTCGGCCTCCACCCGGAGCTGAAGGGCCACGACCACGGTCCCGTCGTAGAACGGCAGGGGCCTGTCCGCGAAGGGCATCTTGACCACGTGCCCCGGGGGCCAGTTGACGCGGACCAGCTTCAGGCCGGGCGACGGTTCGAGGATCAACCGGGTGGGCATCAGGTCCTTCAGGGGCGGCCGGGGGACGTTGATGTGGTGCCCCGGGAGGATCCGCAGGGTGAGCACGGCCACGGCGGCCGAACCGGCCTTGACCCGGGCCGGGACCACCCGCAGACTGGTCTTGACCACCGGCTGATCGTTGGCCAGGGCGGCGCCGGCCAGACCGACCCAGACCGCCAGGCAACCGATCAGGACCCGTCTCATCGCTTGGCCTCGGCCAGGGACGACTCGATCGCCCTCCTCAGCTTGAAATAGTCCACCCCGCCGTCATGCGAGTAGCGGACGATCCCCTTGATATCGACCACGTTCACCCCGGGCGTGGCCATCACCCGAAACCTCTTCTTGAACTCGTAGTCGTCGATCACGAGCTTGTCCATGACCGAGATCCAGTGGACGTGCTTGGCCTTCATGTAGTAGTAAACCGTGCCCCGCATCTCGTCCCCGTCGCCGTTGACGAAGACCACCATGAATTTCGGGCCGCGGTATTTCTCGGCCAGCTTGAGCAGCCGGGGCACGTCCTTGGCGCACTGGCCGCAGGTCAGCGACCAGTAGATGAGCAACAGCACCTTCTTGCCCACCAGGCGGCCGATGTCCACCGGCCGTCTCTGGACGTCGGGCAGGACGATGCCCGTGAAGCGGCTGCCCAGGGGCACCGCCGCGGAGGCGGTCAGGGGGGCGGCCCAAACAAGGCACGCCAGGCAGAGAACCATCGCCGTGAACGGCCAGCGACTCATAAGCTTCCTCCTGAAGAATCCGGAGCCGGGACGCTCCCTGGAGGCCCGACCCCGAGGGCCTGACTTCAATTTACTACGGTGCACCGGAAGGTGCAAACGGCGGCCGGTCCCCGGGGGCGGGATCATTTCTTCCGCCTGAACAGCCGGTCCACGGCCAGAAAACCGCGGTCGAACAGGAAGACGGTCAAGGCGATCATGAGCATGTACACGTCCCGCCAGACCACCCCCCAGCCCAGGACGTCGTCCCCGGCCGTGCCGCAGCCGCAATCGAACGAATTGCCCCGAAAGATGTTGATGATGATCGCGAACAGGAACCAGCCCAGCAGACCGCTGAGCACGAACCCGGACACCCGGGTCCACAGGCCCAGGATCAACGCCAGGCCGCACAGCAACTCCAGCCAGGGGACCCACAGCGAGGCCAGGTTGACCAGGAAATGGGGGAACAGGTCGTACTGGACCATGGCCGAGGCAAAGACCTGGGGATGGAGGATCTTTTCGAGGGAGGCGTCAACGAAGACGTAGCCCAGGTACAGCCGTCCGGCCAGGATGAGCCAGGGCGCGGGCAGGAACCTGAAGGCCAGCCAGGCCAAAACCCCGGCCCCGCCGAAGATGACCGCCAACAGGGCCACATCGAAACCGTGCCACCACCCGGTAAAGGAGGACATGGCCCCGAGCATTCCCCAGGGGCCCTTCGGCCCGAACCAGGACCAGGACCACCGGGCCATCTCGAGCCCCCACGGGTTCCAGATCCGCCCCAGCTCGAAGCCGAGCCCCCACACGGCCAGGCAGGCCACGCTTGCGGCCAGGAAGAACCGCTCGGCCCGGGTCGGGGCCCGCCAGCCCATGGTTGCCGCCGTTCCGCTCATTTGGGCCCCGTCAGTTGCGGTCCGTAGATCGGCAGGCCGGCCGCCTTCCAGTCGGCCAGGGAGGCCTCCATGAGCCGGATGTTTGAGTGCCCCCGTTTGTGAAGGCGCCAGGCCAGCTCGGCCGCCAGGTTGTAGAACAGGGTCCGGCCGTAAACGATCAGGGGCAGTTTCTTGTCCTTGAAGGCCGGGGTGAAGGGATAGAGGACCCGTCCGAAATAGTCGTTACGCTCCTCCCGGCAGCGGCCGGTTTTCTTGTCACAGGACCACTGGACGTAGGACAGGGGGTACATCAGCATCGCGCCCGGGATGCGGTGGTCCTGCCATTCCAGGCGGGCCCGGGCGTCCAGGAAGAGGACCTTGCCGCCCCCCCAAGTCCGCCACAGGTAGAATTGCTGGGCCAGAAAGATCTCGGCCGCCTGGTGAAGAGAGATGACCCGGTAGGGGGTGTGCCGGGAGTACTCCGGGATCAGGGGCAGGCGCTCGCCCACGGGATTGACGGCGTTGAAGCCGACCCCCAGGAGCAGGGCCAGCAGGAACAGGGTCAGAACACCGGTCAACAGGCGTCTGATGGACAGGGGGCGCACGATCCTCGACTCCGACCGCGGGTTCATCAGGTAAATCTAGCAGAGGGGCCCCGATCCGGTCAACGCCTAGGGCCGCAACGCGGGAACTGTTGACCTCGACGGCCCTGATTGGTTAGAATTACCGCGTAACCTGCCCAGGAGTGAGAGATGCGCCCCAAGTACTGGCCGTTTTTGGCGATAGTTGCCTGTCTGGTCTTCGTTCCGGCGGCCATGGCCCAGCCGGGCCATACCATCAACGTCTTTGTTTACGAGTCCGGCCCCAACCACGAAAAAAAGATGGCCCCCGGGGCCAAGTTCGAGATGATTCTGACGGCCCAGTGTCTGGACACGGTCATTCCGCTGCGCGGCATCACCGACGAGCACGGCCGGATCGTGTTCCACGGCGTGCCCCTCAAGTCCGACGGCACGGTTTACGCCGCCCGGGTCAAGGTTAACGGCGTGATGCGCGACTTTTTCGCCTTCAAGCCGGTCAACAACCGGAAACACTATTACCTGCTGACCCTGCCCTGCAAGGCGACCCGCACCTGCTATCGCTGGCGCCGCTGAGGACGTCATCACCTGGGGGGTTCGTCCGTCTCCCAATGCCGGCCCATTGTCCCGCGTGCGGGCGGTCGTCCGGACACTCCGGGGGACCGGCCCCGGCGATGATCCTCTTTCCCTGATCGGGCTTATCCCCCGGCGGTCCCGGATGGGCCGGGGTGACCGTCGCGCAGGACGGCTCCGCGCCGCGGAGCCCTGCCCGCCGCCCTGAGACAACCATTTCCCGGGAGGCGCCCATGTCCTTTGAAACGGTGATCGTCGAGGTCGGCCAGTCCGTCGGCCGGATCACGCTCAACCGGCCCGAGCAATTCAACACCTTCAGCACCACCCTGGGCCGCGAGTTCAACGCCGCGCTCAAGCAAATGGACGACCACCCGGAGGTCCGGGTGGTGGTGGTCACCGGCGCGGGCAAGGCCTTCTGCGCCGGGATAGACATCAGCGAGTACGGCGGCCAGACCGAGGCCGAGTACGTCGCCTGGGTGGCCGGGATGATGGACCCGCTGATCACCATCCGGTCCATGAACAAGCCGGTCATCGCCCGGGTCAACGGCGTGGCCGCGGCCAACGGCGCCGGACTGGTGGCGGCCTGCGATCTGGCCGTGGCCGGTGAAAAGGCCAGGATCGGGACCACGGCCATCAACGTCGGGCTGTTCTGTCACGGCCCGGCCGTGCCCTTGCGCACCGTGGTCACCGCCAAGCACGCCCTGGAGATGCTTCTGACCGGGGACCTGCTGTCGGCCCAGCGGTGCTACGAGATCGGGCTGGTCAACCGGGTGGTGCCGGACGAAAAACTGGACGAGGCCACGGCCGAACTGGCCGCCAAGCTGATCGACAAGTCCCCCATCGCCCTGACCATGGGCAAGCGGGCCTGGTACGACACCGAGGCCCTGGACTTCGATCCGGCCATGGAGTACATGAACCAGGACTTCGCCCGGCTGTGCGTCACCGAGGACGCCGCCGAGGGCGTAAAGGCCTTTCTGGAAAAACGCGCCCCGGTCTGGAAGGGGCGTTAGCCCGGATTATCAAGGAGAGTCGAGACAGTGCCCCCCTTCGTCATCCACCCCCTGGTCATCGGGGCCAACGCCACGGACCAGGGCATCATGACCTACCTGCGCGGCTACGGCCAGCCCATCTGGATCCCGATCTACTCCTTTTATCTCGAGGGGGGCGACCAGAAGATCCTGATCGATACCGGCCTGGAAGACTTCATGGTCCCCGACGATGTCCAGGAAGAGCTGGGCATCAAGTGCCAGTACTTCGAGGATGCGCTTGAAAAATTCGATCTGACGCCGGACGACATCGACGTCGTCATCCAGACCCATCTCCACAACGACCACTGCGAGAACACGGCCCTGTGCCGGAACGCCCGGGTGTTCGTCCAGTCCGCCGAGCTCGATTTTTCGTTAAACCCCCATCCCCTGGACCACCGCTACGATCCGGACTTTCTCGAGGGCGTGAACCTGGTGCCGCTCACGGGCGGCGCCCAGATCGTCCCCGGCGTCGAGGTCATCGCCACCCCGGGCCACACCCCGGGCGGCCAGTCGGTGATCATCGACACGGCCGCGGGCCGGGTCCTGATCACCGGCTTCTGCGCCAATGACCGCAATTTCCCGTCGGCCGGGCCGGCGGTCTGCCCCGGGGTCCACACCGACGCCCTGCAGGCCTGGGAGACGGTCCAGCGGGTCAAGGCCCGCTGGGAGTCGGGCGAAATCTCCCGGATCATCCCCTGCCACGACCTGGCCCCGGCCCGCGAGGGACGGATCGGTTGAGCCGCCCCGGCCTGGGTCGGCCCGTTATCTCGTCAGATAAATAAAATTCCGAAAATCGGAAGCCATTCCGAGGCCCGGTTGCCCGAGGCCATCGAAATTTTTTTCGTTTCCGTAAAAAAAATGGCTTTATTTCGTCAAATTGGGCTGTTATAGTAGGCCGAATCAGAGGGGCCGAGTTGGTCCGGTGGTTGCTTATCCTGGGGGCTGAAACCGAGTCGGGGAGGCTCCCATGGAGCGCATGGCGGTTTTAATCCTGTTTCTGATATTCAGCCTGGCCGCAGTCGGACCAGCCACCGCACCACCGAACCAGGGGACCAGACCCGAGGCCAAGGTCACGACCCCGGTCCCGGCGACGGTCAACAAGGTCACCCTCCAGGCCAAGCCGATTCGGCGGGCCGGGGAGGATCCGGTCAACGAGGACCATGCTAGGCAGGGCTGACGTTACGAATCATCGGAAGCTGCGGGAGAAGACGAGTGAGAACGCTGATCTTGATCGGACTGTTTCTGGCCATGACCGCCCTGGTGATCGCGCCACAGCTGGTTTCGAGCGGCGCCGGCTGATTGAACGGGTCTGACCAAACCCCAAGCCCCAAATATAAATGAATCGACCCCGTCCGCTGCCCGCGGAGGGGGTTTTTTGTTTTTACCCTGCGTTAGACGGCACGGTTGAAAGAAAAGACCCGACAACCGGCATAACCAAATTGCTTCGCCTGCCCCCTGGCCAGGCACCATGAATCAGTATTTGGATGAGAGCCCTTGAGTACCGAGCGGTTGACTGAATCATTGAGGGCGAGGTATGCTCAAAATCGGTTATTCACCCATTTTGGCGGCTCGGAAAGAATAGAAACCACAAAATTCAGCCGAGCACGAAGGCCTGGTTGGATGTTTCTAACCTTTAAAAATGTGTGGTTTGGAAATACTTTGGCGGGGTAATTGAAGAATGAGCAATTTAAAATTCCATATGATATCTTTTCTTTTTAGACTTAAACCTGCATTGAAACATGAAATGGGTAAGGAGCTATCTCGTAGAATAATGAATAGGATGAAAGGGTATTATAAAGAAATAGACAAGCGCAGGCCTAAAGAGAAGGGTGTAATGGGATTCCACAGAATGTTCTTAATAGTGGGCCTGGCGCTGTATCGCGCAGTGGGAGACGAGTTAGACAAACAGGATGATTTGGTAGAAACAATCCATAAAGTGATTTGGGAAGGCAGAACGCGAAAATTAACTGGCATTGCGGCCTTCTTCGTTCGCCGCAGCAAAAATCCATACGATCGTTATTTAAGGCTATTGGGGCCGAAAAATGAGCGTTTTTTCCCCTGCCCGCCATGGGAAAAGGTTGAAGTTGATTTGGAAAATGGTATCGGCTGGCACCAAAATAAATGCCCCTACCGTGATTTTTTTAAAGATGAGGGTGTGGTGGAGTTAACGAAAGCATACTGTGATCTTGATAAACGGATAGCGGAACTTGTGCCGGACCACGTAGAGCTAAAAAGGCAACGCACCTTGGCCAATGGGGATGATTGGTGTGATTTTTACTACCATCAAAAGTAATTTAAATTCAATAACCGGCACTGGTAGTTAAAGATTCATACAACATCCGTGAGCAGGGGTGGATCAGGCCCGGCGATATCTTCGGCCAGACCGGTGGCGTTAAGGCCACTTTAAAATAATTTCAATCGCGCTGGGGCAGGATCAGCACCGGGATATGACCCTCCAGGTCGGCCTTGAACTTCTTGGCGTCGGCGTCGGTGCCGACGATGGCGTCATAGTGCATCGGGATGGCCAGCTCGGGCTTGATGTTCTTGGCCGCGGCCACGGCATCTTCGGCGGTCATGACGTAGGTGCCGCTGACCGGCAAGAGGGCGATGCCGATGTTTTCCAGGAGCTTCATCTCCGGGATGTGATCGGTGTCGCCGGCGTGATAGACCCGGACGCCGTCGATGTTGATGATGAATCCCAGCCAGGCGTTTGTGCGGGGGTGAAATCCCTGGCGGTCGGGATCGACGTTATAGGCCGGCACGGCCTCGACCTCGAGCCCGGCGATGGTCTTCTTGTCCCCGGGCTTCATGACCTCGACCGTGAAGTCGCCCAGCTTGGCGGCGCAGTCCTTTTCGGTGACGACGATCGTGTCCGGGCCGGCGATGTTGGCCACCGCCTCGGGCATGCAGTGATCGTAGTGGTCGTGGGTGATGAAGACCACGTCGGCCTGGGGACCGCCCGCGATCTGAAAGGGGTCGAAATAGATCACCTTGGAGGCCTCGATCCGGAAGGTGTCGTGCCTCATCCGGGTGATCTTCTTGGCCAGTTCGTCAACCGTCATCTTTATTCTCCTGTGTCCCGGGGCCGGACCGGGCCGGCGCCCCGGGTTTCCTGTCCCGTCCCGTCCGGGGGGCTAGCCCGGATTATTCATGAGGGTTCGTTGCGAGGCGTCGATATCCCGAGCGAGGGGCGAAGTTGGAGCCGTTTTGGCACGCAGGCATACTTGACGGTATGTCGAGTACCAAAATGGCGAAACGAGCCTCGCAGCCGGGATAGCGGCGCCGCAGTAGAAGTCTCATGGATAATCCGGGCTAAGATTCCAGGACGATCTTGTGGTTGACCAGGGACATGGACTTGATCCGGCCCTGGACGATCTTTTGTTCGCCGAAGATGCTCACCAGGCGAATCTTGTCGCCCTCGGGTTCGAGCAGATCGACCCCCTCCATGAGCACCTTTTCCTGTCCGTCCTCGAAGAGATAAGCGTTGGCTTCACACATGGCTGTCCACCCATGGTTTGAGTTTGTTTTCGATCAGGTCGTCCACCTGATGCGGCAAGGGCTCGCTCCTGACGCCGATGACCTCGACGTTCTCCTGGGTCAGCGGCAGGAGGAGCTTTCGGGCCGGGCTGGCGGTGACGGCCCGGGCCATCCGGGGCGTGACCTCGCCCATCATGGCGTTGGCCAGGATGATCGAGATGGGCCCGATGATGACGTCCGCCCGGGCGGCGGTGACCACGATGGCGTTCTCGCCGGTGGCCCCCCGGTTGGCCCGGGCCTTCATCATCTGCGAGGTGGCGATGGCGTTTGTGCCCAGGGCCAGGACCTCGACGGTCTCGCCAAAGGCCTCCTTGAGGCGCTTGATGATCACCGCCCCGATTCCGCCGCCCTGCCCGTCGATGACCGCTACTTTCAGCATAGTCAATTATATAACAATCTCTACCAACGGCAAGGCTTTTGGCCCGGCCCGGTGCGGCGGCCGGGAACCCGCCCTAGAACACGATCCGCCTGTGCTTGACGTCATAGACCCCCGAGGCGGTGAGCCGGGCCCCGAGGACCGAGGTGAAGGTCAAGAACCCCATGGTCCACAGGGGATAATCGGTCCAGCACCCGGCCTCGGCCAGGGCCTCGTTGAGGGCCTGGGTGTCGCGGGCCAGCTCGGGCACGGACTCGGTCGAGCAGATGCCGCCCAGGGGCAGGGGCAGACTGGCCTTGACCCGGCCCTCCTGGACCAGGGTTATCCCGCCGCCCATGTCCAGGACGTGGTTGGCGGCCAGGGCCATGTCCGCTTCCCGGCCGCCGATGACCAGGAGGCCGTGGGTCTCGTGGGCCACGCTCGAGGCCAGCCCGTCCAGCTGGTCGGCGAAATTGGCCAGGAGGCCGCGGCCCACCTGCCGGCCGTCGCGGGTGAACAGGGCCGCGGCCAGGACGTCGCCGCCGACCCGGAAAAAACCGTCGGCCGCGGGCAGGTTCATGGGCTCGACGGCGGTCACGGTCTGATCGACGATCCGGATGACCGGCACCGCCCCCCGGTTTTTTTTGACCGATACCCGGAAGTCATCGGGCGTGAGCCTCCCCAGGTTGAAGGGCCGGTCGCCCAGGCCGGGGTCCAGCCGGGCCGGGTTCGATTCGACCGGCCGGCCGTCTATGGCCGCCGGGCGGCCCTTGGCGATGACCAGGCGGGGCCGGGGGTTTTCCAGGCGCTCGACCACCAGCAGGTGGGCCAGCCGTCCCGGGGCCACCCCGCCCAGGAGGTGATCCAGCCGGAAGTACCGGGCCGGGTTGAGGGTGGCCATCTGGATCGCCCGGATGGGGTCCAGCCCCAGCGCCACGGCCTGGGCCACGACCCAGTCCATGTTGCCCCGGCTCAAGAGGTGCTCCGGGAAAATGCCGTCGGTGACCAGCATCACCCGGCTCAGGTCATAGGCCGAAAGACTCTGGACCGCCTCGATCAGCCGGGGCAGTTCCCGGCGGATCGAGCCCTGCCGGAGCATCACGGCGTAGCCCAGCCGGAGGCGCTCCCAGACGTCGTCCGCGGTCAGGGACTCGTGGCACGAGGTCACCCCGGCCGCGGCCAGGGCGCCCAGCTTGGCCGGACTGGCCCCGGTGGTGTGTCCCTCGATGAGCTTGCCCGCCGCCCGGGCCATCCCCATCCGCCGGAGCAGGGTCGGTTCGTCCTCGATCACCCGCAGAAACGGGGTGACCTCGCTCAGGGACAGCACCTCCGGGCGATTGAGGCCCGTGGCCAGGTCCTTGTCGGTGATCAGCTCGCCGCCCTCGATCTCGGGAAAGGGCGGCGCCGCGGCCGGCAGACCGGTATAGACCGACGCCGGCGAGTCGGCCAGGCGGTCCATTATTTTCAAAAACGGCCCCAGGCCCAGGGCGTTGCACAGGTCGTGGCCGTCGTTGAACAACCCGGTGGTCCCCCGGGTGAGGACGAAATCGGCGTAGGCCAGCGGATTGTAGAACAGGTCGGCGTGGGCGTGGGCGTCGAAAAACCCGGGCAGGACATAGTCCCCGGCAACGTCGATGTTCTTCGTGCCCGGGCCGACCAGGTCAGAGACATCGCCGACGCAGACGATCCGGTCCCCGGCCACGGCCACGTCCTGCTCGATGATCTCGCCGGAATAGACGTTGACCACCCGGCCGTGGGCCAGACACAGATCGGCGATCATGACTTACTTGTCGGCCAGGTAACGGGTGATGGCCGCGTCGTAGCGGCTGGTCAGGGCGAAGACCTTCTTGGCCAGGCGGAACCTGGTCGCCAGCGTGGTCGATCCGCCCGAGACCTTCATCTCGTCGGTGACCGCCTTGTAGTCGGCCGGATCGACGATGACCGTGACCGAGGCGTAGTTCTTGGCGGCAGCCCGCAGCAGGGTCGGCCCGCCGATGTCGATGTTCTCGATGGCGTCCTCGAGGGTGCAGCCCGGCTTCTTGACCGTGTCCTCGAAGGCGTAGAGGTTGACCGCCACCAGGTCGATCGGTTCCAGGCCGTGCTCGTTCATCTGGGCCACGTGCCCGGGTTCGTCGCGCCTAAACAGGATCCCGGCGTGGACCCTGGGGTGCAGGGTCTTGACCCGCCCGTCGAGCATCTCGGGGAAACCGGTGAACTCGGCCACGTCCTTGACCGTCACGCCCCCCTGGCGCATGGCCCTGGCCGTGCCGCCGGTGGACAGGATCTCGACCCCGAAGGCGGCCAGGTCCGAGGCGAACTCGACCACCCCGGACTTGTCGGTCACCGAGATCAGGGCCCGCTGGATCTTGGTCATCATACCTTTTCCCTCCGCAGCTCGAACACGACCGGATTGTCCGCGTCAGGGCAGGCGGCGTGGGCCAGGTTCGGGTCGCCCTCCCAGGGGAACGAGCCGCCGTATTTGAGCATGCTGTACATGGGGAACACGGCCGCCAGGGCCCAGACGCACATGTCCGTCCCCCGCTCCTTGAACTCGAACTCCTCTCCCACGAAGTGTCCCGCATCGCAGTGCTTGCCGCCGCGCAGGTCCACGACCTTGCACATGACCCGATATTCGTCCGCCATCTGTCTCCTCCGTTCAAAGAGGCGTGTCAACTCTGGGTGAATAGGGTTTGATGTCCACCACCGGCGTCCCGTCCAGGGCGTCCAGGCCGGCCACCTCGAGAATACCCCGCTCGGCGTCGAGCGCGATCAGGTCCACCAGACACAGACCCAGGGGATTGGGGCGGGCCGGCGACCGGGTGGCCAGGACGTGGGTCAGGGGCCGCTCGGGGTCGCCCCGGGGGTGGACCTGGAGCAAATCCCGCTCGGCCCGGTCCAGCCAGGACAGGACCCACAGGTGCTGATGGGCCGCCAGGTCGTCCAGGTGGGCCCGGTACGGCCCGAAGATCTCGATTGTGGCCCTGATCATTTTTTCCCGGCCCTGATGCGGTGCCTGGCTCCGGGTCTTCAGGGGCGAACGAACCACGCCGATCGGTTCGAGCCTGATGGGACGGTCGTCGGTGCTCAACGGTTCAGTACCACGGATTTTGAAGGCGGTTGATCCTGGCCGTCAGGTGCTGGATCTCCCACTTGAGGACCTGGATGCCTTGCCGCAACTCATGGATCTGGCCGGCCCGGGCCCGGCCGTCGGCCGCCTCCCGGGCCATGAGGTCCTTGACCTGGCCGGTCAGGTCGAGGACCTGCCCTTCCTTGTCCCGGACCTCGGCCTCGAGCCGGGCCACGGCGGCCTCTGTTTCCCGGTCGTCCCCGGCGGTCGGGGCCCTTGGGGGTCGTTGGTCGTCGTCGGATTCGGTCATGGCCCTGGTTCGCATTATCGGTCAAAATAGCACGGTCGGCCGCCCCCCTCAAGCCGGCGGCCACAGATACTCGGCCCGGACGTTCTGGAGGGCGGCCAGGAGGCTGGGCTTGATCTTGCGGTTGGTCCGATAGATCTGCTCGAGCCAGGCCTTGACCTGGTGGCGGCGCGAGTCGCCTTGGGAGGGACAGCAGTAGTCGGTCACCGGCAGCTCGAATTCCCGGGCGTACCGGCTGGTCTGGGCCTCGTCCACCAGGACCAGGGGCCGGATGAGGTGCAGGCGTCCCTGAAAGAGTTCCTGCATGGGACGCATGGTTGACACGTTGCCCGCGTAGAGCAGGTTCAGGAAAAGGGTTTCGATGACGTCGTCCTTGTGGTGGGCCAGGGCCAGCTTGCCGCAGCCCAGCTCGTCGGCCAGCTTGAACAGGGCCGTCCGGCGGATCTGGGCGCACCGGAAACAGGGGCCCTCGCGGTTGTCGTCGGCGTGGGCCCGGACCACGGCGTCCGAGGGGACCAGCCGGGCCTCGACCCCGCGTGCCCGGATGTGGTCCATGAGCGGTCCCGGATCGTAATCCGGGGTGCCCGGATGGACGTGGGCGGCGATCAGTTCGAAGTCAAAGGGGATCACCCGCCTTCGGGCCAGCATCAGCTCCAGCAGGGTCAGCGAGTCCTTGCCGCCGCTGATCCCGAGCAGGACCCGGTCCCCGGGGGCGAGCATCCCGAACTGGTGCAGGGCCCGGCCGGTCAGGGCGTGAATCTGTTTGTCCCAAAAGGCCACGCCCAACGATAACCGATTCGGCCGTCCAGGGCAACGAGCGGCCCGGCCTCTTGTCCTGGACCGGGCCTTGGTGGTAGCCTGGGGGCACTTGGATTATTGTCGGTCGAGGGCCAAAATGGGGAAACCAACCGGGCAGATAAAAGGCCCTTCGGTCCCGGCTCATCCGTCTGAACCGCCTCGTGGCAACCCCGCGAATCAGAGTGCCCACTGGCATGCCGTGGAAGTCTTTCGGCGGGTCCCGGACGTCCCGGCCGAAGAGCTGCCCCGGATCGTGGATCACTACCTGATCGAAAAGGACCTGGCCGCCCGCCTCCGGAACTCGACCCGGAAACAACGCTCGGCCCTGTACGGCACGGTCTATGACGAGCTGTTCCAGCGGGTGCCCAACCATCCCCAGCTCGTTGCCAAGGAAGACCCGGCCGAGCGCCTGGCCGGCGTGGAACGCCATCTGCGGTTTCTGAGCCGTTTCCTGACCAAAGACAGCGTGTTCCTGGAGATCGGCGCCGGCGACTGCGCCCTGACGCTGCGGGTCGCGTCCCGGGTGGCCCGGGCCTTTGGCTATGACGTCACCGCCGAGCTGACCCGGGACCTGGACCTGCCCGCCAATCTCGAGGTCATCGTCGGCGACGGGGTGAACATCCCCCTCGACCCGGACAGCGTGGACGTGGCCTTCAGCAACCAGTTGCTCGAACACCTCCACCCCGAGGACGCCCTGGATCAGGTGGCCAGCGCCTGCCGCTGCCTCAAGCCCGGCGGGGTGTACGTCACCCTGACCCCCAACCGCCTGACCGGACCCCACGACGTGTCCTTTTACTTTGACACCGAGGCCACCGGCTTTCACCTCCGCGAGTACACCCACGCCGAACTCAAGGCCCTGTTCCTGGGGGCCGGCTTCCGCGGGGTGACCAGTTACGTCGAGGGCAAGGGGCACTACCTCCGGTGCCCGCTGGGGATGAAGCTCCTGGCCGAGTACCTGGCCTGGCTGATGAAACCCGGGCTGCGGGAGGCCCTGGTCAGCCACCGGCCCCTGAGGCCGCTGCTGAACATGGTCATTCTGGCGGCCTGGAAATAGGCCTCGCCCGAGGAGGGTCGATCACTGCCCGGGATGACCGGACGGCCCGGTCCAGGGCAAGGGACCGGCCAGACCAGGGGACCAACATGGCCAAGAGACTTTGGGTACTGACCTGGGGGCTGTCCCTGACCCTGGCCCTGTCCGCGGCCGGGGCGTCCGGGGCGTCCGGGGCGTCGGACGTGGTGGACCTGCCCCAGCCGGTCTATACCGGCCGGATGGCCGTGGCCTATGCCCTCAAGGTCAGGCGCACGGTCCGGTCGTTTGCGCCCAAGCCCCTGGGCCTGAAGCAACTGGGCCAGATCCTGTGGGCCGGGTACGGCGTCACCGCCAACCCGTTCTTCAAGACCGTGCCCTCGGCCGGGGCGACCTATCCCCTGGACCTGTACGTGGTGGCCGGTCAGGGCGGGGTCAAGGACCTGGCCGCCGGGGTCTATCTTTACCGGCCGGCCAGACACGACCTGAAGCGGGTCAAGACCGGTGATTTTCGGGCCGACGTGGCCCGGCGGGCCTGGTTTCAGTCCTGGATGGCCGCCGCCCCGGTGCTGATCGTCATCACCGGCGAGTACGGCCGGACGACCTGGAAGTACACCGTGCGGGGGCGGATGTACGTCCACGTCGAGGCCGGCTGCGCGGCCCAGAGCATCTTCCTCATGGTCCAGGACCTGGGCCTGGCCGCCGGGATCGTCGGCGCCATCCGGGTCAGTGCCATCCGGGACCGGCTCGGCCTGCCCGACAACCACGAACCGCTGCTGGTCATGCCCGTCGGGTTTCGGAAATAGATGCCAGGCTGTCCGAGCCTCTTTCAGCCGATGAAGTTCGAAGCAAGGCAAATCGCCCGAAAATAGAAATTCCTTGATTTCAGACGCGGCGATGCTACCGTATTCGAGGACGCCCAGGTTTTTTCCCAAAAAATAGACTGCAGGGGTAAGGGGAATGAGAAATCTACTCAAGACCATTGTCCTCGTTCTCTGCGCGGCGGCCCTGGCCTGTCCGGCCTGGGCCAAGGTGAGCGTCACCCGGGACAAGTACGGCATCCCGACCATCAAGGCCGACACCGAGGTCGAGCTGTTCAAGGCCTTCGGCTACGTCTCGGCCCAGGACCGCCTCTGGCAGATGGAGGTCAACCGCCGGGCGGGCCAGGGGACCCTGGCCGAGATCTTCGGTCCCAAGCTGATCCCCTCGGATATGAAGAATCGGCTGACCGGCTACTCCGAGGCCGAATACCGGGCGATCTTCAATAAACTTCCAGCCAGGACCCGCCGCCTGATCCAGGCCTATCTCCAGGGGGCGAACCGGCGGGTGGCCGAGGTGGTCAAGAATCCGCGGCTGATGCCCCTCGAGTTCCTGGCCCTCAAGATCAAGCCCTCGCCCTTCAAGGTCTCGGACGTCCTGGCCTTTGTGACCCTCTTGACCCGGTTCTTCGGGGTCCTGGGCGGCGAGGAGATCTACAATCTGGCCTACCTCCAGAAGCTGACCCAGCGGTTCGGTAAAAAACGGGGCTGGCAGGTGTTCAATGACTGGCAATGGATCAACGATCCCTCGGCCCCGACCTACACCCGCCAGAAGATGACCGGTAATTTTGTGCCTGGCCGGCGGGGGTTCTCGTCCCGGCCGGGCTACCTCGGGGAACTGGACCGGGCCGCGGCGTCGGCCCGGGGCTATGGCCGTCTGGCCCGGCTGGCTGCGGCGGGGGCCAGGTCCGTGGGCGCCCAGTATAGGCTGGGCAGTTACGCCTGGGCCCTGTTGCCCAAGATGACCGGGACCGGATTCCCCATCCTGGTGGGCCAGCCCCAGATGGGGCATTCGGTGCCGACCATCATCTTCGAGGTCGCCCTCAAGGGCGGGGCCTTTGACGTGGTCGGCATGTCCTTTCCCCTCATCCCCGGGGTCCTGATCGGCCACAACCGCCGCGTGGCCTGGACCCACATGGTGGGCATGATCGACAGCATGGACGTCTATCAGGAGGAACTCAATCCCAAGAACAGGGCGCAATACAGGTTCAAGGGGGCCTGGCGGACCATGACCCACCGGATCGAGACCATCAAGGTCGCCCGCGGCAAGCCGATCAAGGTGGTCATCTGGCGGACCATTCACGGCCCGGTGATCTCGCCCTTCCCCTTTGACCCCAAAAAGTCCACGGCCACCCGGGTTTTTTCGCTCAAGATGGCCCACTGGCTCAGGGAGCCCCTGAGCTGCGAGGGCTGGATGCGGGCCATGACGGCCCGGGATTACAGGCAGTTCGGGGCGGCCATGTCCCTGATCCGGACCTCGCTCCACACCATCTACGCTGACGTCGCGGGCAACATCGGGTACTGGCAGACGGGCCTTAACGCCGAGAGACCGGCCGGCTTTGATCCCCGCCTGCCCCTGCCCGGCAACGGCCGGGCGGAGTGGACCGGACGCTATCTGCCCAACGCCCACGAGATGAATCCGGCCAAGGGATACGTCGCCGGGTGGAACAACAAGGCCTCCCCGGACGCCCGGAATCCCTTTGACGCCTTCCGCACCGGTTATTTCCACTTCGGGCCGTTTTACCGGTCATTGTGGGTGGACCGGGCCCTGGCCGGCCGCAAGGGACTCGACCTGGCGGCCAACCAGAAGATAATGCGCTGGCTGGGCGGGGCCGGCCTGTACAACCTCAACGGTCACCACGCCTTTGGCGGGGCCATAAAGCAGATGCTGCCCTTCATGGCCCGGGCCATTGCCCAGGCCCCGGCCAACGAGCGACCTCTCTTGAAAAAGGTCCTGGCCGTTCTGTCGGCCTGGGACGGCCGATCGGTAAACGACGTGGTCAGGGACAGGCAGTTGCAGGCCGGCATGACCATTTTCCGGGATTGGCTGCCCCGGGTGATCAAGGCCACGTTCCAGGACGAGTTCCAGGGGGTGGCCAAGTTCAACGAGGTCACCAGCCGGATGTTCAACCTCTTCCTGCGGTGTCTCCTGGGCCGCAAGGCCGCCCTGCCCGTCTCGCGGAACTACTTTGACAACATCAACACCCCAAAAACGGAGACGGCCGAGGAGGTCTTTCTGGCGACGCTGCGCCGGAGCGTGGCCAGCCTCAAGAAGCGGTTCAACAACGACGACCCGGCCGCCTGGCGGGCGCCGCGGCCCAAGATCGTGTTCAAGCACAAGATGTTCGGCCCGGTGGCTGAGATGTATGACAACAACATCGGCACCTATATCTTCATCACCGAGCTTCGGCCCACCGGAGCGGTCGGATACAGTCGCTGGCCCCTGGGACAGAGCGGACAGATCCTTCTGGGGCCGAACAAGAAGCCGGTCGCGTCTCCTCATTTTCTGGACATGCTGCCCCTGTACAAGGGGTATCGCTATCAGAAGATGGGGATGGACTGAAAAGTCCCCCACCCGGACCGTTCAGCCAGGATCGGCTGAACGGTCCGGCCTCGGAGATAAGGTAATAAAATAAATTAATCAGTTGACAGACGAGCCGGGCAAAAACGAGAATTAGGCATGCGGCTGAAGCGACTGTTCTGGTTCTGTTTGATCCTGGTGGTGCTGGTGGTGGCGGGCTGGATCGCCCTGCCCTACATCCTGGAGCTGGCCGGGGTGCCCCCGAACGGTTCCGGCCGCCAGGACGTCCACATCATGCTGGACGGCCAGGGCAATCCCACTGAAAAGCACGTCCGCTACAAAAAGGGCTACGGCGTGATTCTGAACTGCGTCGGCCAGATCGTCTCGCCGCCGGGCCGCTACCGGCTCAAGATCATCGTGGACAACCGGGTGATCTTGGACCGGGTGGTCAAGGCCGGACAGCAGGTGACCTACCGGGTCTTCACCCGGATGAGCCTCGAGCCGACCAAGTTCGTCCATGAGATCTGGGCCAAGGGCGATCAGCGCTACGTCAAGGTGACCTACGTCTTTGATTACACCTATACCTACAAATCGGTCTTCAACCGCCTCCTGGGCCTGGAAAAACCGCCGCCGCCGGTGAAGACCGCCGCGGCGGGGTCCCGGCCGGCCGCCCGTCCGGTTTCGTCCGGGACGGGGTCCACCCCGCAACCTTCCGCCGCGTCGAGGACCCCCATCAAGCCGAGACGCGAGGTCCGCCAGGCCGTGCCGGCCGCCCCTTCGGACCTGAAACCCCCGGCCCTGCCCCCGCCCCCCAGCGGCGCCTCCCTGCCCCTCTTGCCCTGGGAAAAGGCGGACTGAAACCCGGCCGGGCCCGCGGTCTTTGGTCAGCGGACCGACCGGCCCCGGGCCTTGACCTGGACCACCTTGAAGCCCTGTTTCCGCAGCAGACTGACCACCCCCCGGCGGCCGACCAGGTGCATCGCCCCCACGGCCATGAACACCGTCCGGTTTTGAGACAGGTATTTTTTGGCCGCGGCCGCCATGGTCCGGTTGCGCTGGTCGATGATCCGCCTGTAAACCGGGCCCACGACCGGGTCCTTCATCCTTTTATCGGCCTTGAGCATCAGCCGCTCGATGGACGCCGCGTCGCCCTTTTGCCAGGCGGCAAAGACCCGGCCGAAGAAGTCCTTGACCGCCCCGGTCTCGCCCAGGGCCTGATTCAGGAAGGCCTCCTGCTGGACCCGGGTCATGTCCGCCAGCATCTTGAGCTGGTTCACGGCCGTTTCCAGGGCGGCCACCTTCTTGCCGGTGGCCTGGGCCCGTTTCAACAGGTGGATGTCCAGGCCCTGGGTCTCTGAATAGCCCAGTTTTTTCATGGTCATCACCGGCAGGACCACGGCCAGGGCCCAGGGCCTGAGCCGCAAATAGGGCCCCAGGGGAAGACCGGCCTTATGGCAGTAGGCCGCAAGCCGCTTCAATGTCTTGGCCGAGACGTCGGATTTGAGGTCCCGGCCCGGCGGATAGGTCATCAGGGCCAGGACCTTGGGGATCAGGCCGGCCATCCGGGCCGGCGAGACGTCCGCTTCCACCACCAGGACCGTCGAGCGCTTAAAGGCCCGGGTAATGGCCCGGTCCAGGGGATAGAGGTCCGGCCGGCCGAAATGCATGGTGCCCAGGAGATAGACCGTCGCCGTGGGGCTGACGGCCCGCCACATGAATACCTTGGCGGAATTTTCGGCCCCCGCCCGGGGCCCGGCCAGCAGGAGGGTCGCCAGTCCGATCAGGACCAGATGACGAATCGAGCGAGGCATGGAAACTCCTTATCGGTCGGCAGGGTCAGAGATCGACGACCATCAGATCGATCGCCGCCTCAACGGGGCCGTCATAGTGTTTGCGGGCATGAGTCACCGCTTCCACGGGGTCGCACTCCGGGTAGAAATGGGTCAGGAGCAGTCGGCCGACCCCGGCCTGGGCGGCGATCCGGGCCGCCTCGGAGGGCATCAGGTGTCCTTCGACCTTGCGGCCCTCGGGGCAGGCGGCCTCGATGACGAGCAGGTCCGCACCCCGGGACAGGGAAATCAGCTCGATTGACCAGTCCGTGTCGCCCGAATAGACCAGGGACCGGCCCGTTGCCTCGACCCGCCAGGCCAGGGCCCCGGGGGTGTGCTCCACCGGGCCGGGCCGGAGTATTCCGTCCAGGATCTCGATCGACTGGGGTTGGTCTGCCGGAATTTCGATCCACTCGACGGTCCCCGGCTCGGGCTCCATCCACTGACCAAAGGCCTGGACCAGGGCCCGGTGCAGGTTTTTCAGGCCAGTCGGCCCGATCATCCGGACCGGCCGGGCGCGGGCGTATCCCGGTCCGTACTTGGCGGCGAACAGGAAGTGAACCAGGTCGGCGCAGTGATCGGGGTGAAAATGGCTGAAAGACACGGCGTCCACCCGGTCGTGGGCGTACCCGGCGGCGGTCAACTGCCTCAAGGAGCCCGGCCCCAGATCGAGCATGATCACCCGGCCTTCGGCCTCGACCACGTAGCCCGGCGAGCCCCGATCCGGCCGGGGCACGCTCGTCCCCGAGCCCAGTACCGTCAGTTTCATCGATTTTCTCTCCGGATGCGGTTTCCGCCCTTTTTCTATCCCCTCGGCCCGGCCCGGGGCAAGGATGATTTGCCTCGAACCCGGTTGTGGGGTAGATTTTTGATGCATCATTAGGGGAGGGGCGGCCCACGGCCCGTCCGCAAATGGGAGGTATATCAATGAGACTGCGGCGTTGGATGGTCGTCGCCGCGGCGGCGGCCCTGGTGATCACGGCGTCCGTCTGGGCCTGGGCCCAGACCCGGCTGGAGTTTCGGGAGCCCTATCTCCAGCTCAAGATCGCCTATGCCAACGGGTTCCTGGCCGGGGCCCGATTCATGGCCCGCCAGGTTAAAAACGGCGACGTCGAGCCGGCCAAGCTCAAGCCCGACTATTTTCAGAGCGACGCCTTCAAACGGGCCGTCGGGGCCATGGTCCAGACCTATGCCCAGCGGCTCGGACAGCTCAACAAGGCCAAGCAGCCGGCGTCCTCTCAATGAAGCCGACCGGCGTGAAGCGCCCGGATCGGGCCGGCGGACCGGGGTTTTTATTTGACCACCCCGGACAAACATAGTATTTTCAGGGGTCATGTTGCCACCGATCAGCCGGAGGCCTGAATAAAAGATGCCTCATTTCTGGCGATTGCCTTTGGACGCGGCCGAGCACACCGTCCCCCAGGGGCGGATCATCATCGTCTCGGACCGGTGCAAGGGGTGCGACTTCTGCATCGAGTTCTGCCCCAACGAGGTCCTGACCCCGTCCAAGGATTTCAACCGCAAGGGCTACCACCCGCCCCAGGTGGTCAAGCCCGAGGACTGCGTCAACTGCGGGCTGTGCCAGGTCATCTGCCCCGAGTTCGCCATCTACGCCGAGCTGGACCACGAAAAGCACCTGACCGAATCCGACATCCAGAAGCACTCGATCCGCCTTTCCCGGAAGGACACCCGCCATGTCTAAGGCCGTCCTGACCGGGTCCCACTTCATGATGGGCGACGTGGCCGCGGCCGAGGGGGCCCTGGCCGCGGGCTGCCGGTTCTTCGGCGGCTACCCCATCACCCCGGCCACCGAGGTGGCCGAGCGCATGTCCCGGCGGCTGCCCCAGGTCGGCGGGGTCTATATCCAGATGGAGGACGAGATGGCCTCCATGGCCGCCGTGCTGGGGGCCAGTTGGGGCGGGTTAAAGGCCATGACCTCGACCTCGGGGCCCGGCTTCTCGCTGATGATGGAGAACATCGGCCTGGGGATCATGACCGAGACGCCGTGCGTCCTGTTCAACGTCATGCGCGGCGGGCCCTCGACCGGCCTGCCGACCCTGGTCGGCCAGGCCGACGTGATGCAGGCCCGCTGGGGCTCCCACGGCGACTACGGCTCGATCTCGCTGTCCCCGGCCTCGCCCCAGGAGTGCTTCGACCTGACCATCGACGCCTTCAACCTGTCCGAGCAGTACCGGGTGCCGGTCATCATCCTGGCCGACGAGGTGGTCGGTCACATGTACGAGCGGGTGGTCATCCCCGAGGCCGACCGGCTGACCATCGTCCCCCGCCGCCGGCCCGTGGAAAAACCGGCCGAGCACCTGCCCTTTGCCGGGGGCGAGGACCTGGTCCCGGCCATGGCCTCGGCCGGCGAGGGCTACCGCCTCCACGTCACCGGACTGACCCACGACGAGATGGGCTACCCGGTCTTCAACGACATCGTCCAGGAGCGGCTGGTCCGGCGGCTGGTGGACAAGATCCGGCTCAACGCCCCGAAAATCATCCGGACCGAGGACGTGATGCTCGACGACGCCGAGGTGGTGGTCATCGCCTACGGCTGCACCTCGCGGACGGCCCACGAGGCGGTGATGATGGCCCGGGACCAGGGCGTCAAGGCCGGCCTGCTCCGGCTGATCGTGGTCTGGCCCTTCCCCTCGAACGCCATCCGGGACCTGGCCGGGTCGGCCCGGGCCTTTGTCGTCCCCGAGATCAACTACGGCCAGATCGCCCGCGAGGTCGAGCGCTGCGCCGGCGGCCGGGCCGAGACCTATCTGGTCGGCCACATGGGCGGCGGGATCCACACCCCGGGCGAGATCCTGGACGTGATCGTCGAGGCGGCGTCATGAAACGGCGGATGCGCCAGGTGGCCCCCTTTGACCGGCAGGCGGCCAGCGACCTCATCTCCGAGCAGCACGGCCTGCACCCCATGGACGATTACCTCAAGCCGGGACGCATCCCCCACATCTGGTGCTCGGGCTGCGGCCTGGGGGTGGTCCTGTCCTGCTACATCAGCGCCCTGATGCGCCTGGGCCTCGAAATCGACAAGAACGTCATGGTCTCGGGCATCGGCTGCACCGGCCGGGCGGCCGGGTACATGAACATGGACACCTATCACACCACCCACGGCCGGGCGATCCCCTTCGCCACCGGCCTGTCCCTGGCCCGGCCGGACATGACGGTCACCGTCCTGAGCGGGGACGGGGACCTGTTCGCCATCGGCGGCAATCACCTGATCCACGCCGCCCGGCGCAACGTGGACCTCAAGATCATCTGCGTCAACAATTTCAACTACGGCATGACCGGCGGCCAGGTGGCCTCGACCACCCCGGTCGGGGCCAAGACCTCGACCACGCCCTACGGCAACTTCGAGCACCCCTTCAACCTGCCCCATCTGGCCGCGGCCGCCGGGGCGGTGTACGTCGCCCGGTGGACGACCTTTCACGCCCTGCAACTGGTCCACTCCATCACCGAGGCCACGGTCAAGCCGGGCTTCACCTTCATCGAGGTCATCAGCCCCTGCCCGACCGGTTACGGCCGGCCCAACAAGCTGGGCTCGGGCCTGGACGAGATGAAGTTCTACCGGGCCAACTCGGTGGTCAAGCGGGGGATCGATCCGGCCGAGGCGACGCTGGACCTGCGGAGCGAGATCGTGGTCGGCGATTTCGTCAACATCGAGAAGAAGACGTTTCTGGAGCAGTACCGGGAAGGGCACGCCCTGGCCCTGGGCGGAGGCCGGAAACAGTGAGCCACAAGACCGAGGTCAGACTGGCCGGTTTCGGCGGGCAGGGCATCGTCCTGGCGGGCAACATCCTGGGCAAGGCGGCGACCCTGTTCGAGGGCAAGAACGCCGTGTTCACCCAGTCCTACGGGCCCGAGGCCCGGGGCGGGGCCTGCACCGCCGACGTGGTCATTTCGACCGGCCGGATCAACTACCCCAAGGTCATCGCCCCCGAGATCCTGGTGCTGATGAGCGAGGACGCCAAGCACACCTATGGCCAGGTCTTCGCCGAGGGGGCCGTCATTGTGACCGATCAGGACCTGGTCCGTCTGGATGAGGCCCCCCCCGGCTGCACCCTGCGGCGCATCCCGGCCACCCGACTGGCCGAGGAGCTGGGCCGGGCCATCGTCGCCAACATCGTCATGCTCGGCTTTCTGGCCGCGGTCACCGGCGTGGTCAGCGAGGACTCCATGCGCCAGGCCATCCTGTCCTCGATCCCCAAGGGGACCGAGGACCTGAACCTCAAGGCCTTCGAGACGGGCTTCGCCTACGATCAAGAGGAATCGGCCCCATGAGCCAGCCGGCCCGCGTCCTGACTCCCGAGGAACGACCCCGCATCGGGGTGTACGTCTGCCACTGCGGCAAGAACATCGCCGGCAGTGTGGACTGCGCCGCCGTGGCCGCGGCCGCCGCCCGGTGGGAGGACGTGGTCCTGGCCGATGACCAGCTCTACACCTGCTCCGAACCCGGCCAGGAGAAGATCAAGGCCGACATCCGCGAGCACGGCCTGAACCGGGTCGTGGTCGCCTCCTGCTCGCCCCGGCTCCACGAGCCCACCTTCCGGGCCGCCGTGACCGCGGCCGGGATGAACCCCTACCTCCTGGAGATGGCCAACATCCGCGAGCACTGCTCCTGGGTCCACCTCCACGACATGGAGGGGGCCACGGCCAAGGCCATGGACCTGGTCAAGATGGCCGTCACCCGGGCCCGCCGCCTGGCCGCCCAGACCGAGGCCGTGGTCCCGGTCACCCAGAAGGCCCTGGTCATCGGCGGCGGCGTGGCCGGCATCCAGGCCGCCCTGGACCTGGCCGACGCCGGCTACCAGGTCTATCTGGTCGAGCGCGGGGCGAGCATCGGCGGCCGGATGGCCCAGATCGACAAGACCTTCCCGACCATGGACTGCTCGATCTGCATCCTGGCCCCCAAGATGAGCGAGGTCGGCCGCCACGAAAACATCGAGCTCTTGACCCTGGCCGAGGTCGAGTCGGTCTCCGGCTACGTCGGCAACTTCCAGGTGGCCATCCGCCAGCGGCCGCGGTACGTCACCGCCGAGTGCACCTCGTGCGGCGACTGCACCGCCGTCTGCCCCCAGCTCGCCCCGGACGAGTTCAACGCCGGGCTGTCCATCCGCCGGGCGATTTTCATCCCCTTTGCCCAGGCCGTGCCGGCCAAGTACGCCATCGACATGGACCTCTGCCTCAACTCCAAGGGGATCATCGCCTGCGACAAGTGCTACCAGGCCTGCGAGCACACGTGCATCGACTTCTCCCAGCCCGAGCAGGTCCTCCGCCTGGAGGTGGGCACGGTCATCGTCGCCACCGGCACCGACACCTATGATCCCTCCAGCCTGACCGAGCTGGGCTACGGCAAGTTCCTGAACGTCATCACCACCCTCGAGTTCGAGCGGCTGATCAACGCCGGCGGCCCCTCCGGGGGCTTGCTGGTCCGGCCCTCGGACAAGAAACGTCCCCGCAAGGTCGCCTTTCTCCAGTGCATCGGCTCCCGGTCCAAGCGGGCCAACCCGTACTGCAGCAACGTCTGCTGCATGAACACGGTCAAGGACGCCCTGCTCATCAAGGAGCACTGGCCCGACACCGAGATCAACGTCTATTACCTGGACATCCGGGCCTTCGGCAAGGGCTTCGAGGACCTCTACAAGCGGGCCCGCCAGGAGGGGGTCAACTTCATCCGGGGGGTGCCCGGCGAGATCATCGAGGACCTGGCCACCGGCAACCTGACCCTGCTGGGCGAGAACACCCTCCTGGGCCGGCCCTACCGGGAAGAGACCGAGATGGTCATCCTCAGCGTGGGCATCGAGCCGCGACGCGACGCCGACGTGGTCCAGCGCCTGTTCAACCTGAGCACGGCCGCCGACGGCTTCTATCTCGAGGCCCATCCCAAGCTGAGGCCGGTGGACACGGCCACCGGCGGGGTGTTCCTGGCCGGCTGCGCCGAGGGCCCCAAGGACATCAAGGAGACGGTCACCCAGGCCTCGGCCGCGGCCTCCCGGGCCAACATCCTCATGGCCCGGGGACAGGTCACCGTTCCGGCCGTCACCGCCCAGGTCGATTGCGAGGTCTGCCAGGGCTGCGGCCTGTGCGTCGGCGTCTGCCCCTACTCGGCCATCGGCCTGGAGGGCGACCCCAAAAAGGCGGTCATCGTCGAGGCCGCCTGCGCCGGGTGCGGCGGCTGCGCCGCCGAGTGCGCCTTCGGCGCCATCGAGATGCGCCACTTCACCGACGAGCAGATCCTGGGCCAGATCGACGCCGCCACCGAGGCGGACGCCGCGGCCAAGATCGTCGCCTTCTGCTGCAACTGGTGCTCGTACGCCGGGGCGGACTTCGCCGGCGTGGGCCGGATGCAGTATCCGCCCCAGGTCCGCATCATCCGGACCATGTGCTCGGCCCGGGTCAGCCCCAAGTTCATCGAGCGGGCCTTTATCCAGGGCGCGGGCATGGTCCTGGTCTCGGGCTGTCATCCCGGCGACTGCCATTACATCGACGCCAACAAGCACACCGAGCGCCGGGTCCGCAAGTTCCAGCGCCGGATGGAGAAACTGGGCCTGGACAAGGACCGCCTCCAACTGGCCTGGATCAGCGCCGCCGAGGGCAACCGCTTCGCCGAGAAGATCCGGGCAATGTCCGAGAGCCTCAAAAAGGTCACCCCCGCCGAGATCACCAAGACCAAGAAGGCCCTGTCCAAAAAGGACAACCGCAGGAACAAGGAGTAGCCGGTGCCCAAGATCTGGCGGTTTTTCGACAAGGCCGAGCTGTTCGAGTGCTACCAGTGCGCCCGGTGCACCGGGTCCTGTCCGGCGGTCATGGTCTCGGACAAGGCCATCGGCCCCCGGGAAATGCTGCTGCGGTGCCTGGACCTGGGACACAAGGCCGTGGTCGAGGACGAGGGCCTGTGGTACTGCGCCACCTGCCACGTCTGCGAGGACCGTTGCCCCCAGAAGATACCCATCGGCGACCTGATGGTCGCCCTCAGGAACGCCGCCGCCCGGCGCAACAACGTCCCGGTCAACGTCGTCCGGGTCCTGGAGATGATCACCAAGACCGGGCGGGCGGCCATCACCCACCAGGTCAACGCCATGCGCGCCGAGTACGGTCTCGAGCCCCTGGCCGAACCAGACCTGGAGGAGATCGGCGGCATCGTCGAACGGTCCGGATTCAACAATGTCATCCGATTCTGAAACCCGATACGCCTTCTTTCCGGGATGCACCATCCCGTCCAAATACCCCGGCTTCGAGTCGGCCACCCGCGAGGTCTGCCGGCGGATGGGCATCGAACTGGTCGATCTGCCCTTTTCCTGCTGCCCGCCCTCGTCGGGCCTGAAACAGGTCCACTTCGACACCTGGCTGGCCCTGGCCGCCCGGAACCTGTGCCTGGCCGAGGACCAGAACCTGGACATCGTCACCATCTGCGCCGGATGCGTCAACACCCTCAAGGAGGCCAACTACATCCTGGCCCACGAGCCGCACCGGCGCCGGACCATCAACCGCATCCTCAACCGCAACGAGAAGGGCTACAAGGGCCGGATCAAGGTCCATCACCTCCTGGACATCTTCCACACCGAGGAGATGATCCGCCGGCTGCGGGAAGAGGTCCGGCGCGAGGTGCCCATCCGGGTCGGCTGCCACTACGGCTGCCACTTCTTCCGGCCGCCCAAGCGGATGTATCCCGACGACCTGTCGCCCTCGGAGAGCTTCGTGCCCGTGGCCATGGACCACGTCCTGAGCCACATCGGGGTCGAGCCCATCGAGTACTCGCGCAAGTTTCTGTGCTGCGGCTCGCCCCTGGGGGCCAACGTGGACCCCGACGCCTCCTACGAGATCACCCGCGAAAAGCTGGGCTACATGGCCGAACGCCACGTCGAGATGATCAGCGTCGGCTGTCCGTCCTGCTTCGAACAATTCGACATGGGCCAGGTCCATCTCCGGCGCCTGCACAAGGAGATGTACGACCTGCCCGTGCTGTTCTTCACCCAGATCCTGGGACTGGCCATGGAGATCGATCCGGCCAAACTGGGCCTGGACAGTCAGCGGATCAAACCCAAGAAGCTGCTCAAGTCCAAAGGCCTGACCGGCTGAGTCGGGCCGGGACAAGGGCGGCCCGAGGCTGACCATTTAGTGGGGCACTACCCATGGATGAGGCACCTTCCATCACCCAACTCCTGAAGGCGAAGAGGATCCACACCTCGGCCCCCTGCCGGCTGGACATGGGGGGCACCCTGGACCTGGCCGCCTTTTACATCCCCCTGTTCGGGCGGCTGCCGTCCACCTTCAACCTGGGCCTGGAGCTGCGGACCCACGTCCGGATCAGGGCCTTTGACGAGGGCCAGGTCCAGGTCTCGTCCACGGGCCTGGGCGGGGAGAGTTATCCGGCCGGCGAGGCCCCCTATGACGGCGTGCTGGGGATGTTCTTCGTGGCCGCGGACGCCATGGGCCTGAGCGGGATCAGTATCGACATCCAGTCCTCATCCCCGCCCCGCAGCGCCCTGGGTGGATCGTCGGTCGCCCTGGTGGCGGTCCTGGCCGCCCTGAACCGGCTGGTGGCCGGGCTGGGCCGGAAGCCCCTGGGCCGGGCCGAGCTGGTCCAGACGGCCTTTGCCATCGAGAGCGGCGTGGCCAACGTCCCCTGCGGCATGCAGGATCACCTGGCGGCCGCCTACGGGGGGGTCAACCAGTGGGTCTGGCGGCTCGGTCCCGGCCAGCGATTCGTCCGGCGGGTGGTCGCCCCCAAGCGCCTCCACAAGGCCCTGGAAAACAGCACCCTCCTGGCCTTTCCCGGGATAACCCACCAGTCGGCCACGGTCAATCGGCGCTGGGTCGAGGGGTTCCAGAAGGGACGCCACCGCCGGGAGTGGACGCAGATCTGCCACCTGACCGACCGCTTCTGCCGGGCCGTGGGCGAACAGAGAATCGACGACGCCGCCCGGATCATGAACGAGGAGGTGGACCTCAGACTGGGGATGACCCCCGAGGTCCTGACCGAGACCACCAGCCAACTGGCGGACCTGGCCCGGGCGGCCGGGTGCGGGGCCCGCTTCACCGGGTCCGGGGGGGGCGGCTGCCTGTGGGCCCTGGGCCAGGCGGAAAAAATCGCCGCCTTGAAAAAGGAGTGGCAGGCCCTGATCAAGGAGGTCGAGGGCGGCCAGATGCTGCCGACGACCATCGCCGCCCAGGGCGTCATCAACCACTGAGCCCCGGGGGTCGGGACCGCCCGGAGGCGGGGATCACTTCAGGTCGGCCAGCCCCTGGGCCAGGCTCTTGCCGGCAAAGAAATCACGGCCGCCCAAAAGCAGTCCCCGCCGGAAATCGGGACTGTCGTCGCCCCAGCGTTTCAGTTGGCGCTCCATGATCGTCTTGAACCGGACAAAGGTCCTGGCCCGGCCCGCCTGCTTGAGCTGCTGGGCCGCGGCATAACCGATCCGAAAGCCGTGAACGACCTCGTTGGGCCGCGCCGAGGCGGCCGTCGCCCCGGGAAACGTCAGGGCGGCCGCAACCATCAGGGTCGGGAGCAGGCGTCTCATCTCCACCTCGCAGACGGTGCTTTCAGTATATCCCCCCACTCCCGGCCGGGGCTAGTCAGGAGGACCAAGGTGCAGCTGAAGGAAGTGGATCGGGCCGAGATCGTCACCCTGGTGGACAACCTGAGCGACCAGGTCATGCCCGGAGACGACCGGATCGAGCGGGCCCGGCTGCTCACAGGCCTGGACGGCCGGATCAAGCCGCTCTTGGCCGAGCACGGTTTCGCCGCCCTGATCCGGCTGTTTCGGGGCGAGGCGGTCAGCGAGGTCCTGATGGACACCGGCCTGACCGGCGGGCCGCTTCAGCACAACGCCGAGCAACTGGGGATCGACCTGGGCGGGATCCGGGAAATGGTCCTCAGCCACGGTCACCTCGATCACCTGGGGGGGCTGGCGGCCCTGGCCGGGCTGGCGCGCGGTCCGGTCCGGGTGGTGGTCCATCCCGAGGCCACCCTGCGGCGGTTCCTCAAGCGACCGGACGGACAGATGGTGCCCATGCCCGACCTCCTGACCGAACACCTGGCCGATACGCCCTTCCGGTTCGAGTTTGCTGCCGAGCCGACCTGGCTGGCCGAGGGGACCCTGTTGACCACGGGCACCATCGCCCGGACGACCGCCTTCGAGCACGGGTTCGCGGCCCAGTACGCCGAGCGGGACGGGGTCCTTCAGGACAACGCGGTCATGGCCGACGACATGGCCGTGCTGTTCGCGGTCAAGGACAAGGGCCTGGTGGTCCTGACCGGCTGCGGTCACGCCGGGATCGTCAACACCATCCGGCACGCGATCGAATTGACCGGGAAGGACCGGATCTACGCCGTGCTGGGCGGGTTTCACCTCCAGCCGCCGGTCAGCGACGAGGCGATCGACGCCACGGCCGAGGCCCTGGCCGAATTCGACCCCGAGGTCCTGATGGCCACCCACTGCACCGGACTGGCCGCCCAGGTCAGGCTCCGGGCGGCCCTGCCCCGGGCCTTTGTCTTCGGCACGGTCGGCAGCACCCTACGCCTCTGACCGGTCCCGGCCGTCCGCGGCCGGCATCCGTCCCCGGGCCATCGAGAAAAACACCCCGGCGGCGCCCATCCCGGCGAAGACGAGGAACGTCACCCGGACCGCCTCCATGAATTGGGCGTGATTGGCCGGCGAGATCCGGAGGGGGCCGATGAATATGGACAGGGCCATGGCCGCCAGGCCCATGCTCAGCATCTGGCCCAACAGGCGCATCGAATTGGCCGACCCGGAGGCGATGCCCAGGTACCTGCGTTCGACCGCGCCCATGATGGCGCTCATGTTGGGCGAGGAGAACAGGCCGAAGCCCACCCCCAGGATGACCATCTCCAGGACGATGAACCACAGGGGTGTGGTCCAGGTCAGGGCGGCCAGCATGGCCAGACCGACAACGATCAGGGCCATGCCCAGCGAGGCCAGGACCCGCGGCTCGATCCGGTCCGACAGCCGGCCGGCATAGGGCGAGACCAGGGCCATGATCACCGGCTGGGCGACCAGGATCAGCCCGGCCACCTCCGGGCTCAGGCCCTTGATGTCCTGGAGGTAGAGGCTCAACAGAAAAGTGACCCCAAAGGTGCCGGCATAATTGAACAGGGCCGCCAGGTTGGAAAAGCCGAAGACCCGGTTGTGGCGGAACAGATCGATCTCGAAGACCGGGCTTTCGGTGAAGATCTCCCACCAGGTAAACAGGGCCTCCAGCACGACCCCGGCCCCCACCAGCCACAGGCCGCCGGGGCGGGGCAGCAAGGTCAGGCCGTAGATCAAGGCGGCGATCCCGACCCCGTACAGGATCGAGCCGATGAAATCGAACTTTTCGCCTGCGGCCTCGGCCCACTCGCCCTTGACCCGGGAGATCATGAACCAGACCGCCACCAGTCCCACGGGAATCGGGGCCAGAAAGACGCTGCGCCAACTGAGGTGCATGGTCAGGAGCCCGCCCAGCAACGGGCCGGCGGACAGGCCGACATAGATCACGGCCAGGGTAATGCCCATGGCCCGGCCCCTTTTCTCGGGGGGAAAGACCGAGGTGATGAGCGCCAGGCCGGTGGCAAAGGTCATGGCGCTGCCCACGCCCTGGACCAGTCGCGCCCCGATCAGCATCCAGGCCGAAAAGGCCAGGCCGGACAGGACCGAGCCCAGGATGAAGATCAGCGTGCCCAGCAGGAAAACCTTCTTGCGGCCCAAGATGTCGGCCAGGCGCCCGCAGGGAAGCAGGAGCACGGCCGAGGTCAGCAGGTACGAGGTCTGGACCCAGCTGAGGGTCACCGCGTCCAGGTCCAAGGATCGGGCCATGGCCGGCAGGGCCAGGTTGACCGCCGAGCCCATGAACGGGGCCAAAAAGGCGGTCAGGGACGCGGCTATCAGGACGTGTCTCTGGACGACCGTATCGGCATCGGTCCGGGCCGAGGGCCCGCCCTGGACCTGGTGGTTGGGTTCGGAAGGCATTTGGTGAGTATAAGCATCGAAAGGAGGCCGGTCAATATCCGGCAACGTCGGAGGTCTGATCGTCCGAGGAATTCAGCCCGATTGAACCATGAGTTGTTCTCAAACTATTTTTTCCTTGAACCTGATCAGCCAATATGGAAACCAGTTCAAGGGGAAATAATTGCTGGCGCTGAACCGTTGATCAAATAGTTCTCTGGCAAGAATGACTGCGGAGCCTATGGAATCCAGCGGATCGAGGTCCAGCGTAATCTCAGGCGGCCTCGTTGGGCAGGCGGGCCACCGAGGCCAGGCCGCAGGCCCGGCAGGCCGGATGCCGGTACCACTCGCCCCGCGCCTGCAGGGCCCGCAAGTCCTCGGCCGCCCGGGAGCGCCACACCCGGCCGATATCGTCCCGATGGGCGTTCCCCCAGGGATACTCCCGGCCGTGGTCCGAACAGCAGCCGAACAGGTCACCGTTCACGAACAGGGCCAGCCGCTGGAAGGGGTCGGGACACCGAAAGTCCGGCACCTCCCGGCGATCGGCCGGGATCAGGGCCCGGGACTCGGGGGTGCCCACCAGGTCGGCGTACTCCTGGACGGCCACGTAATCGGCCCGGTCCTGCCAGAAATCCTCGAAGGCCGGCAGTTCAGGGGCGTTGACCGCGGTCCGGACAAAGCTGACCCGTAGCAGCGGCAATTCGACCCCGGCCCGGTCCCGCGCCTCGATGAAGGCGGACACGTTACGGATCACCGTTTGGTAATTACCTCCCCGCCGGAGCCGGGCGTAGGTCTCGGCCGTGACCGCGTCCAGGCTGACCTGGAGCCGAGTCAGCCCGGCGCCGATCAGCCGCCTGGAAATGTCCGGGGTCAGGAGCAGCCCGTTGGTGATGAGCATGACGTCCACCAGCCCGGCTTCTCTCGCAATGTCCACGAACTCGAGGATATCGCCCCGCAGGAGCGGCTCGCCGGTCAGCCCCAGGCGCACGGCGCTCAGGCCCCGGGCCGCGCCCTCGGCGATCACCCGGGCGTAGAGTTTCTTGTCCAATAGCCTGTTGCCATACGGCAGTTCGCGGCCGGGCACGCCCAGGGGGCACATGGCGCAACGCAGGTTGCACGAGTAATTGGTGTCCACGTCCAGGTGCAGCGGCCAGTCGGGCACGCTCAGGAAGTCCTCGGTCCGCCGCCACTGCCGGCGGTACTCGACGTATCTCGCCCCCAGGTTCTCGGTCAGGACCGCCTCCGGGTCCCGGCGCCGCGAGCGCTGCACGGCCAGGCCGGCCGCGTTCTCCTTGAGAAAGACGTGCCCCTGGACCTCGGCGGTCATGTCTGGCCTCCATTCTCGGCCCTTTCCGGTCGATCGCGGGCGATCAAATACGGCACCGAGCAGCGCCGGCAGGCCTCGATCCGGTCATAAAACCCCGTGGCGTGGAGGTCGCGAATCCGGACAAAGGCCGGCGACGTCCAGATCCCGGCCAGGTCCTCTTTACTGGCGTCGCCCACCTGGAGCCGCCGTTCCCACTCGCCGCAGCAGACCTGGGCCGCGCCGTCCCACAGGACGAACACCCGGCGAAACAGGTCGTCGCAGCAAAAACCGGCCAGGGGCTCGGGCATCAGACCCGAGTAATCCAGGGCCGGGTCTGAATAGACCGCAAACCCGATCTCGTCCACGCCCAGGTCGTCAAACAGGGCCAGGTAGGCCTCACGCTCGCCCTCGCCGGTCCCCTTGCCGTCCCAGTAGCTGATCATGGACACCCGGGTCTGGACGTCGGGCCGGCCAAGTTTGTATTTCAGTTCCATGAACCGTTGTATGTTTCGGACAACCCGGTCAAAGGAGGCGCCGACCCGGATGCGCTCATAGACGTCCTTGTAGGGCGAATCGAACGAGAAAAAGATGTCGGACAGCCCGGCGTCCAGCAGCCCACGGGACATGTCCTCGGACAGCCGCACGGCGTTGGTGTTGATCATCACCCACAGGCCGCGGCCCGCGGCGTAGGCCACCTGGTCAATCACCTCGGGGTGCAGCAGCGGCTCGCCCAGGAAGTTGAGCTTGACCGAATAGGCCCCGCCCACGGCCGCCTGGTCGATGAGACGGCGATATAACCCTCGATCCATCAGGCCGATCCGGCCCTTGGGCGACCAGCGCTGGTTTTTGGTCTTGACCAGATGGGTCCGGGGGCACATCGGGCACTCGAGGTTGCAGGCGTTGGTCGTCTCGATGTCCACGTGGAGCGGGAATTCAGGGGCGCTCCGGGTGGCGGCCGTCTCGTCCCAGAGCCGGCGATACTCGCGGTAGTGCGAACCCCGGAAATCCCGCCAGTCCACTCCCCGGCCGCGGTGCATCTCGCGGTAGGTCGGACTCTGGTAGGTGTAGGTCTCGGTATCGGACATGTTCTTTCCTCGACCCTAGAGAACGGATTGCTGGGCGCACTCGCGGCAGGGCGGAATATCGGCCCAGCGGCCGCCGGCCAGCGCCTCCCGGAGCACGGTCATCCGCTGGCCGTGCCACAGCTCAGACAGCGAACTTTCCCGGACGTTGCCCAGGGCCAGCCGGGCGCCGTAGGCCGAGCAGCAGGGATAGACGTCGCCGTTGGACCGGACGATCAGCCGCTGCCAGGGCTGGGCGCAGGTGAACCCGGCCGGGACCTCGCTGACGGGAACCCGGTCCTCGGCTGTGATGTCGGCCTGATCGTAATAGATCATCTCCTGGACCGAGAAGAAGTCGGCCTTGCCCCGCCAGGTGACCAGGAAATCGTCCAGCTCGTGATGGTTGAGCCCGGTCCGCAGGAAGCTCAGGCGGAGCAGGGGAAAGGTCGTCCCGGCCGCGGCCCTCTCCGTAAGAAACACCTCGATGTTGTCCACCACCCGCTGATAGCCGCCGCCCCGCCGGAGTTTCTTGAACGTCGCCTCCGAGGCCGCGTCCAGCGACACCTCGAGGCGGGTCAGCCCGGCCCGGATCAGGGCCCGCGACGTTTTTGAGGTCAAAAGCGTCCCGTTGGTCCCCAGCCGGATGTCCATCACCCCCCGCGCCCGGGCCTGGGCGACCAGGTCGGCGATATCGGGCCTGAGCAGCGGCTCGGACAGATAGCCGAAGGTCATGGCCGGCAGGCCGTGGATCGCCCCCTCGTCGATCAACCGGAAGTAGAGCCCGACGTCCATGACCGGGGTGTCGGCCATGGGATTGACGTAATCGCTGGAGCCCATGGGGCACATCAGGCAGCGCAGGTTGCAGGTGGCGTTCTGCTCCAGGTCCAGGCTGAGCGGGAACTCGGGGATCTCGGTCTGGTCCGTGGCCCGGGCCCAGGCCTCCCGGTAGGCGGTGAATCTTTCACCGAACTCGGCGGCCATGACCGCAAAGGGATCGATCTCGTAGCCGATCAGCCTGACCTGGCCGCTCGGCTCGGCCTGGAGAACCCGTGAAACGCTCATGTCATCCTTCCGTGCCGGTGGCCGGCAGGCCGCCCTGGCCGGCCAGCATCCGGTTCATGGCCGTGATGAACTCGGGATCCTGGTCGTGGTCCCAGCCGTCCAGGCCGCAGTCCCAGCGGCGGCAGGGCTTGATCGAGAGACGCTTGCCCTCGGCCATTACTTGCCGCAGGTGTTCGGCCGGCCGGCCGTGCCAGATCTCTTGGAGGCCGGTCGTGCTGGCGTCGCCCAGGGGGTAGTCCCCGTCCACGTCGGCGCAGCAGGGAAAGACCCGGCCGTCCCAGGCGACCATCAGCCGCTGCCAGGGATAGCCGCAGGTCAGCTCGGGCTTGTGCGGGCCGTACTGGACAAAAAAGTTCAGGGTCTTGGAGAGCAAAATTTTGTCGGCCAGGGGACCGACGGCCTGGAAGAACTCACTCGTTCGCCCGTTCAGGAAATAGGTCACCGCGTTGACACGGACCAGGGGCCGGGGCGAGCCCAGCCGGGCCCGGGCCTCCTGGAGCCCTTGCAGGTTGGCCATGACCCGGTCAAAGGTCAGCGGCCGCCGCACGGTCTCATACACCCCGGCCGGCCCGTCGATGCTGAGGACGATGTAATCCAGGCCGGCCCGGATCAGGGCCTCGGACGTCTCCGGGGTGAGCCGGGCGCCGTTGGTCAGAAACGAGACGCTGGGCAGGCCTCGTGATTTGGCGTAGGCGACCATGTCCACGATCCGGGGATGCAGGAGCGACTCGCCCCGCCACGACAGCCGGATCGAGAAGGCCCCGGCCGCGGCGATCTCGTCCACCAGTCTTTGGTACAGGTCCCAGGCCATGAACCCGGTCGGCGCCCCGGTGACCCGGGTGAAGCACATCGGGCACTTGAGCTGGCAGGCGTTGGTCGCCTCGAGATCGACGTGATCCGGGAAGTCCAGGACTTTCCTGAAGCGCGGCGCCAGGTTCCAGCGCAGGCGATGCAGGGCGTAGCGGGGCAAATGGCCCTGGCGTCGAATGTAGGACCACTTTTGGCCCAGGCCCTGTTTCTGATAGTCGATGTTGGGATTGATCTTCACGGCGCGGGGCACCTCCCCTCGTCCTGGGCGGCCTCGAACTGCCGGGGGACCACGCAGCGGCGGCACATGGGCTCGACATGGTAGTGGTCCAGGCAATGCAACTGGCGGAGACGCCGGGCGCGGGGTCCCAGCCAGGCCTCGGCCAGGGTCAGGCTCGTCATCTCACCCAGGACGTAATCCCGCTCGGCGTTGACGCAGCAGGGGGTGTAAACCCCGTCCCACAGGACGAACATCCGCACGAACAACTGGTCGCAGGCGAACCCGGAGACCGGGTCCCGGCCGGCCCCGTAATCGGTCAGGGGATCGTAGGCCTCGCCAAAGCCGACTCCGTCCAGGCCCAAATCAAGGAACATCCGTTCATAGCCCTGTCTCGTCTCGGGCGTGTCCGGGGCCCCGTCCACGCCCAGGACCATGGACGCCCGGGTCTGGACGTGGGCGGCCCCCATCTGTTCCTTGAGCCGGACAAAGCCGGCCACGTTGTCCAGGACCTTTTCCAGCCGGGCCCCGATCCGGACCCGGCCGTAGGCGTCGGCCGTGGCCCCGTCGATCGAGAAAAAGACATCGTCCAGGCCGGCCTCGAGCAGGGACGCGCCCAGCCTTTCGGTCAGGGCCACGGCGTTGGTATTCATCATCACGTACAGATTTTTGCTGTGGGCATAGGCCACCTGCCAGACCACGTCCGGGTGGAGCAGCGGCTCGCCCAGGAAATTGAGCTTGACCGAATAGGCCCCGCCCGCGGCGGCCTGGTCGATGATCCGCCGAAAGGTCTCCCGGTCCATGTCGCCCACGCCCCTCGGGGACCAGGCGGTCAGGCCCTTTTTGACGAAGATCGTCCGGGGGCACATGACGCACTTGAGGTTGCACCGGTTGGTGGTCTCGATGTCCAGGTGCAGCGGGAATTTGCCCGGGTCGCGCTGGACGGGTCGGTCGGCCCACAGGCGGCGGTACTCGGCGTAGTGCTCGCCCCGGGCCTGCTGCCAGGCCGGGACCTCGGCCGCGGACTGGACCTGGTAGTTATAAGTTGAAAATGTGTGCCGTAGTTCTTTATCGGCCTGTTCAGATAGTCTAATGACCATTTTTTGTCCTTGTTGCTGCACAGTTTTTTAGGTGCAACAGGGACATTTGCTAGAATCGAGCCAATCAAAACCCCCCAAATATAGTAGTGCCTAATAATAAAACAACAATATATAGTGTATAAATGTTGTGGCGGCAAATATTGCTTGGACTGCTTTGGTACTTGAGCCTATCTGACCCGTGGTGGTGGGCGTTAGTAAATCTGGTAGGAGGTGACAGTTCCTTGCTTGAATAATTGATCGTCCAGAATCAACGCCGGATCGCCAGCAGACACCGCCAGGGATAGCGCTTGCCCTTGACGTACTCGTCCTCATCCCCGGTCCACTCATCGACGATGTTTTTTACTTCAAAGCCGTACCCCTCGATAGCGGCCGTGACCTCGCCGATGGGGTAAATGTTGTAGTAGGCCCGCAAATAGCGGTACTTCTCGGGCATCCGGGGGTAGTCGGTCACCAGGTAGCGGTACTCGGCCTGCTCGTCCATCAGGGTCCGGATGAACAGGGCCTTTTTGGTCACGGCGCAGAGGCGCTCGACGCTCTGGTGCCAGTTGGCGATACAGTAGAGCGTGTTCAGGCAGAGCACGAAGTCATGGGCCCCGGTCAGGGTCTCGGCCGCACCGGTCTGCAAACGCTCGGGCGGCAGGCCGGCCAAGGGGCAGAGCAGCTCCCGGCCCAGGTCGATGAACCGCGGCGTCACGTCCACCCCGTGATACTCGATGGGGATCCCCCGATCATGAAACGACCAGAAGGCGTAGCCCGTGCCGCAGCCCACGTCCAGCAGGGTATCCCCGGGCGTGACCAGCGGCGCTAGAATTTCGGCCGCCTGCTTGTGGCAGGTCATCTCCGGGAGTTCTTGCCGGGCCCGTTTTTCGTAGGCCTCGTGCTCCTTGAGGTAGTGGGCCCAGGGATTGAACTGGTCGTCGTAAATCATCGGTCTTCCGGAAAGACCCAGCGTTCGTGACAGGCCTCCTGTCCGGTGGACAGCAGACCGTCGATCTCGAGCCGGCCCCGGGGCGAGGCCAGCCGGGCCACCTCGTGGTCCTGGAGGCAGAAGTGTCGCAGGTAGTCGGCCAGGCCGAATTTTTCAAACACGCGCCGGGCGGCGCAGTCCGTGGCCCGGACCTCGATGGCCCGGTCCGTGCGCTCGATGATTGTCAGATCGGGATTGGATTCTGCCGGCATGGCCGCCAGGATGTCCAGCATCCTGGCCACCCGCTGCCCTTCGTCCAGGCCCTCGAAGGTCTTTGTCCAGTTGTCGATGGTGTGGGCCTTGAAGGCCGTCTCAGCGATGCGCCGGGCCGTGTCGTCGTCCAGTTCCTCCAGGCAGGCCCGCAGGAAATGCAGGCCCAGGCCGAATTTCTCGGTCAGGGCCGCGTCCCGAAGGCGGCGGAGATGTTCCGGGTCCCGGAGCAGCCGCCGCTCCAGGACCTTTTCGGCCAGCCACAGGTCGAACTCGTCGTCGATATCGATGTTCTGTTCCTTGTCCGTGACCATGGTCCCGGCCTTTTTCCCGAACAGGCCGCCGGCCTCGATGGCCGATCGCTTGCTGACCACGATCGAGCCGTCATTGATGAACCGTGACGATATATCCTGGCGGCGGTGGTCCTGGCCGTGCGGGGGGTAGATGGGCTGGTCGTAGCCGGTGGCCAGGGAGTCCAGGGCCGGGTCGTTCCGGAAGACCTCGATGGCCCGGTCGATGAGATCGTCGTCCCGGATGGGCGAGGTCGGCTGGAGCAGGACCGAGACCTCGGCCCCGGTGACCTCCAGGGCGTGCCTCAGGACCTCCCAGGACAGGACCGCGTCCCCGGCCAGTTCCTCGGGGCGGTCCAGGACCTCGGCCCCCAATTCTCGAGCCACGGCCTTGATCTCCGCGTCCTCGGTCGAGACCACGAAGCGGTCCAGGAGCTTCGAGCCCCGGGCGGCGTCAATGGTCCAGGCGATCAGCGGCCGGCCGCAGATCGGCCGCAGGTTCTTGCGGGGAATGCCCTTGGAGCCCCCCCGGGCGGGAATCACCCCTAGAATCATGTTTCTCGTCCTTTGGCGGTGAACAATGCCAGCAGCTTGCTGCCCAGCAGGTTGTCGTGGATGAACCCGGGCGTCAGCCAGGGGAATTTTTCGCCGTCGGCCTGCCCGGTGTAGGGGTCTTGGAATTCGAGATAATTGCGGATGGCCCCCAGCTCGGTGAGGATCGTCTCGCGCGCCAGTTCCCTCAGGCCGCAAGACTCGGCCAGGCGGTCAAGGGAGTCGGCGTCAAAAAAGTTCACGTGGCTGACAACAAAGGTGTTGGACCGGGCCTGGAGGAGCCTGGTCACCAGGGCGTCCCGGTTGGGGACAAGCACCAGGACCACGCCGCCCGGGGCCAGCAGCCGGGCCACCTCAGCCATGAGCGGGCGCGGCTCGACGATGTGCTCCAGGACCTCCCACAAGGCGATCAGGTCGAACGATCCGGCCTCCAGGCCGCAATTTTCGAGGGGTTTGTCGTAAATGGTGATCCCCCGGGCCCGCATGTCGGCCACGTTCTGCTCGTTGAGTTCGACCCCGGCAGCAATCAGGCCTCGCTCCCGGGCGACGTCGATGAAAATCCCGGGACCGCAGCCCACGTCCAGGACGCGGGGATTTGAAGGACAAAACTCCAGGGCCGCGTCCAGGCCGTAGGCGAATTTCTTGCGGTCAAAGTCGAGCTGGGTCGGATTCTCCAGGACCGCGGCCCACGATTTTTCCTGGCGATAAAACTCCTCGACCACCTCGTCCCTGGCCACGGGCGAAACATACATGAACCCACAGGGTTTGCACTGGACGTGGCTGAAGCCGTCCTTGACAAATATTTCTTCAGTATTGTCCTTTTCGCACATAGGACAGGGGCGGGGCGCGGCCATGTGTGCCTTCAACCGCTTGGTTTTCGGATCCATAAAATATTTGCACCGCCGCTCGACGTGCTTGAGGTGCTCGTCCCGGCCGGTCCGGGCCATGAAGTTACGGATGCCCATCTGCAGGGAGCCGTCAAAGGCGTTCTTGCGGGCCAGTTTTTTGTCCATCTTAAAACTCGAATGTCTGGCCGATCAGTCGCCGGGCCTGATCGGCCAGGGCCGGGCCGGCCAGGACCGGCTCACCCTCGAACTGGATCTCGGTCAGCCGGATCGCCCCCCAACCCGCGCCCACGACCAGGCCGTCATTTTCCAAGCCCACGATCAGGCCGGGCTCGAACTTGCCGTCGGCTGAGGCCGGCTGGGCCGCCCAGATGAACAGCTTTTTTCCTTCAAGATAGGTGAACGCCCCGGGAAAGGGCCGGGTCAGGGCCCGGACCCAGTCGTAGAGGCGGGCCGCCGAGGTGTGCCAGTCGATCAGGCCGTCAATGGGCTTGCGGCCGGCCCAGTGGTCGGCCAGGCGCTCGTCCTGGGCCAGCACCGGGGCGTCGCTGGCCTCGAGCCGGGGATGGCCCCGCCGGATGAGGGTCTCGACCGCCCGGCACGAGGCGGCGTAAACGTCAGTCGCGGTGTCGTCCGGGCCGATGGGGACCGGCTCCTGGTCGATGATCCGGCCGTTGTCCGTGCCCGGGGTCAGGTGGAACATGGTCATCGCCGTCTGGGTCAACCCGAACAGGATGGCCCACGGGATCGGGGCCCGGCCCCTGTGCCGCGGCAGGCGCGTGCCGTGAAAGCCGATCGCCCCGATGCGGCCGGCCCGAATCACCTCGTCTGACACCAGGCGCGACCAGCCGACCACGTAAATGAAATCCGGTTTTTCGTCCCGAATGCGCGCGACCATCTTCCGCGTGTTGACGTCCGTGGTCTTGATCAGCGTCAGGTCGTGAAAGGCGCACAGGTCGTCGAACATCCGAGGGGCGACGATCTTGGCGAGCCAATCGTCGGGCACGGTCACGATCAATGGCAGGTCCACCCCCAGGTCGATCAGCGTCTCCAGGGCCCGAAAGCCCAGTTCCTCCATGCCGATCAGGACCACCCGGGACATCAGGCCCTCCCCGGCCGGCCGTTTCGCCGGGCGATCAGTTGTTCGTGGGCACGCCTGACGCCCTCGGCCTCGCCGAAATACTCGACGGCCACCAGGCGCGGCCGGTCCGCACCGGGTAGCCGGGCCAGCACGGCGTCCAGCAGGGCGAAATCCTCGGCCTCCGGCCTCAGGTGGGCGTCCACCGCGACCCGCGGGTGAAAATAGGGCCGGGACAAATGGACCTCGACCACCCGGTCCAGGGGCATTTCGTTCAGATAGGCCGTCAGGTCCCGGCCCAGGTTGGCCGCCGAGACCGCGGCGTGGGCCAGGTCGAGCACGAACCCCAGGTCGAACTCGACCAGGAACCGGCCGATGAATCCGGGCTCGCAGACGTGCTCGTACAGGCCGGTGGGATAGTAGTTAAAGTTTTCCACGGCAATTGGGCCGCTGAATCGGCGGCGAATGGAACGCAACCGTTCATCGGCCCGCTTGAAAATTTCGTCCTCGGTCAGCGTCGCTGACAGGGGCAGGACAAACTGGGATCGCTCGGCGGCCGGCCCCAGGTCAAAGGAGAACGACTCGACCTCCTGCTCGGCCAGAAAATCGAAGAGCCCGGCGACCGCCTCCGGAAAATCGGCCTCGATCAAGCCCTTGCCCCAGTGAAACGTCCGCCGCAGACCGGGCGGCAGGTCCACCCGCCGCGGGAACTTGTACTCGGCCCAGTCGGCCGTTGCCGACAGATTCTCCGCCAGGCCGGGGTCGGCCTCGATCAAGTGCGATATGGGCAAGGCCACCTCAATCAACTTCGGCCACCATTTCCCGGGACACGGGTTCATCCGCCCGGAGTTCAACCTTGGTCCGGCGGCCGATAACCTCGAAATAGACCTCGGGCGCCACGCCGTCCCCGGGCCGCTTGAGGGCCAGGTGCTCGGGCCCGAGGACCGTCCCGGCCGGGACGTCCTTCGCGGCCACCAGCGAGCGCCGCATGGCCGTCTGAAGCGGCGCCTCGACGGGCATGACCCGCTTGTCGCCGTCGCCCCGGCCGGCCTGGATCCGGCGGGCACCCGCGACCAGGGCGGCCAGGTCAGCGGGCAGGATGGACATCTCGTTGTCCCCGCCGGGCAGCGACTGGTCGATGGTGAAGTGTTTCTCGACAAAATCGGCCCCCAGGGCCACAGCGGCCAGGGCCAGATCGACCCCCAGGCTGTGATCCGAGAAACCGACGGGCAGGCCGAATTTCTCGCGCAGGGCGGGAATGGCCCGGAGGTTAATCTGGTCGTCCGGGCAGGGATAGGCCGCGGTGCACTGCATCAGGGCCAGCTCGGTCGCCCCGGCGTCCCGGGCAAAGTCCAGGGCGGCCTTGATCTCATCCAGGTCGGCCGCGCCGGTGGAGATGATGATCGGCCGCTGAAAAGTGGCCAGGTAGCCCAGCAGGGGCAGGTTGGTGATATCGCCCGAGGCCAGCTTGAACAGGGGCACCTCGAGCTCGCCTAAAACGTCGGCCGAGTCAAGGTCGAACGGGGTGGCGAAAAAGACGATCCCCTGGGCCTCGGCGAATTCCTTGAGCCCGCGGAAGTCATCGGGCGACAGCTCCTCGCCCTTGAACTCATCGTAATACTGGCTCCGGGCGGCCAGCATCCGGTCGGTCAGAAATATCTGGAACTTGACCGCGTCGGCCCCGGCCCGGGCCGCGGCCACAATCATCTCCCGGGCCAGCTCGACCCGGCCGCCGTGGTTGCCGCCGATCTCGGCGATGATGAACACCGGGTGATCGTCGCCGGTCGGCCGGTCGCCGAGGCGGAAGGTCATGGGATCACCTCCTTGATCAGCCGGAAGGCCTCGGCCGCCTCGAAGCCCGCCTCGACCCCCCGTGTGCGGGCCAGGGCAGTGACCGCCTCGGGGCTGCGGGGATGGGGAAAGGGCCTCACCTCGCCCTCGTAGATCTGCAGGGCCTCGATCTTGGCCGCGAGATACGGCGTGATATCCACGTAGGTCGTGGGCGCGAACCCCCGGGTCGGCCCCATGACCTCGTAGGCCAGGACCCGGCCCACGCCCCGGCAGGAGACCCGGGTCGCCCAGGCCACGGCCCGGTGGTCCTGGTCAATGTCGGTCTCGTTGGGCACGTAGGCCACGTGCGGCCTGACCTTGTTGATCACCTCTTCCAGGGGGACGATCAGGTCGATGAGCCTGTGGTCGAGCTGCTCGTCTGGCAGATCGGAAAAGAAGAGGTCAGTCACGCCCAGGACCGCGGCCGCCCGGCGGGCCTGGTCCAGCGTCGCCTGGATGTAGGCCTCGTCCCGGGTGTGATTGATGACCCGGTTGCCCACCAGGTGGACGAACACCTCGTGGCCCCGGGCGATGTGCCAGGCGATGGTCCCGCCGCAGCCCAGGACCTCGTCGTCGGGATGGGGGGCGACGATCAGAACGCGCATCAGTCCTCCACAAAGCAGTGCAGGCTCAGGCCGGCCCGGCAGAGGCGGAAGCCGCCGCTGAGAAAGAAATGGACCGCGCCCGGGCTGTAGGCCTGGGTCGAGACCTGGATCAGGTCGTATCGTTTCAGGCCGTGGGCCAGCGCGGCCGCGAGCATGACCCGGCCCAGTCCCCGGCGGCGATACCCCGGGGCCACACCGACCATGAACCAGTCGCCCACCGCCGCACCGATGGCCGCCGCCAGGTCCGCCTCGGGCCGGCAACTGATGATCCCCACCGCCCGGTCTCCCTCGACCAGCAGGACCACCGGCCTTCCCTCCCGGGTGGCCTGGTTTTCCACGGCCAGGGCCCACAACCGGTCGGCCCGCTCCGGACCGACGCGCGGGTCGGCGTGAAAGCGGCTGTAGTCGTACAGGCCGCCCAGGGCCTCGAGTGAAACGCCGGTCAGGCCGTCGCCGACCAGGAGCTCGATCCCCGGGGGCAAGGGGGGCGGGTCCGGGGAGGCCGGTTCCGTTGCCCGGTCGGCGATAAGGGTCAGTTCGTTATCGACCACGTCAAAACCGGCCCGGCCCAGGCCCAGGGCCGACAGGGCGTCGGCGGCCTCGATCTTGGCCGAGACAAAGCGGACCTCACGCCGCCGGCACCAGTCCACGACCTCGGCGGCCAGGGCCCGGGACTGATCCAGGGCCGCCTCGTCGGTCCGATCGAAGTAAAAGGCCTCGACCCGGGCGCATCCCATCTGGAAGAACTCGGTGTCCCAGGGGAGCGGGCGCATGACCGCCAGCCCGGTCAGCCGGCCCTTTTCGGCCCGGACGACCAGGTTGTCCTCGTCCTCGGAGGCCAGCCGGATCAGGGCCGCCTGGACCAGGGCCTCGGGCAGGGCCCCGGGCAGGTGATGCCCGTGAAGAAAGGGCTGGGTGGCCAGCAGCGGCCGGACGGACTCGATCAAGACGCCGCCTCCGCCTTGAAGCCCTCGTACTTGAGGGTGTTGGGATAGCAGTTGCGGCAGACGGCCTTGCGGTCGTGCCGGGTGTGACGGCCCACGTCCTCGCGGTGCCGGTTCATCCGGTCCGAGTGCCAGGCCTGATGGATGGTCATCCGGGCGACGTTGCCCAGGACGTGCTCGGGGTGATGGGTCGCGTCCTGGCCGCACATGGAGATGTCGCCGTTGCTGGCGACCTCGATGGCCAGAAAGATGTCCACGCAGGGACGGTGGACCAGGTCCATGGCGTGATCGTCCAGGTGGGGCTTGACCCGGTCCATGTGGCCCACGAAGTTGAGGTTGGTGAAATCGACCGCCACCTTGTCCACCACCGGGGCCCAGTCGTCGATGAAGCCCTGGGGATGGGCCGCCTCGAACTCGGACTTCAGGGCCGAGGTCAGGACGGACAAAAAGGGGCGTGTTGACGCGCCGCGAAGGTCGTGGGCCAGGGTGATCTTTTCCCGCAGCTTGGCGTAGTCGCCCTTCCGGCGGTTGAAGTGATACTGCTCGGCGCTCAGGCCCTGCATGGAGAACTGGAGTTCGTCCAGGCCGGCGGCCACAAAGGCCCGCATCTGGTCCTCGGTCAGGAGCAGGCCGTTGGTGTAGATCTTGAGCGGCACTCCCCGCGATTTGATGTAGGCCACGTGGTCCATGATCTCCGGGTGCAGCAGGGGTTCGCCCCAGCCGGCCATCCGGATCGAGCCGCCGTGGGCCGCCACCTCGTCGGTGATCTTTTCCATGACCGAAAAATCCATGCGACCCGGCTTGCCCGTGAACATCTGGCGCGAGCAGAAGATGCAATCCAGGTTGCAGATGTTGGTCGGTTCGGTATTGACCCAGAACGGAAAATCCCGGGGCGGGTCATAGTCGCGCAGCCAGCCCGGATCGGTGTAGATAAAGGCGAAGGGGTCGGATGCGGGTCCGTGTTTGTAGTAAAGCATGGTTAGCCTCGGTCAAAATATTGCCTGAACCAGAGCTCCAGGTTCAGGCACTGCCACAGGAACATGTAGTGGTTGGCCTGACCGGACAGGTGCTCGTTCAGGATTTTTTCAAAAACGGGACGCTGGATCAGGCCCCGGTCAAAGAGTTTCGTCCCTGAAAAAAACTCCTGGAGGCGTTCTTTGAGAATTCCCCGAAACCATATCTCGGACGGGGCGTTGAAACCGACCTTGTCGATCCGGCCGGTCACCGCCTCGGGCAGGATGCCCCGCAAAGCCCGGCGCTGAACAAACTTGCCCAGCCCCCCCTTGATCTTGAACCGGTTGGGCAGCGCAAAGCAGAACTCGACCAGGCGATAGTCCAGGAAGGGCAGCCGGCTCTCGATGGAAAAGGCCATGGTCACCCGGTCCTCGGCCTTGAGCATGGCCGGCACGGTTTCAAAGCTCAGTTCGTTAAAGAGGCGGTTAGTGAGGATCGAGGGATAGGGCGACGAGTCCCGCTTGGGGTGGCCGTAAGCCGCCCGGAAATCGGGCTCCAGGCAGTTTTCATACGGGGCAAAGGCCGACAGGTAATCGGTCATGTACGGGACCCGGCGCTCGACCAGGCCCAGGTAGTCGGCCAGCAGTCCGGCCCGATGATCGCCGTGAAGCTCGATCAGTCTTTGGCGCTCGGCCTCGAACTCGGCCCGCCGGCCCAGGAGATGCAGGTCGGCCAGGTGATGCAGGTAGTGGTCGTAATAGCCGGCGGTCAGCTCGTCCGCGCCGTGGCCGTTGAGGATGACCTTGAGGCCCTGGGCGTGGACCTGGGCCATGACCTGCCAGTGGGCGTAAAAGGTGACGGTGCATACCGGCTCGTCAAAGGCGGCGATCATCAATCGGGTGGTGTCGATCAGGTCGTCCGGCCCGGGAAAGATTTTCGTCCACTGCGCATCCGTCGCGGCCACGGTCGGGGCGATCCAGGCCTGTTCGTCAAAGGGCTCGACGTCGTAGCAGGCCGAGAAGACCGGCAGGCCGGGCCCCAGTTCCCGGGCCGAGATGGCGGTCACCGCCGAGGAGTCCATACCCCCCGACAGGGTGAAGGCCACCGGTACGTCGCTTCTCAGCCGGATCTTAACGGCGTCGGTCAGCAGGTGGCGGTACTGCTCCACGGCCTCGTCTTCGGTGGCGGCCGAGGCCGGCCGGGCCGGGTCCAGGGCGTACCACCGCCGCTCGGTCAGGCCGGAGGCGTCGGCCATTACAAAAGTCCCGGGCTCGACCTGGCGCACCCCGTCAAAGAAACTGGTCGGCCGGCCGTCCACGAACCGGTAATTGCGGGCCAGGTAGTTGAACACGGCGAACCTGTCCGGCTCGGCCGCGACCGCCGGGTGGGCCAGGATGGCCTTTATCTCGGAGCCGAAGACCAGCAGGTCGTCCCGCAAATAAAAATAAAGCGGCTTGATCCCGAACCGGTCCCGGGCCAGGACCAGTTTTTTGGCCCGGCCGTCCCACAGGGCCAGGGCGAACATGCCGTTGAATTTTTCAAGACAGGCCAGGCCCCACTGGTCATAGGCGGCCAGGATGACCTCGGTGTCCGAGCCGCCCTTAAAGGTATGCCCCAGGCCCCGCAGCTCCCGGGCCAGTTCGACAAAGTTATAGACCTCGCCGTTATAGACCAGGACCAGGTCGCCCCGGACCATGGGCTGGTGCCCGGCCGGGGACAGGTCCAGGATGGCCAGGCGGCGGTTGGCCAATCCAAGGTCGTATCCCTCACCCCCGACTTGGCCCTTGGAGGCATCGGTCAACTCGCCCGTGCGGCTGTGAACGAAGATTTCTCCAGCGTCGTCCGGGCCGCGATGGGCCAGGGCGTCGTTCATCCGGCCCAGGACCTCGGGGGGCACGGGCCGGCCCGCCAGGTCATAAACCCCGCACAGCCCGCACATCAGACCGCTCCTGCGGCGGGCAGGACACTGTCCCGCTCGCGCCAGTCAAAGTACAGGGCCGGATTGTCGTGTTTGACAATATTCAAAAATTTCTCATAGGCCTCGGTCCGGGTCAGCCGCTTCAACAGGTCCTCATCGTCCCTGCTGAAATTTTCGCTCACGGCCCGGGCATTGTCCTCCAGTTGGGCGACATCGGCCACGCCCACGGCGACCGAACTGACCCCGGGGTGGGCCAGGACCCAGCGCAGGCCGGCCCCGGCCACCTGGTCCAGACGGTCGCCCAGGCCCGCCTCCCGGGCGCACTCGAACAGCCAGCCCTTCTGAAAGGGGACAAAGGCGACGAACCCCATCCCGCGGGCGACCGCGGCCGGCAGGACCCGCCAAGCGGCCAGGGGATTGAGGAACCCGAAGTTCCAGTAGGCCACGTCGAACGGGCCGCTTTTTACCCCGGCCAGCATGACCTCGTCGCCTCGGTCATGGCTGTAAAAGGACAGGGCGGAGATTTTATCTTTCAATTTCAGGTCATTGGCCAAATGTTCAACCATTTGAATGAAGTCAGCCGTGAGCAGCCCCGCTGCGCCCAACCTGATGTTCAGAATCTCCAGGCGGTCCGTGCCCAATACTTCGAGCAATTGGTCTAACTCGGCCCGGAAGGCGGCCCCGTCGGCCGCGGCCGCGGTCTCGGGTCGCCAGTCAAGGAGCAGGCCGAGCAGGTTCACCCGGTCCCGCAGGCCTGAGCCGTTCTGCCGGATGAGGCGGCCCAGCTGGGCCACGTCGGGCGGGGTCTCGGTCAAGACCAGATTGACGCCCAGGTCCAGGGCGACCTCGATCAGGCGGCGGCGCTCGGCGTCGGCCACGTCCTCCCTGACCTTGCGGCCGTAATAGGACTCGTACCACCCGCCCCCGCCCGCCGGGAAGACGTTGGCCCCCAGGGCCAGCGGCGAGATCTTCAGGCCGGTCTGTCCCAGGGGCCGCCGGGTCACGCCTTCCTCCGGGCCAGGATGAACTTCCACCAGTAGGGCTTGCCGACCACCGTCTCCATGAGCGAGCCGGTCCGGCGGTCCGGGATGAGTTCGACCTCGAAGCCCTCGGCGGCAATGAAGTCGCCCACCTCGGCCTCGGGATAGAGGTTCCAGTAGGCCCGCAGGTGGTTGTAGCCGTCCTCCAGGTACCCGTCGATCTCCCACCTGGCTTTCCGGGCCGGTCCCAGGTTGGTCCGGACGAGCAACAGCCGCCGGGCCGCGGCGCACAGCCGGTCCAGGGGCAGGCGCCAGTCGGGCAGCCAGGACAGGGTGTTGAGGCAGACGACCACGTCAAAGCGCTCCCGGATGTTCTCGATCAGGCCCTCCTCCAGCCGCTCGGGGGGCAGGCCGAAATCCGGCAAAAATCGCCGTCCCAGGGCGATCAGGCCGGGCGAACAGTCCAGACCGTGGTACTCGACGGCCAGGTTTCTGGCCCGAAAGGAGTGAAACAGGTACCCGGAGCCGCACCCGGCGTCGAGGACGGTCATATTGCCCTCAGTGGAGAGCAAATTCGGGGCCAAAATCTCGACGGCCTGGGCGTGGGCGTCCATTTCCGGGGCCCGGCCCTGGGCCCGCTGGGCGTACAGGTCCCGGACCACGGCCGAATGCTCCCAGATGTTGTAGTCCACCTCAGCCTCCGGGCAGGGTCCGGAACCAGAGTTCGAGATTGATCAGTTGCCACAAAAACATCATGTGATCGGCCCGGCCGGCCAGGTGGTCGTCCACCGCCCGGTCCACCTGCGCCGGATCGTAAACGCCCCGCGTCCGGAAGGCCGAGGACCGCACCAGGTCCCTGAGATCAACGGCCGAGCCCCCCCGGAGCCAGTCCGCGGCCGGGGCGTTCCAGCCGACTTTGAGTGTTTGGTCTAAGTTCTCGCGAGGCAGGAGATCGGCCATGGCCCGCCGGAGGGGCCATTTGGTCACGGCCTGGTGATACTTCAAGTGAACGGGCATGGAGAGGCAGTACCGGACCACCCGGTGGTCTAAAAACGGGAACCGGGTCTCGATCCCGAAGGCGGCCGCGGTCCGGCCGTCGGCAACGAGACACGGCGGGGTCGTTTCGAAAAAAAGGTCTTGATAACACCTATTTATCAAATGAGACTGGAAAGGATTGGCCATCTCCGGGACATGGTCCTGGGCCTGCCGGAGGTTTTCAGACAGGAAGTTCAAGTAATTACTGTAACGAGGCCGGTCGATCAGGTTGCGGCCGGTGTCCAGGTCCATCAGGCGGCCGAAGGCGTCCTCGACCACGGCCCGGTTCTTGGGATACCGGGGCGAATCATGGAGCCTTATCCAGGCGTCGATTTCTTGTTCGAGTAACTGGTCTAACCCCTGGCGCTTGAGATCGGCGAAGAAAAACAGGAAATACTCGTATTCCCCGGCGTTGCACTCATCCCCGCCCAGGCCCGAGAACATGACCTTGACCCCGACCTCATAGGCCCGGCGCATCAGGTACCAGTGGGACAGCCAGGTGACGGTGCACACCGGCTCGTCGTGGAAGGCCAGCATCCGGTCCACGGCCTCCAGGAGGGGCGGATCGGCCAGGGGCAGATTGTGCCAGGGATCGGCGAACCGGTCGGCGGCCGGCCGGATCCCGGCCTCCTCGTCGTATTCCTGGTCCCGGTAGGTGATGGAAAAGACCGGCTGGCGGCGGCCCAGGAGGCCCGTGCCCAGGGCGCAGACGCTCGAGCTGTCCATGCCCGAGGACAGGGTGAACCCCAGCTTGACCTGATCGCTCAGCCGGAGCTTGACGGCGTCGGTCAGGATCTCCCGGAGGCCGGCCGCGGCCTGGTCCGCGTCGGCCGGGGGCTCGTCGTTCAGCAGGGTCAATCGCCACCAGCGCTTCACCGCCGCGTCCCCCTGGCCCGGGGTGAACTGCAGGAGTCCGCCCGCGGGCACCTGGCGGACGTGCTCGAAAAATGTCCGCTCGGGCAGGGAATGGAAGTAGCGGTAGTGGGTCCCGGCGTAGAGATAGACCGCCCGTTGATCCACCTCGGGGTCGGCCAGGGGGTGGCCCCACAGGCAGCCGATCCGGGTGGCGAACAGGATCGAGCCCCGGGCCAGGACATAGTAGAGGCGTTTCACTCCCAGGCGGTCCCGGGCCAGACTGACGCGCCTCGAGCCGGCCTCGATCACGGCCAGGCCGAAGTCGCCGTTGAATCTTTCCAGGCAGTCCGGACCCCAGGTGAGCCAGGACCACAGGGCCAGTTCGGCGTCACTGTCCAGGGGCCGGTTCACCCCGGCCGCGGTTAGGTCGGCGGCCACCTGAAGACGGTTGTATATTGCCCCGTCCAGGGCCAGGAGCATTCCCTCGGCCCGGGCCAGGCCGGGTCGCCCGACCACGTCGGGGACGGCGGCCAGGGCCCAGGAACCTTGGTCGTCCCAGTCGAGATCGGCTGCTTCGGCCGTTCGGCCGAAGCGGTCGATCATCCGCCGGCAGGTCTGCTCGGCCAGCGGCGCCGGGTGGGGGTAGGCAAACCCCGCCAGGCCGCTCATGAACCGCCCTCATCATCAGGGGCGAACCCGGCGGCAATGGCGGCGTGGTGGTTCTGGAAGCGGTTGGTCTCGAGCACGTCCCTGACCTCGAACCCGGCCCGCTCCAGGCGCCAGATCAGGTCCTGGGGCGAGGCCACGATCTCCGCGCCATAGGTCTGCTCGCCCGGCTGGAGGAAATGCTGGCTGATGAGGAGCACCCCGTCCGGGGCCAGGTAGCGCTTGAACAGGTCAAAGACCTGATCCAGGCGATCGATCACGCACCACAGGGTCTGGGCCATGACGATCAGGTCAAAGGAGTGATCCTCGAACTCGAGGTCCTCGGCCTGGCGGAGATCCAGGACAAAGAAATCGATCCCCGGATAGCGCGAGCGGGCCTTGCGCACGGCCGTGGCCGAGATGTCCGAGGCCCAGATCCGGCCGCCGACCGCCTCCCGGAGCAGGTTGCTGAAGAACCCGGTGCCGCAGCCCAGGTCCAGGACCCGGCCAAAGCGGCGGCGCTGGGACCTGATCAGGGTCAGGGCGGCCTCCATGTCCAGGCGGCGGCCCTGGGCGTCGATGTGCCAGGGGTCATCGACGTTCTGGTACATCTCCTCGTACTGGCCGATGTGGACCCCGTCCTTGATGAAGTAGTCGTGATAGTCCTTGGAACCGGTCATGTACTCCCCCGCCTGAGGCCCAGCAGAATCTTCCAGGGAAAGGGTTTGCCGGCGCTCATCTCGACCCTGTCCTGGGTGCGTTCGTCCTTGATTCGCGTCACCTCGAATCCCTCGGACTCCATGAAGGCGGTCACGTCCTGAAGGGCGAAGATGTTGAAGTAGGACCGCAGCCGGTCCTTGTAACCCTCGTCCAGGTACCCGTCCGTCTCGTAGCGTATCTGTTCCTGCTCATCCAGGGTGGTCCGCAGATAGACGAGCTTTCCCGCCGCCCGGCACATCCGCTCCAGGGGCTCGCGGAAGTCGGCGAAACACTGCATGGTGTTGATGCAGACCACGGCGTCGTATCGGCCGGTCAGGTCCTCGGCCGCGCCGACCTGCAGGCGCTCGGGCGGCAGGACTTCCGGCGGTATGTTATCCCGGCCGAGGTCGATGAAGCTCTGGGTGAAGTCGATCCCGTGGTATTCGACCAAAAAACCGCGGCGATGCCAGGACCACACAAAGTCGCCCGCGCCGCAGCCCACGTCCATCAGGGTCATGCCCGGGGCGAGGTGCGGTCCGATGACCTCGACGCACTGGGAGTGGCAGGTCAGCTCGGGTTTTTCGCCTCGGGCCCGCTGGGCGTACAGCGGGAACAGCGACTCCCGGGTGTGCTCCCAGATATTGTATTCGGGGTGCGGAAGCCTCATTTCCGGTGCTCGACGACCACGTCCCAGATGGCCCGGGCCACCCGGTTGGCCCCCTCCTCGGTCAGGGCCGGGGACACGGGCAGGTTGATCACGCGTGAAAAAACGTCCTCGGCCACGGGGAAATCCCCCTCTTTGGTCCCCCAGGTCTCCTGGTAATAGGAGTGCAAATGGAGCGGCTGGAACAGGACCGAGGTGCCGATGTTCTTTTCCTTGAGGATCTCGATGATCTCGTCGCGATGGACCTGTAGTAAATCGTTGTGGACCAGGATGGGGAACAGGTGCCAGCAGTGCCGGGCGTCCTCCAGGACGTGGGGGCACCTGATCTGGTGCAGATCGGCAAAGGCCTCCAGGTAGATGGCGGCGTGTCTGGCCCGGGTCTCGATGAACTCGTCCAGCCGGGCCAGCTGGTGGATCCCCAGGGCGGCCTGGATATCCATCATGTTGTACTTGAAGCCCAGGTACTTGATGTCATACACCCAGGAGCCCCTGGGGGCGTAGCGCTTCCAGATGCGCCGGGCGTCCGAGATGCCGTACATGGACAGGACCCGGGCCCGTTCGGCCCACTCCTCGTTGTCCGTGACCAGCATCCCCCCCTCGCCGGTGGTCAGGTTTTTCGTGGCATAGAACGAGAAGCAGGTGATATGGCCGATGGTCCCGATCCGTCGGCCCTTGTACTCGGTCCCCAGGGCGTGGGCCGCGTCCTCGACCACGTGGAGGTCGTACTTGTAGGCCAGGCCCATGATCTCGTCCATGTCGCAGGGCTGGCCGCCGTAGTGGACTGGAATCAGCGCCCTAACCTTCTTCCCGGACTCCCTATGAACCAACCCCGATCGCGTCTCTTTACAGTCCCGTTGTAAAATATTCTTTAATTTCTCGACGTCCAGGTTAAACGTCCGGTCCTCGGAGTCCACGAACACGGGCGTGGCCCCGGTGTGGCAGATGACGTGGCCGGTCGAGGCAAAGGTGTAGGTCGGGCAGATGACCGCATCGTCCGGGCCGATGCCCAGGACGACCAGGGCCAGGTGCAGGGCCGCGGTGCAGGAGTTGACGGCCACGGCAAACTTGGCGCCGACGTAATCCTTGACGGAATTCTCGAACCGCTCGGTCTTGGGTCCGGTGGTCAGCCAGCCCGACTCGAGGGTGTCCACAACCTCGTCGATCTCGTCCCGGCCGATGAGCGGCGGGCTGAAGGGGATGAAGTCGTCAGGCATTGCGGAACCTCGGGTCGCCCACGTCCTTGATCGCCCCGCTCTCGATGGCGGCCTGGATGTCCTTAACGCCCTGCTCCACGGTGTAGATCGCCTCGAAGCCCATGACCTTTTTGGCCTTGTCAAAGTTGACGTGGTAGTCGCGCAGGTCCGGGGGCTGGTCGATGGTCTCGGTCTCGACGCCGGGGATGACGTCGGTCACCAGCTTGCCCAACTGGCCGATCTGAAAGTTCTGGTCATTGTGGCCGATGTTGAAGACCTCGCCCCGGACCGCCGCGGCCGGGGCCTCCAGGGCGGCGGTGAATCCCCGGGCCACATCCTTGACGTCCACCAGGGGCCGCCACTGCTTGCCGCCGAAGATTTTTATTTTTTTGTTGATCACGGCGTGCATGGTCAGGATGTTGATGATCAGGTCAAAGCGCATCCGGGGCGACAGACCGTAAACCGTGGCCAGCCTGAGGATGGTCGGGCAGAAGCCGTTGTTGATGGGCCGGAGCCGGATCTCGTTCTCCATGGCCAGCTTCAGGCGGCCGTAGAGGGAAATGGGCATCAGCGGCGCGTCCTCGTAGAGGATCCCCTCCTGGATGCCGTAGCACGAGTCGGTGCTGGCGAACAGGAACCGGGGCACGCCATGGTAGCGGCAGGCGTCCAGGACGACGTTGCTGCCCAGGTAGTTGACGTCCACCGTCTCAACCGGGTCCCGGTCGCAGGCCGGCTCGCCCACCAGGGCGGCCAGTAGGACGACCGCGTCCTGTCCCCTGACCGCCGCGCTGACGGCCGCCGTGTCCCGCAGATCGCCATCGATCAGGCGGAAATTGGGCCTGTCCAGGAGCGGCTCGATGGGTTCGGCCGTAAACAGCAGCCGGTCATAGGCGGTCACCTCGTAGCCTTTTTCGACCAGCATCCCGCACAGGACCGAGCCGATGTACCCGGCCCCGCCGGCCACCAGCACCTTTTGCACCTCATCGCTCATACGATCTCCCAGGTTCCCGTCATTTTCATTGTTGGCCGTGTCGGTCTGGCCCGCCCACTTTTATAGCGAGCGGGCGGGCCAGGCACCTGCGCCATACGTTCGCTATTCGTTATCGGGCCGGGGCTGATCCCGCGCCCGTCAGGGCCGGTCACGCCCGCTCATTTGAAAAGCGGGCGTGACCGGCCTCGGACCAAGCTTTAATTAAAGAAAACAACTTCGCTCGCAGTCCCTCGACGCCCCTGCCGGACCCGGCCCGGCTAACTTGTGGGCCGGTCCGGTCCGGCCGGGGGTCCCTCGGTCCATCTTGAGACAGAATCCCTGCCGGCCCGCGGCCTGGACCAAGCAATTGGCGCACAGCACGACTCATTGTGAATCAGGTCCTTTTCCTGCTCGGCCTGGCCTGGCCCGCCCGTCATTTGACTCGGGTCGGCCCGAGTTCCAGTCTTCCTTATGGGCGCCCGTCTGGGCCGGGCCCGCCCGCTCGCCATAAAAGCGGGCGGGGCCGGCGCCCGCACGGCTCCAGAGTTAAGTCAACAGCCTCCGGCGCAAACCCTCGATGTCCAAATCCGCCCCGTCCCAGCCCGGGTACATGGGCGGGCAGGCATGGTGGGCGACCACCCAGTCGGTGTCGGGCAGGTCCACCTCATGGCCCATGATCCGGTGGCAGGCCTCGCCAAAGACCGGTCCGGTGACCTCCTTGAGCGGCGTGTCAAAGACGATGTACTTGTAAAACCCCGAGGTCATCCCGGCCGGAAGTTCGACCTTTTGGTCGAAGATCTGGTCATACTTGGCCGCCAACCGCCGCTTCCATACTAAAAGTTCGGGTAACCGCTCTAACTGGATCAGTCCCAGGGCGGCGGTGACCTCGTTCATCCGGGCGTTGAGTCCCCGGACCTCGTAGTCGAATTTTCCGTAATTGCGCCATTTTTTTACGTATTCAATCAGGTCCGGATCAGACGACACGACCATTCCGCCCTCGCCCAGGGGCATGGTCTTGGTGGCGTAAAAGGAATAGACACCGGCGGCGCCGAAAGTCCCGGCCGCCCGGCCGCGCCAGGTAGCACCATGCGGGTGGGCGCAATCCTCGATGAGCGGCACCCCGGCCGCGGCGCAAACCTCGACTATCTGGTCGATGTCAAAGGCGATGTGCCCGCCGATGTGGACCACGACCACGGCCCTTGTCTGGGGCGTGATCCGCTTTTCCAGATCCGTGGCGCTCAGGCAGAGGTCGTACCGGTTGCAGTCGGCAAAGACCACCCGTGCCCCGGCCCGCTCCGCGGCCAGGGGGGTGGCCATGAAGGTGTTGGACGGGACGATGACCTCGCCGCCGGCCACGCCGATGGCCTCCAGGACGGCGATCAGCCCCAGGCCGCAGTTGGCCATGGCCGCCGCCCGGTCGGGGTCGAGACCGATGAACCGGGCAAAGGCGGCCTCGAACTCGGCGGTCATCCGGCCTTCTGACCAGAAATTACTGTCAAAAACGCCTTCCAGGAGGGCATAGTATTTTTGACGAAATTCCGGCTCGAAGGGAATTTTCACCGCGCGTACCCCATGCCTGCCGCCTCATTTCCCGTTCTCGGCACCATAGCACAATCGCCCGGGACCGACCAGATCAACCTTCGGACCGAAGGTTAACCCGGTTAGATGAAATTCCGGGTCCTCATCCGTTCCATCTTGTCCAGCAGGACGTTGTACTTGGTCATCCGGCAGCGGGGGCAATTGTCGCGGCAGAACCGGGGATCATTGAGGCGGCTGACCTGCTCGCGGCGCTTGTCGGATCGCCAGATGTCCTGGAAGGACTGGCGGCGCAGGTTGCCGATGGGCTCCCATGTCTCGTCCACGTTCAGCCGGCCGCAGATGAAGACCGAGCCGTCGGCGGTGACGACGCTGGACAGGGAGTGGGCCAGGCAGGGCAGACCGGCGTTGCCCCGGACCAGATTGTCCTCCATGGCGCTGATCATGACCGCAAAGTCCTCGGTCTCGTACTTCTTCAAGAAGCTCAGGTCAACGGTGCTGTCCAGGTCCGGATGATCGACCACCGGCCGGAAATGGATGTAGCTGACCCTGATCTTGCGGAGCATCCGGACCAGCTTTTCCAGCTCGACCGGGTCGTCGTTCAGGCGGCTGACGACATAGCCCACGCCCAGGGTGGTGCCGTTCCTGCCGTCCACCAGGGTCATCAGGTTCTGGATGACTTTCTTGAAGGCGTTTACCCCCTTGCCCCGGAGATACTGTTCCGGGGTGGCCGCGTCCAGGCTGACCCGGATCCAGTCGAAGTCCTTGACCCGGCGGGCGTAGGGGATGAGCACGCCGTTGGTGATCAGCCCCAGGTGCAGGCCCAGGTCCCGGGCCCGATCGACCACGTCCGAGAAATGCCGGTGCAGGGTCGGCTCGCCGCCGCCCTCGATGGTGATCCCCCGGGCGCCGCCGGCCTTGAGATCGGCCAGGAGGTCGAACAGGATTTCCTGTGTCATCTCGCCATCCTGGCGGTCCCGGAGGTCGGCGTCCGAACACCAGACGCACTTCAGGTTGCAGCGGTTGGTCAGGGACATCTCGACGCTGATCGGATAGGTCTCGTCCACGGTGACGCAGTTGTTGCGCTTCATGTTCTCGACCTTGTCCGGAAAGAGCAGGATCTTTTCCAGGCCCACCTCCTCGGAGGTGGCGATCTGCTGGGACCGGATCAGCTCGGGCCTCTTTTCCAGAAATTCGACCACCCGGGCGTGATCGGCCTCGGGATCGAAGTCCAGGATGGCCGACACCAGGTCCAGGTCGGGCTGGTAATCGACGCTGACCCGGAGCCGCGGGGCAGGCAGGTCCGAGGGGGCGGCCAGGATGCGGAACAGGTCCGGGTTCTGGTTCATGAACAGGCCGCCGATGAGCTTTTGCTCCGCGGTCAGGTCCATGTCCCTGACCCGGCGCAGCGATTTCCGGGAGAAAACCTCGACCCCCATGCCGTAGGCCAGGCCGTGGAAATGGGAGTTGTAGGAAAAATCGGCCCGGTTGGCCAGATGGAGGCCGATCAGCCCGTCCATGGCCGCCACGTCGATCAGGGGAAAATTGCCGTTGACCCGGACGACGTGGGCCGCCCCTTCCCTGTCCGTTGCCTCGAGGAGGCGTTCCAGGACAAAATCGGCCGAGCCGACGCACCACTCCACGCCCAGGCGCTCGGCCTCGCGGATGACCGCCTGATCGGCCGGGTCGGTGGTGGTGGCGACAATGATTTTCCGGAGTCGTTTGGAACGGCTGAGACGGCTGACGATCCACTCCAGGACGGTCTTGCCCCTAACCGGAATCAGGGCCCGGCCGGGGAGAAGCTGCCGGGGCACCTCGGGCGACTGGATCCGGGCGACCACGGCCGCGATCACGTTGGGACGGGCCAGATCGATTTGGGCCTCTGGCTGGTCGTCCATGCGGGCGGCCGTGGTCAGGATCGGCGGATTCATGCCCTGTTCCTCGTCGATTACACGGGGTTCAATGGGGACCGTGGATTGGGCTATCCGAGTTATCGGCCAGCAAGGTCCAGGACCTTACGTTTTTCCACTGCCTGGCAGGGATCGAGGCCAACGGCCCCGGGGCCGTCGGGTCCAATGGAAATTTTTGCCGACTTGATCGGGAATCTTCCCGGGATTCGCAGCCGGGACGCGGGAAATGTTCGATCGTCCACGGGGCCAACCAAGGTGCCTCGGGAAATGTGCGGTCCAGGCCGATGTGCCCCAACATATTGTGGTGTATCCCCTTTTCAGGCGACCAAATTGCCATGAGCCGTCCCTTTCTCCCGACGCGGGGTTTTTTATAAGGCGGGCCGGTCGGCCCTGTCGGGGGGCTAGTATCGCAACATTGGTACCAAATCGGATTTGGGGGAAATATCGTGAATAAATAGCAGGTTATCTGCCGGGAGCGGCCATTGCCGGGACCAAATCAGGGAACTTTCGGGCTTCAGCCGGCAAAGAAAGTTGTTGACGATGGTCGGCGGTATGATGCGGCGGCGACCCGCCGCGTATTACTTCAGCGTTTGACGCTTTCCTGGATGAACTTGATGATGGCGTCGGTCCGGGTGCCGGGGCCGAACACGGCGGCGATGCCCGCCGCCTTCAGGGCGGCCACGTCCTCGTCCGGGATTATCCCGCCGCCGATGACCAGGACGTCGTCCATCCCCTTCTCCTGCAGCAGTTCCATGATCCGCGGAAACAGGTAATCGTGGGCCCCGGACAGGACACTCAGGCCGATGACGTCCACGTCCTCCTGCTCGGCCGCGGCCACAATCTGCTCCGGGGTCTGCCTGAGGCCGGTGTAAATGACCTCCATGCCCGCGTCCCGCAGGGCGGCGGCGATGACCTTGATCCCCCGGTCGTGTCCGTCCAGGCCGGGCTTGGCCGCCAGGACCCGAATCTTTCTCTCGTCCATCAATCTGACCTCACTTGTTTCACCAAGGTGTGATCTGTTCTGCCGCCCCGCCACCTCGCACCCGCCGGGTGTGCCGGGGCGGGCGGACGGCGCCCCTGCCGGGGGGCATGGGGGGCGGAGCCCCCCTAGATCGTGACCACGCCCTCGTACTCGCCGAACACGCCCCTCAGGCAGTCGCAGATCTCGCCCAGGGTGGCGTAGGCCCGGACGCAATCCAGGATGGGCGGCATCAGGTTGCCCTCGCCCTCGGCCGTTTTCCGTAATTCGGCCAGTTTCCGAGCCACGGCCTCAGCGTCCCGCTGGGCCTTCAATTTTGTCAGCTTGGCCATCTGCCCGATCCGGACCTCGGGATCCACCTTGAGCAGGTCGCCCGGCTTGACGTCGTCCTCGGTCTGGAACTTGTTGACCCCGACCACGACCCGGTCGCCGGACTCGACCGCCTTTTGATAGCGGTAGGCCGCGTCCTGGATCTCGCGCTGGACGAATCCCTGCTCGATGGCCGCCGGGGCCCCGCCCATCTTATCGATCCGGTCGATGTACTCCTCGGCCCGGGCCTGGATCTCGTCGGTCAGGTGCTCGACGTAGTACGAGCCGGCCAGGGGATCCACGGTCTCGGTCACGCCCGTTTCATGGGCGATGAGCTGCTGGGTCCTCAGGGCGATGGTCACCGCCTCCTGGCTGGGCAAGGCCAGGGCCTCGTCCATGGAGTTGGTGTGCAGGGACTGGGTCCCGCCCAGGACCGCGGACAGGGCCTGGAAGGCGACCCGGACGATGTTGTTCTTAGGCTGCTGGGCGGTCAGCGAGCAGCCGGCCGTCTGGGTGTGGAACCGGACCATCTGGGAGCGCGGGTTTTTGGAGCCGAAACGGTCCCGCATGATCCGCGCCCACAGGCGCCGGGCGGCCCGGAACTTGGCGATTTCTTCAAGGAAATCCAGGTGCGAGCAAAAGAAGAAGGACAGCCGGGGGCCGATGTCGTCCACGCCCAGCCCGGCTTCGACTGCCGCCTGGACGTAGGCGATGCCGTTGGCCAGGGTGAAGGCCACCTCCTGAACGGCGGTGCAGCCCGCCTCGCGCATGTGGTAGCCCGAGATGGAGATGGTGTTCCACTGGGGCACCTCTCGGGCGCAGAACTCGAAGATGTTGGTGATGATCCGCATCGAGGGTTTCGGCGGAAAGATGTAGGTCCCCCGGGACGAGTATTCCTTGAGAATATCGTTCTGGATGGTCCCCCGGAGTTTTTCGGGCGCAACACCCTGCTTCTCGGCCACGGCGATGTACATGGCCAGCAACACGGCCGCCGGGGAGTTGATGGTCATCGAGGTCGAGACTTTTTCAAGAGGGATGCGGTCGAAGAGCTGCTCCATGTCTTGAAGGGAGTCGATGGCCACGCCGACCTTGCCCACCTCGCCCTGGGCCAGGTCGTGATCCGAGTCATAGCCGATCTGGGTGGGCAGGTCGAAGGCCACGCTCAGGCCGGTCTGCCCGGCGTCCAGGAGGTAGCGGTAGCGCCGGTTGGACTCCTCGGCCGAGGCGAACCCGGCGTACTGGCGCATGGTCCAGAACCGCCCCCGGTACATGGTCGGCTGGACGCCCCGGGTGAAGGGATAGCGCCCGGGCAGGCCCAGGTCCCGGTCGTAATCCGAGTCGGCCACGTCGGCCGGGGTGTAGAGGCGCGCCACCGGCAGCTCGGACAGGGTCGCAAACTCGGTTTTCCGCTCGGGCCGTTGGGTAAGTTTCTCGCCCAGTTTTTCGTTCCAGGAATCTACCATGGCGGCGATTTGTTCAAGGCGGCGGGGGTCGAACATTTATACTCCCAAGTTTATTCGTCACCAGGCGCCGGCCCCGGTCCAGGGGACCCTGTGGGCCGTCGAGGTTTTTTGTCAAAAAATCCCGAACCGTGACGCGGCGCGACTGTCGGCCCGATCCGGGGGGCCGAGCCCTTACAAGGGGATGTTGCCGTGCCTCTTGTCGGGCCGGAAGTGGCGTTTCCGGAGCAGCGACTTGAGGGCGTAGATCAGCTTGGGCCGGGTCTCCTCGGGCAGGATGATCTCGTCGATGTAGCCCAGCTCGGCGGCCTTGTAGGGCGAGGCGAATTTTTCGCGGTAGTCGTCCACCAGCTTCCGGTTGACGGCGGCCTTGTCCTCGGCCTCCTGGAGTTCCTTGCGGAAGATGATGTTGACCGCCCCCTCGGGTCCCATGACCGCGATCTCGGCCGAGGGGTAGGCGAAATTGATGTCAGCGCCGTGGTGCTTGCTGCCCATGACGTCGTAGGCCCCGCCGTAGGCCTTGCGGGTGATGACCGTGATCAGGGGGACGGTCGCCTCGCAGTAGGCGTAGATGATTTTCGAGCCGTGCTTGATGATGCCGGTGTGCTCCTGGTTGACCCCGGGCAGGAAACCGGGGACATCGACAAAGGTGATGATCGGGACATTGAAGCAGTCGCAGAAGCGGACGAACCGGGAGCATTTCATCGAGGCGTCCACGTCCAGGCAGCCGGCCAGGTGCATCGGGTTATTGGCCACGATCCCCACGGGATGCCCGTCCAGGCGGCCGAAGCCGACGATCATGTTCCGGGCATAGTAGCGGTGGACCTCCATGAAGTCGTTGTGGTCCAGGACGGCCGTGATGATGTCCTTCATCTTGTAGGGTTTCTTGGGATTGTCGGGGATGATGTCCCGGAGGGACATGTCCAGCCGGGAGACGTGGTCCGAGGTGGTGCGGACCGGGGGTTTGGACTCGAAGCTCGAGGGCAGAAACGCGAGCAGGCGCTTGATCTGCTCCAGGCAGTCCTGGTCGCTCTCGGCCAGGAAGTGGGCCACGCCGCTCTTGGTGTTGTGGACCCGGCCGCCGCCCAGTTCCTCGGAGGTCTTTTCCTCGCCGGTGACGGTCTTGATCACCTGGGGGCCGGTGATGTGCATGTGGGACTTGCCATCGACCATGAAGATGAAGTCGGTGATGGCCGGGGAATAGACCGCGCCGCCGGCGCAGGGCCCCATGATCGCCGAGATCTGGGGAACCACGCCCGAGGTCAGGACGTTGCGCCGGAAGATCTCGCCGTAGGCCCCCAGGGAGACCACGCCCTCCTGGATGCGGGCGCCGCCCGAGTCGTTGAGGCCGATGACCGGGGCCCGGTTGCGCACGGCCAGGTCCATGACCTTGCAGACCTTCTGGCCGAAGGTCTCGGACAGGGACCCGCCGAAGACGGTGAAGTCCTGGGAGAAGACGTACACCAGGCGGCCGTCGATGGTGCCGTAACCGGTGACCACCCCGTCGCCCGGGATCTTCTTTTTCTGCATGCCGAAGTCGGTGCAGCGATGGACGACGTAGCGGTCGAATTCCTGGAAGGTATCGTCGTCGAGGAGGTAGTCGATCCGTTCCCGGGCGGTCAGCTTGCCCTTCTGGTGCTGGGCCTCGATGCGCTTCCGGCCGCCGCCGAGCTTGGCCTGCTCGTCCCGCTTCTGGAGTTCGGCGATCTTGTCCTTGTTGGTCGGCTCGGCCATGGCTGACTCCCCTTCGCTGCCCGCCAGAGGTTGAGTTCACAATCCGGGCCGACGGGCGCCCCGGCGGCGGTCGGAGCGGGAGACCGCGGCCCCCGGTCGGGCCGCGCCCTCCGCCTGCCGCCCGGTGTATCGTCCCCTGAACAGCCGGACGCTCAACGGGAGCGGTCTGGCCGGTTCGGCCCACTCGAGCTCCGGTCAGATGACCAAATTGTTCGCGCCGAACCGCCCCTTAGGAAATAATCACGCCTGTCACCTGAATCAGGGGACGAAGCATTAGCCGATGACCATGAGCACCTGATCGGCGTCCACGGCGTCGCCCTCGGAAACCTTGATCTCCTTCACTTCACCGTCGGCCGGAGACATGATCGGCATTTCCATTTTCATCGCCTCGAGGATGGCCACCTCGTCTTCCTCGGCCACGCTGTCCCCAACCGCCACGGAGAGCTTGATGATTTTCCCGCCCATGGGTGCGGTCACGTCTGCCACTGGTATTCCTCCTTTAACTTGACCCTCAGCTTCAACTCCGCCCGTCGCGTCGGTCGTATCCGCCGGATTGTGGGCTGAGTAACAATTCCAAATCGGAAGACCGGCCGACCCGCGGCCCGGGTCGAACGGCCCCAGGGGTATTCACCCCCCTCCCCCCGATGGGAGCGCCCCCCGCGGCCCCGGTCGGACCCGCCCCTGGACCGGTCGAGCCCGGGGGTGAAAAGCCTAACTGGGGGCGGAGTTGCGCCCTCTGACTATAGAGAAGTGGTGCCCGGGCGTCAAGCGAAAACCAGTTCCGAGGCGGTGGTCTCGGCCGTCAATCCTCCTCCTCGGGATTGGAGACCACCTCGTCCAGACGGGCCATGTCCTCGAAGCGGATATCGACCCCCAGGACGCCGATGATCTCCTCGTCGGCGTTGCGGATGGGCCCGGAAACGGTGATGCACAGGGCCCCGGTGATCCGGGAGGAGTAGAAATCGGTGACGTGGGTCCGGCCGTCCTTGATCGGTCCGATGAACCAGTCCCGGCCGGAGAAGTCCTCGTCCAGCAGGGCGGCCTCGTACTTGGCCCGATCGGTGACGTGACAGATGTTCTTGGTGATCTTGTACCCCTGGGCGTTGGTGACGTACAGGAACTGGACAAAGGGATTGGTCTCCAGGAAGTCCTCGAGCAGGGGCTCGATGATCACCGGGGCCATGGTGGCCAGGGCGTCGGCCTCCAGGAGGGGCTCGATGAGGTGTTCGGCCAGTCCCAGGGCCTTGGCCTTCAAGCGGTCGAACTCGCTGACGAACAGCTCGGGTATGTACTTGCGGACCAGATGCTCGATCTCCCGGTGGGACATGGAGGTCGTCCGGCCCGCCTCGTATTGCTGACCGAGTTTCTTGACGACCTTGCCCAAGCCGGGATGCCGCTTGTCGATGTACCGGGCCGGGTCCCCGATCAGGCGGGTGTTGATCCAGTGGGCCACCCCGGCCGCGCCGGACTTGTCGTTGATGATGACCGCCGGCGGCCGGGCCAGGAGCTTGTCGGTGTCGAAGATGTTGTAGATCTCCGGGTTCTTGAGGAGACCATCGGCGTGGATTCCGGCGGCGGTGGCGTTGAAGTCCCGGCCGACAAAGGGCATCCCGGCCGGGAGGCGGGCCTCCATTTCGGCCTGATAATAATCGGCCGCCTCGGTGATGGCCCGGGTGTCGATCCCCCGATCCTCGCCGGTCAGGGCGATGTACTCCATGATCAGGCCCTCGATGGGCGGGTTGCCGGTCCGCTCGCCGAAGCCGAACAGGGTGCCGTTGGCCGCGGCGCAGCCGTAGAGCCAGGCCGTGGTGGCGCAGACCAGGACCTTGTGAAAATCGTTGTGGCCGTGCCACTCCAGGCAGCGTTCGGGCACGCCGGCCTCCTCGATGAAGGCCCGGACCATGCGGGGCACCGACCGGGGCAGGGCCGCCCCGGCATAGGTCACCCCCAGGCCCAGGGTGTCGCACAGCCTGATCTTGACGTCCCGTCCCGCCTCGGCGGCCAGGTCCATCAGGGCCGCGGCCAGGGGCAGGGCGAATCCGGGGATGTCGGCCCGGGTCACGTCCTCGAAGTGGCAGCGGGGGGTGATCCCGGCCTCCAGGGCCCGGCGGGCGATCTCCAGGTACTGGTCAAAGGCCTTTTTCCGGTCGAGACCCATCTTCAGGAAGATGTGGTAGTCGGACACCGAGGTCAGGATGCCCGTCTCGGTCAGGCCCATCTCCTTGACCAGTTCCAGGTCCCCGGCCTTGGCCCGGATCCAGCCGGTGATCTCGGGGTAGGCGTGGCCCAGTTCCTGGCAGCGGCGCACGGCCTCGCGGTCCCGCTCGCTGTACAGGAAGAACTCACTCTGGCGGATGACGCCCTGGGGGCCACTGATCCGGTGCAGGAAATCGAACAGGGTGACGATCTGGTCCGCGGAATAGGGCGGCCGGGCCTGCTGTCCGTCGCGGAAGGTGGTGTCGGTGATGATCGGCTCCCGGGCCGGACTTACGGGCACGACGTGAAAATCAAAGTCGATGCGCGGGACCTGGTCGTAGGGGAACAGGTTGCGGAAGAGCTGCGGCTCTTCGACCTCGACCAGCCGGGGCTTGAAAAACTGGTGCGGGGTATGTTCGATCGGTTTAAAACGAGCCATCGTGGTTCTCCTGGCGTCCGATCACCGGATCGGAGCGGCCGGCCGGGAAAGGCGGCCGCCGGAAAAGGTCACGGGAGACCGCCTCTTCTTGAAAACGAGAATCAAGACCGTGGGAGCTGGTGCTGCGGCGGGCGGACAAAACAACGGGGGCCGCCCCGAGCGACCCCCGCTGATTTTTCGCGTGTCTGACCGGGGAAACGGTTCGTTCGGCTCCGGTTGTCCTCGTCAACCGGCGCGATGGGCCGGTTGCTTCCCGGGACACCGGCTCGGGGTCACCCCCGGGCTCTTGCATCCGGGCTGGGGCAGGTCACCCCGGCGCCCGGGTTCCCTCGCTCGCGGCGAGAATGGAGCCCCGTTATCAGGACCTCGAGCCCCCCGGAGGAGACGTGACGCCCCAGGACGTAACGCCCCCTTCGGGGAGTGACAACGACACCGCTTCGGGTCAGGCTACGGTGCTACTTGGGACAGCGTGGACCCCTGATCGCCTTGGCCTTGCGGGCTTCAGCCCTGGCTGCCGCCTTCTCCGCGTCACTGTACTTGCTGATGACGCAAATCTTGATGACCATGCCGGGTTTCAAGCGATGCGGATTCTTGATGACGCCCTTGTTCTCGTTGTAGATGAGGGGCCACAAGAAGGCATCGTTGTACACCTTTTGGGCGATGGTCCAAAGGGTGTCACACTTGACCACAGTGTAGTCCTTGCAGGCCGCGGGCGGCGGGGGCGGAGGCGGCGGCGGAGGCGGCGGAGGCGGCGCCGGCTTGACGACCTTCTCGACCCCACAACCGCAGCCGGACAGCCCGATGGCCACCAGGCCGAGGCCCAACACTGCGGCGAGAGAGAGAGCCAACAGCTTCTTCGTTTTCATTCAAAACCTCCCGTGACAAAAAATGGGCTCCTGACGGTGCCAAAATTATATCTGGCCATGCGGAAATGTCAATTATTTTTCCCGGGTGGGGCGGCCCGGGCGCCCCGCGAGCGGCGGGGGGACGGGGTCCTGTCGGCTCAGACGTCCCGGCGGAGACCCAGCTCGAGCCACTGGCCGGGATCGATGTCGGCCGGGGCCTGGGTCAGGGGGCAGACCGCCTTCTGGGTCTTGGGGAAGGCGATCACGTCCCGGATGCTGGACCGCCCGGCCAGGAGGGCCGTCAACCGGTCGAATCCCAGGGCCAGTCCGGCGTGGGGCGGGGCGCCGAATTTCAGGGCCTCGAGCAGGAAACCGAATTTCCGCTCGGCCTCGTCCGGGCCGATACCCAGGGCCGCAAAGACCCGCTCCTGGACCTCGGGGCGATGGATCCGGACCGAGCCGCCGCCGATCTCGACGCCGTTATAGACCAGGTCATAGGCCCGGGCCTTGACCCGCCCCGGCTCTTCGGCCAGGAGGTCCAGGTCCTCGGGCCGGGGCGAGGTGAAGGGGTGGTGGGTCGCCTGCCAGCGCTTTTCGTCCGGGTCGTACTCCAGGAGCGGAAACTCGGTCACCCAGACCAGCGAGTGCCGGCCCGGATCCACCAGGCGGAACCGCTCGGCCAGCCTGAGCCGGAGCCGGCCCAGGGCCTCGTGAACCACGACCGGCTGGTCGGCCACGAAAAAAAAGATATCCCCGGGCCTGGCCGCCAGGCGCTCGGTCACGGCCCCCTTCTGGCCGTCGGTGAAGAACTTGGCGATGGGCGACTGCCAGGCGCCGTCGTCCTTGACCTTGACCCAGGCCAGACCCTTGGCCCCATACACCCCGGCGAACTGGGTCAGGTCGTCCAGCTCCTTGCGGGAAAGCTCGGCCCCGCCCGGGCAGTTGAGGCTCTTGACCAGGCCGCCGGCCGCGGCCACCTCGGCGAAGACCCGCAGCTCGGCCTCCCGGACCAGGTCGGTCACCTCGCAAAGCTCGAGTGAAAAACGGACGTCCGGGGCGTCCAGGCCGTAGCGGCCCACGGCGTCGTCATAGGTCAGCCGGGGAAAGGGGCGGGACAGGTCCACGCCCAGGGCCTCCTGGAACAGGCCGACCATCAGCCGTTCCAGGAGGTCGTAGATGTCCTCCTCGTTGACAAAGCTCATCTCCAGATCGACCTGGGTGAACTCGGGCTGGCGGTCGGCCCGGAGGTCCTCGTCCCGGAAGCACTTGACGATCTGGTAGTACTTCTCGAACCCGGCGACCATGAGCAGCTGCTTGAACAACTGGGGCGACTGGGGCAGGGCGTAGAACTTCCCCTGATTGACCCGCGACGGCACCAGGTAGTCCCGGGCCCCCTCGGGGGTGGACCGGGTCAGAAAGGGGGTCTCGACGTCGATGAAGCCCTCGCCGTCCAGGAAGTGCCGGACGAACGAGGCGCACTTGTGCCTGAGTTTCAGGTGCCGGGCCACCCAGGGCTGGCGGAGGTCCAGGTAGCGGTGGGTCAGCCGGATGGCCTCGGAGACCTCGGAGCGATCCTCGTCGAGTTCGAGCTGGAAGGGCGGGTTCTCGGCCGCGCCCAGGATCTCGAACTCGGTGACGTAAACCTCGATCTCGCCCGTGGCCAGCTTGGGGTTGACCATGTCCTCGGGCCGGAGTTCGACCCGGCCTTTCACGGCCAGGCAGTATTCGGACCGGATGAGGTGTCCGACCTGGTGGGCGTGCTCGTCGATCTGGGGGTTGAAGACGACCTGGGTGATGCCCTCGCGGTCGCGGAGGTCAACGAAGATCAGGCCGCCGTGGTCCCGGCGGCGGTGGGCCCAGCCCATGAGGACCACCTCGGCGCCCTCGTCGCCGGCGGACAGGGCGTTGCAGTGGTGGGTGCGTTTCAGGTCGTCGATGAATCGGGCCAAGGTCGGTCTCCTAGATAATTACTAAACATCCTTGTCTTCTTCAGTTTCAATATTGGATGTTTTTTTTGAAGTTTGTTGATCTTTCTGACCTTTTTCATCAGTAGGCATTGCCAACTTAGCAAAAGCATATGAATGCGAATACAAATTTCTAAACATTTTCAGTCGCTCGAATAGTTGTTGGTCTAGACCCATTGTTTGTGCGGTTTTAGAAAAAGTTTCTAGTAACGGTTCATATTGCTTTATCATAGCTTGTTGGGCTTTGATTAGTTGTGGTATTTTGATTGAGTCTACTGTTGCGCTAAGTTTCTTTGCTTGTTCAAAGAAACTGCTTAATTCTTTTAATGATGAAAAGACATTAAGCGCATAGAGGTTTGGAAGCGCAAGTTGCCTTAAGGTCCCAATAGGCGGAGAGGGAACTACTTCCTGCTGACCGGTCTCCATGTCTCTATATATAGCTTCTCCTTTCTCAATTTCTTCTTCGCCAACAATTTTTGTTTTTCTCGCTTCTAAACGATCAGACTTTTTCATCTGTGATCGTAAGCTTCGGTCAGATGGGTCCATTTCTACCCACAAACCAGAGCGACGTAAAAGTGAAGCCTCAGCAAATGCTTCTCTCCTTGCCTTCTTTCCTAATGCGGCAATGAATAATTCGCATTTCGGTTTCTCAACCAGTTCCTGATCGACCAACAGGGACAGCCGCTCGACCCCGACCGCATACCCAATGGCCGGGGTGTCCGGGCCGCCCAACTCCCGGATCAGGTTGTCATAACGCCCGCCGCCGGCCACCGCGTTCTGGGCCCCCAGCTCGCCGGCCAGGGCCTCGAAGGTGGTCCGGGTGTAGTAGTCCAGGCCGCGTACCAGCCTCGGATCGACGGTGTACTTCACCCCGGCCGCCTGCAAAAATTCCTGGACGGCCTCGAAGTGGGCCCGGCAATCGTCGCACCAAAAGGTGGACAGGGTCGGGGCCCGGGCCGCTATTTTTTGGCAGCCCTCCTGCTTGCAGTCCAGGACCCGCAAGGGGTTTTCCCGCATCCGCCGGCGGCAGTCCTGGCACAGCCGAGGCTCGTACTGTGCGAAAAACTCGATCAGGGCCGTTTTATATATTGGCCGGCAGGTGTCGTCGCCCAGGGAGTTGAGGTGGATCTCGACGTTCTGCACCCCCAGCCGGTCCAGAAGCTGGGTCAGCATCACGATCTGCTCGGCGTCGATCATGGGCTCGGAAAAACCCAGGGCCTCGACGTTGAACTGGGTGAACTGCCGGAAGCGCCCCTTTTGCGGCCGCTCGTGTCGGAACATGGGGCCGAGCGAAAAGAACTTGAACTGGCCCTGGCTGTAGAGCCCCTCCTGAATAAAGGCCCGGCAGACCCCGGCCGTGGCCTCGGGTCGGAGGGTCAGCGAGTCGCCTGAGCGGTCGGTGAAGGTGTACATCTCCTTCTGGACCACGTCCGTGGTCGCCCCCATGGCCCGGGCGAACAGTTCGGTCCTCTCCAGGACCGGGGTCCGGATCTCGCGGTAGCCGTAGGTCCCGAAGGTCAAGCGGGCGGCCTCCTCCATGAACCGCCACAGGTCGCTCTCGGGCGGGAGGAGGTCCTTCATGCCGCGTACGGAGGCGATTTTTTTGGGTTTGTCAGCCATGGCCCCTGCCTGAGCGCCAAATAGGGGAGGCTACACCGGCCCGCGCCGGGGTGTCAAGTCAGCCCCCGGGCACCAGGGCGTCGGGTTCCCTGGTTCGCGGCCAGTCCCCCGGGGCGCGGACACCCCTATCAGTAGCCTCCCCGGCTAAAACTGTCAATCGGGAATACTGCTTAGCGGTCTGACCACGGTGAGCAGCATCTTGAACCGCTCCTCGGCGGTCAGGGCGTGGGGCACGCCCTGGGGCATGGCCACCACCTGGCCGGCCCCGACCTTCATCACCCGGCCGCCGATCTCGACCGTGGCCTCGCCGTCCAAGACCAGAACCAGGGCGTCGGCCGAGACGGTGTGGGCGCTGATGCCCTCGCCCTGGTCAAAGGCGAACAGGGTCAGGCTGAGGCCGGGGTTCTGGGCAAAGGTCCGGCTGACCACCCGGCCCTCCTCGTAGTCCACCAGATCGACCAGGTTCTGAGGTTTTTGGTACGGGATGTTCTTGAGCAGGGTCGGCTGGTCCATCACGGCCTCCCGGGCGTGGGTTTGATCGAGGGGGCGGGCGGCCCGGACCGTGACCGCGCCTCTGATCGATTGTAATTGTAAAAAACCCCGCCCCCTTGGGGGGACGGGGTCTGTCAAGACACTTGTAGCGAAAAAGATCAGTCGCCGCTCTTCTCGGCCTTTTTTGACTCTTTTTTGGTCTCGGTCTTTTCGGCCTTGTCCGCCTTGGGGGTCTCGGCGGTCGAACTGTTCTTGCCCTTGTAGTCGGTGACGTACCAGCCCGAGCCCTTCAGGTGAAAACTGCCCAAAGACATGAGCTTTTCCACCTTGCCGCCGCAGTGGGGGCACTTCCGCCGGGGCGGATCGGAAAATTTCTGCAGCTCCTCGGTGATCTTGGAGCATTTCTGGCACTGGTATTCGTAGATCGGCATGTCTCCCTCCATCACGAACAGGGATGGAGCCCCTCGAGCACTATATCCGGCCCCTGCCGGGCCGGACCTCCAGCCTTAATATAATTAGATTAATTCGGTTGTCAACCCCCGGCGCTCCCCGGGGAGGCAGTCCGCCGCCCCCTGAAGTGGTGGCGGTGCAGGGACTTGAACCCCGGACACTGCGGATATGAGCCGCATGCTCTGACCAACTGAGCTACACCGCCGTTTTTTTCGAGGCACGCCGCCATTAATTAATAAGGCGCGCCCGACTAGTCAAGCAAAAACGTGCTCCCTCAGCGGCGACGCTGCTGGTACAGCCGGTTTACGTCCAGATCGAAGCTGATCAGGTGACTGTAGCTCCGGGAAAACAATCCCCGCCGGCCCTTCTGGACCACGGCCAGGACGATGCGGATCTTGCCGTCGTTGTTGAGCGGTCCGATGATGAAGTCCACGGTCCGGCCGCTCAGGCGCTGGGTCCGCCACAGCTCGAACAGGCTGACCTTGCGCCAGGCGTAACAGATGACCGCGCCGTGGCTGAGTTCCACGGTTCCCACCTTGAGCAGGCTGTCTAGACCGCGCTGGCGGTGCTGGATGACCATCAGCTCGCTGCGGCCGTCGCCGTTGAGGTCGTACACCCTGATCCGGGCCGGGAAGTAGTACCAGGTCTCCTGGTCCAGGCCTTGGAACACGGAGACCCTGATGGCCTTGTCCGAGCGGGCGAAATAGGAGTCCGATTCATAGAGGACCTGGCCGTCCTGCTTGATGACGTAGAGCAGGAAGCTGGGGTTGATCATGGCGATGGTCGGGCCGCCGGAGCGGTCCATGTTGGCCAGGGCGAAATTGAAGACGTTGATTTCGCGGGGCATGCCGGCGCCGCTGGCGGCGACGTAGTCGTTGCCGCCCCACTTGAGGATGGACAGCGAGCCCGGCAGGAAGGCCACGCCCACGGCCTTGTGCTGCCCATAGAGTATGGGCCGATGCATGGGCATCTTGATCACGCGGAAGTACCAGTCGGAGTTCTTGACGATCACCCGGTAGGTCCCGCCGCTGTACTCGAGGACGTAGGAGGCCGTCTGTTCGCCATGGATCGCGCTGACGAAGATCTCGGGGTAGCCGTTGCCGTTGATGTCGGCCGTGTCCACAAACAGGTTCTGGATACCGCGGCCCACCTTGTACCGGAACAGGCGGATGAAGCGGTTGTTCACCATGCGGTAGATGGACAGCGAATGCGTGAACAGGACGACCAGTTCGAACTTGCCGTCCTTGTCCAGGTCGTCGAAGGCCAGCCCCTGGACGATCTCGTTGAACCGGGGGCTGCGCCAGATGTTCTCCGAGGCCAGGCCGCCCAGAATCCGGAGATAGGCCGGACTCAGGGGCGAGACCCCCGAGCCGGGATAGGTCCGGGGTCCGGTGGCCGCGGCCCGGCCCCCGGGCCCGCGGCCGAAGACCTGACGGCTGATGCGCCGGGCGAAGTTGTCCACCCGGGGAATCAGGTTGTCCATTTTCGGGGCCCGGGCCGAGAGGCTGAGAATGGTCTTCCCGGTGGACAGGTTGATTATTTCGGCGTCGAGGCTGATTGACTGGCCGATCTTGGTCAGGGACCCGAAGATCACGTAATCGGCCCCCAGATAGTGGCCGATCTTGATGGCCAGCTCGCGGGTGACGCGCCGCCCTACCCGCTTCACGGCGGCCTGGACCCGTCCCCGGTCCATGACCTCGACCCGCCCGGGCCAGGTCAGACGGGTGGACAGCATGTCCATCAATCCCCGGCCGAGGTACTCGTTTCCCCGCGGGGCATTGATATTGAACGGCAGCACGGCCACCCGAATCACGGCCGCCTGCAGTTTCAGGGGCAGGCACAGGGCCAGAAACAGGGCGAACAGCCCTGTAAACAAGACCACGCGTTTCATTTAATCCCCGTTGTTTGGTTATTGGCCGGTATCGTCAGAAGACACTATCATGATCGCAAGTCGCGAGTCAATTTTTTGGACCGCGGCCTCAGTCGTCCTTGAGCCTCTGGTCCTTGGACAGGGCTTGCTCAATAGTTTCAAGCAATTGTGACGCCTGGGGAAATTCCGGCCTGAGGTTCAAGGCCATCTCCAGGACCTTCTTGGCCGCGGCCAATTCCCGGGTCTCGGCCAGGGTCACCGCCAGGTTGAAATACAGTCCCTCGTCCCGGGGGGCCAGTTTGAGGGCCTGCTTGTAACGATCGATGGCCTCGTTGAATCGCTTGAGCCGCTTGAGGGCCATGGCCAGGCGGTTCAGGACCAGGACCGGGTTGTGGTGCCGGTCGAGCAGCTCTTCCAGGACCTCCCGGGCGTCCTCGTACTGCTCCCACCCGAGCAGCGTTTCCCCGACCTGGAGGTGCAGGTCCAGATCCAGGGGATACTCGATGATCAGGGCCTTGATCTTGTCGGCCGCGGCCTGGACCTGGCCCTGGGCCCGCAGGGTGTCGGCCTCTTCCATGACCGCCTCGGGGATCTCCCCGCCGACCTTGGCCAGCTTTTCGAAAAACTCGATGACGGTCTGGTAATCGTGTCCGGCCGGAAAGGAGACCGGTCCAAAGGTCCGCTTGAAGGTGTTGTCCGAGATGAGGCGGTAGAGGAGATTGTCGATCTCCTCGGTCAGGGCCTCCCGCTCGTTCTTGAGCATCTTGGAGCCCACGAACAGGGTCAGGGCCTGAACGACATCTTTCAGGGCGTTTTGGATGTCCTCGTGGGCCAGCGCCTCCTTGGTGCGGCTGACCTTGTCCCAGATGGCCCGGACCTTGCCCGGATCCATTCCGTTCTTACTGGACGGATTGTTCTCCAACGCCCGGCGCCCCTCACGACTCTGTCGGCCAGAGTCGCCCTGCCCTTTCCAGGACGCGGCGGTCGCCACAACCGGTTTGACCGCCACGCCAATCGTGTTGTGCAACTCGACCGGCCGAGCCCGGTGCATCCCTGCCGGGAGCCCGTGGACTCGGACCGGCCCTGAAATTTATTATGGCATTTTTGGGCCTCAGGTCAAGGGGCTAGGGCCGGCGTTTCATCTGCTCCAGGCGCCGGCAGGCGGCCTGGTTTTTGGGCCGCTTCTGATAGCAGGCCACGGCCAGGGCGTGCTCGGCCGAGGTGACCGAGAAGTGGTGGGTGTTGGTCCCGTCGTCCTTGGCCACGAAATAGAGGTATCTGGTCCGTTCCGGCTCGAGCACGGCCTTGAGCGAGGCCAGGCCCGGACTGGCGATCGGCCCGGGGGGCAGGCCGGCGTGGAGGTAGGTATTGTAGGGATTGGTGGGGTCCTGGAGGTGGACCTTTTTGAGGTTGAAATTGGTGGTGACCACGAAACTCACGTCCTTGCCCCGCAAGGCCCGGCGGAGCCGGACCCGGTTTTCGGCCAGGAGCACACCGTAGATGGTCGTCGGATCCATGGCCAGGGGCATGGGCTGGAGCCGGCCGCGGCGGTCGCGGAAATTGAGCCGGTTGTACAGGACGCCGGCGATCTTTTTCCGCTCCCCGGGTCCGGCCTCGCGGACCACGATCGAGGCCATGGTCACCACCTGCTCCATGGTCAGGCCGGCGGTCCGGGCCTGGGCCTCGAGGTGCCGGTACTTTTCGAAAAAGCGCTTGACCATGGTGGACAGGGCCCAGCGGGCCCCCTTGCCCCGGGGCATGTCATAGGTGTCCGGAAAGAGGTAGCCCTCGACGCTGTTGCCCGGCAGGCCCAGGGCCTTGACCTCCACCGGGTCAAAGGCCAGTCGGATGAACCGGACCCGGTCGGCCACGCCCTTGTTCTGGAGAATGGCCGCCACCTCCCAGATGTTCTTGCCCGGCGGGATCAGGACCGGATTGTGTTCGGCCTTGAGGCCGGGCTTGGTGATCTCGGCCAGGAGCTGGAGGGCGTTCAAGGGCCCCTTGATGACGTGGAGGCCGTGCTGGTGCCGGTTCTCTTTGTGGGTGACCTTGGCCAGGAGGATGAACAGTAACTGGCTGCGGATGAGTCCCCGTTGCTTGAGCTGGGCGGCCAGGTCCCGGAACCTGATCCCCCGCTTGATCCGGAGGACCAGGGGGTAGGGGCTGTACAGCCGTCCCGATTCGAACAACTCGGCCATGGCCAGCCAGGGCACGCCCCGGGTGGGCGGCAACTGGGCCAAGGAGGCGGGCACGGCCACCGGGGTGTAGATCTGACGTTTGATCCAGAAGCCCAGGCCGACCAAGAGGACGACCACGACGGCCAGGACGATCATCAGCGTCCGCATCATGATGACGGGTCTCCGGGTGAGGTAAGATTCTTGTCCGCGTCCAGTCTGCCCTGGAGGATCAGGGCCGCAGCCATCTTGTCGATTGCCGCCCGGCGCTTGCCCCGGCTGACGTCGGCCTGGAGCAGGACCCGCTCGGCCTGGATCGAGGTCAGTCTCTCGTCAACAAAGGTCACCGGGCAGTCGAGCCGGTCTTGGAGGCGTTGGGCGAAATCCATCACCGCCCGGCCGGACCGCCCCAGCGAGCCGTCCATGTTCTTGGGCAGGCCGCAGGCGACCTCGACCACCCCGTGTTCCTGGACCAGGCGGGCCACCTCCTCGACCGCGGCCTCGAGGCCGGCCGGTCCGGATTTCCGGACGATGACCGTCAGGGGCGTGGCGATCAGACGCCACTCGTCGCTCAGGGCCACGCCGATCCGTTTCCGGCCCGGATCCAGACCCAAGATCCGCCCCGGGGCGGGCCGGGGGGGCGGGTCGCCGGCCGCGGGGGCGGTCATCACCCGATCCGGGTCAGGTAGTGTCCCAGGACCAGGCCGAGGCTGATCAGCAGGCCGTGGGCGGTATGGGTCATGATGGTCAGGCCCTGGGCGGGCAGGACCTCATCCGGATTCTTCCAGGCGATGGTCACGGCCTTGAGGGCCAGCGGTAGGGACAGCCAGGCCACCTGGGTCCACCAGGGGACGACCCGGAGCAGGGACAGGACGATCAGGGTCGGGTACGGCAGGAGCATCAGCGCCCCATAGACCAGCCGCGACCTACGCAGGCCCAGCCGGACCACCAGGGTCGCCTTGCCCGCGTCCCGATCGGCCTCCAGGTCGGGGAACTGGTTGATCCACAGCACGGCGGTGATGATCCAGCCCAGGGGCAGGCCGAGCAGGAAGGCCTGCCAGGTCACGGCACCGGTCAGGACGTAGCCCGCCCCCAGGGTCAGGACCGGGCCGAAGGCCAGGAAGATGGCCGCCTCGCCCAGGCCCCGGGTCATGAACTGGACCGGGGCCGCCGAATACAGCAGGCCCAGCAGCAGGCCCAGCAGACCGATCACGGCCACCCAGGGCCGGTGGGTGAAGACCAGGGCCAGGCCGATGGCCACGGCCACGGCGAAAAAGGTCAGGGCCATGGTCAGGACCGTCCGGGCCGGCAGCAGCCCCTCCTGAATCACCCGGCTGCCCCCGGAAAAGGGGGTGGCCCGGACGTTGATCGGGTCCGAGCCCCGGGCGTCGTAATAGTCGTTGATCAGATTGGCCCCCAGGTGAAGGCAGGCCGCGCCGACCACGCAGGCGATGAAATACGGCCAGGACAGATGGGGCCAGACCCAGGCCCCGACGATGATCACCGGCAGCACCGATCCGGTGCAGAAGGGCAGCCTCATGGCCCGGACGTAAACGTTCACGATGATACCTCCCTGTCATCCCGTCCGGCAATCTTACCCTGAAGGCCGCGGCCGGGTCAAACCCGCCTTGACCCTGCATTCGTCCGAGGCCGGGCGTTGATCGACCGGCGATTTTCGAGTAGCCTGAGGCCGTCCCCAGAGGTCAAACCCGCGGCCTGAGGGGCGGGTCGCCCGCTGACAAACCGGGAGGAAGGAAATGGAGTCACCAAAGGTGGTTGCCGGAATCGACGCCCTGATGCCCCCCGAGATGGCGGCCAGGGCCGAATCGACCGGGGTGACCAAGGCCGCCATGGGGTGGCGCAACACCCTGGTCCTGGGGATCCTGGCCGGGGCGTTCATCGCCCTGGGGGCAATCTTTTCTACCTTTGCGGCCACCGGCCTGGCGGCTCGGGCCCCCTGGGGTCTGGTCGGGCTGGTGCGGGGCCTGGCCTTCTGCCTGGGCCTGATCCTGGTGGTCGTCGGCGGGGCCGAGCTGTTCACCGGCAACAACCTGATCATCATGGCCTGGGCCAACCGCCGGATCTCGACCTGGCGGGTCCTGCGTAACTGGGGCCTGGTTTATATCGGCAACTTCCTGGGGGCCACGGCCACGGCCGGGCTGATGTTTTTGTCTGGGATCCACCTGTCCGGCCGCGGCCAGGTCGGCCTCGAGATCCTGTCCATTGCCCAGGCCAAGTGCAGCCTGGGCTTCGGGCGGGCCTTTTTTCTGGGGATCGCCTGCAACGCTTTGGTCTGCCTGGCCATCTGGCTGTGTTACAGCGCCCGGACGACCACGGACAAGATCCTGTCCATCATCTTTCCGATCACGGCCTTTGTGGCCGCCGGTTTCGAGCACTCGGTGGCCAACATGTACTTCATCCCCATGGGCCTTCTGGTCAAGGCCGGGGCCGGGGCCGGGTTCTGGTCCGCGGTGCACCAGACGCCGGCCCTGGCGGCCGATCTGACCTGGCTCCGGTTTTTGGGGGGCAATCTCCTGCCGGTGACCCTGGGTAATATCGTCGGGGGTTCGGTCCTGGTGGGCCTGGTTTACTGGTTCGTTTACGTGCGCAAGGGCCTGGTGCCCCGGCCGGATTGATCGCCCGGCGGCTCATTCATCCTCGACGCGGACCTCGAAGCCTTGGGCCCGGGCCCACTCGACCAGGGCCACGGCCGTGATTTTCACCTGGGTCTGCCTGGCCTCGGCGTCGGCCTCGGCCTCGCGCGGGGCCGGCGGGTAGGGGTCGCACTCGAAATAGCGCCAGCCGGTGTATCCGCCAAAGGGGGTCCCGTCAGTGGGGCGGTTCTTGGCCTTGACCCCGGCGGCGATCTGCTTGTCCACGGGCACCACCAGGTGGTAGCGGCTCCCGTCCGGCGAGAATCCCAGGAAACCGGTGTTGCCGCAGTTATCGGCCAGGGTCGCCCGCTTGAGGTCCGACATGGCCACGGGCAGGGGCACCAGGGCCGGGTCCAGGAGGGGCTGGCCACCGGCCTCGAACGTAAGCAGCCGGCGCTTGTTGTCGATCCCCGAGCCAAAGCCCGTGAGCGACCCGTCGGCCCCGATGACCCGATGGCAGGGCGTGACCAGGGGTATCGGGTTCTTGTTCAGGGCCCCGCCCACGGCCCGGGCGGCCCCGGGCCGGCCCAGCTTCTGGGCCAGGCGGCCGTAGGACAGGGTTTTACCGTAAGCGATTCTCCGGCAGGCCCGCCAGACCGCCCGCTGGAACTCGGTCCCGGCCTCATCCAGTTCGAGCGAGAACCGCCGGCGTTTTCCCCCGAAATACTGGGCGACCTGCCGGCCCGAGCGCAGGGACAGGGGATCGTCCACCCTTCGCAGGTGGGTAGCCTCGAAGCGGCGATCAAGTTTTTGAAGCAGGAAACGCCTGGCGGACAGGCCGACGGACACGAGACGTCCGGCCTCGTCCTCGGCCCCGAACACGGGACCGATGGCCGTTTCCAATCGCCAGGCGATCAGTTCCACGGCAGCCTTTACTTCAGGCTGGGGCGGACGCATTTCCGCCGCCGGGGATGATACGAAAAACCCTTTTGGCAGCGGACGCACCAGTGGCGGTCCTTGCCCTTGACCAGGACCATGCCGGCCGTCTTCTTGGCCTGGCAGCGATAGCACATCCAGGTGCCGTGCAAAAAGACGTGGCCGGTGTAGCCCGGCGGGCACCACAGGCACTGGCGGTCGGTCCGGTCGATCTTGACCAGGGTCGCTTTAGCAGGGCAGGGCTTGGGGCCGGCCTTCGGTTTGGTGAACATGGGATCGGCCATGTCGGACGGAACGATCTTCGCGGCGTTGGCGATGGACGGCTTGGCGGCCACCGGGCCGGCCGCGATCAAGAGACAGATGGACAGGGCGATAGTCATTGCCGTGAGGATGAACCGGAAGGCTTTCATGTCGCTTTCTCCTGAGTCGGTTCGGGAGGAAATCAGTCCGGATTGTTAAAGCAGACTACCAGGCCCGTCCGGCCAAAATCAACCCCCGGGACCGCCGGCCAAACGAGTCGGCTCGACCGCCGCCTGGTGGTAGGTAACCGCCTAAATCTCCCTTGCCCGGCCCCGCGCATTTTTAATAATTAGGGATGTTCTTCGCATGTCCCTGCTTTAGCGCCTCTTGGCCTCCGTGGATGCCCATTTCAATATTCGGGGTGAGATCATTACGAATTGAGCATGGTCCTCCGCGGGGTTCATTTTTAAGAACATTATTGTTCTATACCCGAGCCAACCAAGGCCACCGCCCATACTACCAGGCATCTTGTTGCCTGAGCCGTACCGCTTTTGAAGGTAACCATAGAGGGCCTTGACGTTTGATGAGCCGTATGCCTGAATTTCGACGGCTAGAAGGCGCTTGTACGCGAATATGTAATGGATTGATTTTGCCTGAATCGTCCCCACTTTTAAACCATTTTTTTGGCGAATATAAGCCTTTATCGGAAAATTTCCAGTAAAAATAGCCAGACGATCCATAGGTAATGCAGTCGAAGGTTTTCTCCCTTCGGTTGGCGATTTTTTAGCTTGCGCCTTTTCCAAGGCTGTGGGGCTGTGTATAGCCCGTGCCTCCAATCTCGCCCAACCATCTATACCAAATACAACGCCCTTTATTACGACAGGTAGAGATTCGAGCCCGAATATATTAACTAAATGCTTTAGAACCATATTTCTGGTTGCCAAGTTCTTCAGTCCCCATTTAAATTGCTCAAGGATAACTGGTATCGGCAGCCTCTTCTTATTGGTATTGAATAGGCCTAGTTTTAGTGTAACCATTGATTTATAGGCCAACATCGAAGGACGGAACAGTGACATTAGGATTCTCCTCCATGCATATCCAGCACGAAATCCAAAAACACCAGCTTCTGAAGCAATGGCAAGTGCTACCAACATATCCTGCTCTGAATAGTTCAGCCTGGCGAAAATTTTTGCCGCAACTTTTATTGCATCGCTCAAATTTTTCATGGTGAGCTTGGATACGCTGATGACACCGGCAATTACATCAACTAAACGCCTAGTTTCATTTGACCGCAGTTTGAATGTCTTCATTATAAAGGCAACTGTTTCTCCAGTTATGGATAAACTTGTCCCTTCGGCCCTAGCGAGGTCAATGATTGGCACTAGCATCTTGATAGATTTGTTCATGCTGAAACCAGCCGACTTGAGGGAGTTGAATACTTGAACTACATCTCCGAATGTGAATATGCTTTTTTTATCTGCCTGCTCATCAATCTGTAAGTATTTTAACCCCTTGATTCGATTTGTTCTGGTGCCCCATCGCAGGCCACGAAAGCCTGGTGGTTCGTTGCGGTACGTGATGGCCTGTGAATCGGTCACCGATCCGACAAGTACCAGGCACAAAACCAAAAAGATCAGGCGCCTCATTTTATCCCCCCATTGGCATGGATCTCACCGAATGGACTGCCAATTTGAGCGACGATAAAATGCCCTGTCTCTGAACTGCCAGGGCCTGTTCGATTAACTCCAAGCCATGGCACACGATGTGATAAGATACTTGCGGGTGATTTTTATACAATCACCAAAGACATTTCTCACAATAAACCGGGCAGGCCGCTAGGTCAAATGATTAATAAGACACACGCCCTCTTCCCTCGATGAGGGCCCGGGGCCATGCCATAGCCATGAATACATTTTTACTGCCGGGGGGTGCCTGTCTTAAAATTATCAGGGTGGGTGGTTGGATGATCGAAACCTATCTGTCCAGAGTGCACCGTGAACCCTGAAACCGCCCCTCTGCCGTCATCCGGTGCCTGATCATCCGGAGCAGGCCGGCCTTGTCCGCGGCCCAGGTCGGGGCAACCAACTGGCCAGGCTTGGCATCGCCGGTCAGCCGGGCAATGACCACCTCGGGACGCGTCCTCTCCAAAAACCGGATCACGCCCTCCACCGTGTCTTCCCGGGTCCAGGGCTCGAACCGGCCGGCCTCGTACCACTCGGCCAGGACGCTCCCCTGCGGCACGTACAGGGTATGAATCTTGATCATGCCCACCGGCAATTCGCTCAAGAATCGGGCGGTTTGTTCTACATGGACAAAAAATTCGCGCGGCAGGCCGACGATGACGTGGGCGCATAACAAAAAACCCCGCTCGGCCGCCCGCCTCGCCGCGTCGGCGAACTGTCCGGCCGTGTGACCCCGGTTGATTTTAACTAAAATCTCGTCCGAGGCCGTTTGCAGGCCCAGTTCCAGCCAGATCGGTTTTTTTCGGTTCAACTCAGATAAAAAATCCAGCACCTCGCCGCCGACGCAGTCCGGCCGGGTGCCGATGGCCACCAGATCCACCTCGGGCGAGTCGAATGCCGGCCGATACAGTGCCGCCAACTTCTCGACCGGGGCGTGGGTATTACTGAATGCCTGGAAATAGGCCACGACCTTGGGCCGTTCCTTACCTTCAGCCACCCGCGTCCGCACCCGGGCCAGACCCGCCTCCAGTTGCTCGGCCACGCTCAGGCGGCCCGCCGCCCCGGTCCCCGAGCCCAGGGGGTCGCAATACACGCACCCGCCCCGGCCGATGGTCCCGTCCCGGTTGGGACAGGTGAACCCGGCGTCCAGGGGGATCTTTATCAGTGGCACGCCAAAGGTCTGGCGGGCGTATTGGCCAAGCGAAAGATAGAGGGGGCTAGTCATGACCCCAGACTGGACAATTCATCTCTCGGCGTCGAGAAGAATTTTTTAATAACGGAGCCCCCGGGGTTCGGTGGACAGCACGATTCAAGTTCTGGTAAGGCAGTGCTAATAAACAGTGGCGAGGTGCGAGAGGGGGGAGTCGAACCCCCACGCCTATGGCGCTGGACCCTAAACCCAGTGCGTCTACCAGTTCCGCCACTCTCGCCCGCCCCCTCTATATAGCATAACTGGCCGCCCAGATGGGTGTGATTAACACTCCAAGGCCGGGTCCCGCCGACGGATCGGCGATTGACACTCGCCGTGTTTTGAGTATAGTTTGTCCTGTAGTCAGGCCCGTTGTCGGGGCCTGGACCGGTCAAGGCGACCGGAGCGCTGGAGGCGACATGAGCGCGGTCAGGACATACCCGGGGTCGAAGGGCAAGGGCGGCGAGGTGCGCGCCCCCATCGGCCGCGGCCCACTGACCGCCCGAGGCATTATTTCCGGCCGGCCGCGTAAGCCGGAGGGGGTCGCCTAGACGACGACCAGGGCTCAATCCAGGACTCGGGCGGCCGCTGTTTCTCAGGCGGCCGTTTTTTTGTTCGGCAAAACCGGCGGGAGGGGCCGAAACCCAGACGACCCGAGGCGAAATCTTCAGGTCTTTTCAGACAGGCGCTTGAAGTGCTCGATCAGCAGGACGATCACCTCGTCCAGAAAGATCGCGGTCGCCCGTTCCAGGTCGCCCAGTTCCCGCCGGATGGCCGTCAGCCGGGTCACGGCGGCCTGATAATCCTCGGCCGGGATGGCCTCGGTCCGGATGCCGTCAAAGGTCTGGCGGACCCGGTTCAGCAGGGCGAACAGATAGGCCAGGGTCTGACCGGCCTTGGCCAGGACGTCCTCGGCGCCCTTGGCCGTCTTGACCTGGGCCACCCGGTCCATGAAATCGATCAGTTCGCCCATGGGGCTCATGCCTCGAAAGGGGTTGGCTCAAACCTAACACAAAGGGTCCAGGCTGACAAAGACGGGGGCCGGACCAAAAGCCGATCCGGCCCGGCTTGACAACCAGGGCGACTATGGTAAACATGATCCGGATTTACGGCGGGCGGCCATGGATCAGGCCCCGGACGGCCCGCCCCGGATCAGCGTTCATGGTCGGCCCCCCAATCCAGGTGCCAAAAAATGAATTACAAGGACACCCTCAACCTGCCGCGAACCGGTTTTCCGATGAAGGCCAACCTGGCCCGGCGCGAGCCCGAGACGCTCGACCGCTGGGAGCAGGTGGGCCTCTACGACCTGATGCGCGCCAAGGCCGCCGGCCGGCCCAAGTACATCCTCCACGACGGGCCGCCCTACGCCAACGGTCACATCCACATGGGCACCGCCCTGAACAAGGTCCTCAAGGACTTCGTGATCAAGAGCCGGCAGATGACCGGCTTTGACGCGGCCTATGTCCCGGGCTGGGACTGCCACGGCCTGCCCATCGAGCACGAGGTGGACAAGCAACTGGGCCGCAAAAAGCTCGCCATGACCCAGACCGAGATCCGGCGGGCCTGCCGGGCCTTTGCCGAGAAGTACATCGACGTCCAGCGCAGCGAGTTCAAGCGCCTGGGCGTCCCCGGGCGCTGGGAGAACCCCTACCTGACCATGAGGTATGCCTACGAGGCCGTCATCGCCCGCGAGTTCGGCCGCTTCTTTTTGAGCGGCGCGGTCTTCCGCTCCAAAAAGCCCATCTACTGGTGCGCCTCGTGCGAGACGGCCCTGGCCGAGGCCGAGGTCGAGTACGCCGATCACGAGTCACCCTCGATCTTCGTCAAATTTCTGGTCACCGATGACCTGTCCGATCTCATCCCCGGGCTGGCCGGCCAAAAGGTCTATGCCGTCATCTGGACGACCACCCCCTGGACCATCCCGGCCAACCTGGCCATCGCCCTCCACCCTGACCTGGACTACGTCGCCGTCAAGGCCGGGGACGAGGTCCTGATCCTGGCCGAGGGGCTGATGCATTACTGCCTCGACAAATTCGGGATCAAGGACCCGGAGGTCCTGGCCACGTTCAAGGCCGATAGGCTCGAGGGCAAGAAGGCCCGCCACCCCCTCTATGATCGGGACTCGCTCTTTGTCCTGGCCGACTACGTCACCCTGGACGCCGGCACCGGCCTGGTCCACACCGCCCCGGGCCACGGCCGCGAGGACTACGAGACCGGCCTGGACTACGGCCTGGACGTCTATTCACCCCTGGACGATCAGGGCCGGTTCATCAGCGAGGTCCCCTTTTTCGCCGGGCTGAACGTCTTCGAGGCCAACGAGCCGGTCAAGGACAAGCTGGCCGAGGTCGGGGCCCTGATGGGGGCCGAGGACCTGACCCACTCCTATCCCCACTGCTGGCGCTGCAAGAATCCGGTCATCTTCCGGGCCACCGAGCAGTGGTTCATCTCCATGGAAAAGACCGGGCTCAGGGACAACGCCCTGCGGGCCATCGACGAGGTCCAGTGGATCCCCTCCTGGGGCCGCGACCGGATCTACGACATGATCGCCAAGCGGCCCGACTGGTGCATCTCCCGCCAGCGGAGCTGGGGCGTGCCCATCACCGTCTTCAAGTGCGCCGCCTGCGGCCAGCCGATCTACAACGAGCGGATCGGGGATCGCCTGGACGAGATCTTCCAGGTCGAGGGGGCCGACGCCTGGTTCTCCCGCGAGGTGGGCGACCTGATGCCCGAGGGCGAGACCTGTCCGGACTGCGGGGCGGCCGAGTTCAAGAAGGAGACTGACATCCTGGACGTCTGGTTCGACTCGGGGGTGAGCTACGCCGCGGTCTGCGAGGTCCGCGACGAACTCCACAGCCCGGCCGAGATGTACCTCGAGGGCTCGGACCAGCACCGGGGCTGGTTCCACAGCTCGCTACTCTGCTCGGTCGGCACCCGGAACAAGGCGCCCTACTTGAATGTCCTGACCCACGGCTTTGTGGTGGACGGCGAGGGCTTCAAGATGAGCAAGTCCCGGGGCAACGTCATCCCCCCGGACGAGGTCATAAACAAGTACGGGGCCGAGATCCTGCGGCTGTGGGTCGCCGCCGAGGACTACCGGGACGACATCAAGATCTCGGACGAGATCCTGAAAAGGCTGACCGAGGCCTACCGCAACATCCGCAACCGGGCCCGGTTCATGCTCGGCTGCCTGGCCGACTTCGATCCCGACAAGGACCTGGTGGCCGACGCCGACCTGGACGACCTGGACCAGTTCGCCCTGGACGCCCTCCAGGACGTGATCCGGCGGGTGCGGACGGCCTACGAGCGCTTCGAGTTCCACGTCGTGTTCCACACCCTGAACCAGTACGCCAACGTGGACCTGTCCGCCTTTTACCTGGACGTGATCAAGGACCGGCTCTATTGTTCCGCCCCTGATTCAATCGAGAGACGCTCAGGACAAAAAACCCTGTGGCGCATCCTGGACGCCCTGACCCGGCTGATGGCCCCGGTCCTGTCGTTCACCGCCGAGGAGATCTGGCTGGCCATGCCCGCCGGGCCCGACCGCGAGCCGAGCGTCCACCTGACCGACATGCCGGAGCCTCAAGATTATCTGCTGGACGAGACGGCCCGGGACCGGTGGGAGCGGCTGCTCGCCCTCAAGACCGAGGTCCAGCGGGTCCTCGAACTGGCCCGCAAGGAAAAACTGATCGGCCACCCCCTGGACGCCCGGGTCGAGATCACCGCCCAGGGACAGCTGGCCGAGTTCCTCGCCGATCCGGAAACCGCCGACCGGCTGGCCTTGATTTGCGGGGTCTCGGAACTGATATACTTGACCGAGCCGGCCCCGGAGGACGCCTCGCCCAGCGAGGCCTTCCCCGGCCTGACGATCCGGGTCGTCCCCTCGGCCCTTCAGAAATGTCCCCGGTGCTGGATGCGCCGGGCCTCGGTGGCCGAGGGTGACTCGCCCCTCTGCCGACGCTGTGAGGAGGCCGTGGGCCTGATCCAGGCCGGCTGATTTTTTGGTTGCCGGCCCGCGACCGATCGGGGGTATTCTGAGGCACGAGCGAGAATGGGGCCCATGAATCCTATCCTGAAGCGTTACACCTACCTGATCCTCCTGGCCGGCCTCCTGGTCGTCCTGGACCAGGCCACCAAGTGGCTGGCCGTCATGTACCTGCGGCCCCTGGACCCCACTGCCGTGGCCTGGACCAATTACATCTTCGGCCTGCACCAGGTCGCGGGCTGGATCGGCCTGCCGGTCTGGACCTCGCCCAATCCGGCCGGGATCAAGGTCCTGGGCGACTTCTTTGTCCTCAAATACACCACCAATCCCGGGGTGGCCTTCGGCCTCAACCTCGGGTCCGTGGCCTGGAACCGGATCATCTTCAGCCTGGTGACCGGGGTGGCGATCATCGTCATCTCGATCGTGGTCTGGAAATTGACCCCCCGGCAAAAGGCCCACCTGACCGCCCTGGCAATCATCATGGGCGGCGCGGTGGGCAACCTCATCGACCGCCTCCGCCTGGGACAGGTGATCGACTTCTTGGACTTCGGCATAGGCGGCTGGCGCTGGCCGACCTTTAACCTGGCCGACGTGGGCATTACCTTGGGAGGGATCTCTCTGATTTACCTCCTGATCAGGGGGCGCTGATGCACCCGACCATTTTGAGAATCGGCTCGGTCACCATCCACTCTTACGGCCTGATGATCGCCATCGGCTTCGGCCTCGGCCTGGTGCTGATGTACCGGCTGGGCAAACGGGAGGGCCTGCCCGCCGGGCGGCTGATGGACCTGGCCTTCTGGGTGGCCCTGGGTGGCATCCTCGGCGCTCGGTTGATCTATATCCTGATCCGCTGGAACGAGTACATCGCCCCCCTGTTCACCGAAGGGGACTTCAAGGTCTTCCGGATCTGGGAGGGCGGGCTGACCTTTTACGGCGGCCTGCTCGGCGGGCTGCTGGTCGGGCTGATCCTGATCCGACGCTGGCGCCTGCCCACCCTGCAGGTCATGGACATCGCCGCCCCGGCCCTGGCCCTGGGTCAGGCCTTCGGCCGGATCGGTTGTCTCCTGGCCGGCTGCTGCTGGGGACGGCCGGTCGATCTGCCCTGGGCCATGAGCTTCCCCAAGGTGTCCATCGTCTTCAACTCGATGAAGCTCCTGTACATCCAGGTCACCCAGCTGGAGCATTTCGTGGTCAGCCTGGCGGCCGGCATCAAGTACGACTTCGTGTCCGGCTACGGCTCGTTGATCGATCGCCTGGCCAATCTCTACTTTCAGCTCGGCGGGTCCGACGTTTACCTGGACCCCTATTACAACGTCCTGAACCGGACCGAATCGGCCCACAACCTGTCCCAGTTGATCGCCAAGCTGGGCGCAATCAAGGCCGAGGCCCTGTCCTACTTCAAGGGACTGCCCACCGACCCGTCCGTGTTCCAGACCGTCGCGTTGTATCCGACCCAGCTCATGAACAGCCTGGCCTTGTTCCTGATTTTCGGGATCCTGATGGTCGTCCGGCGCTTTCGCGGCCGTTACGGCCAGGTCTTTTTCACCTACGCCCTGCTCCACGCCACCCTGCGCCTGTTCATGGAGCCCATCCGGGGCGACATCGTCCCGAAAATCGTCGGCTTCGGGGTCCTCAGCGAGACCCAGATGGTGGCCATCGGCCTGATCGTGGTCTCGATCGGCATGCTGATCTTTCTGGGCTGGCGGGGCCGCCGCATAGACCGCCGGGGCGCCCGGCGGGCAGCCTGACCCGGACCATTCATGCCGGTTCGACGCCAGGCGGCCGGCGGCCGGGGCCGCTGACATGGAAGTCGTTCTGATCCACCCCGAGATACCGCCCAACACCGGGTCCATCGGCCGGACCTGCGTGGCCACCAACACCCGTCTGCATCTGGTGAGGCCCTTGGGGTTTTCGCTGGACGAGGCCCAATTAAAGAGGGCCGGTCTGGACTACTGGGAAAACGTTGACCTGCACGTCTGGGAGGACTGGGCGGCGTTCGAGGCGGCGCATGCGGGGGCGCGGCTGGTTTTGACCTCGGCGCGCCGAGGTCGGTTGTATTCGGAATTCGAATACAAGCCGGATGATTTTCTGTGTTTCGGCCCGGAGACGGTCGGGCTGGGACCGGAGCTGCTGGAAACATATGGGGAGACTTTAGTGCGGATCCCGATCTGGGGCCCGGTCAGGAGCCTGAACATTTCGGTGGCCGTGGGGATCGTGCTGTACACCGCCCTGGAGCGCTGCGGCTTGCTGCCGCAGGACTGAGCGACGGAGCAGTATAGAGAATAAAACCTTTAAACGCCCAATTAAATAAAGGGGAAATATATGAGTCGCAGGAATCCCCATAGCAGCATTGCCCCACAAGTTGTTTTGGAATTTGGAAGGGCCGTGGAAGCAAAAATTGGCCGACCATCCTACATACGTCAAGTAAAAAATAGGAAAGAGTGGTTCATCAGTGATCCAGTGTTTTCCTTTGTCCAGCATGGATTACGTAAAGGAGCAACCGGTTATCGGGTCGGTTATTTCTATTCACATAAGGAGGACTTACTTGCTTTCTATCTAGTTCACTCACCAATTATGGCTCAACTCTTCAAGAAAAATCTTTCAGTTCAATCTCTCATCTATGCCGCCACTACCACTTCGTCTTTTCGCTCAAAGTCATTGTTGGGCTGGAGTTCTCGTGCTGCAAAAAGTGATGGTGGAAATATAGCGGGAATAGAAGAAATGGAAATAGATTCTTTCGTCGCGAGATTAAAAGAGTTCGACAATGCCGTTGGTTTCGTAAATGATCTTTTCCCTACATTGAAGAACCAGAAAACAGGTATAGGACCGGCAACGTGGGCTGGTAATGACTTCTTTTTGCTTTTAGCTGAAAACGCCAGTGCGCTAAGTGCTGGTGATATCGCATCTATAGTTCAATCGACGTGGCCGCTGTTTCTATGCCTGTATCCAATTGATGCAATTGAGCAGCGGGTCGCTTCACTAGCCCGCAACCTAAAAGCAGCAAAACTACCGAAGGTCTGCGAATACGATCAAATTAAGGACATTCCAGACGAAAAGGAAATTAGTTCTTGGTGCCGTGGTGAAATTGAAGGTTCACACATAAAACCACATTCCTTAGGAGGTTCTGATCGCCTGGAGAACGGGCTGTGGCTGTGCCAGTATCACCACCGGGCAACGGAAGGAAGGCTTGTTGGCTCTCGCTCCAGCAAGACCCTTAATGTCCGATTTATTTCGAAATAATTCCGGTCTCCGGCTTATTGCACCGTATAACTCAAAAGGGTCCGCTGTCCTCAATTCAATTTTATTTAGGAAGGCATGAGGAGTCGCTCTACCTACTTCGCCCCGAACAGCACCCGGCTGACCAGCCAGGCCTTGCCCCGCTTCATCACCCGGATACCCATCAAACACTCGGGCGACCACCACGGCCGGCCGCCCAAGTCAGAGAAAATGCCCCTCCCGCCCGTGGTCCCCGGCCCGGACAGTCGACCTATAGAAAAAACAACAGATTGATAGTAAACTGGAATTGTAAATAAGGTGGACCGGCCCTGGCGGGGCCTGAGCAGAGGCCTGCGACCATCAACAGTCTCAACAATCACGCTGCCTCGCGGCCAAGCGGGAGGTCTCGATGTTCCAGGACCTGATCGAGCAGTCCAGCGACGCCCTGTACGTCGCCGACGGGACGACCGGGGAAATCCTCTACGTCAATGATCAGGCCTGCCAGGACCTGGGCTACACCCGAGACGAACTGCTCGGGATGAACGTCTCGGACATCGACCCGAATATCCCGGACGACGAGGCCCCTCAACAGGAATTCATCCGGGCCCTGGAAAGAAAGCGCCAGGTCCGCTTCGAGAGCGAACACCGCCGCCGGGACGGGTCCACCTTCCCGGTGGAACTGAGCATCAAGGCCGTGACCCGCCAGGGCCGGCGGTTCGGCGTGGTCGTTGCCCGCGACATCACCGAGCGTCGCCGGGCCGAGGAGACCCTGCGCCAGAGCGAGGAGAGGTTCCGCCAGGTCTTCGAGAGCGCCAACGTGGGCATGTGCCTGGTCAGCCCGGAGGGGTATTTTCTGGAGGCCAACGCCGCCTTGATCGAGATGCTGGGTTACTCCGAGGAGGAACTGCGGACCAAGACCTTCAATGACGTCACCCTGCCCATGGACCACCACATCAGCGTGGACTTCCAGCACCGGGCCCTGGCCGGGCAGACCAGCCAGGCCCAGTTCGAGAAACGATACCTGTCCAAATCAGGTCGGGTGGTCTGGGCCCAGGTCTCCAGTTCGATGCTGCGGGACGTTCGGGGCGAGCCCCTTTATTTCGTGGCCCACATCGTGGACATCACCGAACGGCGCCGGGCCGAGGAGGCCCTCCGGGAAAGCGAGGAGCGCTACCGCCGCCTGTTCAACGCGGGCACGGATGCCATTTACGTCCACGAACTGACCGGCGAGGGCGTGCCGGGCCGCTTCGTCGAGGTCAACGAGGTGGCCTGTCGCCGCCTGGGATACACCCGTGAAGAGCTCCTGACCATGTCCCCCGGGGACATCGACGCCCCGGACAAACGGGCCGTGAGCCAGGCCGTCGGTCGGCGACTCCTCGAGGAAAACAACGTTGTCTTCGAGATGGAGAACGTGGCCAAGGACGGCACCCGCATACCCGTCGAGATCAGCGCCAACCTTTTCCGGCACAACGGCCGGAACATGGTCCTGTCCGTCGCCCGCGACCTCTCCGAACGCCGTCATCTCGAGGCCCAGTTCCTCCAGGCCCAGAAGATGGAGGCCATCGGGCGCCTGGCCGGCGGCGTGGCCCATGACTTCAACAACCTGTTGACGGTCATCACCGGCGTCAGCGAGATTTCGATGAACCAGCTGTCCCAGACCCATCCCCTGTACAAGGACCTGGAACAGATCAGGGAGGCCGGAAACCGGGCCGCGGCCCTGACCCGTCAGTTGCTGGCCTTCAGCCGCAGACAGATCATCGAGCCGAAGCCGTTGGACCTGAACGCCGTCCTGGCCGAATTGGAAAAAATTCTGCGTCGGCTCATCGGCGAGGACATCGACTTGGTCGTCGAACCGGCCACCACCCTGGGGACCGTCCTGGCCGACGCCGGGCAGATCGAGCAGTTGCTCATCAACCTGGCGGTCAACTCGCGGGACGCCATGCCCGAGGGGGGAGAACTGACCATCTCCACGACAAACGTCCACCTGGACGAAACCTTTGTCCGCGATCACCGGGATGTCTCGGCCGGCCCTTACGTCATGCTGACCGTCAGCGACACCGGCTGGGGAATGAGCGACGAGGCCAAGGTCCATGTCTTCGAGCCGTTTTACACCACCAAGGCCGAAGGCCAGGGCACCGGGCTGGGACTGGCCACTGTCTATGGCATCGTCAAGCAGGCCGGCGGCGCCATTGACTTCACCAGCGAACCGGATCAGGGCACCTCTTTCCGGATTTACCTGCCCCTCCGGGAACCCGAGCAAGAACACAAGGCGATCGAGACCGAGGACCGGGCCATGCCTCGGGGATCGGAAACCATCCTGGTCGTCGAGGACGAGCCCGCGGTGCGGCACCTGGCCTGCCGGCTGTTGGAACACCTCGGGTACAAGGTCCTGGAGTCAATAGACGTGAAGGACGCCCTGAAAACAGTGGCCCACTATGACGGGCCCATTCATCTGCTGCTGACTGACGTGATCATGCCTGAAATGAGCGGTCGGGAGGTGGCCAACCGGATCAGCCTCCATCGTCCTAACATCAAAATACTATTCATGTCCGGATACCCGGACGAGACCATCGCCCAGCACGGGGTCCTGGCGAAAGGAATCAATCTGCTCAGCAAGCCGTTCACCAGCCAGGAGATGGCCGTCGGTGTCCGCAGCGTGTTGGACGGGCGCCGGCCCGCGTCCTGAGCCTTGTCTTTGGCCTGAGAAGTCACGGCCCGCCTATTTCCCCCAGAACACCACCCGGCTGATCAGCCAGGCCTGGCCGCGCTTCATCACCCGGAAACCCATCAGGTCCAGGTCCTGGGCCAGCCAGTGCAGGCGCCGCTCCAAAAACGCCCGCTGGGCCGGATCGGTCGTGGCCTTCAAACGCTCGATCACCACGGCCGAGGTATTTTGGAAATAAGCCTGCCGACGCGCCTTCGGGACCGGGGGCACCACCACCACTGTCACCAGGGCCGTTTCGCCGCTCATCCGCACCCGGTCGATCTTGCGAAACCGACGGCCCGCCGCCCTGATCTTCTTCAGTTCGGCCGCCGAGACTTTACCGAAAACCCGGGCCAGGTTGCCCTCGACCACGGCCAGGATCGCCTTCAAATCGCCCCGGGCCATGGCCTGGAACATGGCCCGCACCGCGGCCCGGGGGGTGGCCGCCGGCTTGGGGGCCGGGGCCGGCTTGACGATCTTCTTTCCCGGGGCCTTGGCCACCGGCTGGAAATCAAACGTGGGCCGATAGACCACCGTCGGCTTCCACTTCATGGCCATCTGCTGGGCGGTGGCCACCAGTTGGGGGGTCATCTTTTTCTTCTTGAGCAGGTCGTCCCGGCGGCGAGCCGCCAGACGAAACCCGCGGACCGCGGCCAGGTTGTACCACATGTGGGCCAGCAGAAAGTTCTGGAGGACGTGGCGGCCCTGCTCGTACAGCAGGCCCAGGTAGTACATCGCCTCCGGAAAACCGGCCTGGGCGGCCCGCTTCATGAGCTTGATGGCCTGGGCCCGGCTCTGGGCCAAGGCCCCCGGGCCGCGGCGTTTGGCCGCTTCGAACAGGGCCGGCGGATAGTCCTGGGCCGCGGCGGCCCGGATCAGTTTCCGGCCGCGGGCCTTGTCCCGGGGCAGGAACTTGCCCCGTAAAAAAAATTCGCCGAGGAGGTACTGGGCCGGGGCAAAGCGCCGGGCCGCGGCGATCCGGAGCCATTTCAGGCCCCGGGCGGTGTAGTTGCGGCCCATCCGATCCTTGAGCAGCAGCACGCCCAGGTTAAAGGCCCCGGGGGCGAACCCGGCCCGGGCCGCCTTCCGGAACCAGGCCGCCGCCTTGACCCGGTCCTTGGCCACGCCCTGACCATTGACGTACAAGATCCCCAGGTTGAACTGGGCCGCGGGCAATCCCTTCTGGGCCTGGGCCCGCCAGATGGCCGCGGCCTTCACGAACCGGCCGGCCCGGGCCGCCTCGAGGGCCTGGTTGAACTCGGACTTGACCCCACCCGAGGCCGGACTGACGATGAGCATCAGGACCAGCCACAACTTGCCGACAAAGGGGACAATGATGGTCATGGGCCGCCTCCGGATTTTTTACAACGAATGGCCTGGGACTGTATTTAGTGTGACATTTCAGGCCGGGCCCTGGCAACTTTTACGGGCCAGGCGACTTGACACCCTCCTCGTTTGAGCCGATGCTGTTTGAGTATTTTATGGAACCCATGACCGATTGCCAACCATGATCCTTCCCGGTCACCTTGCCGCGCCGTATCTGTTCAGCCGTATCTTCCGGCGGATCGACCTGAAATTCGCCCTGGTGGCGGCCGTGTTTCCCGATCTGCTCGACAAGCCCCTGGCCTGGGTCCTGCACCTGACGCCCCATGGCCGGTGGCTGGGGCATTCCCTGACCGGCCTGGCGGCGACGACGCTCATCGTCTGGCTGATATTCCACCGCCGGTCGCCCTGGGCGGCCCTGTCGTGGCTGGCCGGCTATGGCCTGCACCTGATCTGCGACTCGGGCAATTTCACGCCCTGGTTCTTCCCCTGGGTGACCTATGACTGGCCCCGGTACGCCGGTTTCAAGTGGCAATACTTTCCGATAACGACCACGGCCGAGATCATATTGTCGATCACGGCCGCGGTCTGGCTCTTCCTGGCCTGGCGGCGTCACTCCCGCACATAGACCTGTTTTTCGCCACTGAACCAAACGTGAATCGTTCCCAATCAATATGCCCGAGACGTACCCTTATTAAATGTACTCCTTTGATTTTCAAGCCCGCATTCCGGGCCTGGCTGGAACATCCTAGGTGAACGAATCGCTTATTTTGTTTACTCAGAAATCCATATTATGTTATTATAATAAGATATTTGTGAGATTGTGGGGAGGGGTTTTTCATAAAACCGAAGGAACGCCGAGGGGCTAACCGGGCGGTGTGTCGGACCCGTCTAGTCTGATACACCGTTGGCAAGGGAGGTATTATGTCCAGGACCAAGGTTTGCTGTCTGTTTCTGGCAACGGCGTTGATCCTGATCTGCGCCGTCCCGGTCGCGGCCGATCAAACGGCCCCCAAGGCCTGCCGGGTGGTCAAGACCCGGGTTGACAATCAGGTGGCCCAGATGCAGCGGAAGTGTCCGGCGGGTTGGCGCTGGGCGCCCCTGTTACGCCGCTGCGTGCGGATGGCGGGGAGGCGCTGCGACCCGCGTCATATCTGGAACCCGGTCCTGCGGCGCTGCATGCTGCCGCATTGCAAGCTCGGGTATTACTGGAACTACCAGCTTCATCGCTGCGTCCGCCAGGTGGCCAGGCGGCGCTGCCCCCGCGTTACTTCTGGAACGTCCGGCTGAGGCGGTGCGTCCTCAAGTTCCGCAAATGCCCCGCCGGCCGGCGCTGGAACCCCCAACTGGCCCGGTGCATGCCCGGCGGCAGGTTCCGGTGCCGCCCGCGCTACATCTGGAGCGTCCGGCTGAGGCGGTGCATCCCGCGGCCCATGGCGGCCCCCTGCCGTTCGGGCTGGTACTGGAACGCCCGGGTCCGCCGCTGCCTGACCCGGCGGCCGATCGGGGCCGGGGTGCCCAAGGCCCGGTGCGGCATGACCGAGGTCTGGAACGAGACCCTGCGCCGGTGCGTGCCCCGGCCGGCGGTGATGCGGTGTGCCGGCCCCCGGTACTGGGACTCCTATTTACGGCGGTGCGAGCTCTTGTCCCATCGTTGTCCGGCGGGCCAGGCCTGGAGCCGGCGTTTGGGCCGCTGCCTGGGCATCCACCATACCTGCGACCCGACGCGCTACTGGAACCATGACCAGGCGGCCTGCCTGCGCGTCCCGAGGTGCCTGCATGGCCGGATCTGGAATCTGGGCGAGCGGCGGTGCATGACCCCGCCCGAGACCTGCGGGTCGTGCCAGGCCTGGGACTGGAACACAAACAGTTGCCGGGCGCTGAAGGACATGTGTGTCTGCCGGCGCGAGGGTCGTGACGAGGTATGTGTGGCCGTGTTCAATGCGCGGTATCGGATCTGCACGCCGGCCCGTGGCTGCGACCACTGTCCGGCCCCGTGCTACCGGTGTGACAGCGGCCGCTGTGTGGCGAATCACTGATTAAAGGTTGAACTGACGACAACGGGTCAACTGGCAGGCTTTTCTTAACCAGTCTGCCAGTTGACCCGAACAGCAGCTAAAACGAGAGATCCACGCTGGCAATCGGCCTTTATATCAAGCCATAACTTGTCCTTACCTAATAATCTAAATATACCTTTTGTGCTTTTAATTGACCCACGGTATTGACTTTCTCGCCTAATATGGCATTATATTGAAAACAAAGTATAGCAAGTTACGGCAATCTGTATTTATCGTTGTTCTTACAGAGGAGCCTCAGAATGGTTATACTAATGAAGCCAAGCTAACTGTTTGTTTTTTATACTTTATTATATTCGTTGGGCTGTATTAAATTTTAAAGTGGTAACTCGAAATCAAGGAGAGAATGCCATGACCGCCTCCAATGGAGAAAAAGCGAAACCAGAAGACCTCTTGAAATATTTGGAAATCGCCACACAATTTAGGAATCATGAATTTAACATTCAGATCTTGCGAATGGCTGTTTTCTCAGGGTCATTGGCTGTTCTTCTAGTATGCTATGCTGCTACTTTAAACAAATGTAATTGGTGTTCTGCAGGAATAGCATTCTTTGGCGCCGCACTTACGGTCCTATGGACGTTATACTATCGTGCTTCTCTTTACTGGACTTGGTTCTGGGAGTTCCGTTGCCGCCAAGTTAACGACCATGTGGTCGCAAAGCTTGATCTTGAAGTTAATATCTTTGAAAGACACCCGATTGGCGCTCACAATAAGAATCAGCCAGCGATCATAATGCGTGGTAAGGAGCTTAAATACAAAGATGTACCTTACATCATTATCTGTGCTCAGGCGCTATTTTGCATACTCTGGCTGATGCTTGGTATAGTTGCGCTTGCTTAATGATGTTGAATGCGATAGGGAGGCCAGTATGTATGGTAAAGATGCGTACCACCTGATAACATTTCATAGACATTCGTAGGTGGATGAGGCTGACCATTAACCACTTTTTCTGATATGTTGCTTGAAGTGGGAATTTAATCATGACCTCCAATTTAGACAACTAGAGAGTTAGTCAAGAACGGATTTCTGAGGGGGGCGGGAGCTGTCGCGGGTGTAGTCTTGGAGAAACACTTGGGACAGGTCGCTATTAACCATAGCGTTAAGACTCGAAAAAAGCATCCTTCAATCGCCGACTTCAATGACCGGGTAAAGAAGGATGGTGTTTTGGACGTTGCCACATGGAGGCAAATCCAACGTCTTGGTGACTTGCGTAATCTATGCGATCACAACAAACAGAGAGAACCAACTAAGGAAGAGGTCACTGAACTCATTGATGGAGTGGACAAGATCACAAAAACATTGTTCTGATAATAATGCATTAAGAATCATCCTTATATTCGGGGGACTTCGTCCAGTCCCCCGGGCCCCCCAAGAGCAAAGGGGCCTCGCCATTGAGGCCCCATACCAAATTCCACCAATCGCATGACAGCGCCGACGCAGTGGCCGCGGCAAGCGCGGACCATAGCCGGCCCATCTGAAATGCGGTTATCGCGAAGTTAAGGTGGCCACTGCCACCCTGGGGGGCGCGGGGGGCTGGAAGAAAACCCCCCGCAATATAAAAATGCTCTTATTCCTTTAAAAAAATCTTCTTTTCGGTGGGGCAGAGCCCCACTCCACTCGCCCCCCCTCACCCTGTCCCTCTCCCCTCAAGGGGAGAGGGGACCATCAGGTAACGCCCAAGCTTTCCTCAGGTCCTGCCGGGCACGGGCATGAAAGAAAAATCCTGGCAAAGACCGATTGAGGTGCTTTTTCATCGACAAGCGGCTAAGGTGGGCCTAAGTCTGCAACCCCCGCAGGAGGCCAGCATGAGAATCATTTTGGGCATCATCTGCATCGCGTTTGGCGGGTTCGGGTGGCTGGGGCAGATGATCTCGGCCATGAATTTTCCGCTGGCCCAGAAATGGGGGCTCCAGGAAAAAGACGATCACACGGACGAGGTGTTCCGACGCGCCGAGCTGCACACCGCCAAATGGGATATCTACATCCTGTGGCCCCTCATCCTGGCCGGTATCCTGATGCTCCTCAATGATCCCTGGTGGCCATACGTGTCCCTGATCTCCGGCGGAATCTATATCGACACCGCCGGCCGGGAGGTGGCCAAATTCGTCAGTTTGAAACAGAGCGGCGTCAGGGTCGGCTCTGGCCGGGACCTGAGGATCGCCGCCTTCTTCTTCAGCCTGATGGCCCTCATCGGTCTGTGGGTCCTGGTTTACGCCTTCTGGTACCTGGCCTTGTGGACACACTGAACGCCGGCGATTTGGCGGGGCACGGCCCCTGAATCTCGGGCTCGGCTATCCGGGCCGGCCCGGAATCGTTCTGGCGGTCCATGCCTTGCGCTTTCCAGGGGCGTGATGTCAAAATAAGCCATAAACCTGTCAAAAATTACCGGGAGGGTGTCATGCGGGCGCGAACCATTGTCCTGTCGTTCCTGGCGGCCGGCATCCTGTTGCCAGCCGGTGCGGTGCAGGCCCAGACCATTGTCACCAGTCGGCCGGCCAAACTGCTCCTGCTCGGCCGTCACCTGTTCAGCCTGCAGTGGATAAGCTGGACGCGCTTCGGGTACGCCCATGTAATCGACAAGGACGGGACCCTGTACCTGATCGGATCTCAGCGGGGCTACAAAGGACGCGGCAAAAACGATTACGTCCGGATAAAGGGCAAGATCGAGCGGGTGGATAAGCGGTCGTTCGTGTTCAACGGCACCATCGTCACCAAGGTCTATCACATCAACGGCGGCCGGCCCTGCTACCGCCGGGGACGGATGGTCTTTCGGATCACCGGCCGCCGGCGCTTCTGGCGGCTCAAGTCAATCAAGAACCCCTGCGCCAACGTGGTCGATTACGTGGACCTCTATTTCAGGCGGCCCGTGGTGATTCGCTGATTCGCAACGGCGGTCACTTGCGCCCTGGGCGCGGCAATGCTATATCAGCCTCATGCGGAACATCATCGCCATCATCGGATACTCGGGCAGCGGCAAGACCTCGCTGGTCGAAGACCTGCTGCGGGAGCTGACCGGCCGGGGACTGACGGTCGGGACCATCAAGCACACCCATCACGCTGACACCAACCCGGGCAAGGACACGGACCGGCACCTGGCCGCCGGGGCCGCGGCCGCGATCCTGCACGGCCCGGACCGGGTCCAACTGACCACGGCCGGGGGCCAGGACACGGACCCGGCCGACCTGGCCGAGGCCTTTTTGGACGACTGCGACGTGGTCCTGGCCGAGGGTTACAAGGGCTCGCGCCTGTTCCGGATCGAGGTCTTCCGGGCCGACAAGCAGGACCGGCTGCTCACCACTGACCCGGCCCTGCTGGTGGCCGTGACCGGGGACCGGCCGCCGGAGTCGGGCCAGGCCCCGTTCGTCCCGGCCGAGGACACGGCCCGCCTGGCCGACCTGATCCAGGAGCACGTCCGTCCGCGCCTGGAGCCGCCTCATGTGCTGCTCAAGGTGGACGGCCACAAGGTGCCCCTCAAGTTCTTCGTGCGGGACATCATCGACAAGACCCTCCGCGCCCTGGTGTCCACCCTCCGGGGCGGCGAGCAGGCAGAGAAGATCGAGATAAAGCTGGACCCGCCTGATTAGCCCGGATCAGCCCGTTTCGTGAAATTTAATTTGCGATCGATCTGATGAAAATTCGTCGCGGCGAAAACCGCCCCCTGCTCCCCGTCCCCTAACGCGGCCTGGCCGTCAATTTGAGCCTGACGGAAATCTTGCGCCCGGCCCGGTACACCTCCAGGGTTATCCGGCGGCCGACCTTCATCTTGTCGATGAGCCGGATCAGCTCGGTCATGGACCGGATCGGTCGGCCGTCCAGGGCGACGATCACGTCGCCGCCGGCCGGGAGCCTCAGGTTTCCGGCCTCGATGATCGAGTCCGCGCCCTTGAGGCCGGCCGCGGCGGCCGGACTGCCCTCCACGACCCGGACGACGAGCACGCCCCGGTTGACCAGCAGGTCCAGGACATTGGCGTACTCGGGCCGGAGGGTGATCCCCTCGATGCCCAGCCAGGGCCGGACGACCTGGCCCCGGGAGATGAGCATGGCCGCCACCTGACGGGCCAGGTTGACCGGAATGGCGAACCCGATGCCGGCCGAGGCGCCCGAGGGCGAGAAGATGACGGTGTTGATGCCGATCACCCGGCCGTTGCTGTCCAGAAGCGGCCCGCCCGAGTTGCCGGGATTGATCGCCGCGTCGGTCTGGATCAGCCCGCGCATGATCCCCCGCCGGGTGCGCAGGTTGCGGTGCAGGGCGCTGATGATGCCCGCGGTCACGGTGTGGCCCAGGCCGAAGGGATTGCCGATGGCCACCGCCTTCTGGCCGACCTGCAGCCGATCCGAGTTGCCCAGGGGCAGCACGGGCAAGTGCCGCGAGCCGTGGATCCGGATCACGGCCAGGTCGGTCCGGGCGTCCCGGCCCACCAGCTGGGCCCCCAGACGACGGCCGTCGGCCAGGCGGACCTGTATCCGGCGGGCCCCGGCCACGACGTGGTTGTTGGTCAGGATGTAACCCCGGGGATCGATGATGAACCCGCTCCCCTGGCCCCGCCGGGGGACGATCTCCATGAAGTAGTTGTAGGCCAGGGAGACGGTGGTGACGTTGACCACGGCCGGCTGGGCCCGGGCGATCAGGGCGATGGTGTGTTGCTCTTCCGGGGTCAGGGTCAGGGGCTTGGCGTCGGCGGCCCGGTGCTTGACAAAGTGCAGATCGGCCACGGACGGACGGCCCTCGAACAGGTCCAGCAGACGGTCGTAGCCGCCGGTCAGGACAAAGCCCAGGGCCAGGGCCGCCACCAGGCAGGCCAGGAACAGCAGGGATCCAAGGCGGTTCATGCAACTGGTTTTAGCACCGGCCCGCTCCCGGAGTCAACGGCCGGGCCACCCGGACTTTGCCTTTTGACGATCAATCCGGTATAAGGTTTGATCTGTCTTTCAAAGCGAACGAGGGAAGGTCCGTGCCCCGATTTCTGCCCAGGCCCAAGAATCTACTGCTTATTTTGGCCTCGATCGTGGCGGCCCTGATCCTGGCCGAGATCGCCATCCGGGTGTTTGCGCCCTGGCCCTTTTACTCGCGGGGGATGACCGTCAAGTTTCACCCCGAGATCGGCTGGACCTTTGCCCCCAACGTGGACACCTTTTCGACCAATCAGATGCGGGAATACATCCGCCCCTTCAAGACCAATTCCATCGGCTTCCGGGCCGTCCAACCCCTGCCCCTGCCGCCCGGCGGGGCCTTTGTCTGCCTGGGCGACTCGTTCACCGTGGCCCGCGAGGTCTTGCGGCGCCAGCGGTGGACCAACGTCCTGGCCCGGCTGATCTCGGCCGAGAAGGGCAAAACGGTCAGGGGCATCAACCTGGGCTGCGACGCCTACGGTCCCACCCAGGAGTGGCTGGTTTACAAGTGGTTCGGCCGAAATTTCCGGCACAAGCTGGTCGTCCTGCTGTTCTACTGCGGCAACGACTTCTCCGACGTGATCGGCAACGCCAACACCCCCTTCCTGACGCCCGGGCCGAACGGCTATCGGCTGGTCACGCCCAAGGACCCGACCCTGATCGTCAAGCGCTGGGGCGGCAAGCGCAAGTGGTACAAGTGGTCTCAACTCTACAACCGCCAGCGGGACTTCTTCGCCAGCCTGAGGCTCAGGCGGAAGTGGCGGGAACATCGGGCCAGGTGGGACGGCACGGTCAAAGACTTCTGGAAGGTCTATCGCGGCGCCTTCCAGGTGGTCGATCCCATCTACCGCAACCCCCCGGCCGGATTCTACCGGCGGCGATTGCCCCTGGTGCGCGAGTCCTTCCGCCGGCTGCAGGCCCTGGTCAAGGCCAAGGGGGCGACCCTGGTGGTGTTCATCATGCCCCAGCGCCGGGCCTACGGCGAGCGGCGCGGGGTTTACGACCACCTGGTGCCGGGCATCGGGGTCGTACTCAAGACCCTGGACCTGGACCAGCCTCAGCGCAAGATCAAGGCCCTGCTCAAGGACATGGGCATCCTCCACTACGACCTGACCCCGGCCCTGCGGCGGCTGGGGCTCCGGGCCGACGAATTCGACTTTGCCTGGGACACCCATCTGACGGTCAAGGGTCAGGCCTTCATCGCCCGGGTGATGTTCCGGTACCTGCGCCGTGCGGGAATCTTACGACGGGTCGGCCTGGGACCGGCCGACTGAATCCCCTTCCTGGAGCCCCGGGGTCCGACCCCTGGCCGGGATGCCTTGCTGCGGCAACGACCGCCTGGCCGAACCGGGCCTTGTTTCAAAAAAAATGTCTGGATCGGGCCTACCGGGATTTTCAAGCCTAGAAGAGTCTGGATGGGTAACCTCTGCCTGGTGCCCGTTTCGGCCCGGACCGCGGCGCATGGCTTCCAAAAGACAATAACCTTGATCAATGGCTGGAATATTGTAAAATATTGAATAATGTTCAGGTGTCTGGCCACAGGAAATCGGCCTGAGTGAGGAAACCGACTGGGCCGGAAGGGCCTCAGCCGGGAAAGGAATGGGGGAAATTCGAGGCGTGGCCGTGAGGCGGGCAATGGGGCGGTGGTGGACCACACTGGAAAAGCGGTGCCTGCCCAAATACGCCTGGACCAGCGACCGGCTCACCCTGCTGCGGGAGCGGGTCCTGTTCACCCTGTGCCTGGTGGCCGCGGTGATCGGGCCTGTGGCCCTGATTCCGTCCCTGTTTCTGGCCCTGGCCGAGGGGCGGTGGGGCGTCTTCATTCTGGACGTGGTGGTCTACTGCCTGGCGGTGGCCGTTCTGCTGGCCCGCCGCTTGCCCCTGGGCTTGCGCACCGGGATCGTCTGCCTGACGCTCTTCTTCCTGGGCCTGGGCCTGTTGTTCATGCTCGGCCCTTACGGAGCGGGCTACATCTGGCTCTTCGGGACCTCGGTCCTGGCCGGGGCGCTCATCGGGATCGGGGCCGCGATCTGGTCCCTGGTCCTGAGCTTTCTGGCCCTGCTGGCCGTGGCCATCCAGCTCGTGTGGATGCCGCCCGTCTGGGCGCTCAAGATCGACAACGTCCTCGAGAAGTGGGTGGTGACCGGCCTCAACTTCCTGCTCTTGAGCGCCCTGGTGTCCATCGTCACCTCCCTGATGCTGAGCCACCTGAAGAAGTCCCTGTCCAGTGAACGGGAGGTCAGCGCCAGCCTGCGCCGGAGCGAGGCCCGCTTCCGGACCCTGGCCGAGAACGCCCCGGACATCATCTTCACCACCGATGCCGAGGGGATTCTGGACTACGTCAATCCGGCCCTGACCAGCGTCCTGGGCCGCTCGCCGGCCGAGGTGATCGGCCGCCCCTTCTGGGAACTGGCCCCCCCCGGCGAGGACGGCCCCTTTCAAGAGGCCTTCGGGCGCATCGTGCCGGCGGGCGAGACCGTGGACGGCCTGGAAGTGGTGCTGACCCACCAGAACGGCGGGAAACTGGACGTCAACGTGAGCGCCGGACCCCGCTTTGAAGAGACGGGGCAGCTGGCGGGCGTGGTCGGTCTCCTCAAGGACGTCACCCAGCAACGGACATTGGCCCGCCAGCTCCAGCAGTCCCAGAAGATGGAGGCCGTCGGACGCCTGGCCGGCGGGGTGGCCCACGACTTCAACAATCTCCTGACGATCATCACCGGCTACACCGGCCTGGTCATGGAAGAACTGTCCCCTGGCGACCCGCTCTATGAGGACCTGAAGGAGATAAACGACGCCGGCCTGAGGGCCGCGGAGCTGACGCGCCAGTTGCTGATCTTCAGCCGGAAACAGGTCATCCAGCCCCGCATCCTGAGGCTCAATTCCCTGGTGGCCAACATCCAGAAGATGCTCGGCCGCCTGATCGGCGAGGACATCGAACTGATCGTCGTCCCCGACCCGACCCTGGGTCTGATCCGGGCCGACCCGGGACAGATCGAACAGGTCATCCTGAACCTGGCGGTCAACGCCCGAGACGCCATGCCCTCCGGCGGGAAATTGATCATCGGGACGTCGAACGTGGAGATCACGGAGGCGATTGCCGGTTCGGAAACGACCATCTCCCCGGGTCGTTACGTCGTGTTCACGGTCAGGGACACCGGGATCGGCATGGACGGGTGGACCAAGTCCCAGATCTTCGAACCGTTCTTCACCACCAAGGAGACGGGCAAGGGGACCGGCCTGGGCTTGAGCACGGTTTACGGCATCGTCCAGCAGAGCGGGGGGCACATCGAGGTCTTCAGTGATCCCGGCCGGGGCAGCACCTTCAGGCTGTATCTGCCCCGGGTGGACGGGATCGGGGCCGAGGAGGAGGAGGCGCCCCCGGCCGAGGGCGAATTGCGGGGAACGGAGACCATCTTGCTGGTCGAGGACGAGGTCGGTCTCAGAAAATTCGCCTCCCGGGTCCTCAACGACTGGGGTTACACGGTCCTCGAGGCCGGAGGCGGCGCCGAGGCGCTCCAGATCGCCAACGAACACAACGGGCCCCTGGACCTCCTGCTGACCGACGTCATCATGCCCCGCATGAACGGGGCCGAAGTGGCCGACCGCATCGGCGAGCTGCGGCCCGGAATCCGGGTCCTGTTCATGTCCGGATACACCGACGAGGCCATCTTCCAGCAAGGAGTCCTGGCCGACGGGGTCAACCTCATCACCAAGCCCTTTTCGCCCGGCGAGCTGTGCCGCCAGCTGAGACGCGTCCTGGACCAGGGCCGCTGATCAGCGGGGGTTGTTTCCGGGGCGCGCCGGCCCTGGTACCCGGCCCGGGCCTTTCGGGCCGGCGAGACCATTGACAGCCGTAATCAGGATTGACTAACCTGCCGGGTCAAGGCCCGGTTTTTCCGTATCCGGCCCGGGGACCTGAAACAATCCGACTGACCTCTGAAAGGATTTCCGGTGAAAAACTTCATGGAGCCGGCCAGTGTGGCCCTCATCGGCCTCAGCCGCCGCACCGGACCCGGATCGTACAATCTCCTGGAGAACATGCTCGAGTACGGTTTCCCGGGAAAAATTATCCCGATCAACCCCTCGGCCGACGAGATCCTGGGGATCAAGGCCTGGCCCACTATCCAGGCCGCGCCCAAGCCCATCGACCTGGCCATCATCAGCCTGCCCCGGGACCTGGTGGTCGGCACCGTGGCCGAATGCGTCGCCGTGGGGGTCAAGGCGATCATCGTCGTCACCCAGGGATTCGGCGACGCCGACGACCAAGGCCGGGCCATGCAGGCCGAGATGGTCGCCCTGGCCCGAAAGAACGGCGCCCGGATCCTGGGGCCCAACACCCTGGGCGTGGTCAACAACTTCAACCGCCTGACCACCTCGTTCATGCCCCTCATCCGCGAGCCATCGCCGGTGGGCCTCATCTGCCAGTCCGGGGTCTTTTTCGTAGGGGCGGCCAATTTCAGCGGCCAGATCGGCAAGGGCATCGACCTGGGCAACGCCTGCGACGTGGGGTTCTGCGAGGCCCTTCAGTATCTGGGCGACGACCCGGACACGGAAATCATCGCCGTGCACATGGAGGGCCTGGAGCGGACCCGGGATTTTCTGTCCAGCGCCGCCCGGGTCTCCCGGGAAAAGCCGGTGCTGGTCTTCAAGACCGGCAAAAGCGAGACCGGGGCCCGGGCCGTGGCCTCCCACACCGGGTCCCTGGCCGGGAAATACCGGATCTACGAGGCCGCCCTCAAGCAGGCCGGGGTGCTGTTCCTGGACGAGGACTGGCAGATGGGCGAGGCGGTCCGGACCCTGCTCCGCCAGCCGCCCCTGGAAGGCGACCGAGTGGCGGTCATCACTGTCACCGGCGCCGGCGGGATCATGGCCAGCGACGCCCTGGAAAAATACGGCCTGGGCCTGGCCACCCTGGCCGACGACACGATCCGGGCCGTGGCCGACCTGTCCCCGGAGTGGATGCCCCTGGGCAACCCCCTGGACCTCTGGCCGGCGGTGATGCGGTACGGCCTGAGAGAGGTGTACCCCGCGGCCCTGACCGCGGTGATGAAAGACCCGGGGGTGGACGCGGTGCTGATCATGAGCATCGCCCCGGATCTGCCCCGGTTCGAGTTCCTGGACGCGTCCGCGGGCCTGAACCGGGTCTTGACCGGCGACCAGGACAAGCCGGTCATCGCCTGGCTGTACGGCCCCAACCGGGAACAGGTGGGCCCGCGGTTCGAGGCCGAGGACAAGATAACCGTGTATCGATCCATCGAGCGGGCGGCCTGGTCATTGTCCCTGCTGCGGGCGCGGGGCAGGTTTCTGGCGAAAATCGCCGCCGCGGGTGCATCGCCAATGGTTGACTATTCACTCGGTCGAGGCTGAACCGAACACCAGTCGAGGGACGAATGGACATTATCGACAAGGCAATGAGCGAGGGACGGACCACCCTGTCCGAGCACGAGTCCAAGCAGGTCCTGGCGGCCTATCAGATCCCGGTCACCCGCGAGTTCGTGGTCAAAAACCTCCAGGACCTGGGCGGGGCGATCCACGAGATCGGGTATCCCCTGGCCCTGAAGGGGTGTTCGGCCGCCGCGCTCCACAAGACCGAACAGGGCCTGATCCGGCTGAACGTGAGCGATGACCGGGAGGCCAAGATCGCCTTCGAGGACATCATGGACCGCCTGGACGGTCCGGACCGGGCGGTCCTGGTCCAGGAGATGATCCCGGGCGAGCGGGAGCTGGTCATGGGCCTGACGCATGACGAACAATTCGGCCCGTGCGTCATGTTCGGCCTGGGCGGGATCTTCACGGAAGTCCTGGACGACGTCTCGTTCCGGGTGGCCCCCCTGACCGAGCGGGACGCCCTGGAGATTTTCAGCGAGATCCGGGGCCGCAAGATCCTGGGGCCGGTCCGGGGCCTGCCCCCGGCCGACCTGACGGCCCTGGCCCGGATACTGGTCACCCTGGGCCGAATCGGCCTGGAGCAGGAGGCGATCAAGGAGATCGACGTCAACCCGGTGATCCTGAACCAGGGCCAGCCGGTGGCCGTGGACGCCCTGGTGGTCCTGAACGGGACTTGATTCCTCGGGGATCGATGTTGGGGAGAATGACCATGCCCGTCAGGAAACGAGTCTTGATTGTCACGGTTTGTGGCCTGGCGGTCTGGTGCGGAACGGCGTGGGCCGAGGGCGACATGGACCGGGCCGCGGCGGCCATTGCCCGCCAGGACTACAAGAGCGCCGCCCGGTTTCTGTATGGCCCGGCCCGGAAGGGCAACGCCGTGGCCCAGTTCCGGCTGGGGGTGCTGTATTTGCGGGGCCTGGGCGTCAAGCAGAATTTCAAGGTGGCCGCCGCGTGGTTCAGGCGGGCGGCGGCCCGGGATCACACCCCGTCCATGGTCAACCTGGGGACCCTGTACGCCGGGGGCAAGGGGGTGCCCAAGAGCCAGACCGCGGCGTTCCGGTGGTTTCAACGGGCGGCGATCAAGGGCGATCCCCTGGGCATGCTCAAGCTGGGGACCATGTACGCCAACGGCGAAGGGGTGAGACGCAGCGACGTGACGGCCTATGTCTGGTTTGCCCTGGCCGCGGCCAAGGGCTTGCGCCTGGCTGAGGGACTAAAAGACCAGGTAAGCGCCCGGATGAGCCCTGCCCAGCGGTCCCGGGCCAAGCGTTTGGTCAAGAAGCGCCTGGCCGCCGAGCACGACCGCCGGACCCTCCGGGGCCTGATCCGGGGGCGCTAGGCTGGCGTACCCTGGTGACTTATGATGAGGCCATGAGCTGGATCAAGGAATGGTTTGGAAGAATGATTATGCTTTTGTGTAAATGACTATCCACTAGGATCTTAAGTCAATTATATTTTACAATTAATTATCTAATCATAATTCCAGATTCTTTATAGAATTGTAAAGAGCTAATACTGCATCTGTCGCATCAAGAATGGCTTCAATTAATAGTAATTTCGCAAAATCATTTGGCAAGACCGAGCAGAGATTCTCAAGTTCTTCCTGTTTATTTTCGTCACCGTGAAAATAATGGGCGTTAAACCAAAGATCAATGATAAGTCTGGTTGTAATTGTTTTTCCATTTACTTCAATGTAGAATGGTTTCCTGTTCAATGCTCCATGCCACTTCTCCTTTAATTGTTTAATAACTTGGTCTACATATTCATTCTGTGAAATTCTCTTAACAATGTTGGCCACACGAAAAAAATTGGACTTCTCCTTCTGATGATAGAAAAATCTGAAGGCCATATAAAAAGACCGAAGGTCATCCTCCGCTGGCAAGTCTGAGATCGATGTTAGTGTTTGTCCAACGCTCCACTTAAGCTTATATTGAATTTTATGACCCTCCCGCAGAATCCTTGTTTGAAGCATCTCTTTGCAGCGTTTCCGAAAGGCCAGAATGCAGTCTTTCTCCTCTGGTTTAATTGGTTCGCCAATCTTGACTTCTATCACCTTGGTTTCCACGTGCTATCCTTTGCTTAACGTCCGACATTCTGCTTAGTATATAGTAATATATAATCAACGCTCCTCTTACTTATATTCTAATAACATAGCTGTACAGGATTAGCAACCTTTTTTATATTTAAGTTTGTAGAACAGCCTGTAAATTTTACGCAATAATGGACCGAAAACAACCAAATGGTAGTGTGCTGGAGCATTTTAGTTACCTACGACGAGGCCATGAGTCACATCAAGGATTGGGCTTTGGGGACTTGGCCAAACCCACCAGGTCGGACTTTACAACTGAAAGTGACTGTCAGGTCAATACCGTCACCGTACACGCTATAAGCTAGTGACTAAAAAGCCATCCAATCCGATGAATCAATTCTAAGCTTAAATACTATATCGCCAGAAGATTTTATTGCAAATATATGGTAGAGACGTTCGTTAGTATTTATTATATTTATGTAATACGCTTGTGGACATGAATTGAGTTCATCTTTCAATTCAACGTTTATTGGAGATATTGGAATGACTATTTCATGTTCTAACTTGATTGATCGTATTTCGTCATCATCCATAACAGAAATTTCTGCAATAGATATGAAGTTGGCCAACTCTTTCGAAATCAAACATTCCCCGAATCGTTCTTTTATTTTGCGAACGGAACGGTATATTTTTTTAGCAATTTGAACCCATGCATCTAGGTTGTCATTTATACGCTTCCCTTGAAAAAATAGTATGAATGGAATGGCAATAAATCCGACTGACTTAACAAGCTTAAGAATTTCAACGAGGAAACACGGTTCACTTGCCCCCCTGCCAATATCTGTTTCAGTTAATTCGTAACTCGAAGCGAATTGCAAAAGTTCGCTAGCAAGGAAGGATTTATAGTCATCCAGGTTCCTTTCCGGGTGGTCATAAGTAGGGTCAGGAACGATCAATTGCATGGTCTCGCTCCTTTAACATTAATAGGTCGTAAAAACAATACGATCCCGGTATTGACCTGACATTCGCCTCCAGCTAGTGGGAAAAGCGTCCTTATCATGGGAGTCCTTTCAAACTGGTTTGGTCAAGTCCTTTTTGCACTAACAGAATAGCATGGTCTAGGCCCTTGTCATAGCTGGAAAGTTTTATGATTGATCACTTCGCCCCCTTGACCCTCGCTGGGGTCATGGGTAGCTGGAGTAGCTCCTTACCCGTCGCATCGTGGATCGCCGTGGCTACCACACCGCCCATGTTGATTATCGCCGGTTCGCCGCCGCCCTGGGGCTGCAGACCCTTGTTCGGCACCAGGACCGTCTCGATTTTCGGCAGCCAGGAGAAGTGCGTGATCTCGTAGCTGTCAAAGTTCAAATCCTTGAGCTTGCCATTTGAAAAATGCATCTCCTCGCCCAGGGCATAGCCCAGACCCATGGTCACGCAGCCCTCCACCTGCAGGGTCGCCCCGTGCGGATCGACCACATACCCCATGTCCTGGGCGCAGACCACCCGGTCCACCTTGACCCGGCCGGAGGCCCGATCGACCTTGGCCTGGGCCATGGTCGCCACGTAGGCCCCGGCGTCGATGCCGCAGGCAATGCCCTGGCCTTGGCCGCTGGGCGGCTTGCCCGGCTTCCAGCCGAATTTCCCGGCCGCGGCCGTGAGCACCCCCCGCATCCGCTTGTCCTTGAGGTGGCGCAGCCGGAAGGCCAGCGGGTCGGCCCCGGCCCGCTGGGCCAGGAGGTTCATGTGCAGTTCGCGGGCATAGGTGTTGGTGTTGTTGGCCGGGGCCCGCCAGGGACCCACGGCAAAGGGATGGACGTCGCTCCCGGCCCCCCGCCAGGCCCCGGACACGGCCGTGCGATGATTAGGCACATCGTAAAAAAGCTCTGAACCGCGCTGGCCGGCGTAATAGGTCGTGAAATTCCAGAAGCAGATCCGGCCGCTCTTGTCCAGGCCGGCCTTGATCTTGACCACCGCCGCCGGACGATAGGTGTCATAAAAGAATTCCTCGGCCCGGCTCCAGGCCACCTGGATCGGCCGGCCGGTAAGCTTGGCCAGCCGGGCGGCCTCGACCCCCTGCTGGTTGGCGTTCTTGCCGCCAAAGGCCCCGCCCACAAAGGGGGTGATCACCCGGATCTTTTTGGCCGGCAGGTGCAGGGCCGCGGCCGCCTCGTCCTGGAGGCCAAAGGGACGCTGGGTCGAGGCCCAGATGGTTATCCGGCCGCCCTGAGACTTGGCCACGGCGGTGTGGCACTCGATCGGGGCATGGGCCACGTAGGCGTTACGATAAATCCGCTCGACCACCTGGGCCGCCTTTGCCCGGCCGGCGGCCAGGGAGCCCCCATGTCCGGTGACCTGGGGCCTGGGCGCGGATTTCAGCAGGTGCGCATAGATATTCTTGTCATTGACGCCGGTCTTGACCGGGGTGAACTCGGCCTTGATCGCGTCCCGGGCCTTGATTGCCAGGTCGGGTTTTTCGTGCAGGCAGGCCACCAGATCTTTGTCCTGGACCACCCGCACCCCGGCCATGGCCTTGGCCGCCGAGAGGTCCACGCTTTTCAGCCGGGCGCCGTGGGCCGGGGGCCGCAGGAGGGCGGCATAGAGCATGCCCGGTAGCCGGATGTCGCCGGCGAACTTCGCCCGGCCGGTCACCTTGGCCCTGGCGTCCCGGCTCAGCCGGGACCGGCCCATCTCGGTCAGTTCGTTCAGGGGCTTCAAGGGGGGCAGCTTCTTGAGGTGGCGCTGGATGACCTTGCCCTGGGTCAACTGGCCGTAGGCCACCCGCACCGTGGGCCGCGTCCGGTCAAACACGTGGCCGTTCCTGGTGGCCAGCCGGGCCAGGGGGACCTTGAGCTTTTTGGCGGCCAGCTCCTTGAGCACGCCCTTGGCCTCGGCCGCCGCCTCGCGTAAAAATACCCCGAAGTAGCGGGTGGACAGCGACCCGAACGTCCCGGCGTCCCAGGGGCAGAGGTCGGTGTCGCCCATGACCAGCCCGACCGCGTCATAGGCCACGTCCAGTTCGTCGGCCATCATCTGGGGCAGCGAGGTGATGACCCCCTGGCCCATCTCGATCTTGCCCACAAAGCAGGTCACCTTGTTGTCCGCGGCGATGCGCAGAAAGGCGTTGAAGTCGGACGGCAGCCTGGCCGCCAGGAAACCCCGCCGCGGCATCCGGGCCTCGGACGTAACCGGCCCCAGGCTGGCGGTGATCAGGATGCCCCCGCCCAGGCCGCCCAGCCGCGCAAAGAACTCGCGGCGGCTCAGGCCCGGGGAGGACTCGGCAACGGAACTTGTCTGGTCGATCCGGCGGCCGCTCATGACGCACCCCCTCTCATCCTGGCCGCGGCCTCCTGGATGGCCTGGACGATGCGCTGGTGGGACCCGCAGCGGCAGAGGTTGTCTTCCATGGCCCCTAAAATCTCCTGACGCGTGGGCCGGGGTTTCTGCTTGAGGAAGCTGTAGGCCTGGAGGATCATGCCCGAGGTGCAGAAGCCGCACTGCAGGGCGTCGTGCTTGACAAAGACTTTTTGGAGGGGATGCAGGGCCCCTCCCTGGGCCAGGCCCTCGATGGTCACGATCTTCGAGCCGGACACCGAGCCCACCTCGGTCTGGCAGGAGCGGACCGCCTGGTCGTTCACCAGCACGGTGCAGGCCCCGCAGACCCCCTCGCCGCAGCCGTACTTGGGTCCGGTCACGCCCAGGTCGCCCCGCAGGACCCAGAGAAGCATCCGCCCCCCGTCGCCCTGCCAGCGAATCTGTTTGCCGTTCAGCACGAATTCGACGGTCTTGGCCATGACGGCTCCCTCCGGTTCTTCAGGGATTTTTTATTAAATATACCCTGTCGTCTTATCCATCACCACGGTTCAAGCCAGAAGCTCGGCCGCCCGCTCGACCATGGGTGGCAAGACCCGGCCGATGCCCTCCCCGAACCGCAAGTGGGCCAGATCGTCCAGGGGCGTCTCGCCCCGGTTGATCAGGATCAGCTTGGCCCCGCCGGCCACGGCGTACTGGGGCATGTGGTTGGCCGGGGAGACCACCAGGGACGACCCGACCACCAGGAACAGATCGCAGGCCCGGGAGTGCTCGACCGATCGCTCCAGGTCGTCCTCGGGCATGGGGTCGCCGAAGTTGACCACGCTGGAGATGAGCCGGCCCCGGCAGAGAGGACACAGGGGCTGGGTACGCCGGATCGGGTCGGTCCGATAGCCCTTGCCGTGGCGGCCGTCATCCCAGCCGACCTCGGCCTTGCGATGTTTGGAGCCGCAGACCCGGCACTGGAGCAGGGAGTGGTTGCCGTGGAGCTCGGCGATCAGCTCCGGCCTGATGCCCGACCTCCGGTGCAGGTTGTCCACGTTCTGGGAGATGAGAAAGGTCAGCTTGCCCAGGTCCTGGAGCCGGACAATGGCCAGATGTCCGGCGTTGGGCTCGATCCGGTCCAGGGGGGCCCTGGCCGCGGGGGGTGGCAGGCCCTTGTCGCGCCTGGTCCAGACCCCGTCCGGCCCCCGGAAATCGGGCACCCCGGACTCGGTGCTGATCCCGGCCCCGGTGAAGACGACCAGGTTTTTGGAGGCGGCGATCCAGGCCGCCCCGGTCTCGATCCTTTCGGCCAGATCATCGGCCACGGCCTATCTCCGGGCCAGGGTCTCGTCCAGCCAGTCCAGGATACGCTGGTTGCCGACCATCTTGGCCCCCATTTGACAGTGGAACGGCGCGAAGTCTTCCCCGGTGAACCTGAGCATCGTCTTGGGGCATCTCAGCCGGTCGTAGAGTCGTTGCTGGGCGGTCACGCTGAAGAAGTGATCACCCTCGCTGACCACCACCAGGGTCGGACACTTGATCCGGCGGGCCAGGCCCTTGAGGGTGTATTGCCGCCAGCGCTCCATGAACTGGAGCGGTGTCTTGGCGCCAAGGGTGAACATCCCGTTCTGGATCCACCACCGGAAGCCGACGTTTTTTTTCATCCGCTTCTGGAGTTCCTGGTTGGTCTGGTCCGGGTAGCGCTCGAAGGCGGCCCATGCCTTGGGACTGAGGGCGTTGTTGCCGTAGAGGTCATAGGCGCCGGGATTGGCGATGACCGCCGCCAGCCGGTGCTCGAAGGCGGCCGCCCGGGGGGCCAGGTAACCGCCCATGCTGTTGCCCATCAGGGCCAGCCGTCGGGGTGCGACCTCGGGCCGCTTGAGGGCGAAGTCCACCACCGGGGTGACGACCTTCTCCCAGTCCGGCCGGAAGTGAAGCTGCTGCTTGTGGAGCGCCCCGCCCTGGCCCGGCCCCTCGAAGATGAGCACGTTGTAGCCGCGCGCCAGGGCGAAGAAGGCATAGCCGAAGTAGAGTTCCTCGCCGGTGCCGTCAAAACCGGTCTGGACGATCAGCGTCTTGCGAGGATCACGCGATTTATCGGCCAGGAGCATGTAACCGGGCAGGGTGGTGCCCTGATAGGGGATGCGCACCACCTCGACCGGACGGTCCATCAGCGTGGCCGCCCGGCGGAAGGCGTCCCGGCTGTGTCGCCAGGAATCGACAATACGTTTATCCGACGGGTGGCCGACCAGGTAGAACCCGGCGGCGCGATGATAGTTGCTGGCCCGGAGCAGGGCCTCCCGGGCAGAGACCCGGTGTCCCCGGGCCAAGCACCGCTCGGCGACGCCCGCCATCTGCCGGGCCAGGCCGGACCAGTGCCGGTACCAGGACTCGGCGTCACCGTCCTTGATCCGGCTGGCGGTCATCATCGCCTCGTTCAGGTCGGCCCCGCCCGAGACGGTGTACCCCAGCAGTCGCCTGAACTCGAAATCATAACTCTCACTGTCAAAGGCCAGTTTCTGCGTTTGCCGTCGAGGCCGGCCCCCGGTCCGGACCAGGACCGGCCCCAGGCCGACCAGCGACGTGGACAAGAACCCCCGCCGGGTCATGAAGCCCTTCACGCTTCCTCTCCCTGCCGTTTGCTGAAAACCGCGACCGTCCGCCGCCTTGATCTATAACTTGAGTCCCACCTTGTAGGCCGGGGCCAGGTAGTCGCCCAGGTGATGGTACTGGCGCACGCCGCTGCCGTAGATCACCGGACGGACCGCGCCCAGCTCGGGCAGGCCCTGACCGTTGAGCACCGCCTCGTCGGCCAGGACGTTCATGATCTCGCCCACGACGTGGGTCGAGTGACCGGCCTCATGGGTCTGGTGCACCACGCACTCGATCACCAGCGGAAACTCGCCCACGTAGGGCGCGTCCACCACCTCGCTTCGGATCGGGGTCAGACCGGTGACCGCGAACTTGTCCTCGTCCCGGCCGGAGACCAGCCCGAAGTAGTCGATCTCCTGGACGTGGCGGTCCGAGCCGACGCTGATGGTGAAGGCCCGGCGCTCCATGATGTTTTCGTGGGTGAAATGAAACCGGCCGATGGACATCCCCAGGCAGGGCGGCTCGGAACTGTAGATGCTGGCCCAGGCCACGGTCATGGCGTTGGGTTTGTCGTCCGGGCCGTAGGTGCCCACCACCCAGGCCGGCGCGGGCAGACCGATCAGTTTTGGTCCCAGTGATTTCTTCATGTCCCCATCCCCAGCCCGGCAGGCCGCTCGAAAAGATGATTTAGAGATAGTTTTATACAATAGTATCACGACCCAAACCGGAAAACCAAGATATCTCGGCCGGAGAAAACTCCGGTCCGCGGCCCTGGTTGACCGGGGTCCGGGGTTCAGGACCGCATGAGCCAGCGATCCACGGCCCAGCGGCCGTCCTCGAAGCAGAACACGTGGATGGCCAGGATCAGCCGCCACAGGTCGCGCCAGATGAGGCCCTTGAATGAGGCGCCGTCGCCCAGGGCCGACCCCTGAACCAGACCCAGGACCCAGACGCCCAGGGACCCCAAAATCAACAGGCCGGCCAGGACGGCCATCAGCCGTCCCTTGAGGCCGACGATCAGCCCCAAGCCGACGATGACCTCGAACCAGGGCAGGGTCAGGGCGGTCAGGTTGACCAGTTGATGGGGCAGGAAGTCATAGTCGATCAGGGTCCGGGCAAAGCGGTGGGGATCGAGGATCCGGCCCCAGGCGTGCCCGATGAAAAATCCGCCCAGGATGATCCGGCTGAAGACCACCAGGAGCCGGCCGGGCAGATACCTGACCACCCACCACAGCCCGAACCAGACCATGGAGGCCACCACCAGGGGAAACAGGGCGTCGCTCAGACCCAGCCGGCCCCACCAGGGAAAGAACTCGTAACCCACCAGCCAGGTCAGCCAGGCGGCCACCGCCAGATGAAAGACGGCCCCCCCGGTTTCGCGCCGCTGGATCAGTTGGCTCCAGCCCACGACTTACCTCGGGATAGGCAGCCGACCCGATTGGTCGGCCGGCCGGTGCGCAGCCAGTCCCGGAACCGGGCCTTCAGGACCAGGACGCCCTGATGTCCCCTCCGGGCCAGCCGCCAGGCCAACAGGGCGGCCAGATGTTGGCTCCGGGTCCGGCCGTAAACCACGATCAGTCCCTCGAGGGGCAACAGCCGCTTCAGACAGGGATAGGTCAGGGCCAGGACGTCCACGCCGCCGGGGTCGGTCCGGTCCGGGGGCGGCCTGGGGTGGGCCCGCCGCACCCGGTACGGATACAGCGACAGGGCCCCGGCGATATGGCCTCGGCAATAGTCCTTCCGGGGCCGGGCGTCCACGAAGACGACCCGCGGTCGCCGTTGGGCGTGAAGCCGGGCGGCCTGGGCCAGGGAAACGTAGCGCCACCGCTCGGGGGAGAGATACGGCGGCCAGAGTTCCATGGTCCGGGCGTCATCCCGGAGGGCGTTGACGCTCAGCCCCAGCCCCAGACTGATCAGGACCAGGCTGACGACCACACCGCAGATACGGACGATGTGGATGATCACGGCGACCAGGGACGGCCTCGGAAAAAATGGTTTGTGAAAATTTAACCCGGGTCGAGGCCGGAAGGAATGAGACCTGGCCCCCAAAAAGGCCAAGTGGAGGCTTCATTTTGGGGCTGAAAGGCCGGGTGGGACAATCAGGCCGGGCCGCCGGTTCACCTTGGCCTGGTGACCGATCCGGTCAAACCGGCTCCTTGAGAAAAACGAGGTGATATTCCGCTTCGGACAGATGACGCCGCAGCACAGCGTACACCGTGTCCACCAGGGCGTTGATGTCGTCCTCGCTCAGGCGCGGCGCCAGCAGTCCCAGGAACTCGTCGTCCGAGAATTTTTGCAACAGCGTCTTGAGCGAGTTCTCGTCCGTGGCCCGGTCCAGGCCGAAACCCACCAGCCCGTCGTAGGTATTGACAAAATCATGAGTGTGTCTGGTCACTTGAAAGGTCTCCACCAAGGGTGTTCCCCGAGTTTTGACAAGCCCGGGTCTGTATGATAATCCATCATTATGGACACCGCAAACCTCCCCGAAGATCTGAAACCGGTCGTCGAATTCCACGGCCACCTCTGCCCGGGACTGCTCATCGGCTACCGGGCCGCCAAGGCCGCCCGGGACCAATTACCCCTGCCCCGGGCCCAGGACGAGGAGCTGGTCTGCATCGTCGAGAACGACTCCTGCTCGGTGGACGCCGTCCAGGTCATGACCGGCTGCACCTTTGGCAAGGGCAACCTGATCTACAAGGACTTTGGCAAGCAGGTCTTCACCTGGCTGCGCCGGCCGGACGGGGCCGGGGTGCGCCTGGCCTATATCGGTGACGTTGGCCGCGAGCGCCTGCCCGACCCGGCGGCCGATCGCGCGGCCCGGGTGGAACGGCTGCTCAACGCCCCGGACGCGGAACTGTTCCAGATCACGCCCCCCCAACAGGACCTGCCGGCCGAGGCCCGCATACGGAAAACCCTGGTCTGCGACCGGTGCGGCGAGGGGGTCATGGAGACCCGGACCGTCCAGGACGAAAACCACACCTATTGCCTGCCCTGCGCGCAGGCCCTGGGACTTAGGGTCGAGCCGGCCCCATGCTGAAACGCATCGCCGATTTCCTGTTCGAAACCGGGATGCTCAATCTCACCCCCCGGACCGGCTTCCAGTTCCTGGGCAACGGCCGGCAGACAGTGGCCGCCCACAGCTTCCGGACGACGATCATCGGCCTGGCCCTCGGCCGCCTGGCCGGGAAGGAAGCTGACGTGGACGCGGACAAGGTCGTCCGCCTCTGCCTGGTCCACGACCTGCCCGAGGCCCGGACCGGCGATCAGAACTACATGAACAAGCGCTATGTCACCGTGGACGAGGACCAGGCCGCCCGGGACATGGCTCGAGATTTGCCCTTCGGCGACGAACTGATTGACCTGCACCGGGAATTCCGCGAGGGGCAGACCCTCGAGGCCAAGCTGGCCCACGACGCGGATCAACTCGAATTGATCTGCGAATTGAAACGGGCCCAGGACCTCAAGAATCCCTACGCCGAGGCCTGGCTCCACTACGCCCTCAAGCGCCTCCAGACCGACGTCGGCCGTCAATTGGCCCAGGCCGTCCTCGAGACCGATCACACCCAGTGGTGGTTCGAGAAAAAGACCGACTGGTGGATTAACGCCAGCGGCCGGGTGCCAAAGGGCGCCGTTAAATCGCGATAACCGATTGTACCGAGGACACTTGGTCATCCGCGCTTGCCACCTCCACTTTGTTTCGGCTGCTTGGTGCCGGTTTGAAATAATCCCAGGATCGTTGAGTAGGAACGCCCCTGGCCCGGCTTATATAGCGAGCCGGGCCAGGGGCGCGCCCTCGGCGCGGCAATGGCCGGGCGGCAGTGGCCACCTTTACTTCGCGAGCGCCAGTGGGCGCTTTTACTTCGCGATGACCGATTGTGCTTGGGAAACGACAGAGTCCGCGCTTGCCGCGGCCACTACGTCGGCCGCTGCCCCGTGTTTAATTGAAATAGTCCAACTGTCGAGGGGCTCAACGGCCCCCGGCCCGGCCCGCCAAAAAGGCCGGGCCGGGGGCCTGAATTCGGTAATTACCGATAGCGGGTTTATTTCCGGCCGGTCCTGGCAGCGACGTTGTCCCGCAACCAGGCGTGGAGCGGGGCCATGACCTGGTAATGCTGGAAGCACCAGTCCACCAGGGCCGGCGAATAAAATTCCTCGGGGATTTTCGTGGAAATGGCCGCGGCCAGGCCGTTGTGGCGGAGCAGATCGGCCCGGGGATGGTCCGGATCA
>CAZMVB010000009.1:0-2752 GCA_964569795.1 uncultured Desulfarculales bacterium | reverse complement strand
GGCCGCGGCCAGGCCGTTGTGGCGGAGCAGATCGGCCCGGGGATGGTCCGGATCAAAGCCGCGGGGCACCCGCTTGTAAAACTCGCCGCCCACGCCGTAGTCCCCGCTTGACTCGATCTTATTGACTATCCGGCTCAGGGCCGGGCCGGTCTTGTCGTCGGCCACCGCCGTCCGATACACCTCCAGCAGATTCTTGAGGAAGATGTGGAGGCCCACGCCCAGCATCACCCCGGGCGGTTCGAGATGAAAGTAGAACCCCGAGCATTCCATGCGCGGACCGGCCCCCTCCCACATCCACAGGCCCATGTGGGTCTTGTAGGGACTCTTGTCATGTGAAAACCGGGTGTCCCGATTGATCCGGAACAGGGATTTGTTGACCTGGGGGATGGCCCGGATGTCCGGGGCGATCTTCCTGAGCCGGGCGCCCATGGCCGCGACGAACTCCCGGGCCGGGGCCACGACCTGGGTGTCGTACAGCTCCCGGTTCCGGTCAAACCAGTCCTTGTTGTTGTTCTTCTTGATTTCCCGCCAGAATTTTTCGGTTTTTTGTGAAAACCCGTTGAACCCGGACGCCATGCCCCGCACTCCATTGATTGTTTGAGATTTTCAAGAAATATATCCCAAGGCCTGAGTAAGGACAAGCCCTGAGCTATGGATTCGACGACTGCCACCATCTGCTTTTGGTTCACCCCACGTCTGCTTGGGTACAAGTTCCTTGCCCACCAATGACTAACTAGTTTGCCCAACCATATAAAAAGCAAAAAGCGATTTATTTTTGAATTATTTGAATAATCCCAATAACTATACTAATCGTAGCCAATATGGCAAGCATAATAGACACATAATGAGTAGCCGAAATATTCCGTATTTGAAGATATTGAGAGAACCAATCTTTAATGAACAGAGTTTGTTTTCCAAGATGCCTAATTCGACTTTCGATTACTCCTGTTAGATATGTTGCCAACTTACTGTCCTCTATCCCCTCAATTTGAGTCACCCTTTCCATGTCTTTTACATTCCCCAGTCCTGCTTTGATAAAATCTCCATGTTGTTCATATTCTTCGTTAACTCTTTCAACAAACTGTGCGCCTCTAAATATATTTTCATTTAGGAAAACATATTTTTTCAATTGAAATTTTTGAATAATTGTTGGCATCATACTTTTGGAAATCCTCTGCCTAAGCATATGCATTTCACTTTCCCATAACTTTGCCAATTCAAATAGCGACAAATACGGAAATACGCATAACAAAAACTCTCGAAGGTGGAAAATGACTGCTCTATCCTCACTTTTAAATCCATTTGTCCGTAAATCTTTAACATATTGTTCGTGAAATACCAATATCCTATGTGATGAATGCATTGTCTTTGCCTGGCTGAAGTTCGGTATTATAATTAGTTTGTTATTACCATGGGCACGATATGATTCACATTCAAGACCCAAAAATTCTATTTGTTGGCTATAATTCTTGTTAAAATTATTAGAATTGAAGTCGCCACCTTCTATAAAGAAAAATTCGACAATTGGCAACTTTGGTTTATTGGATTTGTTATTCAATAGGTAACCACAAATATATGGTCTAATAATCTTTTCAAAATTAGTCCTAATTCTGTTGATATATTTTGTAACATTTCTCTTAGGTTCCCAGTCTATACTACCCATGGAAAAAGATCGTTTTCTTCTCCCGATAGGCACAAGTTTCGCCAAGCGAATCTCTCGCAAGTAATGATCCATTTGTAGTTTCTCAAGTTCATTTGTAAATTGATTACTTAGAAAAATGTCAAAGTATAATACACATAGTGATGGCATAAACTTATGCAACTGAACATCTATGAAATCTATTTCATCTGCAAGACCATTCAGTTCTGCCTCTCTATCAATAATCCATCTTGCCGACTTCTTCTTTACTATTGTGCCAACATTCTTCCACCATATGCTGTAAATACTTCTCAATTTCTGAGAGAAATCTTGTTCTGGCGGATACATCCTATTGTAGTCGTTTAAATATGGGAAAAGAGAGACTAACCCTCTAATAAGGTTATCAAAATATTCAAGGGGAAATATTTCGATCAAGCGGAAGAATTTATATTCGATTTTCATTGAGACTGGTGGTGACTGATGGTTAACTATTTGTTTACTGAATGACCTCTGTAATCGTCTAACGTCTTGCAAAAATCCGATATGGCCCTTTTTCATGTCTGGCAACCATTCGGCGAGATTTAGTATTTTGCAAGAAAGATAGGCCCTCAATTTGCTTGAAAATAAATCAGACATGCTGCTATCTCCGATTAAGCGGCACGAACACCAATTGGATACTGTTATGCCAACCGGTCAACCTGCCAGAGAGCGGGGACAAAAAAGGTACCGCCCACACTACTTTTAGATAATACAATAGATTGTCCCTTGGTTCAATGGGAATAATAAAAACGAAAAGGGCTCGAATAGGGCGTGCGATGGACTGATAAATCATACCCTACCGTGCCGGGCGGCCCGTTCGAGGGCCTCTACGATCCAGGCGTTCAGGCTCTGGCCCTTGGCCTGGGACGCCTGGGCTACCTGCCAGTGGAGTTCCGGGTCCAGCCGGATGCTGATCGTCCCCGAGTAGGACATGTCCGGCCCTCGGCCGCGCAGAACTCCAAATAATCCTCGATCGAATCCCGCAGGGCCCGCTTCAACTCGTCAATGGACCGGCCCTGAAAGGTGATCACGTCCCGGGTCCCGATGACCTCGCCGTGAAACAGGTCGGCCTCG
>CAZMVB010000008.1:0-171408 GCA_964569795.1 uncultured Desulfarculales bacterium | reverse complement strand
GGGCGCGGCCGGCAGATGGTCGCAACGGACAGAGGGAAGATGATGTGCCGCCGAAAAAGGGTGACAAGCGACTGTCAGAGGCCGAGTGGGCTGAGATCGGCCGGTACATCGAGGAGCATCCGGAAGAGGACCTGAAGGCCATCGCCGATCGGTTCGGTGTCTCGGACAGCACCCTGCGGACCAAGAACCGGACCCGGGGCTGGCGCACTCAAAAAAAAACGACGCGGCCCATAAACAACGCGGCGGAAAAAAACGACGCGAAAAACAACGCGGACCTGACCGAACCCCAAAAGGGCAATCCGGACTGGCCGCGGATCAGGGCCTGGTACATCACTCACCCGAAGGCGAGTTTCCGCGTCACGGCGCAGCGTTTCGGGGTGAGTGAGAGCACTCTGGACAAGAAGGCCCGGGCCGAAGGGTGGTACGAGGAACGGGTCGCCAAGCAGGAGCAGATTGAGGCAGAGGCGCGGCAGAGGGCCGAAGAAAACATCACCGCCCAGGTGGTTGAAGAGCGGACCCTGGAGATCGTCACCACCGAGGTTCTGGTCAACGAGGCCCGCAAGGTGGCCCTGGACGCCCTGAGAGACTCCCAGGGGACCCAGAGGCTGTGGGCGGCGGCCCAGGCGGTGAGTGTCGCCAAGACGGGCCAGCAGGCCCTGGCCCTGGTCACCCCCGGCCCGGGGGATCAAGCCGGACCCGCGGCGCCGGTCTCCATCGAGCAGTACATCACGGACAAACCGGCCCGGCCCGGGCTCACTGACTTTCTGGAGTACGCCCCTCACCTGAAGATCCTGACCAAGACCAGGGGACTCCAGCCCTTTCACCCCAACCTGGAGCAGATCAAGCTCTGGAAGGCGGTTCAGGAGCAGAGAAAGGCCGGCCTGCCGGTCCGGATCGTGGTGGTGAAGTTCCGGCAGGTGGGCGGGACCACCGGCGGGGGCGGGATCATCTATCACGACGCGGCGACTCGCAGCGGCCGTCACGCCATCGCCATCGCCCACAAGAAGGAGGCCTCGGGCAACCTCCTGGCGATCTACAAGCGGTTCCACGACCACGCGGACCAGGAAGCCGAAATCGCCGGCCGCCGGGTCAACCTCAAGCCCCTGGCCCGGTACTCCAGCAAGAAAGAGCTGGTCTTCGAGAATCCTGACAGCAAGACCCGGAACCAGAACCCGGGGCTGCTCAGTGGGATCGCCATCGAGTCGGCCGAAAACGAGGACGCCGGCCGGTCGGGGACGTACCAGCTGGCCCATCTGTCCGAGGTGGGCATCTGGCCCAAGCACCGGGAGCGGGACCGCGAGGTTTTCACCTCGGTCATGGCCACGGTCCCGTCGGACCCGGATACGATGGTCATCGCCGAGTCCACGGGCAAGGAGCCCTCGGGGCTGTTCTACGACCTGGTCAAGGACGCCGAGATCGGGGCCAACGACTTCAAGTTGGTCTTCTTTCCCTGGCAGGAGAATCCGGACAACACGCTCCCCTTCAAGGACTTCGACGAGAAGCGGCGGTTCATCGAGGAAGTCAACCGGCCCAAGGTGATCGACGGCAAGCCGGGGCCCAGCGAGGAGAAGCGCCTCCACGACGAGCTGGGCCTCACCTGGGAGCAGCTCCACTGGCGGAAGTGGACGATCCGCAACACCTGCGGCGGGGACGTCGACAAGTTCAAGCGGGAGTACCCGGCCACTGTTGACGAGGCCTTCCTGCACCGCGGGGCCTCGGCCTTCGATCAGGTGGCCATCGCCGAGGGGCTTTTAAAGGCAAGCCGGACGAAACCCATCCGGTTCTGTGACCTGGAGATCCTGGACACCCCGGAGCGGAAATCACGCCGGTTCGTGGACCTGGACAAGGGCCCCATCAAAATCTACGGCCTGCCCGAGAAGGGCGCCTTCTACATCATCGTGGCCGACGTGGCCGAGGGCGGCCCGGACGCCGAGGACAAGGACAACGACCGGTCCGCGGCCCTGGTCATGGAGTACCGGACCGGCCGGGTCGTGGCCGCGTTCGCCGGGTACTGGGAGCCGGCCATCTACGCCAAATACCTGGTCGAGGTGGCCAAGCTCTACAACGGCGCCCTGATCGCGGTCGAGAGGAACAACCACGGTCATGCCGTCCTGGCCACTCTCGGGGCCGAGGCTTACCGGCGCATCTATCGCCACCCGGACCGAAAACTCGGCTGGCTGACCAACTCCCAGACCCGGCCGGTGATGATCTCGGATGGCCAGGAGGTCATCCGGCAGGGGCTGGTTGATTGCCCCGACCTCGAGGTCTGGCGCGAGTTACGTGCCTTCCAGTGGAGCAAGACCAAGAATCGCTACGAAGCCATGCCGGGGCACAAGGACGACCTGGTGATCGCCTGGCTGATGTTCTGGCAGGTGCGCAAGCTGATCCGGTTACCGAGGACGAAGTGATGAAGAAACGGCCGGAGAGGTTCTGCGTGGCGGTGGCCAAGAGCGGCGAGGTCCAGGAGGTCCAGCCGTCCCAGGTCAAGACCGAGGAGCAGGCAGGCCTCAACGATCAGGTCATCAGGCCCCGGTACTCCCCGGAGGTGCTGGCCCTTCTCCTGGACGAGAACACCGAGCACTTCCGGTGCTGCGCCCTGAAGGCCTCGGTCATCGCCGGCCTGGGGTACTCGATCGCCCCCCGCGACCAAGTCGAGTCACCCTCGGAAGAGGAAAGGGCCCGGCTCGACCAGTTCCTGGTCGAAAACGACCTGACCGCGGTCCTGGAACCCTCATGGCTCGACCGGGAGGCGATCGGCTTCGGGCTGTTCGAGGCCAGGCGTAATCTCCTGGGCGAGGTGGCCCTGATCGGGCACGCCCCGGGCAAGGATTTCCGTCTGACCAAGACCGGGACCTGGTTGCAAATCGTCAATCAGGGAGGTGTCCCCAAGAAAACCTGGTTCAAGCCCTTCGGGGACGAGCGGATCATCCGGGCTGACGACGGCCGTGAAGACCCTGATTGCCCCTGGGACAAACGGGCCACGGAGGTGGTCATCCTCCAGGCCTATCACCCCAACAGCCCAATCTACGGCCAGCCGGACATCGTGCCGGCCATCGGGGCGGTTCAGCTCTCCCGGCATATCCGGGACTGGAACCTGCGCACCTTTGACTCGGACTTCATCCCCGAGTACATCGCCGTTTTCGAGAAGGTGAAGCGGCCCGACGTCGGCGGTGATTACTGGGCCAATCCGTTCAGCGCGGCCGTCCAGCCGATTGATGCCCAAGAGGTCGGGATAGAGGAGACCGAGAGTCCCGAGACCTGGATGGACGAGGATCTGCGCGGGGCGGTCGAGAAGACCAGGAAGTTCCTCGAAGATCGGATCAAGTCGAAAAGCGGGCCCCGGCCCCGGGAGATCCTGGTCGTCGGGCTCCCGGACGGCTACACGCTCCGCCTTCAGCGCCTGAGCAGCGAGGTCAAGGACGGTTCGTTCCTCGATCTGCGGACCCTGAACCGGGACGAGACGGTCCGGGCCCACGGCGTGCCCCCGAGACTGGTGGGGATCATCAGCTCCGGCCAGCTGGGGGGCCAGGGCGATGCCGAGGGGCAGATGGACGTCTTCCTGACGACCATCGTCCGACCCCGGCAGGTGGCCCTCGAGGCCCTGATCAACAACACCCTGGTCAAGGCCGGTCTGGGCGTCAACGACTGGGTGATCCGAATCACCGACTGGGACGTCGAGGACAAGGGCGCCACGCTGGACGTTATCCGGAAGCGCTCCGAGTTGGGGCTCCTGTCCTTCAACGAGATGCTCCAGGGGGCCGGACTGGCCCCGCTCGAAGAGGACTGGGCCGACCGAAAAGTGATCCTCAGCGGCGGGCGTTTGATCGACCTCGAGGACTCGCTGACCGCCCCGGCGGTCCCGCTCCAGGTGGACACCCTGGAAAAGATCGAGTGGGAGTCCGACCTCGAGAACATGATCACCGGGGCCTGTGCGGCCGACTTCGATGAGGCCAAGCGGGACATCCTGGCCTACATGAAGAGCGTCCTCGGCCGGGGCGACCCCCTGACCGAGGCGGACATCGACCTCCTGGCGAACTACTTCGCCTCGGCCCTGGGCGAGGTCGGGGTCACCTCCAGCCGGACGATCAAGAGCGCCATCCACCAGATGTACGATCGGGCCAAGGCCAAGACGGCCCGCGACCTCGGGGTGGGTGATCTGGCCTGGAACCTGGTGGACGACCAGACCCGGGCCGTGCTGGGCGAGCACACGGTTTACTGGATCAAGACCCACGGCCGGGAGGTTCTTGCGAAGAACCTGGCGGCCACGGCCCAGGAGGCCCTGGAGAACGGCCTGGGCCGGACCGAGCTGGGCCAGATCCTGGAGAGTCAGTTCGGCCACCTGGCGGACAAGTCGGCCGCCTACTGGAAGATGAACGCGGCGTCGATGCTGTCGCGGTCAAGGGCCTTCGGCACGGTCGAGGCCATGAGCCAGGCCGGGGTCAAGAAGTACCGGCGCTACACCATGGGCGACCAGCGGGTCTGCCAGCGGTGCCGGGACCTCGAGGGCAAGGTTTACACCGTGGCCGCGGCGGTCAAGGTCCGTGACGCGGTGCTGGATGCCGGCGACGATCCCGAGGCGGTCAAGGCCCTGATGCCCTGGCCGACTGGGGACGAGCCCAACCCCACTCCGATCCTGGGCGCGATCCACGGCAACTGCCGGTGCGGTGAGGAGCCGGTGATTTAGGCTAGTCGCTGGAGTTGGGCAAGGGAACAGGCCAACCGCTTTCAAGGTTGCCACGGATCCACTCTTCCCTGAGTTCCTCGGCGTGGGCTTCCGCGTCTTTGTGGGTCTCACCCCAGGCGATGACGCCGGGCAGGTCCGGGTAGGTGGCGATGAAACCCGACTCCTCACCGGGCTCGATCAGGATCGGGTACTTCAAGGCCATGTATTCATCGAGGGTGAGCGTCACGCCACTTTCTCGCGGGATGTCGAGTCGGTTCGTTTCTGGGTCCGGCTGGCCAGGACGAACTTGACCACGTCACTGAGGCGGAGCAGGTAGTCGCGGCCGGGCTGATAGGCGGGCAGGCGCCCGTCCTTGATGTAGTTCTTGACTGTGTCCTGGGAGCAGCCGATCAGCTTGGCGGCCTTGGGCACCTTGATCCACTGTTCGTACTCGAGGGACTCATCCCAATCCGGGCCATAATCCTCGGCGTCTTCCTGATCCAACAGCACCTTGATGAATCGAGGCCCGGGCGGCGGATCGGGAATGGGGTCACCGAACTCCTTCAAGACGGCGATGTGGTCCTCGACGGTTTCGTTGAGCATGCCCAAGGCCTCGTCGAGGGTCTCGGCGGCGGCCTGGCAGCCGGGCAACCCAAGAATGATGATGCCCCAAAGGTCCTTGCCGCGTTCGATGAGGACCGGCCAGGGGTGGCGATAGTTTAACATGACACCTCCTTTCGTCAGGGGAGTCGGCTGGAGCCTGTCATTCAATGCCCGCCTGTCTGAGGATTTTTCGGTAGGTGGGGGTAGGAACTTCCTTGGCCCCATGGAAGTGGACCCACACCCGGCGGCCATTGACATCCCACAGCTGCTTGGAGCCGGTTTCGCGTAGCTTCTTCCCACCATGTTTTTTCAGGGTGGCGATCAACTCGTTGTAGGAGGGCATGAACGGCTCCAACTGAACCCTGACTTATCAAGAATATACCAGACTATCCAGAATACTGTCAACCATCACTAATAGGGGTTAATATCAATAATGTCGCGGACCAACCTGAGAAAGGCCCTGAACCCGCCCGGAGAGATCGTCGCATTGGACGTGTCGTTCATCTCGATCGTCCCGGCCGGGGCCAACGGCCAGGTGGGCATCGCCAAGGCCCTCGAGGGCGGGCCCCTGACCATCGCGGTCGCTGAATTCCAGAAGGGCGAGGCCCGGACCAAGGTCCCGGTCCTGGCCGATCTGACCAAGGCGGTGATCCGGAAAGAGGACGCGGCCAAGCAGCTGTTCTTCTGCCCGGTGTATCTGCCGAGCACCCTGGACGCCCACGGCGCCTGGGCCTCGGCCGAGGTGATCGAAAAGGCGGCCCACGCCTTCCTGGCCAAGGGCCTTCAGGGCAACGTGGACCTGACCCACACCTACCAGGCCACGGACTGCGTGGTGGTCGAGTCTTTCATCACCAAGGGCGTTGATCCAATGTTCCCGGACCTGCCCGAGGGGTCCTGGGTGGTTGGGATCAAGGTCAACGACGCGGGTATCTGGGATCAGATCGCCAAGGGCGAACTCAATTCAGTTTCCATGGGCGGGGTGGGCCTGGTCCTGCCCCCGGACACGGTGCAAAAGGAGGCACGCATGAGCAACGACAAGAAGCCCGGACTCCTGGCCAGCGTGAAGAAGATGCTGGGCATGGAGACCGAAATCAACAAGGCGGACGCCCTGGTGGCCTTCGCCGACTCCGCGGCCTCGAGTGAGGCCAAGTGGTCCCTGGACGACCTGATCTGGAGTCTGCTGATCTGGACCTGGGAGATGTTCGACGGCTCCGGTACCCCCGAGGAAAAGCTGGCCGCGTTCAAGGCCGCCCTCGAGTACATGGCCGCCCAGGCCGCGCCGCTGTTCATGGACGCCGTGGAGAAGGGCGAAACAGAGCCCGGGGAAGAGAACACCGCCAAGGTCGAGGCCATCCAGAAGGCGGCCGAGGTGGTCCGGGCGGTGGTCACCAAGGCCCTGGCCGTGGCCCAGGCCGGTGATGACGAGGCCCTGACCGCGGCCCTGGCCGATCTGGAGAAGGCCCCCGGCCCCGAGATCGAGCAGGCCATCATGGAGATCGCCAAGTCGGTCAAGGTGGTGAGCGACGAGCTGGCCAAGAAGACGGCCGCCCCCGAGGAGCCCCCGGCCGACCCGCCGGCCGAGCCGGCCACGGCCGAGAAGGCTGACGAGATCGCCAAGGCCGTCACCCTGCTGTCCGACCAGGTGGAGAAGATGGCCGGCCAGGTGGCGGCCATCGGCAAGACCGTGGCGCCGTCCAAGGTCGAGAAGGGTGAAGAGCCGGCCGCGGCCCCCGAAAGCAAGAGCGGCTGGGGCATCCTGCCGACCAAGTAGCTCCCGGCTGAAAAAACAAGTCCGAACTGCTTCCCCGTGCCCGCCCGGGCCCGGGGCTTTGTTTTGCCATCACAACGTGAAAGGAGGGCTTGAACATGCCCGATACCAACAAGGACATCCTTCAGAAGGCCGACCTGGTCCTGGGGGATCTGCAGAGTGGCGGTGCCCTGCCCGAGGAGAAGGCCGACCAGTTCATCCGCATGGTTCAGGACCAGCCGACCTTGATCGGCTCGTGCCGGGTCCAGCCCATGCAGACCTCGACCATGGAGATCTCGAAGATGGGCTTCGGCGCGCGGATCATGAGCGCCCCGAACGCCACGGGCGGGATCGACGAGGCGGACCGCAAAAAGCCGGCCCTGGGCAAGATCACCCTGACCGCCAAGAAGACCATCCTCGGCGTCCGGGTTCCGTTCGACGTCCTCGACTTGAACGTCGAGCGGGACAAGTTCGAGCAGAGCCTGATGGAGGAGATCGCCAAGCGGGTCTCCCTGGACCTCGAGGAACTGATGGTCATGGGCGACACCACCCTGAGTGCGACCGATCCGTTCCTGGCCCTGTTCGACGGCCTGGTCAAGCAGGGCGGGGTCCGCAAGGACTTCAACGGCGTCCAGTTCGGCGACGTCTCGACGACCGGCTACCTGATGTCGGCCATGGCGGCCAAGTACCAGGCCGACATCAAGGCGATGCGGTTCTATGCCAGCTTCGCCACCCGCCAGGACCACCTGGCCGCCCTGTCGGACCGGGGCACGGCCCTGGGCGACGCGGTGCTGAAGGGCGAGATCGACCCGCCGACCATGGGCATCCCTATGATCGCCTGCGCCGCGCTCAAAAACGACCAGGTCAAGGGCGAGGACACCAACCTGTCCCACGGCCTGTACCTCAACCCCTTGAACGCCGTGCTCGGGATGATGAAGGACATCCGGTTCTGGCGCGAGGAGTCGGCCGAGGAGCAGGTCCTCAAGATCGTCGGCCGGGCCTGGGTGGCGGTGGCCGTGGACGAGGCGGACGGCATCGGCGTGGCCGAGTACCTGGGCCGCAAGGACTACACGGCGTAGTCCGGAAGGAGCCGCGATGTTTGAGAAATTCAGGCTGACCCTGACCGGTGCGGCCTCACACTCGTTCGGTCGGAAGACCTATGTTCGGGACAAGCCGGTGACCTCCGACGATCCGGACGAGGTGGCCTGGGCGATGAAGACCGGCCGGTTCAAGGTCGAGCCGGTCGAGGAGGCCCCGGCCGTTCCGGTCGATCCCGAGCCGGCCCCGGCCGACCCGGGACCCGCCCCGGTCGAGCCGGATCCGGGCCAGGCCCCGGAGCTTGCCGATCCGGAGGCGGCCCCTGAGGCCCAACCCGATCCCCCGGCCACCGAACCCGAACCCCCGGCGCCGGACGGCCGGACCTGGTCGGACGACGCTCTGCGGGCCCTGCTGGCCGAGTCGATCAAGACCATCGGGCCAAAGCTGACCGAGATGACCGTGGCCGACCTGGAACGGCTCCGCGAGCTCGAAGAGGCTGAGCCGGACACCCGGAAGACCCTCCTGACCGAGATCGACCAGGAACTCGACAAGAAGCGGTAGATCGTGGCCGAGCACGCGTACTGCGACATAGCGACCGACGTCGCCTCCCTCGGGGCGTTCACCGAGGCGCAGCTTCAGGACCAGACCTTCCTGGCCGGGCTCAACCGGCAGATCCTCATCGCCAGCCAGCGGGTGAAGATGTTCACCCGTCACGAGTGGTGGGACGAGGACCTGGAGGACGGTCAGCTCGACGCCATCCCGGTGATCGTCCGGCAGGCCACGGCGATGATCGCGGCCCGGGTTATGTCCCGGGCCTGGGACCCCGAGTCTGGTGAACTGCGCCGCCTGATCAGTGAGAAGAACGACACCCACGCCTACGAGCTGAGCGAGATGGCCCAGCTGGGGGTCTCGACCGGGTTTACGGACACGGACGAGATGCTCTTGCCCTACCGGCGGCCGCTGCGGGCCACGGTCCAGCTGGGTCTTCCGGAGACCGACTCATGAATCCCCGGTGGATGCGAAAGCGGCCGATCGTCTTCCGGCGAAAGGTGGTCATCGAGGACAAGGTGACCGGGGACCTGACCGAGGCCGGGTCGCCCGAGGTCTGGACCCTGTACGGGCAGTTCGTGGTCGGAAGCGAGCGGCAGATCAACATGGCCGCGGCCGGCGACTCGCCCCGGGCCGACGGCCGGTGCACCTTCTTCGCCGCGGACGTCGCGGGCCGGGAGCCCCAGGTCGGGGACGAGATCACCGAGGTCAACGGCGTCACCTGCGCCTGGATGGTAACCGACGTCCAGCACAAGGCCGATTTCAACCATGTGATCGTCAAGTTCGCCCGGCCCGAGGCCACCCTCAAGTGAACGACGGGATCGAGGTCACCGGTCTGGACCAAGCCATCCGGTTCCTAAACCGGTTCGAGAGCCGGTACGACTCCCTGGTCCGGACCCTGGTCCGCCGGGCGGCCCTGCTGGTGGTCAAGGAGATCAAGGCCTACGTCCGGGACTCGGGCAACTTCACTCCGAATCACCCGGTGACCATCGCCCAAAAGGGCTCGGACAAGCCCCTGATCAACCACGGCGACCTGATCAACTCGATCACGCACAAGCTGTTGGAGGACGAGGGGTTCTTCGCCGGCGTCCTGAAGGGCAAGAAGTCGCCCGACGGCAAGGACCTGGTCAACATCGGCTGGATCATGGAGCACGGGGTGACGATCAAGGTCACCGACCGGATGCGGGCCTACCTGCACTCCATCGGTCTCCACCTGTCCGGCTCGACGACCGCGATCACCATTCCGGCCCGGCCGTTCATCCAGCCGGTCTGGGAGAAGGTGCAGCCCAAGATCAGGGCCCTCTTTGTGGACGGGTTCAGAACCCAGATCCAGGCGTGGACCCGGGGGTGAGCGGTGATCGCCAAGGTGCTGTTCGATCTGCTGCCGACCTTCCTGGGTGAGCAGCTGGGGGCCCCGTTCAACGAACCCGGCCGGGTGACCATCCGCCGGAGCGCCACGGTTCACGAGATCCCGGACCTGCCGCACCTCGTGCTGACGCCGGCGAAGCCCCGGGACACCGGTTACGGTCAACGGGCCGGGCCTCGAATGCTCGGCGAGGACACAGAGGCCGGGACCTGCTTTGTGCAAAACGAGGCCCAGCGGCTGATGGTCCTGCCAATCGAGGTCCGGCTCGTCCACAACCATCTTCGCCAGGCCATGGACCAGGCCAAGGCGATCAACCTGGCCCTGGCCGGCGCCGTGCTTGAGGCCACGGCGGGCGACGGCCGGGAGTTCACCTTTCCGGTGACCGTCATCCAGCCCTTCGGCCTGGACCAGCTCCGCCCCAACATCGGGGACCTGATCGAGGTCATCGGTCAGATCGAGATAGAGGACGTGCCCGAGCTTCTTCCGGCCCAGGCCGCCGCGGCCCTGATGACCGAGACCGTATTCACCATCGAGGAGGATCAAGATGCCCAAACGTAAATCCGAGCCCCCGGCGCCGGTGAAAAAGGTCCGGGTCCTGAACCTGGAGCGGCACCGGCAGGACCTGATCCTGAGCAACAACCGGGGGCTGAGTCTGCCGCCCAAGCGCAAGGGTGAGGACTGGCCGGTGATCAACATCAACCTGGTCAGCCCGTCCATGGAAAAACTGGCCGCCCAGGGCCACATCCGCATCGAGGAGGTCTAAATGAGCCTCTTAGGTTTTCCCGTCGACGCCACGGGCATGGCCCGGGGCGAATGGACCGTCGAGGACGCGTCCCAGTACATCGCCGACTTGGCGAAGGGGATGTGCTGCGTCCAGGGCATCTGCGAACGCGGCCCGATCGGCAAGGCGATCAAGGTCGCCTCGGAGGATCACTACTACCGGGTCTTCGGCCGCGAGATCTCGGCCTCGACCTTCCCGCTCCTGGTCAAGCGGGCCCTGAGGCACGCCCCGCAGTGGGTGGCCCGTCTGGCCCACTACACCGACGCCGGGGACGCCGGCACCCTGACCGCGGTCTCGGCCACCTCGACCGCCCAGGACCGGACCGACACCGAGGCCCACCCGGCCCGGATCGTCGGCAAGTCGATCACCACGGTGGACATGTCCACCAACAAGAACATCAAGCTCCAGGTCAACAGCGAGACCCCGGTGACCGTGGACTGTTCGGCCGGCGCGTCCGATCCGGCCGCGGTGACCCTGGCCGAGATCGTGTCCGCAATCAACACGGCCATGAGCGCGACCATCGCCAAGGCCGAGAGCGGGAAGCTGGTCCTGGAGTCGGCGACGACCGGCGCCGACCAGTCCCTGACCCTGTCCGAGCCGGACACCCTGGACATCACCGATCAGCTGTTCACCCAGACCATCCCCTACACCGCCACGGGCACCGACGCCGGGACTCCCCAGGACTCGATCAAGTTGGTCGCCTACGAGGGGGCCTGGGCCGACACGCAGATCCGGTGGAAGATCGAGCAGAACACCCTCTACGAGCAGTACTTCGACGTCCACATCGACCACCTGCTCGACCCGGACCTGTACGAGGTCATCCGGGAGTGCACCCTGGACGAGACCGACGAGGCTCACTTCATCGAGAACCGGGTCCCGGCCGGGTCGTACTTCATCAAGTCCTGCCAGGACATGGAGTCGAGCAACGCCGAGCCCCTGCCGGCTTTCGGGACGTGGTTCACTTTCTCCGGGGGCGCGGACGGCCTGACCGGGATCGGCGAGACCGACTACATCGGGGACAAGACGGCCCAGACCGGCCTCTACGTGTTCGACGAGGTGACCGAGGCCGTGCCCGTCTGGGCCCCGGAGTGCCTGACCCCGGCCTACCTCCAGGCCGCCATCGGCTACGCCGAGGACCGGGGCGACATGGTCGCCTTCTCCGAGACGCCGTTCTACCTCAAGCCCCAGGACGCCAAGGACTACCGGCTGGGGGAGGGCGCCTACACGCACCCGCCGTTCAACTCCCGGCACGGCGCCATGTACTTCGGCAAGCCGACCATCCTGGACACCACCGGGGTAAAGCGGTCCGTCTCGGCCTTCGCCCATTTCGCCCACGTGTACGCCCGGTCCCAGCAGAAGGGCGAGTGGACCCCGCCGGCGGGCATGGACTACCCGCTGCGGGACATCCTGGGCCTCGACTTCAACGTCGGCTCGCCGGCCAACCAGGGCCTCGGGGATCTCCTGGTGGACAACCAGATCAACCCCCTGGTCATCTGGGATCGGGACGGTCCGGCCATCTGGGAGGAGAAGACCCTCCAGGTCATGCCCAGCGCCTTCCAGGACCTGCACGCCATGTTCCTGTTCATCCTGATGCGGAAAAGCATCCTGCCCTGGACCCGGTACTACGCCCACCAGCCCAACCACCCGGACACCTGGCGGCGCTTCGACCAGCTGCTCCGGCCGTTCTACGATCGGCTGTTCCGCGAGGGGGCGATCCTGGGGTACCGGCTGATCACCGACCGGGACGCCTACTGGACCAGGGACGGCGAGCTGAAGAACGCCACCCTGAACACCCCGGACGAGGTCCAGCAGGGCATCTACAAGTGCCTGATCCTGGTCAAGACCACGCCGACCCTGAGGTACCTGGGCATCCGGGCGGTCAACGTCGGCCTGAGCACCCGCTTCGAGGAGCTGCTCGGAAAGGAGGCGGAGAAGTATGTCTCTTAAGGCCTATCCCAACGTCCGCAAGACGAACAAGTTCCAGGTCTTCCTCGAGGGGCTGCTGGTCAGCCTGGTCAGCGAGGTGAAGCTCCCCGAGGAGGAAATCACCACCGACGTCCACGCCGCCCCGGGCGAGGTCTCGGACATGACCACCCCCTCGGGCAGGAAGTGGGGGGAGATGACCCTCAAGACCGTGGTCCCGGCCGACGCCCCGTTCACCTTCTGGCGGGACTGGATGGATGATCTGGTCGATCCGGACACCGGGGCCTTCGGCGACGTCGAGTCCGGGGCCCGGGTGATCACCGTGGTCGAGCTCGGGCTCCAGGACGTTCCCCTGGACAGCCACTCGTATCTGGTCTTCCCGACCAAGGTGGCCAAGCCCGAGATGAAGGGCGGGTCCGAGGGCAAGAACGTCATCGACGAGGTGACCCTGACGGTCATCAGGAGGATGTCGTAAATGGAGGAGGACTTCATCTTTGACCTCCCCATCCTGGGGACCGACAAGACCGCCGGACTGCGCCGGATCACCAACGAGACCCTGATCCGGTTCAAGAAGGAGGTGGCCCGGCTCGAGAAGAAGCACAAGCGGGTCCGGGGCGGCGAGACCCTGGTCCGGCTGGTCGAGATGACCACCAGCCTGAAGCGGGACGAGATCCTTGAGCTGACCCCGGTGGCCCTCGAGGACATCGTGCGTCGAATCAGGATCGAAGTCCTGGGCCCGGAAAAGACCTTCGTGGCCGAGAACCCCGACACCGGGGAAAAGGTCGAGGTCACCGTCAACCTCGAGGAGATCGAGGTCACCCCGCCGGTCATGGAGCCCGAGACATACGAGCTTCGGGACGGGATCAAGGCCGACGACGGCAAGGTCCACAAGGCCATCACCATCGGCCCGCCTTCGGTCAAGGACCTGCTCGAGATCGAGGAAGAGCACGCCGACCTGGTCGAGTTCCAGGAGGGCATGCATGCCGCCTGCATCCTGGGGATCGGCGAACTCCCGAAACCGGTGACCAAGTCCTGGCGGGGCTTCTTTGGCCGGATGACCATCTACGACCGGAAGACCATCTTCCTGCCGGCGACAGCCAAGCACGCCGGCCGGGTGGACAACGAGATCGAGGTCCAGGGGCCGTCCGGCGACACCTTCAAGGTCGAGGTCGATTTCCTGGATTTTTTCGACTAGACCTCCAGCTCGACGAGTCCGAGTTCCGCAAGCAGGTCGTGGCCACGTTCATGTTCAACCGCTGGGGCTGGTCCGAGTCGGAGATCAGGAACCTGACGCCCAGGGCCACCGAGGACTACCTCGAGGCCATGGCCGATTTCAACGAAGAGAAACGCCGGGCCTGGGAAGAGGCCCAGGAAGAAGCCCGGCGATGACAGGAGGACATCATGGCCGTCACGCTACCCGACATTCCGAAATCCCTGGGAAAGGGCCTGGCCCACATCCACGACAAGCTGAGGAGCATCCTCGAGGGCCTCAAGACCGCCATCGCCACGGTGGACACGAACGCCGACGACGCCCTGGCCGGCAAGATCAAGACCCCGGTGCTGAACGTCGCCGCCGACTCGGGCGGGACCACGGTCGACGCCGGGGCCTCGGGTCAGCTCATCACCAACATCGGCGCCCAGGGGGCCCTGACCATCAACCTGCCGGTGGCCTCGACGGGCCTCACCTACCGCTTCCTCAAGGCCGTGGCCGGCCAGGACGTGATCCTGCAGGCCGCCGAGGGCGACTCGGTCTGCGGCTCGGCTGCCGGCAAGAAGTACAAGAACGTCACCGACGCCGGCTACCTCGAGATCGTCGCCGTGGACGACGACACCTGGAGTTCCCTGGGCACGCCCGAGGGGACCTGGGCCGTGGACGACAGCTAATGCTGAGCCATTAGCCAGCCTGTTGGAAACTTGTTGATCTCCATATTGTTACCTGGTATAGGGGCTCAAAGGTGACCACTCAGACACTGGACGTCGGCTATTATCCGGAGAGCCCCATGATTTTGGATAAAGAGCAACTTGACCAGGTCTTCAAGTTTCTGGACGAAAGGTGGCCGGCACCGAGGATATGCCCCATCTGTAGCAAAACGGAGTGGAGCCTTAGCGACACAGTTATGGAAATCACTGAGCACAGGCCCGCTGTCTCCATCATCGGAGAGTCCAAAGTAATGCCGGTGCTTTCCCTTGTTTGCCAAGCCTGCGGATACGTGAATTTATTCAGTGCGATTAGGGTCGGAGTGGTCAAAACGCCGGGGTAGCGCGACCGTGGAGGCGAATTCGAGGCATCCTATTCGAGTAACGAACGAATACACCATCGTCCGTTTGAAGACGGAAACGCTCTATCCTGTTCCCAAGTCGGACTGGGAGCGACTCAAGGCGAAGGTTGACGGTATTTCGCCGCCCCGAAGCGGTTACCGGAATGCTGCATTTGCCTTGATTGGCGTGGCAGTAAGTTTTGCTGTGGCTTTACTCATGTCCCCCGTCTGGCAGACTGGGGTCTGGTCCTGGCGCGAATGGGTCCTCTCTTTTGCCATTGTTATGAGTGCTCTGCTTGCCTTAATGTTTTTTCATTTCGTAAAACATGAGGACGACAGGTCAAGTGGCACCAAGGAGGAGGCCCTCGCGGAGATAAAACACATCGAGAGCAAGTGGCAAGACGAATCCCTTTCCGAAGAACAAGTAAGGGGTAAGCGCCGATTCATGTAAGCGGTATGCGAGACAGGTGGAAGAATTATTAAATCAGATTCTGCTGACCTGGTCGGTCACCAACGCGTATAGTTTGAGGTATGGACGACGACGTGCAGGAAATCATCGGGCTGTGGGGGCTGACTCCCGATATCCTGGCCGACCCAAACCCGGTCATCATCGACCCAGCCGAGATCGGCCTGACCGGGCCGCCCCCGGACTACCACAAGCAAAGCCCGGCCAAAATACCCCTGTGCGACGGGTTCAAACTGGGCGGTGACGTGGACATGGCCCGGGTCAGGGAGATCATCAGGCACCTCATGGCCATCGGGAAGCTCCCGGCCCACCGGGGCCCGGAGTATGACGCCAAGGAGTTCATGACCATCATCCTGGCCTGGAAGCCGGAGCGGGTGGTCCTGGTCCTCAACATCCTCTTCGGCGACGTCATCAAGATGGAAAGGGTGGCGGTCATGCAGGCGGTGTAGTGAGGGCTCAGGTCACCTATGGGCGGTGAAATTCGCAACCAGTACCGGCCGAATCAGGTGTCACCCCCGGGGGACACGCTCCTGGAGACCATTGAGTCCCTGGGGATGACCAGGGCCGACTTTGCCGACCGGACTGGCCTGCCACAAGAGACCATCGACCAAATCATCAGGGGAGAGGCTCCCATCACGCCGGAAGTTGCCCTGCGGTTCGAGCGAGTCACTGGCGTGCCGGCCGATTTCTGGAATCGGCTCGAGCGGCAATACCGGGCCTTTTTGAGTGGGCGGGGTGACGACTCATGAGGATGAGCTACGACTCCGAAACGGACATACTTCGCATCCTGTTGAATGATTCCCCCGTCGCGGAGAGCGAAGAGGTGTCTCCCGGGGTGATCGTCGATTACGATCAGGACAGAAACGTGATGGGCTTTGAGCTCCTTGCGTTCAAGGATAAATACGGCCAGGGCAAACGGCCGTCGCTGGTCGTTGAAAACCTAACGGTGGAAGAGGCCTAAACCAGTCTTCTAAATACCGACCGCCCACTCCGGGCGGCCGGTTCACGAACCCCGTCTCAACCGAGGCGGGGTTTTTCTTTTGGTGACCCATGGACGCCTCGTTCGGCATCGGCATGGTCTTCCGGGCCCGGGACATGGCCGGGGGAGTGGTCCGCGGCCTCGAGGGGCGGATGAATTCCCTGGCCGGGGCCAGCGACAGGGCCTCGAGGCGCTTCGCCCGGAGCCTGGAACGGATGCGGGCCGGCCTCAAGCTCATGGCCGCCGGCGGGGCCGTGCTCGGCGGGATAGGGCTACTGGTCCGCTCGACTGTGGCCAGCCAACGGGCCCTGGGCGAGATGGGCTCCCTGGGCTACAAAAACTTCAACGCCCTGGACAAGGCGGCCACGCGGTTCACCAACAAATGGGCCGGGTACAACAAGGCCCAGTTCATTACCGCCGCCTACGACATCAAGAGCGGCATCGAGTCTCTGTCAGACGAGGGCGTGGCCCAGTACACCCGGATGGCGGTGCTCACGGCCAAGGCGACCAAGGCCTCGGCCTCGGAAATGACCAAGCTGTTCGCCCTGGTCTACGGGGTTTTCAAAAGCTCCTACAAGAACATGTCCGACCTGGACTTCGGCCGGATGGTTTCCGGCGGGATCTCGGCCGCGGTCAAGGTGTTCCGGACCGACGGCCGGGACCTGGTCCAGGGCATCAGCACTATCGGCCGGGCCGCGGCCGGGATGGGGGTCAAGTTCCACGAGCAGCTGGCCATCCTGGGTGTGGCCAAGGGGGCGTTCAACACGGCGGCCGAGGCCGGCACCGGCTACCGGGCTTTCCTGACCACGGTTCTCAAGGCCCAGAAGGCCCTGGGGATGAGCTTCACCGACGCCCAGGGCCGACTGCTGCCCTTTGTCAGCATCATGAAGAAGATCGAGGCCAAGTTCGGGGACCTGTCCCAGGCCAAGGCGCAGCTGGCCCTGCAGAAGGCTTTCGGGTCGGCCGAGGCGGTCAAGTTCATTATGGCCTTTGCCGGCAAGACCGGTTACCTGACAGCCAAGCTGAGCGAGCTCAAGGGGGCGATGAAGGGCGGCATGGCGGTGACCGTCGAGATGGCCCGGGCCATGAACATGCGGATCGGGGACGTCCTGCAGCTCTTCGGCCAGCGGATGCACAACATGTTCGAGAGTATCGGCAAGACCCTGCTGCCGGTGGTCATCCCGATCGTCAACGCCGTGGGCAAGGTCATCACCGCGGTGCAGAAGTTCGCGGCCGAGAATCCGCGCCTGATGGGGACGATCACCCGGGTCGTGTTCGCCATCGGCGGCCTGGTTTTCGCCCTGGGCGCCGGCGCCGTGGCCTGGCACTTCTTCGGCCAATACGCGCGGTTCGCCATGGCCAGTATCGCCAAGACCTTTCTGCCGGTCTCCCTGGCCGTGGGGGCCCTGATCGGCATCGTCTACCTGGTCCGCCAGGCCTGGCAGTCCAACTTCGGCGGGATCACCACCACAATTACGAAATTCTGGAACAAGGTCAAGCTGGTCTGGGAGGGACTGTCCCAGCTGTTCGATTCGTTTTCGGGCGAAAAGGGGATGCTGAGGGGTCTGGAGGGCCTCGGGGTGTTTGGAGTCCAGTTCAAGAAGCTCAATGACGCGACCAGAAACCAGGCCCTGATGACCGGAGAGCTGGGCGACAAGCTCGAAAAGGCCGGGCTTTTTGGTTTCGTGGTCCGATTGTTCCGGATCGGCGTCCGGATAAAGCGCTTCTTGACCGGCCTGGTCGAGGGGATCGGGGCCGCCCTCAAGGATGTCGGCCGCTGGGCCATGGAGTCCTTCGGGGTATTCTGGCGAGCGATCAAGCCGGTGGTCCAGTGGCTGGGCCGGATGCTGCGGCAGTTGGGCCTGATCAGCTCAAACACGACTTTGGGCGGGGTCAAGAGCGTCGGTGTCACCGTGGGCAAGGTGACCGGGTACGTCATCGCCGGCGTGATCGGCTGGAAGCTGTTCCGCAAGGCCATCGTCCTGGCTAAGTTCGCCCTGAAGGGCTTCAAGGTGGCCATCTGGGCGGCGAAGGCCGCGGTGATCGGCACGAAAATCGTGATCGGCGGCCTGACCATGGTGCTCAAGGGAATGCGCCTGGCCTTGATCGCGGTTGGAGTGGCGCGCCGGCTGGCGTTCGGCTGGATCGGGGTGATCATCGCCGGCCTGGTGGCCGTGGCGATGCTGGTGGTCAAGTACTGGGACGACATCGTCGGGGCCGTCCGGGGAGCGCTCAACTGGATCGGCTGGGTCGCGTCCACGGTCTGGGATGCGATCAAGATCGGGGCGAAGGCCGTCGCGGACTTTTTCGTCATGGTCTGGAACAAGCCCGCCGAGGCCGCGGCCGAGGTCTGGAAGGCCATCGTTGCCAGTGTCAAGTGGGCCTGGGGTGTGATCAAGTCGGTCGGAACCGCGATCGGAGATTTTTTCAGTGGGGTCTGGAACAAGGTCAGCGAGGTGGCCGGGAATATCTGGCAAGGGATCAAGAACACCATCACCGGGGTCTTGACCGGCATCGTGGCCATCGCCAAGCGGATTTTCGCCGGGATGCTCAAGATCGTGCTGGCCCCGATCAAGGGAGTCCTGTGGATCGCCTCGGCGTTCTCGAGCCGGGCCGGCCGGGCCTATGACCGGATCAAGGCCTGGGAGGCCCGGATGACCGGGCAGGGCCAGAAGGCCCGGCTGCGGCCATCCGACCAAGGTGAGGGCACTCAGTCCAGATTGGACTCGGCCCTGGGGCCCCAGCTGGCGATGCCTGATGTGGCGAGGCGAGCCAGAGAAAGTTGGTGGGAGAGGGAAATCGCCAGGGCTATGGCGACGCGCGCCTCCCGTCAACTGGAGGACGCCGGGCCCCTGCGCGCTGAAAGCGCCCCCCCGCAACCGGACCAGCAGGCGGGCTTGATGCAGCTGGCCGCGGCCATGGCCGAGATGGCCAAGCGCCCGGTTGTGGTCCAAATTGACGGCCGGGAGGTCGCCCGGGTCGTGGCCGATAGAGTGTACGAGACCGCCCGCCGGAGCCTGGGGCTGTGAGTCAGCGCGGGTTTCTGATCGGCTACGAGTCCCTGGAGGTCTTCGAGTTCCAGCTGAACCCGACCAACGTCACTGACGGCAAGGCTTCGAATTTTGCCGCCGTGGTCACCCCGGCCGGTTCCCAGCCGCAGTTCCAGTGGATCGCCGGCGAAAAAAGAACCGTCAGCTTCACCCTGCGCTACTACTTTTCCGAGGCCGACCAGGGCAAGGTCCAGGAGCGGTGCAATCGGCTGCTGAGCCTGCAGTACCCCGAGGTCGAACTGGGCCGGACGAAACGCGCCCCGGAGCGGGTCTTGTTCATCCTTGGCGATCGCCCGGACGTCCTGTGTCACGTGGCCAACGTTTCCGTTAAGTACGGCAAGGCCATGCACCCGGACAGCCTGCTGCCCCTGACCGCGGACGTGACCATCACCCTCGAGGAAGACGAGGAGCGGGTGATCGGCCGTGAGGAGCTCCGGGACTGGCGGGCCCCCGAGTCGGGTGCCGAGTATAACCCGGAGACCGAGAGCGGCTCCAAAGAGGCGGCCGGTTTGCCCCCAGGGTCCAAGGAGACGGCTGGCCCCTCAAAGGAGGCCTGATCATGTCCGAACGGTCCCTGGCCACCGATACCCCCCTGGTCGACTTCACCGATTACGCCCTCTGGGGCCGGGGCGGATCGATCGACACCACGCCCCGAGACGATGACCAGTATCACCGGGTCATGGACGGCCAGCGGATCGAGTATCTGGCCCACGATTTTCTCGGCGACGTCCGTCACGCCTGGGTGGTGTTCGAGTTCCTGACGGCCGACCTGGGGCAGGTGGTCCATCCCGAAGAGATCCCGGCCGGGACCCTGGTCCGGCTCCCGTCGCGCCGGCGCCTGGAGATGGACGTCCTGTCCAAGGTGGTCGAGTAATGCACCGGGAACCTGTCTTTTACGTCCAGATCGAGGGCCAGGAGCTTCCCTTTGCCCTGCACGTCCGGTCCTTCGAGTTTTCGGGTTCGGACAAGAAACAGGACAGCTTGACGCTCACCTTCGAGGGCCTGCCGGTCGAGGTGGTGGATCATCCACTCCTTCAGGAAGGCCTCCAGATCGAGGCCCGGTGGGGATACCTGGACGGGGACCTCAGCGACAAGGTCATCCTCAAGATCAAGGACGTCACGCCCCGGTTCGGCCGCACGGTGAGCCTGACCCTCAAGGCCTACTCCAAGGAGCACAAGGCCAAGGGCCGGGCGGCGAAAAACGTCTGGGCCAACAAGAAGGACTCGGACATCGTCCGGGACGTGGCCCGGGCCCTGGGCTTCAAGGCCGAAGTCGACGATCTGCCCATCACTCGGCCCTGCTACCAGCAGGCCGGCCGGGAGTACTTCGAGGTCCTGACCGACCTGGCCTATCGCAACAACTGCGTCTGGTGGGAGCGGAACGGGACCCTCTTTTTCCGGCAGGAAGCCGGCCTGATGAGTCAGGTCCCGGACACGGGCTTCGAGTACCGGGCCGGGGCCGGGCCCCTGGTGAGCTTCGAGCCGAAAAACCGGAGCGAGGACAAGAAGCAGAAGGGGCCGGGCAAGCAGACCCAGCACGCCGGCGCGGACATCCTCAAGAAGCGGCCGATCGACAAGCGGGCCCGCGACGGCAACAACCCGCAGCGAGTCGCCCAGGGGCGCAAGACCTTGCTGATTGACGCCAATAGCAACCGGGTGACAAGGGTCCCGGGGACGTTCAATCAGAAGCGGGGCGAGACGGGTAGAACCCACGTCACCACCCAGCAGGACCCCAAGGTCGCCCGTCACGAGGCCCAGGCCGCCAACGCCCGGGCGGCCCACCGCGAGCTGAAGGCCTCGGCCGAGTTCATCGGCCTGCCGTTCCTGCGGGAAAAGACGATCATCACCGTCACCGGGGTGGGCAAGAAACACTCGGGCAACTGGTACGTCCAGACCTGCCGACACCACATCGATTCGGGCGGCTACAAGACGTCATGCGACCTGGTCCGCGGCGGCTCCCAGTCGCCCAAGACCTCGGGGGCCAAGACCAGGTCGCGGGTCAACGCCAATCAGGCCGACCCGAACAAGAAGGGCCGGCAGAAGACCCAGCGAATGAGGGTCGTGAAGGCCAGGTAGAGGAAGGTCATCGTGATCGATGACGAGCAGCCCCGCGGCGAGCGGAAGTACATCGGGTACGTCAAGCGGACCCAGGACAAGAACGGCCGGGTCAAGGTCTTCATCCCGGGGATCCACGCCGAGAATACCCCGGTCGGCTCCCTGCCCGACGCCTGGCCGTCCATCCCCGGGGTCGGGCCCGGGTACGGGATGTTCGCCCCGGTCCAGGATGGCGCCCAGGTCTGGGTGGACTTCAACCCCGAGACCGGCCGGTGCATCTATCAGCCCGGCCCGGCCGCGGCCGGCGAGATCCCACCGGAGTTTCAGGACCACCAGGCCTTCGGGTTCAAGACCCCGAGTGGGCATGTCCTGGCCCTGGTGGACCGGGGCGGCGAGGAGGCGATCTACCTCAAGACCGCCCAGGGCCACAAGGTCAATCTGAGCGACGCCGGCAAGAAGGTCGAGGTCGAGACCAGCGGCGGCCACCAGGCCACCCTGGACGACGGCGGGGCTAAGATCACCCTCAAGCACACCGGCGGCGCCAAGACCGAGATGGAGGCCGCCCAGATCACCCACACCGCGCCCCAGGTCAAGATAGTGGGCAACCTCCTGATCCAGGGCTCGATCACGACCACCGGCGGGGGCACGGCCACCATCGACGGGACCATCACCGGCAACGCCGCCCTGCAGATCCAGGGTGACATCCAGACCGCCTCTAAGGTCATCGACCAGAAGGGCGATCTGACCAACCACACCAACCAGGGCCTGGCCCGGGACTAAGCCATGCAGCGAGAGATTCTGACCGGGCCCTCGATCCTTGATTCGGGGGGCAGGGCGGGCTTTCTGGTTCAGGCCCGGGGCCTGCCCCTCTACCGTCAGGAGATCGAGGCCTACCTGCTCACGCGCAAGAGATCCCGCCGGCAGCTGCCCGAGTACGGCTCCCAGGTCCACAACCTGCTGCTCAAGCTGATGCACCTCCGGGCCCTGGTTCCCATGATCCGGCGCTACGTGGCCGATGACCTGCGGTTCGGGGTGCGCCGTGGGTATCTGCCCTACTTCGAGGTCGGACAGATCGTGGCCACCCCCTTCCTGCAGTCGGGCGCCATCACCGTCCGGGTGACCTTTGCCGTGCCCGTCCTGGATCAGCGGGACGAGGCCCAGGTCCGGTTTAGACTTTCCCGGGAGGTTCGCTGATGAACGTCATTCCCCGGGACTATGACGGTATCCGGCAGTGGATCGTGGACCACATCTCGGCCGAGTACCCCGAGGCCTGGAACAACTTCTTCTCGTCAAGCCAGGGCATGGCCATCCTCGAAACCGTGGCCCACGTGGCGGCCATGGACCACCTCTACGCCGATCACCGGGAGCGGGAGGCCTTCCTGGGGCTGTGCATCGAGATGGCCAACGCCATGGAGCATGCCCGGAAGCTCGGCTACAGGCCGCGGTTCGCCTCCAGCGCCTCGGTCGATCTGACAGCCGAGATCGAGTCAGTTCAAACGGAAGACGTCACCCTCGAGGCCGGGTATCAGATCCGGCTCGAGGAAAACGATGACGGCCAGGACCTGGTCTTCGAACTCACCGACGACCTGATCATCCCGGCCGGTGAAACCACTGCCACTGTCACCGCCACCGAGGGTGAGACCTTCCCCTTTGACTTCCTGGCCACCGGGCTGCCCTTTCAGCATTATGAAATATTCGAGACTCCGGTCCTGGACGGCAGCGCCCGGGTCTATGTCGATGATCGCGAGTGGGACGTGGTCGACGGTCAGCTCGACATGGCCGGCAAGGACGCCTGCCTGCTGACCATCGACGAGAACGACAAGGGGACCCTGGGGTTCGGTGACGGGGTGTTCGGGAACATCCCCGGAGACGGGGACCGGATCACCGGGACCTACCGAGTCGGCGGCGGCCACCGGGGCAATGTGGCCGCTGGCGCGATCGACGTCCAGGCGGACGGGACCACGGCCTCGAATCAGAGCGTCACCATCCACCTCACCAACGCCGCGGCTGCCGGCGGCGGAGAGGAACGGGAGACCATCGAGCACATTAAGGCCTGGGCCCCGCGGTTCTTCGCCACCCAGGACTTCGGCAACACGGCCTCCAGCTACCACGTCCTGTCCAATCTGTGGAGCGATCCGGATCTCGGCCGGGTGGCCGTGGCCTCGGTCACCCTGGCCCAGAACACCCTCGAGGGCAACCTGGTCCACGTCTATCTGTGGGTCCATGACGAGGAAGGGGGCCTGACGGCACCCTCGGCCGCCTTCAAGGAGGCCTTCGAGGAGTGGTGGAACGGGAATGGAGACGAGTCCGAGACCGACCTCCTGAAACGGTTCGGCCGGAAACAGCTCACCGATCATGTCGAGGCCCACGACGGGGTGACCGTGCCGGTCAATCAGACCGTGGTCATCAAGCTCAAGAAGGGCTACGACCCGGTGGCCACCCCGGCCGCGGTCAAGGCCAAGGCCGAGGCCCTGATCGAAGGCCTGTTCTCCCACGACACGCCGTACAAGGGTCAGCCCTGGCCGGCGCCGGGCCAGGACTTCAAGGCCTCCTGGACCGTGCAGCTCATCCAGGACATCACCGAGGTCCACAGCGTCACCCTGACCGAGGGGGACCAGACCATCGAGGACGACGAAGTGGCCGTTCTCGGGACGCTTGACGTCACGGTGAACCCATGACCGATACCGTGTTCGATCGCAACCTGCCGAAAATCAACCGGCAGGAAGGGGCCGAGTTTTCCGTTCTGGATGAAGTGATTACTCTCATCCGCCAGTCGGTCCGGGACCGGCTCGACGATTACTACAACCTGTGGCGGCCGCTGACTTGCCCGGCCGAGAAGCTGGACGTCCTGGCCCAAGGCATCGGCCTCGAGCGCTCGGACATGGATGGTGACGACCAATTCTTCCGGCACAAAATTTTGAGGTTCGCCGAAATCTGCCGGGCCAAGGGGACCGGCTTCGCGCTGGCCCTGATGCTCAAAGTCTCCGGCATCGAACTTCGCCGTCTGGTCGAATTGTGGGAGGTCATCGACAGTACCGATCCCCTCGAGACACACTACGTCGAGGAAAGACCCACCGGCACGCCCGGTGTCGATTACGGCCGATCCTCGAGGTTCAGTCTCGAGATCGCCTCGGACTTCGTCTGCTTCACCGAGGATCAGATCGACCGGATCATTGCCCTGGTGGGTCAGGTCAAGCCCCTGCACGCCACTCTCGTGGAAATCCTGGCCACCCGGGCCTATCAGGTGACTGCCCGGGCCGAGGCCGAGGGCGAGTCTGAGACGGTAGCCCGAATCATTGTCAACCTCGCCCCCTGGAACATGGACAGCACTCAGCATCCTCAGGTGGACAATTCCGGCCGGGTGAAGATGTCCTGCGCCCTGATCAGTTCCTATCCGGCCAAATTTGGCCGGCCGGGTCTGGACTGCTTTCCGCCCATGGACCTTTCTCAAACACTCCTGCCCCTGGACGAGACCATGGGCCTGAGATTCACGGGAGGTTACTGCGTTGAGTGACATGAGCGACCAGATCACCCGGGCCGAGATCACGGACATGTTCCGCGACAAGCTGGCCCAGATGTTTTCCGAGCGGGACGGAACGTACTGGCCGGCCAAGTTCGCCGTGTGCGACGACGGCCACGAAGCCGACCCCGACTCGCCCTGCTACTCGAAACCGCTCCCACCGGACCGGACCATCACCGGCCTGCCGGATCCCGAGCACATCATCGCCCAGAAGGCCCTTTCGACCGAGGACGTCCAGTTTGTGGGCAACGGCGCCGTGTCCTGCCAGTGCTATCTGACCGCGGCCGACGGGACCGGGGTCTGCTCGAGGATCATCATCCTCGACAACGAGGACAATCCCCTGGCCGTGGCCACCTTCCCGGTCGAGGTCCTCAACGCCCAGAAGTCCTTCAAGCACATCGTCACCTTCCAGTTTTAGGAGGTCAACGTGGCCCTCGTGCCTGACATCCGAGAGGGCGAGCACTACATCAGCGCCGCCCTGAACCGAAAGTTTTTCGGACCCATGCCTCCGGGGGTGTACCTGGGGTACGTACTTTCGCCCGGCAACGGCATGGAGCTGAGCGTCGCCCCGGGCCCGGAAGGGGTCAGCGTCGCCCTGGTCGATTTTGACGGGTACAGCCTGACCGTCTCGACCAAGGCCACCGAGATCCTGGACCTGGGCGTGTCCGACCAGGACCGGACTCTGCGGATCGTGATCGAGGCCCTGTACGTCCAGGGCAATACCGAGACCACGGCCGAGCTCAAGGCCATTCTGGCCGAAAACGTCCAGGATCATCACGTCGTCCTGGGGACGGTGGTCATCCCGGCCAACGCCACCCAGCTGACCGCCGAGATGATCGCCGGCACCGGCCGGGAGATCGCCCCGACCACAGCCACCCACCTGGCCGCGGACCCGGCCCACCCCGCGGACCGGATCGAATTCGACAACTCGACGGCGAACCTGGACGGGGATCCCGACCGGGTGCAGGCCGCCCTCGAGGCGGTCAAGGCCGCCATCGACGGCGCCTCGGGCGACCTGGCCGATCACCAGGCCGCCGATCCCGCCCATGCGGCCGCCAAGATCAGCTTCGACAATTCGTCCGCCCAGCTGCCCGGTTCCCCGGACCGGGTCCAGGCGGCCATCGAGGCCCTGGCCGGGAATTCCTCGGCCTACGCCGCGGCCGGGGTCAAGAGCGTCACGGTCGAGGCGATCAGTACCACTGAGCTGAAGATCTCCAAGGGCGAGGTTTCCCTGCCCGAGCTCGGCGAGGACCAGGTCACCAACGGCAACTTCGAGACCGGGGACACCACCGGATGGACCGGGGCCGACGCCACCCTGACCGCCACCGGCGGCGCGGCCCAGTCCGGCTCTTACGGCCTCGAGGTCACCGCCTCGGCCGACGGCGGGAGCGCTCAGGCCGTGATCACCGTCGAGCCCGAGAAGTTCTATCGCCTCACCGCCCATCTGAAATCATCGGCCTCGGGCCATCAGGTCAGGGTCACCGTCCGGGACCAGGATCACGGGATCTTCCTGCATCAGCCCGACTACGAGGATCTGACCGATTACACCAAACGCCAGGCCCTGGTCTTTGTCCCGCCGGGATGCACCCAGGTCCGCCTCGACCTCCAGGTCGAGACCAGCGGCCAGGTGGGCTGGTTTGACAACGTGAGCCTCGAGCCGGTCGAGTTCATCACCTGCTATTTGCCCGGCGACCTGACCCTCACCCCGTCCGGGCTGTCGGCCAGTACCTTCTACTACGTCAAGCTCGAAAAGCCGGCCACCGGGAACATCATCACGGCGGGCCAGGTCAGCGTCGTCACCACCGCGCCCACGCCGTCCGGTATCCCGTCCCTGTGGTTCGATGGGGCGCTGCGAGTCATCGGCGCCGCCCGGACCAACGCCTCATCCGAGTTCCTGACCTACCGATACTACGGCCAGGGGATGTACCTCTATGATGAGGCTCAGCCCGAACTGAATTACGGCACGGCCACGACCTGGACGGACGTCGATTTGGCATTCGTGCCCGGATTCACCCGGATCTTCTACGGGCATCTTCTGGCCGAGGTCTACGGCTCGTGCTACCACTACTTCCTCTTTGTGCGGGCCAAGGGCGCCACGGGCGACGGCCATCTAAGCCATACCACGGCCACCTTCAGGTGGGGCTCCACGGCGGTGGAATTCCAGCAGACCGGCCAGGCCATGCACCAGATCGGAACCGACGAGAACCAGACGATCCAGTACATTGTGGGCGGTACCGGCGGGAGTGGTTACCGGGGCTACATCTACACCAATGGCTGGCTGTGGCCATAGGAGGCGAAGATGAATCTCGCGATCGTTTATGACCCTACCTCGGGCCAGATCATCCTGACTCGCCGGGTGAGAGAGGACGTCCCTTTTGACGACGTCCCGGACCTGATAGGCGCCGCCGATCTGGCGGCCGAGGTCAAGGACGTCCTGTGGCCCGGGTCCGGGACGGACAACGAGACCCAGACCGCCCTGGGCGAAGTGGTTCGCCTGGCCCGGGACAAGGCGCTGGCCGTGCTGATCCTGCCCGACGGCGACCCGCCGGACCCGGAAAACAAGAAGGTGTCCGGCGGCGCCGTGGTGGACAAGACCGAGTCCGAGCTGGTGGCCGGCCTCAAGGTGAAACGGGTCGCCTACATCAAGGCCCTGGCGGCCAACCTCTTGAGTCAGACCGACTGGAAGGTCATCCGCCACCGGGACCAGCTGGCCGCCGGCGCGGCCACGGACCTGACCGACACCGAGTACCAGGACCTCCTGGCCGCCCGGCAGCAGGTCCGGGACACCTCGACCCAGCTCGAGGGCGAGGTCAACGCCAAGCTTAAGGTCAGCACCATCATGGCCGTGGACCTCTCACCCCTCGAGGCCCTGGCGTGACCGGCCAGGAATACTTCGGCTGGACCCTCGGTGCCCTGGTCCTCGCCGGACCTGCCCAGTTCCTCTTCACCCGGTGGTGGCTCAACCGGTCCCGCCGGATCGACCCCGGGGACTGTGACCGGAAGCACAGCGCCCTCGATGAGCGCCTGACCAAGGGCGACGGTCAGTTCGAGAGCATCCTCCTCACCCTCGGCCGGATGGACGAACGCGACGTCACCAAGAGCCTCATCCTGCTCCGGATCTGCGACGCCCTCAACGTCCTGCTCCCCAAGGATCAGCGCATCCCCTGCGATGACCTGATCGACACCCTGCGTAAATCCTGACAGGCCCTCGGGCCTGTTCCATTCAACCGGGCCTGTGGCCCGAAGGAGGCACAACTATGTGGCTGATCAACCTGCTTTACGGCTTGACCGGATGGTTCCTGTTCGGCCTGGTCACCATCGGCGCCTGGCGGGTGGCCGACCGGTTCATCCTGCCCGGTCTCAACTTCACCGACGAGATCAAGAAGGGCAACCTGGCCGCCGGCATGGTCACCGCGGCCGTGGTCGCCGGCTGGTTCATCGGCGGGGCCCTGCTGCTCGGCCAGGTCCTGGGGTAGGGCATGACCGCCTTACTGTTGGCAGTGCTCATGGGGGCGGGCGCCGGTCCATCCTGCGGCCCCTACCTCAAGTCCCTGACCTTGCCGCCCAAGGCGTATCAGTCGCCGGCGACCCGGCGCCGGTTCAAGGCCGGGTTCGATCGGCATTTCCGCCACTACGGCAAGCGGTACTGGGGCCCCACCTTTGACTGGCGGCTGCTCAAGGCCCAGGCCTGGGCCGAGTCCGGACTCAGGGAGAAGGTCGTCGCCCGGGACGGCGGCCGGGGGATAGCCCAGTTCATGCCGGCCACGGCCCGTTGGGTGGCCAAGGCCGCCCACGTCCCCAACAAGCCCCTCACGGCGAAGTGGGGCATCGCCATGCAGGCCTTCTATTTGCGGCAGATCTTTAAGGGCACCCAAAGGGCCGGCTTCAAGGGACCAGACCCCGAGTGTTTCGCCCTGGCCCTGGCCGGGTACAACTCCGGCCCGGGCAACGCCCGCAGGGCTTGGCGACTCGCCAGGAAGCCGAAATGGTGGTGCCTGGTCGCCAGGCAATACCACCGGGTCACCGGCCGCTGGGCCCGGATCACTATTAAATACGTCGGCCGGATCCGGTGGGCGTACCTCCAGATGAGGAAGGGCCGGTAGATGGGTTTCTCGAAAATCATCGGCTTTGGAGGCAAGGCCGTGCGCTGGATCATCGCCCTTTTTTTCGGCAGCAAGTCCAGCATCCTCTTGACCCTGGCCCTGGCCGGGGCCGCGGCCTTCGGGACGATCCAGTACTGGAGGGCCGAGGCCTTCAAGGCCCGGGTGGACAAGGCCAAGCACGACATCGCCGTGCTCAAGGACAACCAGGCCCGCCTCGAGGCCTCCATCAAGAAGCAGAACCAGGCCGTGGACACCTGGAAGGCCCAGGCCGACGCCGCGGCCGCCAGGTTCAAACAGGCCCGGGCCCGGGCCGAGAAGATGCGCCGGGAGGCCGACCAGCTGCGGGAAAGCATCTTGGCCGCTCAGCCTCGGCAGAGCGTGGCCGCGGCCGCGTGGGCCAACCGTCAATACCAATTGATCATCGGGGGAAGGAAATGAAGCGACTGACGTGGTTGATCCTGCTGATGGTCCTGGCCGCCGGCTGCGCCTCGACCAGGCCGTGCCCGGTCAAGACCGTCGTGGTCAAGGTGCCCGTGGCCACGCCCTGCCCGGATCCAGGCCCGGACGAGAAGGTGGAGTGGCGGCCGGTGAAGTTCGTCCCGGCCGGCCATCCCCAGGCTGCGGCCTGCCTCACCTGGAAGGGGCTCAAGGACAACCTGGCCAACCTGGCCGCCTGCAAGGGGGCCCTGGAGCGGTGCCGGGCGAAGTTGGATGCCTATCGACGGCCCAAAATCGAACCAAAAAGGCCGTAGAAGTGGTTCGGTAATTTGACGTGTCTCTGGTCAATTATTGAGGCGTTTTACCTCAGTTCCGATTTCGATTTACTTCCAGATTTACTTCCAGGGAGGTCCCGCCAACGGTCAATGTCGCCTAACTTATTGAAATTAATTGGCGTCCCCAACGGGATTTGAACCCGTGTTGCCGGCGTGAAAGGCCGGTGTCCTGGACCTGGCTAGACGATGGGGACGCAAAGGATGGTGGGCCGTGCAGGATTCGAACCTGCGGCTCCCTGCTTAAAAGGCAGGTACTCTACCAACTGAGTTAACGGCCCGGACCCGGCCGGCGCGGCGACAATGATCGGCAAGGCCATCAATATTGCCGCCCCGAATCCGGTGGCCTGATAATGCCCTGCCGCGCTAAACCGGTCTGATCGACGGCCGGGCGGCAATGGTCAACCACGGCCAGTCCCACCGCGGAAAGAAAAAATTTTGCGCCACAAGCCCCTGGTTGTCAAGTCATTTTAAGCCCGACTCGCTCCACGGGCCACGAAGAAGATCCGCCCCGGACACCTCCCGCCGCCTCGGCTCGATCCGCCGCCCGGACAAAACCCGGCCCGGTCGCCCCGGCCAAGGGTTCCGTCCGCCGGTCCGAAGTATCCAGCGTCTGGTCCTGCCGGGGATTTCCAGAGAATCAGGTCACTCTCGGGGAGGAACTCAGACCGGCCCGTTGACGGAGCTGCTGGCGGGCGTGGGCCTGAATCACCCGGTTCAGCTGCTGCTTGCACTGCTCGTCCAGGTCCAGGAACTGAACGCCCACCTGGTGGAAGCCGGAGTGTCCGCCGACGATGATGCGCTGAATCCGGGCCGTGACCCGATAGAAGTGGTTGCCGAGGTACAGGTTCAGATAGAGGTTCTGGTTGCGCTCGACCTGGAGATGTCCCGGCAGGTTCAGCCTGGCCCCGCCCAGGGAAATATCGAGGATGGACAGTTCCCTTTCCTGCTCGCCGGCCAGGTAGAACTTGACCTCAAAGGAGATCGCCGGTTCCAGGCGAAAGTGCATTCTCAGCCCCGATTCCTTGAAGACCACGGGGTAGGACAACACCAGGGCCGGTTCGCTCGTTCCGGCCCGGAGGTTGTATTGCTCCAGGTATCGGGTGATCTGGGCCTGGAACCCGAAGCGGTGCGAGGACTGCTGGCCGGGAACGGAGTACAGGAAGGTGACCTCGATGGTCCGGCCCACGGCCGATTTCAAGGTCGGCGGTTCGGTTTGGGCGATGTAAATCTCCGACCCTTCGGTCACGTCATAGATCACCGACCGTCGAACGTCGATGGTGTCCGTGAAAAAATCGATGTCGTAGATCAGGTCCAACAGCTTGTTGGGCCTGATTTGTCTGCTCAAATCCAGGTACTGGTTGCTCGCGTCAGGCATGGGTCAGACTGGCGAATCTCCAGACAACATTTACGGCCCCGACCGGGAGGCGACGTCCTTTGGGGGAGGTCCCTCGCGGCCCCGGCTGAACGTCAAGGAGGCGGTCCCCGGAATGATCTCGGGCGGCCTACGGGCCGGGTAGCGGCGTCCAAAAACCTTAGTATCTCATTCTAGCAGAAGTTGCCACAAGCACAAGTCATTCTTTGGGCCGGACGGCGGCGGACCACAACCTGTGCCCTGCGGCTGGACGGGCTTGACACCGTCCGGCCGAGGTCTTATGGTAGATGACCACGGCCCAAGTGACCGCGAACCCTTGATCCGCCTCAATCCTCGTCTTCGGCCGGCCCTTGACAGGGGAGCGACACATGGTGATTTTGGGAAATATCCTCCTCGGGATCTACCACGTCCTGCACACCATTTACTGGATCATGTTCATTATCATCCTGGTCGGGGCCCTGTTGAGTTGGGTCAGGCCCGACCCCTACCATCCCGTGGTTCGCTTCGTTTATCGATTCACCGAGGCCCTGTACCGGCCCATTCGCCGCTTGATTCCGACCAATTTCGGGGGATTGGATATCGCGCCGATGATCGTTATCTTGATTATGATATTTATTAATTATGCCCTGCTGAACAGTCTGCGCTACGCCGCCTTCAGACTAGCCGCCGGATAACCGGAAACCACCACGCCGACCCGGAGGGGGGTGTCGGTTCCAACCTAGGGGCCGAAAACGCGCTCCAGCTTTTCGCCGAGGACCTCGGCGGTGAAGGGCTTGACGATGTAGTCGCTGACCTTGGCCTTGACCGCCTCGATGACGTTCTCCTTCTGGGCCTCGGCGGTGACCATCAAAAACGGGGTGTCCTTGAGTTGATCGTCGCTGCGGATGGTCTTGAGCAGGGTCAGCCCGTCCATTTTGGGCATGTTCCAGTCGCAGATGACCAGATCGAAGCCCCCGGTCTGGAGTTTGGTCAGGGCCGGCTCGCCGTCGTCGGCCTCGTCGATATTGGAGAAGCCCAGTTGCTTGAGGATGTTCTTGATAATGCGGCGCATAGTGGCGAAGTCGTCCACCACCAAAATCTTCATGTTCTTGTCCATGCCCATGGGGCACCTCCTGCTCGTCTTAATGGGCGAAACAGACCTCGACGGTGAACGGTCCGTGTTCGGTGTCAAAGGGAATGGCGATGGTCGGTCCGGAACTGATGTGAGAGATAACGTGGTGCGCCCCGGAGATCACGGTCGGGATGGCCGCGCTCAGTTTGAGTCCCTCGTCATCCAGGACCCGCCGGGCGTCACCGGAGATCATGTTGGTGATCTCGCCCACGGCGTCGCGGACCTCGTCGTTGATCCCCGAGACCTTTTCCCCGAGCATGTTGGTCAGAATGGCCTCGATGCAGGACTGGCTGAAGGTGATAGACAAGGTGCCTTCGTTGTCGCCGGTCAGTCCGATAATGCCGGAGACATCGCCGCTGGCGGTTGAATTCTCCTTGAGATAGGGCTTGCCCGGCTTGGCCTCGACAAAGGCCATGGTCTTGATGACGTTGATCGTGGCGCTCAGGAAGGGATTGATGTATTTGACGTCCATGGTTCATGACTCCGACGAGGGCGGCGAGTAATCAGGGTTTTGGAATTATTAGCATCAACCGCCCCTTTTTTCAAGCTCGTGATGGGCCGGGAGCGGTCGCGGCCTTGGCTTGATTCACGGGGGGGCCGATGCTACACTGGCCCCTGTTTGATCACCGTCCGTCCCGTCCCTGACAGGAAAAGACTTTTTGACCATGGCCCGATCTCCCGCGGCGCTCTTCCGTTCCCGCTGGCTGCTCTACGGCCTCGGCCTGGCCGGCCTGGTGGGCGGCACGCTGCTTCTGTGCGGCACATCTCTGGACGTCTGGATCTCGTCCCTGTTCTACACGCCGGCCCGACCCGACCACTGGTCCATGGAATACCACCCCGTCTTTCAGCTCCTCTACAAATACGGGACGTTGCCGGTTTACCTGATCGCCCTGGCGAGCGGGGTTTTGCTGTTACTCAGCCCGGCGGTGGTCAGGCTGCGGTCGTGGCGGCGGCGGTTGGGAGTCGTCCTGCTGACGGTCGTCGTGGCGCCCTGGCTGGTGACCAACCTGGTGCTCAAGGATCATTGGGGCCGGGCCCGGCCGCGGGATTGCACGGTCTTCGGCGGCCGGTTCGATTACCGTCCGGTGTGGCGGCCGGGGCCGCCCGTCGAGGGGCCGTCCTTTCCCAGCGGCCACGCGGCCATGGCCTTTTCCATGTTCAGCCTGGCCTTTCTTTTCCGGCGGAGGCGCCGCCTGGGACGCCTGGTGGGCGCCGGCGGCGCGACCTACGGGGCGTTCATGGGCGCGGTCCGGGTGATTCAGGGGGCCCATTTCACCTCGGATGTGTTGTGGTCGGCCGGGATCACCCTGGGGGCGGCCCTGATCCTGCACGACCTGGTGTTCCGATTACCCGGGGCCGAGGTCCGGGACGAGGCCCGCCATCCGGACTGGTTCCAGGGACCGTGGCGGATCGTCAGCCGGGCCAGGCTGATCTGGTGTCTGGCCGGGGGGTTCCTGGCGCTGATGGTCAGCGGGGGCGGTTTCCTGCTCTCCCAGCAGGTCAAGGTCATCACCCGGTACAACTGGTTCGAGGCCGCTTCGCCCCTGACGCCGGTGACGCTCGACGTCCGCTCGCCCCGGGCCCACGTCTCCGTGAGCCTCGACGACACCCGGGGCGAGTACAACAACCGCCCGCCCAAGTGGGTGGTGGACATCCAGTCAGACGTCCGGTACACCGGTCTGCCCTGGCACGGGATCCGGGACGGGGTGACCTCGCGGCGAAAAAACGGCCGGCTCGAGATCGTCTACCGCCGCCGCACGGCCGGGGTGTTTCTGACCCTGTCGGCCGAATTGCGGATCGTGCTCCGGGCCGGGCGGCGTTTTTCACTCCGGATCCGGACCGACCGGGGCGCGGTTCGTCTGGCGCTGGGGGGCGGGCCAAAGGCCCGGCTGGGTCCGGTGACCATTCAGACCAGGTCTGGCCGGATCAAAGTCCGCCTGGGCCCCGGGATGGCCTTGACCGGCCCCTGGCGAATCGAGTCCGACCGGGGAGATGTCCGGCTCGATCTGCGGGACGTGACCTTCCCGAACCTGTTCTGGGGCCGGGTTGAGTCCGGCCGGGGCGACGTCCGGCTGGACTGGACCCAGGGGCGCCGCCTGGGGGGCGGGGCGGCCCTGGCCGTGGCCACCCGGAGGGGGGACATTGACTTTCAGGGGCGGTTCAAGGCTGGCCCGGCCCTGGCGGCCGGGTCCGTCCGGGGGAGGGTCCGGTCCATTCCGGGCCGGTCAGGACCGGGCGGCTGGTGGGCCCCGGCCCTGGCGGGAGGTGCGGTGGTGGACCTGACGGCCGGTCAGGGGGACGTCCGACTCGACGTGGGTGGAATCGGCCAGCGACCGTAGCCCAGCCAGTAATACCAGCCGCCGGCGAAATCCTGGAGACGATAGAGTCGGCAGGCGTAGTCGTTGATCACCTGCCCCCGATAGCGGGGTTCAAACCGCGGCTTGAGAGGCGTGATCCGCTTGAAGCCGGGGCCGTAGGTCAGGCGAACCTGGGCCGGGCCCTGCCGGGTGAGCAGCAGGGCGTCCCAGCCGGCCAGGTCGCCCAGCCGGGGATCGTACAGATACCGCCAGGGCTGGGTCAGGTCCAGGGCCGGGGCCTGGGGCGCCCCGGCAAAGGCGGCCGCCGCCAGGAGCTGGTGCTGGTCCGAGAGCAGGAACACCCGGCGTCGGGGCGAGAAGGCGCGGAGTTCGGACCTGATCCGGTCGCCCAGTTGGGGCCAGAGCTTGAACTCATAGGTCCGGTCGTCCTGGACCGGCAGGGGCAGCCAGGGCCGGACCAGGTGGACGGTCACGGCCAGGATCATGGCCAGGCCGACGATCACCCCGGTCCGGGCGGCGATCCGCCACCATCGGCCGGCCAGGAGGGCCCCCACGGCCAGGGCCGCGGCCAGGTAGGCCGGGGCGGGCCAGTTGGCCTGGGTCTGTTGCCCGAAAAGGGCGGTCAGGGCGAAGAAGAGCAGGGGAACCAGGGCGGCCAGGCCCAGGATCAGCCATCCGTCCCGGCGTTGCCGCCAGCCGCGGAAGAACAGGACCCCGGCGGCCAGGACCATGGTCCCGAAGAGCACCGGCGTGATCACGCCGGCCTGACCGCCCAGGTACTGGCCCAGCTTGCCCGGCGACAGGCCGCCCCGGCCGCCCAGGCCGTGGCCGGCCTGCCAGGCCAGCGAGATCCAGTCGTGCCGGACGTTCCAGGCCACGACCGGCAGGGCCGCCACCAGGGCGATCAGCCCGGCCAGATAGGGCCACGGACTCCGCAGCCAGCGCCGGCCCGCGGGCGAGACCAGACACCATAAACCCAGCGCGGCCGGCAGAAAGAGAATGCTATACTTACCCAAAAAGCCGAGACCCACGGCCGCCCCGATCAGCGGCCACCACCGGGCCCGGCCCGTGGCGGCCAGGCGGCCCCAGGCGAACAGGGCCAGGGCCCAGCCCAGGATCAGGGGCGCGTCCGGGGTCATCAGAAAACCGCCGGCCCCGAACAGGAGGGTGGCCGACAGGATCAGGGCCGCAGCCAACCCGGCCTGGGTCCGGCCGGCCAGGTCCCGCCCGGCGGCGGCCACCAGGACCAGGGCCAGACCGAGACAGACCTGGGCCGGCAGCCGGACCGCCAGGGGGGTCGGACCCAGCAGGGCGGTCGAGCCCCGGATGAGCCAGGCCGTCAGGGGCGGGTGGTCGAAATAGGACCAGTCCAGGAACCGGGACCACAGCCAGTAATAGGACTCGTCCGGGGTCAGCCGCAGAAAGGCCGACAGCCAGACCCGGACAGCGAACAAGACCACGACGATCCCGATTGTCAGGCCGAACGAAAAAACGACCGGTTCGGCGGCCGGTCGGGGTGTCAGGCGCGCTCCAGACATGTTCAAGCTCTACCACAAATACATCTTCTTGGAAATATTCCAGCCCTTTGTGGTGGCCCTGGTGGTGTTCACCTTCCTGTTTCTGGTGGTGGATCTGGTCAAGCTGACCGAGATCGTGGTCAAGAATCCCAACTGCCTGGGCCAGGTCTTGTCCCTGCTTTTGTACTCGCTGCCCTTCTTCCTGGTGTTCGTGCTGCCCATGGCCACCCTGCTGGGGGTGCTGCTGGGCATCGTCCGCCTGTCGAGCGAGAACGAGCTGACCGCCCTCAAGGCCAGCGGGGTGAGCCTGTTCCAGGTCCTGCCGCCGGTGCTGGCCCTGAGCGTGGGGACGCTGGTGGTTTCAGGGGCGCTCTCCATCTGGCTCAAGCCCATGGGGCTCCGGGCGGCCGAGGACCTCCGGGTCGAGATCGGGACCAGCAATCCGGAGGTGGCCTTCAAGCCGGACGTGATCAACATCGTGGACGAAAAACTGGTGGTTTACGTCGGGGAGACCGACGACGGCGGCCGGTTCCTGAGGCGGCTGCTCATCTGGGACTCCCGCAACCCCAAGATGAAGCAGACCATCGTCGCCAAGCGGGGCCGGATCCGGCCCGTGGCGGGCACGACCACCACCCGGGCCCGAAACCTGGCCAGGAAGGTCGAAAAGAGATTCCTGCTGGTCTTGCGCGACGCCAAGATCCTCAAGGTCAGCCCCGATCTCCGGGTCACCCCGGACAGCCGCTTCGAGGGGATGCGCCAGCCGCTGATCCTGAGCCAGCTCATTCCCCGGCGCGATGAGGCCAAGCGCCATCCCAAGGAGATGACCCTGCCCGAACTGATCGCCGCCCTGGGTCGAACCCGGAACCAGAAGCGCCGCAACGAGATCCTGATCAACCTCCACCAGCAGTTCTCGATTCCGGTGGCCTGCCTGATCATGGGCCTGCTGGGCGTTCCCCTGGGGATTCAGGGCCGGGGTTCGAGCCGGTTCGCCGGGGTGATCATCGCCTTTGTCATCTTCATCATCTACTATCTGTTCATGAACGCCGCCTTTACCCTGGGCAAGGACGGGACCCTGCCGCCGGCCCTGGGGGTCTGGCTGGGGAACATCGTGTTCGGCCTCCTGGCGGCCTACATGGTCTGGGAGGCCTCCCGGGACCGGCCGATCCTCTTTGTCCGGATCTTCTACACGGCCGGGTTCTGGATCCAGCGGGCCCTGCAACGGGTGGGGCTGCTGGCGGCGGTCCAGCGCCCCGAGTGAAGGCCCGCTTGCTTTCAAAAAGAAACGGCCCCCTGGGGGGCCGTTTTTTTGTCCGGGGTGGGGGCCTCAGCCCTGCTTGACCAGGACGCCGGCCGGCTCGAGCGCGGCGTAGTCCAGGCCGGCGTAGGGGGCCGTTTCGGCGGCCAGGGCGGCGAAGACCTCGGCCGGGGACTGGTAGTCGGCCGGGCGGCCGAAGGCGGCCAGCAGGTCGCGGAGGATCATCCACCCGGCCCGGCTCCCGGCCACGGGGGCCAGGGCGTCCCGGACCCGGCAGACCCGGCCTTCGAGGTTGGTCGTCGTCCCGCAGGTCTCGACAAAGGTGGTCAGGGGCAGGACCACGCGGGCGGCCCGGGTGGCGGCCGACTCCTTGGCGCTGATGACCACCGATCCGTCCAGCTTGGACAGGACCCGGGCGGTCTCCTCGTCGCCCTTGATGGCCGAGACCAGATCGAGGCCCACGGCCAGGAGTCGCTGATACTGACCGCCGCGGAGGCCGGCCAGGATCGCCTCGAAGTCGGGCCCGCCCTCGGGGGCGCCCAGGCCGACGCTGGTCAGCCCGGTCGAGTTGGCCTCGCCGCCGGCCAGGTAGAAGGGGCCGGCCAGGGCGGCCCGGAGACGGGCCGCGGCCTCCAGGACGACCCGGGCCCGGTCGGGGTCGATTCCCTCGAGAGTGACGACCAGGGCCACCGGAACACCGTGGGCCAGGGTCTGGGCGGCCTCGACCAGCCCCTCGGCCGGGACGCCGGCCCGGGAGGCGTAGGCCGCGGCCGGCTCCAGGTCATCGACCGGGACGTCGGTCAGCTTGGCGTCGGCCAGGCTCCGGAGCAGGCCCAGCAGCACCTCGCCCGTGTTTTCCGGGGAAACGTTCCACAAGGTGGACGACGCCCGGGTGAGGGGATGCTTTTCCTGTTTGCCGGCCACGATGACGGGCTGGCCCAGCCGGCCGGCCCGCCGGACGGCCAGGGTGACCATCGGGGCGGCGACCATCGGGTTGCCGCCCACGGCCAGGACCGCCCCGGCGGCGTGCATTTCGTCCAGGGCGCTGCCGGCGACCGGGACCCGGCCGGCGAAGTCCACGTCGGCCTCGGTCAGGGCCTCGCCGACGAGTCGCTTCAGGAGCCAGCCCTCTTCATTGGTCAGGTCGCCGCCGGCCAGGACGGCCGTCTTGCCTTCGCCGGACAGGGCCTTCTTGGCCGCGGCCAGGGCGTCGCTCCAATCGACCTCGTCGTGGTGCTTGCCCTCCAGGACCAGGGGCGTCTCGATCCGGTTTTCGGCCACGAACTTGTCCAGGTTGAACCGGCCCCGGAAGCACAAGGCCCCGTGGTTGGCCGGCGAGTCGAAGTCGGCGGTGATCTTGGCCAGCTCGCCCGAGGGGGCCACGTTGGCCACCATCCGGCAGCCGCTCGGGCAGCGCAGACAGGTGGTCTTCACCGGGGTCAATTCCCAGTTGCGCCACTTCCCCCGGGCCGGCTTGTCGCTGATGGCGTCCACCGGGCAGAAGGTGATGCACTGGCCGCAGGACTCGCAGCCGGCCTCCTCGAGGGTGTCGCCGAAGGCGGTCGAGATGGCCGACGCGAAGCCGCGGTCGATCTTGGCCAGGACATAGGCCCCCTGAACGTCGGCGCAGGCCTTGACGCAGCGCCGGCAGAGAACGCACTTGTTCATGTCCCAGTGAACCCAGGGGCTGGGATCGGGGTCCTTGGGGTAGTGATGGGTCTGTCCGCTGAAGGGGGTGCCGATGACGCCCAGCTCGAAGGCCAGGTTCTGCAGCTCGCACCCACCGGCGGCGTTGCAGACCATGCACTCGTTGGGGTGGTCGGACAGCAGCAGCTCGAGGATGGTCCGCCGGGCGTCGTCAACCATCTCGCCGGTGGTGTTGATGACCATGTCGGGCGCGGCCGGATAGACGCACGCCGCGACGAGGCTGCTCCAGTTTCCCCGGACGTGCTCGACGACGCAGATCCGGCAGGCCTCCTCGGGCGAGAGGGCGGGGTGAAAACAGAGCACCGGAATATGGATGCCCCCCCGCCTGGCGGCCTGGAGGATGGTGTCTCCCCTTTGGGCCTCGACCGTTTGGGAGTCGATGGTCATGGTGAAGGTGGACATGGCTCTCCCTTTTCATCAACTGTGGCACCGACTGGTAACCAATGAAATCGGCGGCGCCGATCGACCGGGCCCCTCAGTAATGCAACGGGCAGACCCGGGCCGGACAGAAGCGCTCGCTGACGTGGGTCAGGAACTCCTCCTGGTAGTGTTTCAGGATCAACAGCACCGGCCCCGTGACCTTTTCGGCGAAGTGGCAGTAGGCCGACTCGGCCATGTTGTCGGTGAGCTGGCCGATCATCTCGACGGCGTTCGCGGGCGCGGTGCCGACGATGATCTCGTCCAGCAGTTCGATCAGCCGGACGACGCCCAGGCGGCAGGGAATGCACTTGCCGCAGGACACCCCGTCGTGGAACGCCAGGAAATACCGGGCCACCTGGACCATGCACGGCTCCTCGTCCATGACGATCAGGGCCCGGCCCTTCTTGTCGTAGTACAGGCGGGGATGAATGCTCCGCAAGGGGTCGATGGCCAGCAGGGGGAAGAGCAGCCGGTTGCGGAGCAGGGTCTCGGTGATCAACGGTTCGACCCAGGCCGGGGTGACGTCCCGCATGAACAGCGATCGTTCGGGCAGGGCGACCAGCGGCCCGGCGCCGCACTGTCCCTCGCAGGCGGCCTGGGAGCGGCCGATGGTCAGTCCGTCCACCCCCAGCCGGTCGGCGGTTTCGGTCAGGGCGGACACCAGGTCCCCTGCCCGGGGGCAGGTCACGCCGGGCGGCGGCTGGCAGACGGACAGGACCGACTGCGGTCTGTTGACGGCCACCCAGGGCATTTCCGGCGGCGGCGGCGGGGTCGGGATGGCTTGCGGTTCCATGGTCATCTTACTTGTTCAGGTCGCAGCGCAGGCAGCGCTTGGCCTCGTTTCTGGCGGTTTCGTCGCTGTAACGCAGATGGGCCTCCTGGAAGGTGGACATCCGATGGGCGGTGTCCAGTTCAGGAATGGGCGGCACCACCAGTGATCCTCTTTCCTCGTCGGTGACTTCGAGCTGCGGCACTACCCGGCGGGCGGTGGGTACCCGTTTGTGGGTCTCCAGGGGCTGACCGGTCAGGTAGCGGTGGATGTTCCGGGCGGCGGCCTTGCCGGAGGCCACGGCCTCGATGACGGTCGCCGCACCGGTCACGGCGTCGCCGCCGACGAACACCTCCGGGACCGAGGACTGATAGGTGACGGCATCGACGTGGAACAGCTGCCGTTCGGTGATGATGAAGCCCTCATAGTCCACCCAGGGCTCGATGAGGACCGTCTGGCCGATGGCGATGATGATCGTGTCGGCCGGCACGAAGAACTCGGACCCGGCCACCGGGACCGGCCGGCGGCGGCCCGAGGTGTCCGGGCGGCCCAGTTCGGTCCGGAGGCAGACCAGACCTTTGACCCGTTTGCCCTCCCGCTCGATCCGGGCCGGGACGGACTGGAGGATGAACTTGACCCCCTCGTCCTCGGCGGCGTCGATCTCGTAGGGGAAGGCCGGCATCTCGTCCCGGCTGCGCCGGTAAACCATGGTCACCTCGGTCGGCGCGTCCGGCCTGACCAGGGGATGGTCCGGGTCCAGGTTCACCGGCCGGTTACAGATCCGGCAGGTATGGCCCTCCGAGGTCCGCCGGTAGGACAGCCGGACGGCGGTCCGGGCGGCGTCCACGGCGGCGTTGCCGCCGCCGACGATCAGGATCCGACGGCCCACGTCCACCTTCCGGCCTTCGTTGATCGCCTTGAGAAAGGAGATGCAGTCCCAGATGCCCTCGGTCTCCAGTTCGCCGGCGATGCCCATCCGGTGGCTGCGCATGGCGCCCAGGCCCAGGAAAAAGGCCTGATAGCCCTGGCCCCGCAGGTCGTCCATGGTGACGTCGGTGCCGAAGCGGACCCCGGTCTTGATCGTAACGCCGAAGGAGGTGATGAAGTCCAGGTCCTGCTGCAGGGCGGCCTGGGGCAGGCGGTACTCGGGCAGGACCCAGCCCAGCATGCCGCCGGGTACGTCCTGGGCCTCGAAGATGGTCACCGGGTGTCCCTGGCGGGCCAGGAAATAGGCGCAGGACAGACCGGACGGCCCGCTGCCGACCACGGCCACCGGGGCCTCGGTCAGCGGCGTCGGCTTGATCCGGGTCTTGTAGGCCCCGGCCGCCGTCTTGTCGGCGATCCAGCGTTTGAGGCGCATGATCTGGATCGGGTCGTCCACCTCGCCCCGGGTGCAGTACTGCTGGCAGGGGTGGGAACAGACCCGGCCGCAGACGGCCACCAGGGGGTTGTCCTCGCGGATGAGGTCGATCGCCTCGGTGAACCGGCCGTGTCCGGCCAGGCTGACGTAGGACGGCACGTCGATGCCCGCCGGGCAGGTCCGCTGGCAGGGGGCCGGGGTCAGGTTGGCGCACGTGCCGGCCGGGCACCGCCGGTCGCGGATGTGGGCCTCGTACTCGTCCCGGAAGTACCTGATGGTGGACAGGACCGGGTTGGCCGCCGTCTTGCCCAGGCCGCACAGGGCGGCCTCGGTCAGGGTCGTCCCCAGGGCCTGGAGCCGCTCGATGTCCCCCTCGCGGCCCCGGCCCTCGCAGATGGCCGACAGCATCTCCCGCATCCTCTTCACGCCCAGGCGGCAGGGGACGCACTTGCCGCAGGACTCCTCCTCCAAAAAGGCGAGGAAGTACCTGGCGAGATCGACCATGCAGTCTCCCTCGTCCATGACGATCATGCCGCCCGAGCCCATGATCGAGCCGGTGGCCTTGAGCTGCTCGTAGTCGATGGGCAGGTCTAAAAGCGAGGCCGGAATGCAGCCCCCGGACGGGCCGCCGGTCTGGACGGCCTTGAACTGCTTGCCCCCGGCCACCCCCCCGCCGGCGTCGAAGATGATCTGGCGGAGGGTGGTGCCCATGTTCACTTCGACCAGGCCGGTGTTGTTGATCTTGCCCACCAGGGAGAAGACCTTGGTCCCCTTGGATCCCTGGGTGCCGATGGAGGCGTACCAGTCGCCGCCCTGATGGATGATCGCCGGGACGTTGGCCCAGGTCTCGACGTTGTTCAGGTTGCTGGGCCGGTACCAGATGCCCTTCTCGACGGTGTGGATGTGCTTGCCCCGGGGCTCGCCGATCTTGCCCTCGAGAGAGGCCATCAGGGCCGTGGACTCGCCGCAGACAAAGGCCCCCCCGCCCCGGGTGACGATCATGTCGAAGTCGAACCCGGTGCCCATGATGTTCTGGCCCAGCAGCCCGTACTCCCGGGCCTGGGCCAGGGCGAAATTCAAGGTCTTCACGGCCACCGGATACTCGTTGCGGCAGTAAATGTAACCTTCGTGGGCCCCGATGGCGTAGGCGCCGATGATCATCCCCTCGATGACCGCGTGGGGGTCGCCTTCCAGGGTCGAGCGGTCCATGTAGGCCCCGGGGTCCCCCTCGTCGGCGTTGCAGATGACGTATTTGATGTCGCCATGGGCCTTGCGGCAGGCGGCCCACTTGCGCCCGGTCGGGAAACCGCCGCCGCCGCGCCCCCTGAGCCCCGAGGCCGTCACCTCCTCGATGATCTCGTCGGGGGACATGGACGTCAGGGCCTTGGCCAGGGCCGTGTAACCGCCCACGGCGATGGTGTCCAGGATGTCGAAGGGGTTGATCTCCCCGATGTGCCGCAGGACGATCCGGTCCTGGAAGCGGTAGAAGGGGATGTCGTTGTGGCGGGCGACGAGTTTGCCGCTGAACGGGTCCTTGTACAGCAGTTTATTGACCGGCTCGAAGTTGATCAGGGTCTTCTCGATGATGGTCGGCACGTGGGAGGTGTTGACCTTCTGGTAGAACCAGCCCTGGGGCTTGATGATGACCACCGGGCCGCGGGAGCAAAAGCCATGGCAGCCGGTGGGCTTGATCTCGGGGATGACGTCGGCGCGTATGTCGGCCTCGGCGATGGCCTGGCGGAAGGCCTCGGCCACTTCCGGGGAACGGTTGGCCATGCAACCCGTGCCGTGACAGACGATGATTTGCGGCCGCTCCGGGTCTCGTTCGGCCTGCAACCGGGCCTGAAAGGCCTCGAATTCGGCTGGCGAATTGAGGCGAACCGCACTCGTTTCTGGACTCGTTTCGGCCATCATGTCTCACTTACCTGGGACGACTCGGTCTCCTGGACGGCCTCGATCATCGAGGTCATCGTCTCCGGAGTCACCCCGCCGTGGTACACCTTGTCCAGGACGACCACCGGCGCCAGGGCGCAGGCCCCCAGGCACCGGACCGTGTCCAGGGAAAAGAGCATGTCCGGGGTGGTCTCGCCATCCTCGATACCCAGTTTGTGGACCACTTGCTGGTACACCAGGGGCGAGCCCTTGACGTGGCAGGCGGTCCCCAGACAGACACTGATGATATGCTTTCCCCGGGGCACCAGGGAAAAGGCCTTGAAGAAGGTGGCGATGGAATACAGGTTGGACGGGGCCATCTTCACCCGCTCGGCCAGGTGCCGCAGCGCCGCCTGGGGCAGGTAGTTGAACTCGTTGTTGATGTCCAGCAGCATCTGCAGGGCGAAGTGGGGTTGGACCCCGTAACGGTCGATGACCTGGTCCACGAACTCCATGTCCACCGGCGGCTCTTCGGGCGCCGGGGCCGAGGTCTGGTCGGTCATGTTCAGGTCGGTGTCGCTCATAAGCGTCTCATCCGAACAAAGTCTGGGCCGCCCGATAGACCATGTCGGTCAGGGCGCCGGGGAAGAATCCGGCGTACACCAGGGCGGCCATGAGTAAAACGTTGAGGATCCGGTTGGGCCAGGTGGCCCGGATCACCGGCAGGCTGCCGGGCTCGACCAGGTAGGCCACCCGCAGCACCCGGAGATAGTAGTACAGCGAGATGACGGCGTTGATCACGCCGACGACCACCAGGAACCAGTGCCCCGTATTCATGGCCGCGGCGAAGACATACCACTTGGCGATGAAGCCGACCGTGGGCGGGATACCGGCCAGGGAGATCAGGGCGGTCAGCAGGGTCAGGGCGTACAGCGGCGAGCGGGTGTACAGGCCGGCCAGGCCGTCGATGGGCAGGTCCCGGCCGTCGGTGGCGATGCGGGTCAGGACGTAGAAGCAGGAGAAGTTCATCACCAGGTAGCCGGCGGCGTAGAAGATGCTGGCGGCGAAACCGGCCGGGCTCATGGCCACCACCCCGACCAGGATGTACCCGGCGTGGGCGATGGAGCTGTAGGCCAGCATCCGCTTGAAGTCCTTCTGGAGGATGGCCGACAGGTTGCCCAGGGTCATCGAGGCGATGGACAGGAAGGTCAGGACCCGGACCAGCCCCTGGGAGCCGTCCCCGGCCCCGTAGGCCAGGCTGAAGATCCGGATGATGACCGCCACGGCCGCCGCCTTGGAGACCGTGGCCACGAAGGTGGCCACCTGGTTGGCCGAGCCCTGGTAAACGTCGGGCGCCCAGAAGTGGAAGGGGAACAGGCTCAGCTTGAACATCAGCCCGGCGCCGGTGAACAGCAGGGCGACCACGCCGGCCGGCTGGGCCATCAGCTCCGGCAGGCGCTGGATGATTTGGGACAGGTAGGTGGTGTGGGTCAGGCCGAAGAGGTAGCTCATCCCGAAGAGCATCACCGCGCTGGCCGCCGCCCCGAAGAACAGGTACTTGACCCCGGCCTCGACCTCCTCGCCCCGGCCGGTGTCCTTGCGCATGGGGACCAGGATATACAGGGAATAGGAACTCAGCTCCAGGGCGATGTACAGCGTCAGCAGCTCCACGGCCGAGACCAGCAGGACCATCCCCAGGGTGCAGGTGGTCAAGAAGAAGTAGTACTCGCCGTGGAACTTCTCCGGGATGCCCTCCAGGTTGGACGACAGGCAGACCACCAGGAACAGGCCCAGAAACAGGACCACCTTGAACACCTGGCTGAACAGGTCCACCCGGTAGGCGCCGAAGAAGAGGGTCCCGTGGGCCGGGAGGCTGAACACGGCCACGACCAGACAGACCGACGAGGTGGCCAGGGCGGTCAACTGGGCCACCCGGGCCCTGACCTCGAACAGGGACATGCCCAGCATGACCACGGCCATGGCCGCCAACGTCACTTCGGGTAGAAACCGCAATACGTCCATCACTTCCGCGCCAACCTCAGTCGTTCGGGCCCGTCAATCGCACCCGCCGTTGTCCCTTTCTTACAAGGGGAGGGCCTCGGTTTGGGGACCGCCCCTAAAAAATTCTGCCCCGGGCCAGGTTCACCCCGCTCCCTAGTGCCACCCCCCGACCAGCGGGCCGACGGCCGTCTGGATCAGATCGGTCATCAGCCGGGGGAACAGTCCGAAGAACACGATCACCCCGACGATCAGGGCCCGGGGCGCGGCCAAAAACGGCGACATGTCCGGCAGACCGACGAACTTCTCCTTCTTTTCGCCGAAGAAGGTCTTCTGGACCACCCGCAGCATGAACAGCGCGGAGATGACCAGACCCAGGATGGCGAAGGCGCCCCGGATGGGATAGGTCTTGAAGGCGCTGATGAAGACCAGCAGTTCGGCCCAGAAGCTGGCCATGACCGGCACGCCGATCCCGGCCAGACAGGCCATGATGAAGAAGGCCGAGCCCGTGGGCATGATCTGCGAGAACCCGCCCAGTTCGGGGATCATCCTGGTGTGGGCGTGGTCGTAGATGTAGCCCACCGCCGAGAAGAAGAGGGCGGTCATGATGCCGTGGGCGAACATCTGGAACACGGCCCCGTTGACGCCGTCGATGGTCATGGTGGACAGCCCGAGCATGACGATGCCCATGTGGCTGACCGACGAGTAGCCGATGACGTACTTCAAGTCGGTCTGGGCCAGGCCGACGAAGGCCCCGTACACGATGCCCACCGTGGCCAGCACGGCCATCAGGTCGGCCCAGTAGGCCAGGCCCTGGGGACAGAGCATCATCCCCACCCGTAGCACGCCGTAGGCCCCCAGCTTCATCAGCACCCCGGCGTGGAGCATGGACACCGCCGTGGGCGCGGCGACGTGGCCGACCGGCGACCAGGTGTGGAACGGCCAGCAGCCGGCCAGGGTGCCGAAGCCGAACAGGAACAGGACAAAGGCCACCTTCTGGACCCCGAAGGGGAAATGGCCCGTCTGGGCCATCCGGACCATGTCAAAGGTATGCGGCGAGGTGTAGCTGAAGATGAGCAGGATGCCCGGGATGATCAGGGCGGAGCCGGCCATGAGATACAGGGTCAGCTTCATGGCCGCGTATTCCTTGCGGGTCGAGCCCCAGATGGCGATCAGGGGATACATGGGCACGACCGCGATCTCGTAGTACAGGAAGAGGAAGAACAGGTCCTGGGCCATGAACACGCCGAAGACGCCCAGCACCAAAAGGTGCATGAAGGCGTAGTATTCCTTGACCCGGTTCTTCAGCTCCCACATGGACCAGACGCCGGTGAAATAGACGATGGCGTTGAGGAGCAGCAGCGGGGCGTTGATGCCGTCCACGGCGTTGAAGTAGGAGATGCCCAGTTGCCTGACCCAGGGCACCTTCTCCACGAACTGGTAATCGATCGGCCCGAAAAAGAGGCCCCAGTCCTTGAGCCAGCCCACCCGGTGCATGAAATCGGTCACCACCTGGGCCTGGGTCTGATCGTAGAAGACGAAGACCAGCAGGCTCAGCAGCAGGGCCGCCCCCGAAAAACCGAGACTGACCCAGCGAACCAGGTCCTCCCGGTCCTGGGGCAGGCAGATGGTCGCCAGGAGGGCCGCCACCGGACAGAGGAGGATCATGGTCAGGATCGGGATATTTTCCAGAATAGCGTGCATGGGCTTGCCCTAAAACAGCACCAGGATCAGGCCGAGAGCGGCCACGACGACGAAGGCCAACATCAGGTTGCGCTGGAGCTGGGCCGACTGGACCCGGCGCAGCAGCCATCCGCCGCCGATGGTCGCCTGGGCCACGGCGTCCACGCCGCCGTCGATGACCCGGCGGTCGTTGATAGTGAACAGGCGCGAGAAGGTGCCGTAGATCAGCCGGTCCAACACGCCGCGCCAGAAGTCGTCCAACAGCCACCGCCGGTCGAAGAACGAGGCCAGGGCCGGGACGTATTCGATGAACCCCTTGCGCGCCGCGTTCTTGCGGCCCCACTCCCAGTAGGCCAGCAGGATACCGGCGAAGGCCGCGGTCAGGGCCACAATCAGCAGCCACAGGTGGCCGCCGCCGTGGGCCTCGGCCCCGTGGCCGACCGCGGCCCCGGGGACGAACGAATCGCCCAGGAAGTGGTGGATCGGACCCTCGAAAAATCCCAGGAACAGCGCCACCAGGGACAGCACGATCAGGGCGAAATTCATCACCCCGGCGCCGCCGTGGTGCATCTCCTGACCGCCGTGGCCCTTGTCGTGACCCTGGTCGGCGGCCTGGGTGGCGTCATCGGTGTCGCGGCCGGCGTGGAGCCACTCCGGACCGACCCGGTCCCCCCTGGGGAACCACATGATGAAGATCAGCCGGAAGGCGTAGTAGGCGGTCAGGAAGGCCCCCAGCAGGCCGGCGATGAGCCAGATCACGCCCCGCTTGGCCAGGACCGCCATGATCGCTTCCTTGCTGAAGAACCCGGAGAAGGGGAACACGCCCGACAGGGCCAGGGCGCCGATGGTCATGGCCACCATGGCGATCCAGTTCCGACGGCCTTCGCCGGCCGAGATCTCGAACATGTCGTTGGTGTGAAAGACGTGGATGAACACGCCCGAGGACAAGAAGAGCATCGCCTTGAAGCCGGCGTGGGTCGTCAGGTGGAAGACCCCGGCGAAGTATCCCCCGGCGGCCAGGGCCATGACCATGAATCCGAGCTGGCTGACCGTCGAGTAGGCCCAGACCTGTTTCAGGTCCCGGGCGTTCAAGGCCATGGTCGAGGACATGATCATGGTCACCGTGCCGATGGACAGGGCGACGAGCATCGCCGTGTCCGAGGCGGCGAAGAAGGGGAAGATCCGGGCGAACATGTACACGCCGGCGGCGACCATGGTCGCCGAGTGCAACAGGGCCGAGACCGGGGTCGGACCCTCCATGGCGTCGGGCAGCCAGGTCATCAGCGGGAACTGGGCCGACTTGCCGATCACCCCGCAGAAGATGAGCAGGGAACTGATGGTCACCAGGGCCGGGGTCATCACCTTGAGGTCGGCGGCCAGGTGCAGATCGAGGGCGAACAGGTTCCCCACCCACTGGCCGAAGACCAGCTGGCCCTCGACCCCCACCGGGTGGATCAACTGGCCGATGAACAGGTTGCCCACGTGGAGGAACAGGACGATGATCCCCAGGAAAAACCCGATGTCGCCGAAGCGGGTGACGACGAAGGCCTTCTTGCCGGCCACGGCCGCCTCGGGTTTTTGGTACCAGAAGCCGATCAGCAGGTAGGAGGCCAGGCCGACCAGCTCCCAGAAGATGTAGAACTGGAGCATGTTGTTGGAGACGACCATGGTGATCATCGCCCAGGCGAACAGGGACAGGCAGGCGTAGTAGCGCGAAAACCCGGGGTCGCCCTGCATGTAGCCGATGGAATAGACCTGGATCAGCCAGGAAATGACGCAGACGATGCACAGCATCAGCAGGGACAGCGGGTCGAGGTAGATCCCGAAGGGGACCTTGAGGTGGCTGGAGAAGAGCCAGAAGGTGGTCGCCTCGATGGGGGCCGACAGGTGCCAGTTGGCCGCCAGGAGATAGATGGACAGGATCAGGGGCACCGTCGAGCAGACCAGACTGACGGCCAGGCTGAGCTTGGGCCAGTACCGGAAGATAAGCATGATCAGCCCGAAACTGATCACCGGCAGGGCGACGCAGATGAACGCCAGGGCGATATTGGGGTTGACGAAGAAGTCGCTCGGCACGTCAGTGCTCCAACCTAGAGGCCCGCTCGATGTTGATCGCCTTGAAGCGTCGATAGACGGCGACGATGATCCCCAGGGCGATGGCCGCCTCGGCGGCGGCGATGCCCATGATGAACAGGGTGAAGATCTGGCCCACCTCGGGACTGGGCGCGGTGAAGCGGTTGAAGGCCATGAAGTTGATCCCGGCCCCGTTGAGCATCAGCTCGATGGAGATGAGCATGCCGATCAGGGTCCGCCGCCTCATCAGCCCGAACAGCCCGCAGGCGAACAGGCCCGCGGCCAGGATGAGATAGACGTTTAGACTGTTCATGGCTTACCCGCTCCGTCGGGCTCGTCCCCGCCCGAGCCGCGCTTGTAGTAGCGCTGGGCGGTGAGCACGGCGCCGATGATGGCCACCAGCAGCACCACCGAAATGAGTTCGAAGACCAGGGCGTAGCTGGTCATGAGGGACCGGCCGATGGTCGCCACGTCCCAGCCGACCGAGGGCAGTCCCCAGAAGGTCAGGGGCTCGGTCAGGGCCAGCACCGGGGCCGGCGACCAGGTGGTCTTGAGGATCAGGGTCACCAGGGCGACGAAGACCACCCCGGCCACGGCCAGGGTGAGGACGGTCTTCAGGAAGTGGCGGGGCGCCCCGCCGAGATAGAGCGGCCGGCCGAGCATGATGGCGAAGACGATGGCGATGCAGATCGCCCCGACGTAGATCAGGATCTCCATGACCGCCACGAAGGGGCCGCCCAGATAGACGAAGATCCCGGCCACGCCGAACAGGGCCAGGGCCAGCCCCAGGACGTTGTGGAAGATGTTCCTGAGGCCCACGGCCAGAAAGGCGCCCAGCAGCGTCACCCCGACCACGGCCCAGAAGGTGAACTTGGCCAGCAGGGTCGTCGGCAAAAGGTCCTGGAGCGAGGCCGCCCCGGCCAGACAGATCAGATGGGATGGCGCCCCAATCATGCCTGTTCCTCGAATCTGGCCACCAGGTCGATGACGCCGTCCCAGCGGGACCGCGAGGCCAGTTCAAATTCCTTGGAAAAGGTGATCGCCCCCACCGGGCAGGCGTCCACGCACAAGCCGCACAGGGAGCAGCGGGTGAAGTCGATGACGTAATGGGTGGCCCGTTTCCGGTTCATGACGTGGTCCTTCATCCCCTGGACCAGGATCAGCTTCGAGGGGCACTCCCGGACGCAGGTCCCGCAGGCGACGCACAGCAGGCCGCCGTGGTGGGGATCGTGCGCCAGTTCGATGTGCCCCCGGAAGTTGTCGAACATGGTCGTCTTGTACCGGGGGTACTGGAGGGTGATGACCGGCTTGAACAGCCGCTTGATGGTCACCCCCAGGCCGGCGATCAGGCTCCAGCCGCCGACCACTATGTCACGCCACAAACCCATTTACCTCACCAACTTGATGACCACCGCCGTAACCACCACGTTGATCATGGCCACCGGAATCAGGAGCTTCCAGGCCAAGGTCATCAACTGATCGAACCTGAGCCGGGGGAAGGTCCACCGGGCCCACATCATGACGAAGATCAGGAGATAGGTCTTGATTAAAAACCAGATGAAGCCGGGAAGGACCGGCCCCCGCCAGCCGCCGAAGAACAGGGTCACCGCCACGGCGCTGACGATGAACATGTTGGAGTACTCGGCCAGGAAGAACAGGCCGAAGCGCATGCCGGGGTACTCGGTGTGGAACCCGGCGATCAGTTCGCTCTCCGCCTCGGGGATGTCAAAGGGGGCCCGGTTGGTCTCGGCCAGGGCGCAGATGAAGAAGACCAGGGCCGCCACGGGCTGAAAGACGACGTTCCACAGGCCGCCCTGCTGGGCGTTCACGATGCCGGTCATGCTCAGGGTGCCGCTCATCAGGACCACGTTCAGGGCGGCCAGGACCAGCGGAATCTCGTAGGCCACGATCTGGGACACGCTCCGGAAGGCCCCCAGGAGCGCGTACTTGTTGTTCGAGGCGAACCCGCCCATCAAAAGCGACAGGACCGTCAGCGAGCCGAAGGCGAAGATCAGCAGGAAGCCGATGTTCATGTCCTTGACGATCATCAGCGGCCCGAAGGGCAGGACGATGAAGGCCACCAGGGCCGGCAGCAGGATCAGGATCGGCGAGAGGGCGTAAATGGGCCAGTCCACCGAGCGGGGCCGGATGAGTTCCTTGGTCAGCAGCTTGATGCCGTCGGCGATGGTCTGGAGCAGTCCGAAGGGACCGTGCTCCTTGGGACCGGGCCGGAGCTGGAAGTGACCGGCCAGCTTGCGCTCGACCCAGACCAGGAGCAGGGCGTTGATCTGGATGAAGATCAGGACCAGCACCAGGCCGAAGATGACGGCGAACAGGTCGGACCCCAACCAGTCAACGATCGGACTGAGGAGGTGAGCCAGGCCCTGGTCGAAGGCGATCTGCATCAGCGGTCGATCTCCGGTACGAGGATGTCGATGCTGCCCAGGATGGCCACCAGGTCGGCGACGAAGTGCCCGGGCACCACGTGGACGGTCAGATAGACGTTACTGAGCGACGGCGAACGGACCTTGATCCGGTAGGGGATTTCCGATCCGTCGCTGACCAGGTAGAACCCGGCCTCGCCCCGGGCCGATTCGACGGCCAGGTAGATCTCGCCCGGGGGCGGTTTGATCTTGCGGGGGGTCTTGATCCAGAAGGGGCCCTCGGGCAGGCCGGCCAGGGCCTGCTCGAGGATGTTCAGGCTCTGGACCATCTCCTCGAGGCGGACGTTGTACCGGGCCAGGGCGTCGCCCTCGGGGAAGTGGGGAATGATGAAATCGAACTGGTCGTAGGCGGCATAGGGGGCGTACTTCCTCAGATCGTACTCGACCCCCGAGCCGCGCAGGGTCGGACCGGTGGCCGCGGCGTTGATCGCCAGTTCCCGGGAGATGACCCCGACGCCGTCAACCCGGTGCCGGAAGATGACGTTCTTGGTGCACAGCTCGTGGTAGTCCGGGAACCGTTTCCGCAGCCGCTCGACGAACTTCCGGGCCTTGCGCCGGAACCCGGCCGGGATGTCGTTGCGCACCCCGCCGAACCGGTTATAGTTGTAGGTCAGCCGCGAGCCGGTCAGCGAGTCGAGCAGGTCGAGGATGTATTCCCGGTCGTCCCAGCAGTACAAGAACGGGGTGAAGGCCCCCAGTTCCATCAGGTAGTTGCCGAACCACATCAGGTGCGAGGCCAGCCGGTTGAACTCGTCGGTGATGACCCGGAGGTACTGGGCCCGGGGCGGGACCTCGAAGCCGCACAGCTTTTCCACGGCCTCGCAATAGCCGTGGTTGAAGATCATGCCGGACAGGTAGTCCAGCCGGGAGGTGTTGGGCAGCCACTGGGCGTAGGTCCGGTTCTCGCCCATCTTCTCCTGGCCCCGGTGGGCGTAGCCCATGAAGGGCTCCACCCGGCGGACGATCTCCCCGTCCAGGGTGATCACCAGCCGGAACACGCCGTGGGTGGCCGGGTGCTGGGGGCCCAGGTTCAGGTCAAAGGTCTCGGCCGTCAGCGTCGAGTCGTCGTAGAAGTCGCTTTTCCCGCGCCAGGGGCTCATGAGCCGGCCCCCCGCGGGCCCGGGACCAGGCCGATATCGGCCGGGGACTCAACCACGCCGCCGACCTTGCCGAAGTCCTTGCGCAGGGGGTGATAGTCCGCCCCCTCGGGCAAGAGCAGCCAGGTCAGGTTGGGGTGCCCCTCGAAGACGACCCCGTACATCTCCCAGATCTCCCGCTCGAACCAGTTGGCCGACTCGTAGAGGTCGCTCACGCTCCGGACCGCCTGGCCGCGCTCCAGGGGCAGGTGGACCCCCACCCGGAGGGGCTTGTCGTGGCGGTTGAAGTGATAGACCAGGTCCGTCCCGGACGAGAAATCGACCCCGCTCAGGCAGGCCAGGGCAAAGCCCTCGGCCTTGAGGAACCGGGCCAGGCCCTCGATCTGGTCGGGGGCCAGGACGACCTTGACGTGGACCCCCGTCCGCGAAAAGTCGCTCTCGGTCACGCTCCGGGCGGGCACCGACCCGACGAGTTTGTTCATCAGTTCAGAGATCACGAGGCTCGACCACTTTGACGTGTTTGGCGATCCGATCGTACTTGGGCCCGAAGTAGTTGAAGGGCGGCTTGATCTTCTCCGTGATCTTTTCCTGGAGCTCGAAGAAGCCGGTCAGCAGGGCCTCGGGACGGGGGGGGCAGCCGGGAATGTAGATGTCCACCGGCAGGAACTTGTCGGCCCCGTCAACGATGGCGTACTGGCCGTCATAGGCGAACGGACCGCCCGAGATGGCGCAGTTGCCCATGGCGAGGACCCATTTCGGGGCCGGCATCTGCTCGTAGAGGCGCCGGATGGACGGGGCGAATTTCTTGGCGATGGTCCCGGCGACGATCATCAGGTCGGCCTGACGGGGCGTGCCCCGGAAGAAGATCCCGAACCGGTCGGTGTCGTACCGGCTCATGGACGTGGCCATCATCTCGATGGCGCAGCAGGCGATGCCGAAGCCCAGGGGCCACAGGGACGCCGCCCGGCAGATGTTGAAGATGTCCTCGACCACGCCGAACCGGACCAGCGGGGTCTCGGGTCGATCCAGCCTCGGATCTCCCCCCCCGCCCGGCCGTCGGCCGGGATTCATTTCCACTTGAACACCCCTTTACGCCAGGCGTAAACAATGGCCAGACCCAAGATGGCCAGGAAGATGAAGATCTCGAGCAGGTCCCGCCAGGCAAAGCCCTGATCATAGGCCACCGCCACCGGGAACAGATACAGGACGTCCACGTCAAAGGCCAGGAAGATCAGGGCGAACAGGTAGTAGGCCGCCCCGAACTGGATCCAGGCCGGACTCAGGGGCGCCATGCCCGATTCATAGATCTCGTCGCGGAGCGGCGCCGGCTGGCGGGGCGCCAGAAGATAGGACAGGATGACCGGCGCGATGGCGAACCCGGCGGCCACGGTCAGGAAGATGAGGACATAGACCCACTCGTTCAAGGCCGTTGCCACCGGAGCCGTCGTCACTGGATCATCCCCTGTGCCGTTCCCGCCACAAACCGCATCGCCTTGCCGGAGACCGGAAGACGTTTCAGATTGATTCCCAAAAAACCACCGGACAGGCAATCACGACCGGTGCAGAACACCTCTGGCCCTCGTCACTCCGTGGCGACGAGGCCACAACGGTGAGGACACTCATCTGTCCGAAAAGCTTTTGTTGTCTAACACGTAGGTAGGGCCGTGTCAACCCCTCAACCGTTCCCCTGAAACGCATCAGAGCAGGGCCGGCCGAACCTCCCCGACCCCCGGCATCTTAACCCGAGGAACCTACTATGAAATTGAAATTACTGCCAGATAGTTATTTTGTGACTACTTTTTGGCGGGCGGGTGATCATTATCCAGCCACCGGCGGGCCTCGGCCACGTCCCGGGCGATTTGAGCTGCCAGGGCCTCGACGCCGTCGAATTTGATCTGGCCCCGCAACCGCCGGCAGAATTTCAGCCGGATCACCCGGTCGTACAGCTCGCCCTCGAAGTCCAGGATATAGGTTTCGACCGACAGGGCCTCCTCGCCAAAGGTGGGATTGGTGCCGATGTTGGTCACCCCCTGGCGGATCTCGCCGTTCAGCTCGACCAGCACGGCGTAAACCCCGATGGGCGGAAGGAGTTCGTTGGCCGGGCGCAGGTTGGCCGTGGGAAATCCCAGGAGGCGTCCGCCCCGGTCGCGGCCCCTGACCACCCGTCCCCGGAGCTGGTACTGCCGGCCCAGGAGCCGGTTGGCGGTGGGGATGTCGCCCTCCAGGATTTTTTCCCTGATCCGGGTCGAGCTGACCACCTCGCCCTCGACCTCGACCGGACCCACCTCGTGGACGATGAACCCGTGGCGGGGGCCCAGGTCCGCCAGCAAGGCCAGGTCGCCCTCCCGGCCCCGGCCGAAGGTGTAATCGTGCCCGACCACCAGTTCCCGGATGCCCAGCTTCTGGGCCAGGATTTTTCGGACGAAGTCCACGGCGGTGATGGCCGCGAAATCCCGGGTGAACTGGGCGACGACGGTCAGGTCGATGCCGGCCGCCTCGATCAGCTCCAGCTTGCGGTCCAGGACGCAAATCAGGGGCAGGTTGACGTCGGGCCTGAGGACCCGCAAGGGGTGGGGCTCGAAGGTCAGGACCAGGGAGGTCCCGTCGATGGCGGCGGCCCGGTCCACGCATTTTTGGAGCAGGGCGAGGTGGCCCCGGTGCACGCCGTCGAAGTTGCCGATGGTCAGCACCGGGTTGCGGGGCGGCGTCCGGTAGTTTTCCAGGCCGAAAATGGTGGTCATGCCCGAGGCTCTCTCCCTCCGGTGTCGCCGGCGATGCAAACGGCTTGACATCCGAAGTTTTACATCTTAGACTTCGACTTCAGGAAAATCAAGTCGGCCGAAGTGGCGGAATTGGTAGACGCGCTAGGTTCAGGGTCTAGTGGGTGTATGCCCGTGGGAGTTCGAGTCTCCCCTTCGGCACCATGGAATCGGGGCGGCCTTTGGGGCCGCCCTTTTTGTGTGGCGGGAGCGGTATCCCCGGCGCGGCCGAAGGTCAGGGAGTCTGCTTGATGAACGTTCCGTTCCGGTATTCGGCGAAGGCCCGTTCCAGTTCCGCCTGGGTGTTCATCACGATCGGACCCCACCAGGCCACCGGCTCTCCCAGGGGCCGGCCGGCCACGAGCAGAAACCGGACCGGCTCGCCCTCGGTCGAGACCGTCACCTCTGAACCGTCGTCGAACAAGACCAGCGTCCGCGCCGACAGACCAGGCTCCCGGTCCAGATCGGACCAGCCCGCCCCGACCATGGCGTAGTCGAACGGACGCCTCTCCTCGCAGAAAAACGCGCGGCCGGCGGTCACGTAGGCGAAGACCGTGTGACCGGCCTTGACCGGGTGGCGCCACCGGGACCCGGCCGGCAGGGACACGTCCAGGTACTCCGGGTCGATCACGATGTCTCTGACCGGTCCGCGCACGCCGTTTATCTCGCCGCAGATGACCCGGACCGAGGCCCCGTTGCCCGGTTCCACCTCCGGGATTTTCGCTCGGGTCACGTCCCGGTAGCGCGGGGCCATCATCTTGTCTTGGGCCGGCAGGTTGGCCCACAGTTGAAATCCGGTCAAAACGCCCCGGTCGTCACCGTGGGGCATTTCCTGGTGGATGATACCGCTCCCGGCGGTCATCCACTGGACGTCGCCCGGACCGATCACCCCGGCGTTGCCCAGACTGTCGCCGTGCTCGACCGTGCCGCCCTGGACGTAGGTGATGGTCTCGATGCCCCGGTGGGGGTGCCAGGGAAAGCCGGGTGAGTATTTGGCCGGGTCGTCGCCGCTGAAGTCGTCCAGGAGCAGGAAGGGATCGAATCGGGGCACCTCGGCCTGACCAAAGGCCCGGTGCAGGTGCACCCCCGCGCCCTCGATCGTCGGCCGGCTGCGCCAGACCTGCTTGATCTTTCTCGTCTCGGCCACGATCTCCTCCACTTGGCCGGTCAGGGACAATAGACCCCGGGATCGGCTGGTTCAATTGTGACAGACCACGCCCGGGCAAACAACCGCCGGGCGGCGCTCGCGGTCAGCCGCGGTTCATTTTTCGAGAGAGAGGGCCGGGGGCAAGGTGATCCCGGTCCAGGGGCGTGGTCGAATGGGCCTTATTTGATGACCCGGCAGTGGCGGACGATATAGGCCGTGGAGCCCCCCATGGTCAGGATCTGGACCATCCGGGCCATGTGGTTGGCGCAACTGACCTGGGCCTCGGTCTCGGTCCGGCCCGTACCCCAGGCGAACCGGGAGGAGCAGAAGCGATAGGGCACCCGTCCCGAGCAGACCTGATACTCGCCGGTGGCCCGCCAGACGCCCGAGGCCGGTTTTTGACCGGGAGCGCCCGGCCGAACCGGGAGCGCGGGGGTCTTCCGGGGAGGCTTCGGCGCGGCCGCTGCCTTTTTGAGGGGCATGAACCGCATGAAGGTCACCGGCCGGCGGCCGACCCGGCTTGCGCCCAGGATGATCATCCGCCTCGACTGTCGCCAGTAGAGCCATTTCTTCTGGAAAACCACGGCCCGGCCCAGGTCCCGCCGGGCGGCCCCGGCCACCTGCCGGAAGTGGGCCGGGTCGTAGGCGGTCAGGATCATGACCGCGGACAAATGGTCGCCCGTGAACACGGCCACGGTCCGCCAGGTCCGGCCCAGCCATTTGAGGGGGGATTTGAGATCGTAATGTCCGGCCTCGATCCGCTTCATCCCGGGATACATCCGGGCCACCTGGGACCGGGTCATGTCGAACCTCAGGCGACCATACCCCGGCTGATCGTATCCGGCTGCCGCCCCGGTTGTCCCGAGGGACAGCAGCAGGGCCAAAAGCAGTCTTCCCGGGGCCAGGGCCGCTTTTTGGGCGGTCACGATCGCACCCCCTATGGTCGGTTGGGTCTGTTGCGGAGCAGGGCGTCCCGGCTGAGCTTGTCGGCCCGCGACATGTCGGCCTTGGCCTTGTCCATCTGTCCCAGGTGGCGGTAGGTGACCGCCCGGAGCCGGTAGGCGGCCGCGCTTCTGGGATCGAGCTTGATCGCCCAGTTCAGATCGACCAGGGCCCGCCGGTATCTTTTTTGTTGCCCGTAGATCGCCCCCCGCAGGAGGTAACCCGAGGCCCGCCTGGGTTTGAGCCGGATGGCCTGGTTGACGTCCCTGAGGGCCGCCGTCCATTTCTCCAGTCGGGCCCAGACCACGGCCCGGTTGTGCCAGGCGCTGGCGTAACCCGGGGCCACGGTCAACGCCCGGGAGTAATCGGCCAGGGCGGCCTTATATTTCTTGAGCCGGAAGTACTCGTTGGCCCGGTTGTGAAAGGCGATGGCCTGGATCGGCGGCCTGGTGGCCGCCCGGATCGCCCGGGTGAAATGGGCGGCCGCCTCGGCGTGTCGGCCCCGGGCCGAGGCCAGATTGCCCCGCCTGATCCACTCCTCGGCCGACTGGGCGGCAGTGGCCGCTTTGACCGGCGAGGTTGCTTCCTGATGGCGCGAACCCCTGAGCCGCGCGGCAGTGGCCGTTTTGACTGGCGGGGTTGCTTCCTGATGGCGCGAACCCCTGAGCCGCGCGGCAGCGGCCGTTTTGACTGGCGGGGTTGCTTCCTGATGGCGTGAACCCCTGAGCCGCGCGGCAGTGGCCGTTTTGATTCGCGGGGTTGCTTCCTGATGGCGCGAACCCCTGAGCCGCGAGGGCACGGTGGAGTGGCTAGCGGCCGCCGGGGACTGGACGGCCGTCAGACAGACCAGTCCGATCGACACCAGGAGCCATGCTTGCCGCGGGAAAAGTGGGCTCACGTCGCTTTCCTCATGGTTTATCAGGACGCCCGGCCCAGACCGGCAGGCTACTTGCCGGTGGCCGGCGAAGGCGATCCGCCGCCGCCCGCTCGGCCCGAAGCCAGCGCCCCGAGCAGCTTGACCGCGGCCCACTTCTTCTTGGCCCGGGCCACGTCCCGGGGGGTCCGGCCCCGGCGGTCCCGGGCCGAGGGGTCGGCCCCCTTGGCGATCAGCAACCGGATCACGTCCAGCCGGCCCTCACCGGCCGCGGCGTGCAGGGGCGTCTGTCCGCCCGTGCCCCGGGCGTGGACGTTGGCCCCCTTGGCCAGCAGCAGCCGGACCACGCCCGGGCCCCCCTCGGCCGCGGCGTAGTGGAGCGGCGTCCAGCCTTCACCCTCGCCCGTCTTGGCCGTGAGATCAGCCCCCTTGGCGATGAGCAGGGCGGCCACCTTGACCCGGCCGTAGCGCACCGCCCAGTGCAGGGGCGTGAATTGGCCCTCGCCGAACCGGAGACGTATCGCCCCCGGATTGCGCCGCAATATGGCCGCCACCCGGGCCACGTCGCCCTTTTGGACCGCGTTGAAAATGGCCGGCCGGGCCTGGGCCGGGGAGGTCCCGAGCCAGCCCCAGATCATCATCGTCGCCGCCGCGGCCAGGATATATTTGCCTCTCATCTGGATTCCTCCGTCAATTGGGGCCGAACCCTTGACCCGCGTCCGCTGTCAGTTAAAAAAATAAACCACCGGCCCCGCTTCTGTCAAAGCAACCCGGCTCCGCCCGGTCCGTGGAGGTTTTCGCCGATAATACTCTTTGACAGTGACCCTGGTTGCATTTATACTGAGACCTCGGTTGCTTCCTTCAGGGCCGGTCCCTCCGGCCCCCAGCGGCCCCTGACCACGTCCGGGAGGTATTCATGAAAAGGTTGACGGTTGTTCTGGTGGCGACCGCCTGTCTGCTGTCCTTTGCCTCGGTGGCGGCGGCCAAATGGGTCACCATAGGCCGGAACAAGGTGGGTCTGTGGGCGGTCAGCGATCGGGTGCTCGCCAAGCAGGGCGCTTGCGTGATCACCGTGGCCGGGGTCATCTTCACCAAGCCCCGCACCACCCGGTGGGGCGAGGCCGTGGCCCGCAAGTACAAGCTGCGCTTCTGTTGCAACAACTGGACCTACGAGATGCTGGCCTACCAGCTCGTCGGCAAGAACAAGAAGATCATCTATCAGGGCCGTGGCATCAGACGGGCCAAAAAGATCCCGCCGGGATCGATCCTGGACAAGATGATCAAGGTCCACTGTGGGGCGGGATCTGGAGGTCAAGGCGCCGCGCCTCCGCCGGAAAAAAAAACAGACAAATAAGCCCCGGCCACTATATCGACTACAAGCAAACCTGCAAGTATTGCAAGAAAACGGCGCGGGTGCTCCTGTCGTGCGTCTGCCCGGACCGGACCGGCCGGGAGCGCAAGACCTCGATCAACCTGCAGAACTGCGACATGCCGGTCTCCAACTGCAACGGCCGGCTGACCTGCGGACCATGTCCGCAGCCCTAGGCCCGCCGCCGGCCGGAACCCCATGGCCAGTGAAGGCAAGATCGTGATCGACCCTGGTGCCTTGAACTTCAGCGGCTACTATCCCGGCGCCATCGGCGAGGTGACCCGTCTCCACGCCGTGTATTACCACGACCACTGGGGCTTTGACGTCTCCTTCGAGACCGACGTGGCCGGGTCCATGGCCGAGTTCTTCAATCGCTTCGATCCGCGGACCGATTACTTCAGCGCCGCCTTGAACGGCGACCGCCTGGCCGGGGCCATCGCCCTGGACGGGGGACTGGACCCGGCCCAGGGGGTCCGGCTGCGGTGGTTCATCGTGGACGAGCCGTGGCAGGGCCGGGGCCTGGGCCGGCGCCTGATCGGCGAGGCCCTGGACTTCTGCCGCATGGCCGGCCATCCCCGCGTCTTTTTGTGGACCTTTGCCGGGCTGGATCCGGCCCGCCGCCTCTACGAGGCCCACGGCTTCCGGCTCACCGAGGAGCACCGGGTCAGCCAGTGGGGCTCGACCGTCACCGAGCAGCGATTCGACCTCGAGTTGGCCTGAATTACAGGGGCCGGTTTGATCCGCCCCAGTTTTTCGATTAAATTTAGGCATACAAAATTTATCTTCGACGACAGCGCCGGGGAGGTCGGTCGTGGCCAACCTGTTGGGACGAGAAAAGAGTCCCTATTTGCTGCAGCACGCCGACAATCCGGTCCTTTGGCGGCCGTGGGGGGCCGAGGCCTTCGAGGCCGCCAAGCGGGACGATAAACCCGTCTTCGTGTCCATCGGCTACGCCACCTGTCACTGGTGCCACGTCATGGCCCACGAGTCATTCGAGGACGAGGAGGTGGCCGCGGTCCTCAACGATAATTTCGTGTCGATCAAGGTCGATCGCGAGGAGCGCCCGGACGTGGACCAGGTTTACATGAGGGTCTGCCAGGCCATGACCGGCCGGGGCGGCTGGCCCCTGTCCGTCTGGCTGGACCCGGTCGGGAGGCCGTTCTTTGCCGGGACCTATTTCCCCAAGAACGCCCGGATGGGCCTGAACGGCTTCATCGACATCCTGAAGCGCATCGACCAGCTCTGGCGCGAGGACCGGGGCAAGCTGTTTGAGATCGCCGGGCGGATGACCGAGCGGCTGCAAGGCGAAAAAACCGGACGCGCCGGGCGGCTGGGCGAGGCCGAACTGCGCCTGGGATTCACCCAGCTGCGCCGCTCGTTCGATCCCATCTGGGGCGGATTCGGAACCGCCCCCAAGTTCCCGACGCCCCACAATCTGACCTTCCTGCTGCGCTGGCACCTTCGCCACCCCGACTCGGAGGCCCGGGACATGGTCCAAAAGACCCTGCGCCGGATGCGACGGGGCGGGATCTACGACCACCTGGGCTTCGGCTTTGCCCGCTACTCGGTCGATCAGCAGTGGCTGGTGCCCCACTTCGAGAAGATGCTCTATGACCAGGCCCTCTTGCTCATGGCCTACACCGAGGCCTGCCAGGTCACCGGGAAAGCCGAATATGAGCAGACGGCCCGGGAAATCGCGACCTACGTCTTACGCGACATGACCTCGCCCGAAGGGGCCTTTTACTCGGCCGAGGACGCCGACAGCGAGGGCGAGGAGGGAAAATTCTACGTCTGGACCCCGGCCGAGACCCTGGCCGCGCTCGGTCCGGACGAGGCCGGGCTGTTCAATCGCTTCTACGACGTGACGGCCGCCGGCAACTTCGAAAGCAGGAACGTCCTGCATCAGACCCGGGAGATCGAGGTTTTTTCTCGGGCCGAGGGGCTCGAGCCGGACGAGGTCGCCCGCCGCCTGGCCGCTGCCCGGGAAAAGCTGTTCGAGGTCCGCCGGAACCGGGTCCCGCCCCTCAAGGACGACAAGGTCCTGACCGCCTGGAACGGCCTGATGATCGCCGGCCTGGCCCGGGCCGGGGCGGCCCTGGGCGAACCCGAACTGATCCGGGCCGCGGCCCGGGCCGCGGATTTCATCCTGGCCAACCGGGAGCCCGACACCGGAAGGCTCTTCCGGCGCTGGCGGCAGGACGAGAAGACCTGGCCGGCCTTTGCCGATGATTACGCCTTTTTCATCTGGGGCCTGATCGAGCTGTATCAGGCCGGCTTTGGTATGGAAAACCTGGCCGCGGCCCGGGACCTGCAGGGCCTGATGGACGAGTACTACTGGGACTCCGGCTACTTCTTGACCCCCCATGACGGCGAGGAACTGATCGTCCGGGACAAGGAGTTCTTTGACGGGGCGACCCCGGCCAGCAACTCGGTGGCCGCCCTCAATCTCCTGCGCCTGGCCCGGCTGACCGGTGAGGCGGCCTGGGAAGAAAAGGCCGAGCAGATCATCGGCCTGTACGCCGGGGTCATGGGCGCCCAGGCCATGGCCCACACCCAGTTCCTGAACGCGCTGGACTTCGCCCTGGGACCGACCCAGGAGGCGGTCGTCGTCGCCGGAGGCGATGAAGATGAAACCCGCGCCGTCCTGGACCTGTTGAGGGGTCAGTTCCGCCCCCGGCGGGTGTTACTGTTCAAGCCGGCGGGCCCTGACGGAGAACGCCTGGCCGAGGTCGCCCCCTGGACCGCGGCCCATGAGGCCAGGGAAGGCCGGGTGACCCTCTACGTCTGCCAGAATTTCGCCTGCCAGGAGCCGGCGGTCGGCCTGGAGCAGATCAAGGCGGCCTTGTCCGGAGCCCCCGAGGCCTGACCAACTCGCCATTTTTTTACTAAGCCCCAAGGGACATCGCCATCCCTTGACGCTCCGTACGGGAAATTTTATGGTGGGGCCTGGCCAGCGAATCGGGCGATTCCGCTCGCTCGATTTCATTGGTGTGTGGTCGCGCCAGAGGGGCCCGATAAATGAACTGGGACGCCTTCTTTACCTTGCATCAGGACATCCCCCGGGAAGGGCCGGGCAGCGACGCCGCCACCCGGAAGGCCATCGGTCTTTTGCCGGCCCTGCCGGAGAAGCCGGTCGTCCTCGACCTGGGCTGCGGCCCGGGCAGGCAGACCCTGGTCCTGGCCAAGGACCTGGGCGTGCCCATCACGGCCATGGATATCCACCAGCCCTTTCTGGACCAGCTGGACCGGGCCGCCGCGGACGCGGGTCTTTCCCACCTGATCACCATCCGCCGAGGCGACATGGGGGCCCTGGACTATCCGCTGAAAAGCGTCGATCTGATCTGGGCCGAGGGCTCGATCTTCATCGTCGGCTTCAAGTCAGGGCTCGCCAACTGGGCCCATTTTCTGAAGCCGGGGGGCCTGGTGGTGGCCAGCGAACTGACCTGGCTGACCGACGATCGTCCGGCCGATGTCTTTGACTTCCTGTCGGCCGCGTACCCGCCCATGACCGATATCGCCGGAAACATCGCCCTGGCGGCCGAGGCCGGTTTTTCGGTCATCGAACACTTCATCCTGCCCTCCGAGGACTGGTGGACCGAATACCTGACCCCGCTGAGCAAACGGGCCGAGACCCTGCGGGCCCGGGCCGCAATTGATCCGGACCTGGCCCAGGTCCTGGACGAGCACGACCTGGAGGCTGATTTCTGCCGCCGCTACGCGGACACCTTTGGTTACGTGTTTTTTGTGATGCGTCGAGTCAAATGACAAAACAATCCGGCCGGATTATTTTATGATCGTCAAGGTGGTCGTTCCGGCATTGGGACGAGTATAATAAGAACGTTTCCGGCCGAGCTGGCCGGGGGCGGCGTTTGGTCCGGGGTTGCTGATGAAGAGAAAGCGAAACACGCTGGTCTTCTTGACGACAACGATCGTCCTGGGGTGGCTGGTCCTGGTTTTTTTCGTGCCGCCGCCGGCCGGTTCGGCCCCGGTCCCGGCCCCGACGGCCGAGCAGTGGGCCATGCTGGCCGAGCAGGCGGCTAGTAACGGCCGACACCGTCTGGCGGTGGGCCTCTACACCCAGGCGATCAAACTCAAGCCCGACTACCCGGTGGCGATCTACAACCGCGGCGTGTCCTACCTGGCCCTGGGACAAAACCAGGCCGCGGCCGCTGACTTCCAGCAATGTCTCAAACTGCGGCCCGGCTGGTCCGACGCCCAATACAACCTGTACGTGGCCCTCAAGCGGCTGGGCCGGGTCCCACCCGGTTTGAAGCCCTCAGGCCCGGCCCAGGTCAAGGTCCGGCAGCGACGCCTGGTCGAGGAAGCCAACGAGAAACTGCGGCAGGACCCGGGCAACGTGGCGGCCCTGATCCAGCGGGGCCGGGCCCTGACCGTGCTGGGACGCATCAAGTGGGCCCGGCGCGACTTTGACCGGGCCGTGGGCCTGAGGCCCAAATCAGCGGCGGTCTTTTTGGCCCGGGGCAAGTTTTTTCTGAAGGTCCGCCGGCCCAAGTCGGCCCTGGCCGATCTGGAGCGGGCCGTGGGACTGTCGCCCAAGAACGCCGAGGCCTTTCTGTGGCGGGGCCGGGCCGGGGCCCAACTGGGCGACCTGGACAAGGCCGTGGCCGATTTTTCCCGGGCGATCACTTTGAATCCCAAGCTGACGGCCGCCTATCGGGAGCGGGCCATTGCCTACAGGTATCTCGACAAGTGGGCCCCGGCCCTGGCCGACGCCGACCGGGCCATCAAATCCAATCCGGAAGACGTGGAGATGTACGCCCTGCGGGCGGCCGGTCACGCCGCCCTGAAACGGCCCAAGCTCAGCCTGGCCGACCTGTCCCAGATCATCCGCCTCAGACCCCGCTTCCCGGCGACCTATGCCGTCCGGGCCTGGGTCTGGCGGGGCCTGGGCCGGCCCCGCCTGGCGGCCCGGGACCTGGCCATTTTCCGGCGGCTGGCCGGCCGGAAACGGACCGCGGCCGTGGTGGTGGCCTATGCCAAGTCGTTCATCGGCCTGCCCTATCTGTTCGGCGGGACCTCGGCCCGGAAGGGGTTCGACTGCTCGGGCCTGATGCAGCACGTCTTCGGCCTGTTCGGGATAAAACTGCCGCGGCACTCGAGCCGCCAGTTCGAGGTGGGCCGGCCCGTGCCCCGGGACAAGCTGAAGCCCGGGGACCTGGTGTTTTTCCATTCAACCCGGCGGGGCTGGCACGTCGGGCTGTACATCGGGTCCAACCAGTTCCTGCACGCCACCTCCCGGGGCGGACACGTCCGGGTGGATTCCCTGTCCTCGAATCCGTACCGGAACTATTTCAAGGGGGGGCGGCGAGTTTTGGACTGATAGTTAATAGGTGGCCATGGTCGGTGAACGTGGCAATTGGCGCTCTGTTAAAAGTGAACTGAGGAAGCAAGGCAAACCATTCGATGAACTGCGACAGTTGATGCTCTTTTCCTAGATACCTTGGGGTTTGCCCTGTGGTTGTTAATTATGTGGTTGGACCATCATGGTATCAGCGCAAGAAAAAAAACGAATAGTCCGCCCAAACAGCCGAAAAAATACCCTCAATCGTCTGGATACCGTCCTGCGGACACGATGCCATGGCGCCTACAATATTCGGGGAATAAGATATCAAATACTCTACTCTATCCTTCGTGCCTTTGACCTCTTCTCGGGCGACGAACGGACCGTCTCCATCAGGCTAGAAGGAATAGAAGATATCGACCTTCTTGGATTTTCAATCGGCGACGAGTACGTCCAGGTAAAATCTTCAAATAAACCTTGGGTTTGGTCTAAGCTTGCTAAGCCAATCACCTCTTTCCTGGAAACATCCCGGCACAACCCGACCGTACGCTATGTTCTTGCTGTCGATTTCCCATTAAAATCAGATGTCAAACAACTTGCCAACTACGAAAATTTATCACCAAGGAATAAAACACAAATAAAGGGAAAATTTGAAAAACTCTGTCGTAGAGCGGGTGCATCGCCCGACGAAGCGAACTGGCTACTCACAAACTTGACCATTGTATCCTTGCCTGAAGACCAGATACTAACCCAATTGCTGCAAGCCATTGTCCAAGCCTATGATCTAACAAGCGAATTCGCTAACATGTATTTGTATGTTTTGGTTGGTAAATTCCTTGAATGGGCCAAAGACAGAGCAACACTGACCAGGCATGACCTTGACGAGATCACAATAAGGCTTGGTGAATATTCGGCCAAAGAGGATGCCTTCAAGGCATACGGTCAAGGACTAATAACCAAGGTCGATTGGGAACCGGATAAGTCCGTGTCGGACTTTTTTGAGGGTAAAGGAACGAGGCCGGGCCATATAGCCGCCAATGTTGATGTCAGTCGGCCTAGTTGGCTTGAACTCATCGACAAGGCTACAATGGCCTCACGAGTCTGCGTACTTCGCTCGTCAAGCGGACAAGGTAAATCGGCCCTTTTGTATCGATATGCTTTTGAAAATTGGCCGGCAGAGAATACCTTCATACTTCGGATAGCTGGCTCGCCCGAACAAGTAGAAATGGTAAATAGCTATTTCCGTTACAGAGCCGATATAGGCTTTACAGATTTCTTGTTGATCGACAATGCCGGGTGGCGCACCCGGTTCTGGCCCGAGATTTCCCGTGAATGTGCTGCCCTCGGGATTCGAGTTCTGGTCACGGTGCGCCATGAGGATTGGTTTCGCTTCGCTAAGGGGAGTTTGACAAATTTTGAAATACTCGAACCCATATTGGATTTGGATGAAGCCCGACAGATATTTGAGGCCTTCGAGTCTGAAGATCGCCTACATCAGTCAACGGACTCAGCCGAGTGGGCATATGAAAGAATAGGCGAACCGCACCTATTGATGGAATACGTCTACTTGCTCACCCACGGCCGTATGCTTGAAGAGCGCCTTAGGGACCAAGTCAAGCAGTTTGCCGAGCAAGATGAAGATCCCAAAAAAGTAGAGATCCTGCGTCGAGTTTCTCTGGCCAATTCGCTGGGAGCCCCAGTACTGGCCGACAAACTGGTTGAGGATGTCCCACTGAGGGACGATGCTCAACAGGTCTTACAGTCACTATCGGATGAATACATAAAATTGGAATCGGGTATAGTTGCCGAACTTCACTGGGTTCGATCTGATCATCTGGCCCGACTACTTCACGAGCACTATCCAAATCCAGCTAGGACGGCTTTGACGTTACTCGATGTTATACCGCCTGAGTACGTACCGGGGATGATATCCAATGCCATGTGTTGGCCGGGCCTTGACAGCGAGGTATTCCTTTCCGGCCTGGTCGACCGATCAAAAAAAGCATCCATTGCCTTGGTGGTCGATTTTCTAGACGGGCTTTTCGAGGCCGGGGAGAGGAATTTTTTTTCGGCACAGCAAGGTTTGTTCGACGAAGCATACGAGTTAGCCGGGGCGGGAGGGGTTTTAGCCTTGACGACTGAATTTTTGCCTGGAACAAAATTGAATGTCATTGACCCGATGATTGATCTTCTCAAGGAAAAGGCAGACAATTTTGCTAAGATCAAAAAAATTGCTTCGACGGCAAAGCCAGTATCTCGTGGGGTCGATGTCTGCACGACCTTCTTAAAGCGGTCGGTATCACATTTGCTTTTAAGGTCAGGCCTTGATAGCTTTGGAAAATTGGGACGGTTGTTGGATTGGTGCGCTTTTTGTGACGTCTATCTTCCGCGGTGGTCAGATCTTAAAAACCTGTTCCTAACAGACGACTTATTGAAACTTCCATTGGATTCTTTTTGTAGCTTCACATTTGGCCTGTTTCGTCACGACGAGAATGAATATAAACGTTGGTTTGAGTTACACAAAGACGATATTATTGGTTATCTCAAGCTACATACCAACAGTATTGAATTGGATATTAGTAATGATATTTTATCAATAAAGTATTTGCCCCTATTTGACGAGAATATGAACCTGTACGGTGAGACAATGTATCGTTTGGAAAAACTACGGTCTGCGATCCCCTTTTGCATCAAGTACCAGTCTCAAGCTGATTGGTCATTTATGGACCTGCAGCCGTCTATAGACGATACATTTAAGGACATTCCTAAGGAGAATCTCCCTTATCAAGCTGACATTGAAAAAAATATTGTGTGGCGGGATGTTGTGGAGAATTATTTTTTGCCAGATAGTTTTTATAGATATCAAGAAGTTTGGTTCAATCTTAGAAATCAGTCCTTGCAATTCATTCAACGTTTCTCAAAATGGTTGCGTAAAACATTAGAAGATCGCAAGAGTACCAAAAAGGAAATGTTGAATGGTTTTCTCCAATTTGCTTCACTCTCGGACCTTTTAAAATACCGACCCAAACCACCCACCCAGGCGAGACCTGAATTGAAGGATGCATTTGAAGATGGTGCAAGTTCTTGGGCAAGCAGTTTCAGCAACTTTTATCTGCAACTACAAGAAACAATTTTCCATAGTGATAGTGAACTAAGCCAAGGTCGTTTGGCAAGGCATAACTTTCTTGATGCAAAGAAGCATCTTCCTAAGATGCATCAGGCCTTTGAAATTCTTTTCGAGGTTACCGCCGATTATTTTGATGCAAGCAGTTTGAACAATAAGGAGTTACAGGCTTATACCCAATTGGATGATCTGTTATACGCTTGGATGGTCAAACCGCCAGATGCAAGATATAGAAATATAATGGCATATGTCAAAAGAAGCCGTGAATCCCAAAGGAGACAACTCCGAGATCTTTTTGAGAGTTTAGCGGCAATTTGCGAAAAACTTGGTGTCGGGATCATAATCCCGAGAGATTTATTTTATGACCATCCCATAAAATATCTGCCTTTGGCTTTTTCTGTACATGACCCTTGTTTTCATGACAAGGAACTAAGTGTAGTGTTGGTAATATTATCAGAAATGGTTAAGGATGTAAAAATTACTGATTTCTTCTGTATTATCCCCGTTTACAAGGGAAGACGATTCATGGGCGGTGGGTATAGATTGAGTTCAGACACAATAAGGGGCTTGATAGATGGTCAAGATATCAGGCATTGGGAGAGTTTGGTACCTCATGAATTGCCAGAAAAAGTAATAGATCTTCTTCCAGAAATACCTCTTAATCCAATTGACCGTTTTGAACTCCAGGCTGGCATAAATGGTCTATTGCTCAATTGGAAACTCTTAAATACGGTTATTCAGAAGATAGTACCACTTCAAATTGCGGGAAATCGTTTCGAACGTGAATTATTTGAACGATATTTAGAAAAAGTAAGTAGAATGGTCTTAGACTTACTACCTGTCGCCAAAAGGATGGAATCTCTTGTTGAATCATTATATAGTAAAATAGATTATAAAACGATATATCAGATAATATCGAAATTTACTGCAGGTTTCGTTAAGGAATCTACAGTGGGATTTGATGAATTTAAGCTATTCGTTGAGGCTGTGCAATCTGAAGAGATTGAGTTTTGTCTGAATCAACTATTGCTAAGTAATAAAGAGTAGGTTGAAAAATGGCCTGTAAAGTAACAGTATTGACCTGATGGTCACCGCTAAAAGTCGAGAGTGAAGCTATTTTCTTATTACAGTTATTCCCGAGCCGGTTTGGTTATACATTTTGTTTTGATGTGACCCAGGCCCAGGCCTGGTCCCGCTGGGCCAGGTCAAAGGTCCTGACCTCGCCCTTCAGCAGATGGCTGGCCACCCGCATCGCCCAGTCAACCCACCTCGCCCCGCCGACCACGGCCAGCTTGCTGAAATCAGCCCGGTGCTTCAGGCCCCAACTGGCGTCGTCCCACATGGCGTGGGGTTCCCAGCCCGTAAAACCCTCGCCCAGGACCAGCATCACCTTGAGCTTACCAGCGGCGGCCAGGGCCTGTTCCAGCCGGGGGATGAAGACCTGCTTGTAATCCTCGTCGGTCAGTTTTTCCGTGGCCACAAAGCCCAGCGTGTCTCCCGCGCTCTCGGGCAATAACTCGATCATCATCTCCCCCGTTAGTGGTGCCCTCAAAATTATTCAATTCATGTCACGAAAACGCGCTTGATTGTCCTTCCGACAGGATGGCCGGCCCGTTGAATCGCCTACGGTGACTGATGATTGACCAGGTACATCCCGCCGCTGACCAGGACCAGCGACAAGAGCAGCGTCCAGGTCAAGGGTTCGCCCATGATGAATACCCCGGACAAAAACACGCCGAAGACCGGGGTGAAATAGGAAAAGGCGTGGAGCAGGCTGATCGGATACCGGATGACCAGCGTGAACCAGACCAGGTAGCTCAGGAAGGCGACCAGGATCGACTGATAGAAGACCGAGAACAACCCCAACCAGGTTATGGCGTGCACCACCCTGGTTTCCAGCAGCAGGGTCAACCCGAACAAGATGGGAGCCGAGAAGAACAGATGATAGAACAAGACCTGCAGGGCCTCGGCCCGGCCCATCAAGTACCGCTTGACGTAAACCGTGGTTGACCCCCAGAGGCACCCCGCGCCCAGGGCCATCAGATCGCCGATCAACTGGGCCGACGACCACCCCCGGAACCCCTTGAGGAACAGGGCCACCACCCCGGTAAAGGCCAGCACCAGCCCGCCCGTCTTCCACCAGTTGAGCCGGTCCCCTTTCAGGAATAAATGGGCCCCCATGGCGACCCAGAACGGGGCGGTGTAGAGCAGGACATAGGCCCGGGAGGCCAGGGTGTACTGCAGGCCGACGTAGATCAGGGCGAACTCCGAGGCGAACATCGCCCCGAGCATGAACCCGTGCCAGATCATTATCTTCGAGGGAAAGACCTGGATCTTCTTGAGCCGCATCCAGACGTACAGGCAGATCGCCCCCACCAGGGAGCGGATCCCGGCCATGAACAAGGGCGCGAAATCCCGAATGCCGATCTTGATCATGGCCATGTTCGCCCCCCAGACCACGGCCAGGATCAGCAGGACCAAGATGGGGCGCCAGGCCAGGCGGTTTTCTGTCATGACCGCTCCGCGGGGGGGTGTCCGGGCATTCTAGCCGGAACCATGGCCCGGCGCAAGGCTTGATTTTCCCGTATTTTTAAAATATTATTTTTTTAATAAGGACTGACTTAAACCTTGACAACTGCTCGACTCGGGATTAAATAATAATTGAGAATGAGTGGCAATAACATCTAAGGTTGGTTTAGAGATGATGATGAGAATGAGACACGGATGGCAGGGGCAGGGTCGGGGCGGCCGGGGCCGTCGCCTGGGCGGGCGGCGCGCCTGTCAGTTGCGCTGTCTGGAGTGCGGCGAACGGGCGGTCATCGACCGGCTCGGCGCGACCGGTGAACTGGCCCGGCGTCTGCGGGACATGGGCCTGGTTCCGGGGACCGAGGTCGAGGTCATGGGCCGGGCGCCGCTGCGCGATCCGGTCCAGATCAGGGTCCGGGGCACGAGCCTGGCCCTGCGCAACAACGAGGCCGATCAGATCTACGTCACTAGGGACGAGGCCGACGAGTGACCCGCCGCCTGAGTATCGCTCTGGCAGGCAATCCCAATTCCGGTAAAACCTCCCTCTTCAATGCCCTGACCGGGGCCCACCAGCACGTGGGCAACTACCCCGGGGTCACGGTCGAGAAGAAGACCGGCCGGGCCCGGTGGGGAGACCACGAATTCGAGGTGGTCGATCTGCCGGGCACGTATTCGTTGACCCACTACTCGCTCGAGGAACGGGTCGCCCGGGATTTTCTGCTCGAGGCCCGGCCGGACGTGGTGGTCGATATCGTGGACGCCTCGAACCTGGAGCGCCACCTGAACCTGACGGTCCAGCTCTTGGAACTGGGCGTGCCGGTGGTGGTCGCCCTGAACATGATCGACGTGGCCGAAAAAAGGGGCCTGGTCATCGACCACGTGCGGCTGGGCGAACTGCTGGGCGCGCCGGTGGTGCCGACCGTGGCCCGGTCGGGGAAGAACAAGGAGGCGGTGCTCGAGGCCGCGGCCCAGGCGGCCTCCCGCCGGGAGCCGTGGCGGTCCAAGGACCTGTCCTACGGCCATGACGTGGACGAGGTCTTGAGCGAGATCAGCCGTCTGATCGAGGCCTCGGAACTTGATTCGGGTTTTCCGCCGGCCCGGTGGCTGGCCGTGAAGAGGCTCGAGGGCGACCCCCTGGCCGCCCGGGCTCTGGCGGCCGAGGCCGACCTGGCCGCCGGGGTGGACCGGCTGGTGGACGGCCTGACCGATCACATCCGCCGGACCACGGGCGACCCGGTCGAGGCGATCATCGCCGATCATCGGTACGGTTTTGTGACCAGCCTGAGCAGGCGGGTCGTCAAGACCGGCGGACCGGATCGGCTCCGGGCCACCGACTCCCTGGACCGGCTGCTGACCCATCCCCTGGTCGGTCCGGTGGTCATGGTGGCGGTGATCTACGCCCTGTTCCTGTTCGTCTTCCAGCTGGGCCAATACCCGGTCGATTGGATCCAGGCCGGGCTCGACTGGATCAAACCGGGGGTCGAGGCCGTCCTGCCCGCCGGCGTCCTACGGTCCCTGGTGGTGTCCGGGATCATCGACGGCGTGGGCGGCGTGCTCAGCTTCGCCCCGTTGATCATGTTCATGTTCTTCGGTATCGCCATGATCGAGGATTCGGGGTACCTGGCCCGGATGGCCTACATGCTCGACCGGATCCTGCGCCTGTTCGGCCTGCACGGTGGCTCGACCCTGGCCCTGATCGTGGGCGGCGGTATCTCCGGGGGCTGCGCCGTGCCCGGCGTCCTGGCCACCCGGACGCTTCGGGCCCCCAAGGAGCGGCTGGCCACGATCCTGGTCGTCCCGTTCATGACCTGCGGGGCCAAGCTGCCCGTGTTCGCCCTGTTGATCGGGGCCTTCTTCCCGAACAACCAGGCGACGATGATGATGATCGTGGTCCTCTTGTCCTGGTTCATGGCCCTGAGCGCGGCCTGGGTCCTGCGGCACACCATCCTCCGGGGTGAATCGGCCCCGTTCGTCATGGAATTGCCGCCCTATCGCCGGCCGACGCTCCGGGGACTGTGGCTGCACACCTGGGAGCGGACCTGGATGTACGTCCGCAAGGCCGGGACGTGGATCCTGGCGGTGGCGGTGATCCTGTGGGCCCTGATGACCTTTCCCCGGCTGCCGGCCGATTCCGCCTGGGCCATAAGCGCTCCCGTCGAGGGCCGGGCCGCCGCCCGGCTGCTGGGGGGCACGGCGGCGATCAGGCCCGGGCCCCTGGAGACGGCCCGGACCGCGGCCGCCCTGGTTCGCTTCCAGCTTGACCGGAAGGCGGCGGCGTCGCGCCTGGCCGCGGCGGCCCTGAGCCACTCCCTGGCCGGTCGAATCGGCCTCGCCCTGGAACCGGTCACCAGGCCCCTCGGCCTGAACTGGCAGACCAACATCGCCCTCATCGGGGGGTTCGCCGCCAAGGAGGTCATCGTTTCCACCCTGGGCACGGCCTACTCCCTGGGGGGGAACAATGCCGCCTCGTCCCTGACCGCGAGGCTCCGGCAGGACAGCCAGTGGAACCCCCTGGTGGCCTTCACCCTGATAGTCTTCATCATCCTCTATGTCCCCTGTTTCGTGACCCTGCTGACCATCCGTCACGAGGCCGGGACCCGCTGGGCCCTGTTCGCCATGGGCTACACCCTGGCCACGGCCTACCTGGTCGCCCTGGTGGTCCATCAAGTCGGACAACTGCTGGGTTGGGGGTTGGTCTGATGTGGCAGACGGCGGTGGTGGTAGCGGTGGTGGTCCTGGCGGCGGTCTATGTGGTCTGGCGTCTGCGTCGGACCGTCACCCGCCGGGAGACATCTTGCTGCGACCTGGGTGACGACGGCCGATGCCCCCTGCAATCGAACGGCGGACCGGCCAGGCCCCCCGGGTCTGACGACGCCTGCGATCAGTGCCGCTTGCGGCGGGATTGACCCGGTCAGGGCCGGTCAGAGGTCGTTTCCTAGGATTTTGTGATCGACTTGAACAACCGCCGCGGAATCCAGCTCTTATTCCGTTTCAGGAAACAGAAATTGAGATAGCTGCCGATGGCCACCGAACCTATCTTGGCCACGGCCTTGCACTGGGCCACGTTTTCGGACTGGACCTCGAACAGGAGGCGGCGGTAGCCTTCCTCTTTCATGATCCGGGTGATGTGGGCCATGGCCGAGGAGGCCAAACCCCGTCGGCGTAATTTTTTGGGGACCATTCCCCGGAAGGCGTAAACCGTGTCCTCTGGAATACCGATCCTCTTCCCGCCCGTGGCCTCGAAACAGTTCAAGCGGACATGGTGAAAGGACACGATCTGGCCGTCCACTTCTCCGACCATCAACCGGTCGCCCTCGGCCAGGATCCGCCGGCTGTCCTCGTACTCATAGGGCGTGATCTCATAGACGGGATTTCGGGCCAACTGCTCCCATTCCCCGAGGGAGGCCTGTCGCACGCTGAGGTTCGGGTTGATGCCTTCCGGAAGGTTGAAAGTGGTCAGGTCCAGTTTGTAAACAATAATTCTTTCCCATCCGGCCCAGCGTCTAATTCGTTTTTTGAGACGCGGCCATAATCGGCGTCGGCTATTTAATTTGACGTCGGGCGTGATATTCCCTCGGCCGCTCCCTCAATATCATTTTTTAATATGTATCATTCCCCATAAAGGATGTCAAGTCGCCGCCAGGTCTGGTGTCAAACCGCACGGCTCAAGGGGGGCCACGATCCGGTCGTGGACCTGGCGCCGGGTCCAGTCCGGTCCCTGGTCCCGGCCGGCCTCGATCAGGCGGAACAGCCGGTGGGCCAGGTCCCGGGCTCGGCGTCTGACCCGGCGCCGGGCGACAGACAGTGCCTCCCAGTCGGGGCGATCGAAGAAGGTCTCGCCCACGGCCGTGACCTCGGGCATCAGCAGCCGATTGAGGACCGGGATGAAGGCCAGGTAGAACAGTAGCGAGGACGGCCGGAGGACGGTCGCGACGTGACCCAGGAGCCCCCGGGCGTGGGTGTCGGCCAGGATGTCCTTGAGGGTGCGGGCCACCAGCTCGATCTCGGTGCCCGGGTGGGCGGCGACGGCCTCTTGCCAGCGACTTTCGTCCAGGGTCCGATCCAGGGCCTCGCCCCGTTCGTGGGCCAGGAAGGTCCCGGTCTCGGCCAGGCAGATGTCGTTGACCTCCGCCTCGAACACGGCCGGTCGGGCCCGGACCTGGGCCGGATCCAGTCCGCAAAGGGTCAGTCCGGCGGCCATGTACCGGGCCACGGTCCGCCCCGGCTCGCTGAGTCGATCCCAGAACAGATAGGGTATCGCCCCGGCCCGGCCGATGATCAGGTTTCCCTGGCGCATGGCGGGGCTTACGGACAGGTCCCGGGCCAGCTCGCGGCCCAGGACCAAATACTCGAGGCCGTCGGCTTTGGTTCGGTCCTTCAGCTCGCCCAGGACAAAGGTCGGCTTGAGAAACGGCCCGTACCCGGCGGCGTAGGCCCAGCCGTCCGGGATGAGGCGGCGGTTGACGGCGGCGGCGTCAAAGGGATCGATCCGCCTCCCGTCCAGGTCCAGAGGGGCGAATCCCGACCCCTCCAGGCCCTCCCAGAGTTCTTCCCGGCGGGCGACCCAGGCCAGGATCGCCCCGCTGTCCGGCTCCCGCCAGGGGGCCAGGCCGCTTTCGGCCTTGAACAGGTTGCGGAGCCTGAGCAGCAGGCCGCACATGGAGAAGTGCCGGCCGAAGAGGGCGTCGGATACGTCGCAGTTGCGCTTGACCTGGCGGGCCAGGGACCGGACGTCCACGGCGGTCATCTCTGCTCCCGGTAGGCCGCGGCCAGCCGGGCATAGGTCGGCGCCCCCTCCCGGATACGCTCGGTCTCGGCCCGGGTGACCTGCCGGACGGCCCGGGCCGGAGATCCCAGGACCAGGGACCCGGCCGGGATGTGCGTGCCCGAGGTGACCATGGCCGCCGCCCCGACCAGGCTCCCCCGGCCGATCACTGCCCCGTCGAGAATCACCGCGCCGATGCCGATCAGGCAGTCGTCGTCGATGGTGCAGCCGTGCAGGACCGCCCCGTGACCGATTGTCACCCGGTGGCCGATGGTCGTGGCAAAGCGGCCCCCATAGACGTGCACGGTGCAGTGGTCCTGGATGTTGGTCTGACGGCCGATGCGGATCGGATAGATGTCGGCCCGCAGCACGGTCTGGAACCAGACGGACGACTCGGCCTCGATGGCCACGTCGCCGATGAGCACGGCCGTGTCCATGACCGTCGCCCGCGAATCGATTCGGGGGGTGACCCCGTCAAAGGGCAGGATGGTTGGCGCCATGACCAAGGCTAACACAAGGGCGGCCCGAAGGCCAGGGCCCGGCCGGGCGGTTTGACCCGGACAACTGGGCTGTGTTACCTTGAAAATCAACCCCGTTCACGACCGATCATCCCCCCTGTGATCAGACGGGAGGAACACCCGACATGACCGAGGAAACAACGAGTCAGGCCGGGGGACCGCCCTCCCCGGACGAGACCGGAACTGCGGCTCCGGGGCCCTTGCTCCGGACCGATCAAGCGGCCCCCGAGACCCCGCGCCCATCCTGGCTGCCGGCCCGGGCCCCGATCGAACTGCCGGGCCTGGCCTGGCTGGCCGTGTCCCTGGGGCCGTGGGTCGTCTATTGGGTCCTGGCCGGGCTATTGCCCGGCTGGTGGTGGCTCACCACCCTGGTGGCGCTGCTCCTGGGCCTGGCCGTGCTGGGCTACCGCTTTTTGTACCTCAAGACCACCTGGTGGGACCTGGCTACGCCCATCTACTTCGCCCTGATCTTCATCCTGTGCTCCTTCGGGCCCACGGGCCGGGCGGCCCTGTTCATTCCCTTTGGGAGCGCCCTGTCCTATATCGTCCTGGGCGGGCTGTGGCTGACGACCCTGCTCCGGCCGGTCCCCTTGACCCTGGCCTACACGCCCGTCACCGAGGGGCAGCCCCCGGGCGAGCTGACCCGGCGTCTCCACGCCGTGACCACCGCGGTCTGGGGTCTGGTCTTTTTGGTGTCCGCGGTGCTCTGCCTGGCGTCCAACATCCCCGGGCAGGCCCTGGTCTGGACCCTGGTCCGCTACCTGCTGCTGCTGATGGCGGCCGTGTTCACCATCGTCTATCTCAACTGGTACCCCCAGGTGATCGCCGGCCGCCAAAAAGGTGACCGGCCGGGGGGGTGACCCGGCCGGTCGGCGATTGAAGGAAGTGGGGTGGTCAACCTCCCTGACGGGGAGGGTGTCGCCGTGTCAGATGTAGGCTGAGCCCAGGAGGGACGGCCGCCCGATCTCGTGCCAGCCTACCAGGGTTTCGAGTGAGGCCCCGCCGGCCGCGGCGGTCACCTCTTTCAGGATTTTTTGGGCCTCGGCCGGGGTGACGGCCGCCGCCGCCTCGGCCAGGATGCCGATTTCGGACGATCCGGCCGGGGCCGGCGCGCCTTTTTTGTTCCGGGTCTCGGACCGGGCGGTGTCCCGGCCGGCCAGAAGACTCTCCAGGTCAAAGGCCTCGTCCGCTCCGGACTGGGCTCGATAGGCGGTCGATCCGCCCGGATTGATCTGCGTTACGCCGTTCACCACGGACATGTCAGACGTAATCCCCGCGCTGGTACTTCAGGGCCTCGATTTTGGCCGTCAAGGCCGTGCGCGCCAGCAGGTCCTTGAGCCCGGCCGGGCCGTCGATCTGGGCCGCCCGCAGGGCCAGCCAGTCGGCCTCGCGATCCAGGCCGTCCACCAGGACCCCAGCCTTCTTGAGCGGCACCTTGGGATCGGCCAGCAATTGCCGGTACTTATCCAGCATGTCCACCACCCGCTCCACCCGGGACAGGTCGGACCCGGCCGCCACCGCATCCAGCCCGGTCAGGGGCATCGGCGGCACTGGGCCCGCAGGGGCCTGATCCTGGGTCACCGCGGACTGGAACACGCTCTCGAAGTCTCCTCCCCTGGACCGCTTCGGGCGGAGCTTGGGATTGGTGCCTTCGGTCAGGGGAGGTTGAATTATCTTGACCATGGCGGCCTCCTGCGTAGGAAGCGAGCAAATTCGGGGCCAGACGGTCCTGATAATGATATATTTAATTAAATTAGCTTGTTAGATTAATCCGGCCGGGAGACGAATGTTGGCGACGGTGTCAAAATAACGACTCTGGCGGCACATATTGCCCGGTCACGGCCCGGGCCGGCGCCCTGGATCGGCTGATCGACAACAGGCCGGTCAGCCGGCGGTCTTGGGCCGCCGGAACAGGGCCGCGACCTGGCCCATTGCCCAGGCCGGACCGGCCCCCCAAAACGTCCCCATCTGGCCCAGGCTGAGGGCCTGACCCACGCCCCAGATCAGGAGGCAGAGGACAAGGCTCGGCACCCCCCAGGTGACGTCGAGGATGATCAGCCGCCGGCCCCACTGCCAGATGGAGAGGGCCACCCCGGTCGCGGACAGCCACGAGCCCGCCTGGAGGGCGGCCACCCCTCCCGTCCGGCCCAGGGGCCAGAGCAAAAGCGCCGTCAGGCCGATATAAACGCCCAGGATCAGCCGGAGGCGGATCCCGGAATTGTGCCACCACCAGGGATAGATCTCGACGCGCCGGAGGATGAGCCAGCCCGGGTCCTGGTTGATGATCTTGACCGCGACCGGCCCGGACCCGGGCGTGATCGATGAGGCTGGCACCACCACCCGGATCGATCCGGACCGGAATCCGTGCCAGGTCGTGGGCTCCGGGGAGGCCCCCGGCCCGATTCGTCCCCCGGCCAGCCGGGCCGGAGCGGCGACGAACCGGCCGGCCGTCAGCCGGATGTCCGGCGCCGCCGCCAGACCCTGATCGGCCACCTCGAGCCGGATCACCCAGGCCCCGGGCTCCCGCGGGGCGGTCAGACGCAATTGATCGGCCCCGCCCGGCCAGGCCGCCTCGGCCGGGACCAGGGCCACGGGCCCGGCGGACCCGCCCGGTCCGGCCGGGGAGGGCCAGGTCACCGATCGCCGGTGCAGGGAGACCTCGATCAGGACCAGTCCCCCGGCCAGGGCCGCCGTGAAAACCACCCACAGCCACAGTCTCAGCTTCCGGCCCAGGCTCGTCTCCATCCTCGAACCCTACACCCGACGCCCGAGGGGCCACAAGGTTGTTTTCTTTTGACACCCGATTCGCTACCGGCTAGGCTGATACCCTGGTCCGGGGCATTGCCGGAGGCGGTCTGGGGGAAGGGACAGGTGGAGACCATGGTCGTCCGCGCACAAGAAGATACCTCCCTCAACGATATGAACGCCCTGAGCGACCGGCTCAAGCGCAACGAAAAGATCTGGAAGCGGATGGACCACGTCGAGCGCTTCCTGATCACCAAGCGCGAGCTGGAACCGATCCTGACCGAACTGCCCGGGGTGATCACCGTCCTGTACCAGCTCGAGGGAGCCGGGTTCTATCTCAACCAGGATCACCAGGCCCTGGCCCAGGCCCTGGACGAACTGGCCCTGCCGCGCCAGATGGACCACGCCTATACCTGCCTGACCGGCGAGCAGATGAAAGAGCTGGCCGGAAAGAGCCGCCGGACCAGATTGATCGACCGACCCCACACCGAGGTCCTGGCGCTGCTCTTTCCGGACCTGGCCTCGGGCCTCAAGTCCATGGCGGTCATCCCCCTGGATTCGGGCGAGAACGCCTTCGGCTACCTGGTCCTGGCCAGCAAGGACACCCGGCGCTACCGGCCAGGCCTGAGCGTGGATTTTTTACATCGACTCGGTGAAAAGGTGGCCCTGCACCTGGAGAACGGGCTCAACATCCACCGGCTGATCCACCTGGAAAAACAGCAGGCGGTGATGGAAATGGCCGGGGCGGCCTGTCATGAGATCAACCAGCCCCTGACCGTGATCATGGGTCTGGCCGAAATGCTGCAAAATGAACAACTGGGTCCGGACGACAGGCGCCGCTACGTGAGCCGTCTGCTGGAGCAGGCCCAGCGGTTGGGCGAATTGACCAAGAAGATCTCGGCCATTCGGACCTACAAGACCCGCGACTACGTGCAGGGGACCCGGATCATCGACATCGACGGCGCTGGAGCCCCCGAGAACCACCAGACATGACCGAAGACGACCGGCCTCAGTCTTCCCCGGCCCCGGACGATTCCGAGAACGACCGGCGGCGCCTGGATCGAATCCGGTCCCAACTGATCGAGCCCGAAAAGGCGACCGACGACCTGCAGCCGACCCTGGCCCGGCTCCTGGAGCTGGTCCACGCCGCGACCGGACGAATCTACCTGGCCGGCCCCAAGGACAAGACCCTGCGCCTGGCCGCCCACCAGGGCCTGAGACCCGAGTTCGTCAGCAGGGTGGGAACCAGGCCGCCCCACGTCGGCCTCACCGGCCGGGCGGCGGCCGAAAAAAAGACGGTCGTCCTGACCGACGAGAACCGCCAGGCGGCCGATCTCGAGCACCTCCGGGACGAGGGACTCCAGACCGTGGTCGCCGTGCCGATCATGGCCGGCGACGAGCTGGTCGGGGCGATCAATCTGGCCGACCGCGGGATCAGGCAGTTCACCGATCAGGACCTGAAACGGCTCGAGGAGGCGGCCGGCGACGTGGCGGTCAGCATCAAGCTGTCCCGGATGAAACACACCCTCGACGGGCAGCAGGAGCGGATCCAGGAGTTGAACGCCGCCCTGGCCCAGCTGGAGACGGCCAACCGGCGTTTGAAAAGCCTGCAAAGATCGCTGCTCAACGAGGCGCGTCAGACGGCCATCGCCAAGTTCACCTCGTTCATCGCCCACCAGGTCCGCAATCCCCTGACCACCATCGGCGGGTTCGCCTCCCGCCTGGACCAGATGATCCCCGAGGACGACCCCCGAAAACACTACATCTCGGTCATCCTGGAGGAGGTCAAGGTCCTGGAACTGGTCCTGGACGAGTCGCTCAAGATCTTTCGGGCGGTCAAACTGGAGGCGACGCCCCTGGATCCGGCCGAGGTCCTCTGGGAGGCCATGGGCCGGGCCATGGAGGAGGTGGGTGAGGTCACCGGACGGCTGACCCAGGACCTGGACCCGGCCGCCGGCACCATCGTCTCCGACCGGGACATGCTGGTCAGGGCCCTGTGCGAGGTCTGCGAGAACGCCCTGGAGGCCACCCGGGAGAGCGGGGACGTCCACCTGGAACTGAAAGGTGGCCCGGACGAGGTCAAATTCGTCATCACCGACACCGGCCGGGGCATGAGCCAGGCCGAACTCCACCGCATCTTCGAGCCGCTCTACTCGACCAAGGAACTGGGCACCGGTCTGGGCATGACCATTGCCCAGGGGGTCGTCAACCGCCTGGGCGGCCGGATCGAGATCGAGTCCCAGCCCAAAAAGGGGACCAGGGTCACGGTGATCGTGCCCCGGACCCACTCCCAGAACGGGGTCAGGTCTTTCCCGCAGGCGACCGAACCGGCCGGCCCGATGACCTAGTGTTCCGTCCCCTAATTCAGGTGAGGGCGGTTATTCGACGTTCTTGGCTGTTCGGCGCGAACAACTCATCGGTCAAACAGGACGTTGGGTGGTCCGAACCGGCAAGAACTGGTCCCGTCGAGAGTCCTGCTATTCAGAGAGCACTCCACTGGCTGAGGAACCGATCAGATGCCAGGCCAGGGACGCCCGGCGGGGCAGGGGGCGGCCCGCCTGGGGGGCGATGAGGGGGTCGGAGATCCGGTCCAGCCTGGCCTCGAACTCGTCCAGGTTGATGGTGGGGTAGGTCCGGCCGGGCAGGAAGCCGCTTTGGGGGCAGGTCCGGCCCTGACCGCCGATGGCCGTGGGCACGCCGTACACCCGGCAGGTGATGGGCCGGTGCTCGTAAACCGCGCAGCGGCCCTTAACCAGCAGCGGGCAGTCGATCCGCTCCCGGGAGAGGGCCCCGGGATCGATCCTCGCGGCCGCCGGACCGAAGAGGGCCTCGTATTTGGCGGCGGCCTTTTCGGCCTGGCGCTCGATCAGCCGGCGCTTTTGGCGGGGCAGGTCCTTGACCGCCCGGGCAACCACCAAACCCTCCACGGCGCTGACCAGGAACACGGCCCGGCAGCAGTCGTCGCACCCGGGCCGGCACCTGACCAGGTCCGGATTTTCCCGGGCGACCCGGGCGAACAGGCCGTCGGCCTCGGCGGCCAGTTGGTGGAACCGGGCCTCGGCCCCGGTCGGGTCCTGGACGGCCAGACTCATTGCCAGGAGAGGACTTGGATCTTGAGGCGTCCGACCACGGATTCGAGGTCCAGGACCCCCTGATTCAGGCCGTAAACCAGCCGGATGTGGCCGGCGTCGGCCGGGAACTGGTGCCAGGTGGGATCGACCGCCACCCACCGGCCCAGCCAGACCTCGGCCCAGGCGTGATACAGGAACCGGCCCTCCTCCAGGACCAGGCCGATCGCCACCCGGGCCGGCACCCCGGCCGCCCGGGCCAGGGCGGTGAACAGCACGGCGTGCTCGTTGCAGTCGCCCCGCTTGTTCTTGAGGACGCTCACCGCGTCCGGGGTCGGGCCGACGGGGGTCTTGATCAGGTTCTGAAAAACCCAATCATAGATGCGCTCGGTCGCCTGGCGGGCCCGGGTGGCGCCCCCGAGGATTGCCCGGGCCTGTTTTCGGATCAGGGGGTTGTCGGCCTGGATGAAGGACGATGACCTCAGCCACCGGGTCTGTTTTTGGGCGGGCAGGCGGTAGTCGGTCAGGCCGCCCGGGGCGGCGGTGACGGTCAGGATCCGGCCGTCAAGGGTCTGGCCGGCTCCGGCCAGGGCCAGTCCGGTGAGCGGGATCCCCTCCAGGCGGACCTCGAGCCGCGCCGGCCGGACGACCGACGGCGGGACCGCGCCGCTGACCTTGATCGACAGGGCCCGGTACAGATCCACGGCCGGCCGCAGGGGACCGGTGACCGGCCCCCGGACCCGGCTGACCTTCTGACCCATGGGCCCGTCCTGGGTGACCAGCAATCCGCGGTGATCGATCTCGAGCTTGATCCGGGTCAGGCGGCGGGTGACCTCGGCCGCCAGGAGCCGGTGACCTTGCCGGGCGATCATCCGGAAGGTGACGGTGTAGGGTGACAGGGTCAGGGTCGGCGGCTCGAACACGTAGCCGCTCATCTTTTTACGGCCCGCCCGGGCCTGTCGCCAGAAATAGAGGGTGGCCATGGGCGACACCAGGAGCGGGCCCTTGAGGTCGAAGGTCCTGGCCCCCGTCGCCTGGTTGAGCCGGTAGCGGACGAGCAGCTTCCGGCCCCGGACCCGGCCGGTTACCAGGTGCCGCTGTCCGTCGCCATTCAGGATGTAGCTGAAGGATTTGACCCGGAGGCGGCGGTCGGTCCGGCACTGATTACCCAGCCGCAGCCGGCTGACCTTGCCCCCCAGATTCAGGACCAGTTCCCCGGAGTCGGAAAAGAGGTAACCATCCTTGATCGGTCGCCGGCCGAGGGTCATCCGGCCGATGACGCTCCCGGCCAGCCTGATCTCGTAATGGCCCCTGGCCGTCTGGGGGGGGCGTCGGCCGGGCGCGGCCCACCACCAGATCGCCACCACGGCCGCCGCGACGGCCGTTGCCGCGACGACGCCCGCCGCGGCCCAACGGACCGGTCTCACGGCAGGCCCGCCAGCCGGCGGGAGAGTCGCTGTGATTCCTGGTACTGGTCCTCGGACAGTCCGGCGCCCAGGGCGGTCAGCCGGGCCCGCTCGGGGGTCATCAGGTCCCCCGGGGCGTGGGCGTCGGAATTGACCACCAGGGGGGCCCCGGCCGCCAGGGCGACCCGGGCCACGTGGCCGTTGGTCAGGTTGTGGCCGCCCCGGGTGGTCACCTCGAGGGCCACGCCCTTTTTGGCGGCCAGGGCCGCCTCGTCCGGGGTGATCATCCCGGGGTGGGCCAGGACGTCCACCCCGGCGTCAATGGCCGCCCGGTTGGTCCCGGGGGCCACCGGCTCGACCGGGGTCTGGCCGTGGACGACCACCAGCTCGGCCCCGAGATCCCTGGCCCGGGCCGTCAGCTCGCCGAGGGCGGCCGGCGGGACATGGGTCAGTTCGACCCCGGGAATGACCTTGACCCCCTGGACGCCGCTCAGCGATTCGGCCACCCGCCGCCCGGCGGCCACGACCGACTCCAGGTTGCCGGCGTCCACGTGATCGGTCAAGGCCACGGCCCGGTAGCCCAGGACCTCCAGGCGGCGGACAAGTTCCGTGGGCAGCAAGGCCCCGTCGGACAGCAGGGTATGGACGTGCAGATCGATCATGACAAACCCTTGTTAACGGTCGCCCTCGGTTGATCAGGACCAAAAAACGGACGGGTTCCCAAAGGAGGGGGATTACATTTTATACTTGCCGAAGTCTTCCGGGGACAGGCTTTCCAGGACCTCGGTCCACTTTTTGCCCTCCTCGGTGCCCACCTGGGCCTCGGCCTCGCTCTTGGCGTGCTGGGACACGTCCAGGACGTCGGGGGCGACGAAGATGGGGGCCTGGACCCGGAGGGCCAGGGCGATGGCGTCCGAGGGACGGGCGTCGATGATCAGCCGCCGCTCGGCCAGGGCCAGGTGGATCACGGCGTAATAAGTGTTGTCGCGCAGGTCGATGACCTCGATCCGCTCCAGCTTGGCCCCCAGTTCCCTCAGGACGTTGCGGAACAGGTCGTGGGTCATGGGCCGGCTGAACTCGATGTTCTCCAGTTCGCTGGCGATGGCGGTGGCCTCGAGCAGACCGATCCAGATGGGCAAGGTGTTCTCGCCGGATTCATCCTTGAGGATGATGATCGGCGAGTTGGTCAAGGGATCGATCGTCAGGCCGGCGACGTTCATTTTAATCACGATGCTTACCTCGTCTAGAGGGACGGTTCCGTCCGTCTTGACTCAAGTCTATCAGGAGACCGGGGTGCCCCGCAAAGAATTAGCGTAGGCCTCCCGGATCGTGACCGGGACCAGCCGGCCGATCGTTTTCTGTCCGGCCGGGAAGTTGACGACCTTGTTGGTCGGGGTCCGGCCGGTCACCTCGCCCTGGCCGCGCTTGGACGGCCCCTCGACCAGGACCTCGACCACCCGGCCCGTGAGATTCCGGTTGATGGCGAGGGTGATCTCCCGCTGCCTGGCCTGGAGTCTGGTCAAGCGCCGGCCCTTGACCTCCTCGGGGACCTTGTGGTCCAGGCCGGCCGCCCGGACCCCGGGGCGGTCCGAGTACTTGAACGAGTACAAAAGATCGAAGCGGACCCGCTCGATCAGGTCCAGGGTCTGCTCGAAATCGGCCTCGGTCTCACCGGGGAAACCGACGATCACGTCGGCGCTCAGGGCCAGGTCGGGCCGGACGGCCCGCAGCTCGCCGACCAGTTCCAGGTATCGGGCCCGGGTGTAGCCCCGGCCCATGGCCGCCAGGATCCGGTCCGAGCCGGACTGGAAGGGCAGGTGCAGGGCCGGGCAGAGTTTTTTGTAACGGCCGAAGGCGGCTATCAGCTCGGGCGACATGTCCTTGGGGTGCGAGGTGACGAACCGCAGCCGATCGAGCCCGGGCAGGGCGCTCACCCTTTCGAGCAACTGGGTGAAGCCGATCGAGTCGGCCCGGTCGGCGCCGTAGGTGTTGACGTTCTGACCCAGCAGGGTTATCTCCCGGGCCCCGGCGGCGAGAAAGCCCTTGACCTCGGCCAGGACGTCCGCCGCGTTCCGGCTGACCTCGGGCCCGCGGACGTAGGGCACCACGCAGTAGGCGCAGAAATTGGTGCAGCCGCGCATGATGGTGACCATGGCCTTGACCGGCACTCCGGCCCGGCCGGGCTCGACCAGGGCGCCATCCGGACCGCGGTCGTCGAGATCGACCTCGACCACCGGCCGGCCGGTCCGCCGGACCCGGTCCACCAGTTCGGGCACCCGGTCCACCTGGGACGGCCCGAAGACCAGGTCCAGGTGCCGGGCCCGCGTCAGCAAATTTTGGCCGCACTGCTGGGCCACGCATCCGCCCACGCCGATGACCAGGTCCGGCCGGCGGCGCTTGGCCTCGGCCAGGCGGCCCAGCAGGGAGTACACCTTTTGCTCGGGCTTGGCCCGGATCGAGCAAGTGTTGACCAGGATCAGGTCGGCCTCTTCCGGGTCGGCGGACACACCCCACCCTTGTGCCGCCAGCCGGGCCAGAATCCGGGATGAATCGGCCTCATTCATCTGGCAGCCGAAGGTGTGGATATGGACCTTGGGGTTTTCCGTTGACACGAAATCCCTCGAACCGGATGATTACCTCTACCCCAGGCGGGGGCCGATTACAACCCCTATCGGCCCCGGGGCGCCCGGGGAACGGCCCGGCCGGGAAACGATCCCCGGTTCCTGACGGCGGGCCGGCAGAGGTGGCGAGGGATGACGGGGACTGATCAGCGGAAGACGATCCGCCGGACGTTGCCCAGGGCGATCCGGTAGTTGCCATAGACCACCCGGCCCATGACGCGCAGGTTCCGGTTCACGGAGAACGTCAGCTTCCGGCCGTTTTTCAGATCGGCCGTGGCCAGGAGCTTTTTGCCCTTGAGGTGAAAATCGACGGACTTGATCCGGTCAAAGGCCAGGGCCACCTGGCCCCGCCCCAGCTTCCCGGTGAAGAAGACCATGCCCTCGGCCGAGAAATAGGTCAGGCGAATGGTGACCGCGTCCCGGTCGATCAGGGTGACGTCGAACTTCTTTTCCGGCGTCGGGATCTGGACCGGACCCCGAACCTCACCGCCCTCGGTGCCCATGGCGACCAGCAAGAACCAGAGGCAACCAACCAGGACCATTGCCGTCAGCCTCCGCCGCTCCATCATCATCCGCCTCCCGGCCACCATGGTTTCACGGACAAAACTCATTTATACCTATCACACCACCGGGGCCGGCTCAAGGGGAATCGGCCCCCAGCGCGCCGCGTTGACCTTGATCAGACCCGAACGTTATACTTGGGACCATGACCAGACCGAGTTCAGGTCCGACCGATCCGCCCCTGATCCGCCGGAGACACAGCAAATATAGACCCCGGCCCATGTCCCGGAAGGCCCACCGCCGGTGGTGGATCGCCGCCGGGGTGGTGGTCACGACCTGCCTGGCGCTCCTGGCCTACGCCTTTTTCTGGCACCCAGTCGGCGTCTATCTCATGTTCAAGGGCCAGCGGCTCACCCGGGCCGGGTACCACCGCCTCCAGGCCGAGGCCCCCTTCGGCCGGTTCTGGTACTACTTCCGCCCGGCCCCCGGGGCCAAGAAGACCCCGGTGATCCTGCTCCACGGCCTGGGCATGACCGCCGAATACTGGGCCCCCGCGGCCGACATGTTCCGGGACCGGCCCGTGGCCGCCCCGGACCTGATCGGGTTCTATTCCTCCCCGGCCAAACCGGGCGTCCCGGTCACCCTGGGGCTGTACCACCGCCAGATCGCCTGGCTGCAGGCCAGATACCGCTGGCCCCGGGTCATCCTCATCGGCGTCTCCCTGGGCGGCTGGGTGGCCGCCGGGTACGCCGTTACGCACCCGGACAAGGTCGCCGGCCTGATGGCCATCGGCGCGGCCGGGCTGAGCGTTTCGCCCCACAACAGCCGGCGGCGCATCCTGGGCCTGATGCACGACTTCGATTTCAAGACCGTGGCCGAGCTCCGGGCCATGCTCGAGAAGTATTTCTTCACCAAGCGCCGGCGGCCGCCCATCGTGCCCGGATTCATCCTCCGCGACGTCCTGCAGCGCAAGCTGAACAGCCAGTACTCGGCCTTTCTCGAAAACACCCGACGCCAGGGCGAGCGGACCTGGATCGGAAAAAAAACCAGAAACCTGACCATGCCGGTGGTCCTCATCTGGGGGGGGTCCGACCGGGTCTTTCCGGTGGGGGTGGCCCGGGCCCAGGCCAAAATCATTCCAAAGGTCAAGCTGATCGTACTGCCCGACACCGGCCACGTCTATCTGTCCCGGCACGCGGGCCGGACCATCCGGGCCATCCGGATCGGCCTCAAGTTCATCACCGAAAACGGACGGGCCGCTGGAAGCGGCCCGAGGAGTTTCCTGGCGACCCTGGAACGGGCGGCCCGGGTCCCGGCCCGGGCGCCTGTGATCCGGCGTTGATGGAACTGATTCAGGCCGGTCCGTTCTCCCCGCCCAGGTTATTGTTCCGGTGCGATCTGACCCGGCAGATGGCCTAACAGGGGGCGGGCCGTTTGTAGCGGTAGCTCCTGACCCGGCACTTGGCCACCTGCGGCTCGTCCGTAACCCGTTTTTCGTACCGGTGCGATCTGACCCGACACATGGCCACGTTCAGGCCGGGCGCGGGAGTCTCGTTTGACAGAGGCTGGAAGTGGCGTCCCTTGACCGCGGCGGCCGCGCCCAACAGGGCCAGGGCCCCGAATCCGGCCGCGCCGGTCAATCCCTTTAAAAACTCCCTCCGGGTTTGCTTTTCGTCCATGATTGGTTCCCCCTCTGGATTTCCGTCCTGGTGTCGTGAAAGGGCCTTTATCTGCATCAGACTCCCTGGGAGCGAGAAGGTTCCCCTAAAAATTGACTTGCCCCAAAAAAGGTCCCGGCCGGGTGAGGGCCGGTCCATGGGATCGATCTTTCCGGGGATCACCTGGGGTTGAGTTGACGGGCGACTTTCGGGGTCATAGGATTGCTACAGGATCACCGCTCATTGAGGAGGCCGGCCGTGCCCGCCGCCTATCACGCCTTTGAGGTCAGAGACACCCACTTTCTCCTGGACATCGAACGCTCCTTCCTCTATTCGGTCAGCGCCGAGGCCTACCAGGAGATCAGCGGGGACCAAAACCGATCCGTTCCTTTTCACAAAAGGCTGGGGGCCAAGCTGGAGTGGCGGGCCTTGAGGCGCAGGCTGCGCCCCCTGTCAGAGGCGGAGCGCCAGGCGGAAATGGAGCGCTTGGCCCGAATGAGGACCGATCTGGCCGGACTGTGGCTGGGCGTGTCCCATGTCTGCAACCTGGGATGCGATTATTGTTTCGCCAACGAGCCGGCCTACCTGGGCCGGAACAAGCTGATGAGTGTGGACACGGCGCTCAGGGGCGTGGACTACCTGATCGAGCACAGCGGAGACACCGCCCGGCTCGACATCACCTTTTTTGGCGGCGAGCCGCTGCTGAACCTCCCGGTGATCGACGCCGTGGTGGACTACTGCCGCCGCCAAGAGAAGGCCGCCGGCAAGGAGTTCACCTACGCCATGACCACCAACGGCACCCTGCTCACCCGGGAGGTGTTCGACAAGCTGGTGGACTACGGGATCTATCCCATGATCAGCATGGACGGGACCCGGGAGATCCACGACACCTTTCGCCGGACCAAGAGCGGCCAGCCGACCTGGGACCGCATCGTCGGCAATCTCCAGGAAATTCCCGAGTTCGGGCGCTATCTCCCCGTCCGGGCGACCGTGGTGGACGCCGACATTGACCTGGTGGCCTGCCTGAAAAGCCTCCAGGAGGTCGGTTTCGAGAACATCATCATCTCCGGGGTCTGCCCCAACTCGGGGCTCGATTCGAATCAGGGCCGGTTCGAGATCGACATCTGGAAGAAGAGATTAATGGAACTGGTCGATCACACCCTTAAAACGGCCCATGATGTGGACGAAATTCCGGAACACTTCCTGCGCGAGGCGGCCCTGGGCCTCAAGGAGAGGGCTCGACACTATTTCTGCTGCGGCACGGGGCGGTTCTACTATTACCTCGATCCCGACAGGGACCTCTATCCCTGCTTCCGGTTGATGACCCCGGACGGCGGCCACAGGATCGGTTCCCTGGACACGGACCTGAACGAGGAAAAGACCCGGGACCTGCTCCAGACCAACGTCCTGGCCACGTCCTGCTACGAATGCTGGGCCCGGTATCTGTGCGGCGGGCCCTGTTTCGGGGACAGCTTCATGTCCTCGGGGGACCTGTCCAGCCCGCACCCGGCCGAATGCGCCCGCCGGCGGTTCGTCATCAAGTGCGGGGCCTACCTGCTCGCCCGTTTTCAGAACAGCTGAAATATGACCGGGGCCGACCGGCCCGGATTTCTCCGGACAAGGCCCCCCGACAGCGGTCAGCCCAGCTTTTCGTCGATCATCCGGGCCGCCTTTTCCCCGGACAGGAGCATCCCCCCGAAGACGGGACCCATCCGGTACGAGCCAAAGGTGGCGTTGGCCGACATCCCGGCCACGATCACCCCGGGGAAGGCCTCCTTGGTATTTTCGAGGGTGTCGGTCTCGGCCCTCTCGGCCCACATGGACCGCTCCCCCTCGCGCCCGCCCGAGGGCGTCAGCAGCTTGGCATCCACCTTGCGCTCGATGACCGCCATGACCTCGGTGGCGTGGCCCGTGGCCTCGACCACCCATTTCGCCGAGACCACCAGGGGATCGACGTGCAGACCACCGATCTCCACCGCCGACCAGTTGATCACCAGGCCGGTCACCCGGCCCTCCCGGACCATCACGTCCTCGACACTGATCAGGTTGAAGATCGTCGCCCCGGCCAGAGACGCCTTGGAGGTCAGGGTCGCCATGCAGGTCACGGCGTCGGCCGTGAAGTAGCCCGGCTCGAACTCGACGCTGGGCACCCCCAGCTCGTCCAGGATCGGCTTGGCCTCGTCCTGGATCACGATCTCGTTGAACATCATCCCGCCGCCCCACATCCCGCCGCCCACGCTCAGCTTCCGCTCGAACAGGGCCACCTTACGGCCCGCCGACGCCAGGCGCCAGGCGCAGACCAGACCGGCCGGACCGCCGCCGACCACGGCCGCGTCCAGGTCCAGGTTGTCCAGCAGCTTCCGGCTGTACTGGGAAATGATCGCCCGGGTGATCGTTACTTCGTCAAGACTCATCGTTCGCTCCTGATTGTCATTCCCGATTTATTTCCTAGTAAAACGATAGGAAAAAAGGCCCAGTCAGAATCTAGCTCCATCAGACCTCCCTTGTCAAGGACACCCGGGGGACGGCTTGCCATCGCCCGGACTCCCTGGTAAACATATCGGATAATCCCATGTCAATGGATACCGGTCCAGGGGAGACCAGAATGGCCAAGAAGACGACTACCAAGAAGGCGACCAAGAAGGAACTGGAACAGCTCAAGAAAAAGCTGGCCTATGAGCCGAGGCTGGCCTGGGACGTGATGACGGCGGTCGAGAGGCGCCGGGCCGAGACGTTCGCCCGGGAGTACATGGACTGGCTGGCCGCGGCCAAGACCGAGCGCCTGGCCGTGATCCAGACGGTGAACCTGGCGAGAAAGAAGGGATTCAAGGACCTGCATCGGTCCCGGACCGCCGGCCCGGTCTATTCGGTGTTTCGGGGCAAGACCGTGGCCCTGTTCGTGCCGGGGCGCAAACCGATGACCAAGGGACTCAACGTGATCGCCGGTCACCTGGATTGCCCCCGGATCGACCTCAAGGCCCGGCCCCTGTTCGAGGACGCCGATCTGGCCTGGTTCAAGACCCATTACTACGGCGGGATCAGGAAGTACCAGTGGCTGGCCCGGCCCCTGGCCCTGCACGGGGTGGTCATCACCGCCGACGGCCGGACGATCACCGTGGCCTGGGGCGAAGGGGAGGGCGAGCCGGTCCTGACCATCCCTGATCTGCTGCCCCACCTGGCCCGCAAGCTCCAGGGCGAGAAGAAGCTGTTCGAGGCCATCGAGGCCGAGCGGATGAACGTCCTGGTCGGCGGGCTCCCCCTGGGCGACAAGGAGACCAAGGAGCGGTTCAAGCTCTTTGTGCTCAACCTCCTCCACGACCGGTACGGCCTGATCGAGACCGACCTGGTCTCGGCCGAGTTCGAGGCCGTGCCGGCCGGCGGCCCGCGGGAGGTGGGCCTGGACGGATCGATGATCGGGGCCTACGGCCACGACGACCGGGTGTGCTCCTACTCCGGGTTCCGGGCGGCCCTGGAGGTGAAGAATCCGACCTACGCCACCCTGGTCCTGGGCGTGGACAAGGAGGAGATCGGCTCCGAGGGGGCGTCCAGCGCCCGGAGCTGGATGATCCACCGTCTGGTGGCCGATCTGCTCCGGCTGACCGGGCTCAAGCCGAGCTACGACAACGTGACCAAGACCATGCTCGCCGCCCGGGCCCTTTCCGCGGACGTGGACGCGGCGGTGGATCCCAACTACCCCGAGGTCCACGAGAAGTACAACAACGCCCGGATGGGCTACGGCGTCTGCCTGACCCGTTACACGGGCCACGGCGGCAAGTACGGCGCCTCGGAGGCCGACGCCGAGTTCGTGGGCTGGCTTCGGGGTGTCTGGGACAAGGCGGGCGTGGTCTGGCAGCCGGCGGCCATGGGCAAGGTGGACGAGGGCGGCGGCGGGACCGTGGCCAAGTTCCTGGCCCAGCTGGGCATGAGGGTCATTGACACCGGGGCGCCGGTCCTGGGGATGCATTCGCCCTTGGAGGTCATTCACAAGGCCGACCTGTACCAGGTCTTCCGGGCCTTTACCTCCTTTTTGGCGGCGCCCTGAGATTGGACACCCTGGCGGCCATCTTCTTGACCTCGTTCGCCATCGGGTTTTCCGGCGCGGTGATGCCCGGGCCGGTGCTGACCGTCACCGTGGCCCAGACCGTCAAGCGGGGCTTCTGGGCCGGCCCGCGGATCGTCCTGGGTCACGGGGTGCTGGAGCTGGCCCTGCTGACGGGGCTGGTGCTGGGCCTGGGGCCGCTCCTGGCCCGGCCGCTGGTGGGCGGCCTGATCGGGGTGATCGGGGCGGGCATGCTGGGGGTCATGGCCGCCGGGATGCTGTGGACGCTGCCCCGGCTGTCCCTGGAACTGGCCGGCGGGCCGTCCGGCGGCCTCGGTCCCTTCTGGGCCGGGGTGCTGACCTCGATCTCGAATCCCTACTGGGTGCTGTGGTGGGTGGCCATCGGACCGATGGTCATGCAGCAACAGCTTAACCTGGCCGGGGTGGCCGCCTTTTTCGTGGGACACATTTTGAGCGACCTGACCTGGTACGCCTTTGTCTCGGGGCTGGTGGCCGGCGGCCGCCGGTTCCTGAACCACCGGGTGTATCGGGTCCTGGTCGGGAGCTGCGCCCTTGTATTAATCGGTTTCGGGATTTATTTTCTAATCCACGGCATCGACCTCCTGGGTCGGACGGGAAGTTGACAAACGCCAAGGGCCACGTATATGATCGAAAATCGGTAAGCGGGACTAAGTCCGCTTAAACCCAAGGAGAGCGCCTCATGTCCGATAAAGTTCTTCAAATCGGCGACGACAGTTTTGAGACGGAAGTGCTGGGAAGCCAGATCCCGGCCATGGTCGATTTTTGGGCCGCCTGGTGCGGTCCCTGCCGGGCCATCGCCCCGGTGGTCGAGGAATTGGCCGCCGAATACGAGGGCCAGATCAAGTTCACCAAGATGAACGTGGATGAAAATCCCAAGACCCCGGGTCAGTTCGGCATCCGGTCCATTCCGACCCTCATCTTTTTCAAGGATGGCCAGAAGGCCGACACCGTGGTCGGCGCCGTGGGCAAGGCCCACCTGGAAGAGGTCATCAAGCGCCTGCTTTAATGGACCACGATCTGGTCATAATCGGGGCCGGCCCGGCCGGTCTGACCGCCGGTATCTATGCGGCCCGGGCCCGGATCAAGGCGGTCATTCTCGAGAAACTGAGTCCGGGGGGACAGGTCCTGAACACCGACTGGGTGGACAACTACCCCGGTTTTCCCGAGGGTGTGTCCGGCTTCGAGCTGGTGGACAAGATGCGGGCCCAGGCCGAGCGGTTCGGGGTCGGACTGAAGATGGCCGAGGTCCAGGGACTGACCCGCCAGGGCGACGGCTTCCAGCTGGATCTGTCCGGCGAGACCCTCGGCGCCGCGGCGGTCATCCTGGCCACCGGGGCCCGTCCCCGTCCCCTGGGAATCCCGGGCGAGGCCGAATTCATCGGCCGCGGGGTCTCGTACTGCGCCACCTGCGACGGACCTTTTTACCGGGAGGCGACCCTGGCCGTGGTCGGCGGCGGAGACTCGGCCGTCGAGGAGGCGATCTATCTCACCCGGTTCGCCCAGCGGGTGTACATCATCCATCGCCGGGACAAGTTCCGGGCCGTGGAAATGATCGCCGAGCGGGCCCTGGCCAACGACAAGATCACGCCCGTGTGGGACACCGTGGTCGAGAGGATCGAGGGCGACGACCAGGTCCGGTCCGTGGCGGTCCGAAACGTCAAGACCGGCCAGCAGTCGGGGCTCGAGGTGGACGGCGTGTTCTCGTTCATCGGTCTGATCCCGGACACCGCCCTGGTGGCCGATCTGGCCGAACTGGACGATCAGGGGTTCGTGGTCACCGATCAGGAGACGGCCACCCGGACCCCGGGGCTGTTCGCCGCCGGCGATGTCCGGCGCAAGAAACTCAGACAGGTCTCGACCGCCGTGGGCGACGGGGCCACCGCCGCCTTCGCCGCCCAGCATTACCTGGAAAACCTTGAAGCGAGGTAACTCGTGATGAGGAGACTGGTCGGGCTCTTTCTCGTCGGGTTGCTGGCCGTGACGTTCATCGGCTGCAGCAAGAAGACCTACGAGAAATCGCCCCAGCAATTGATCAACGAGGGGGTCAACGCCTACCGGGAAGGCGATTATTCGGACGCCGCGGACGCCTTCTCGCGACTCAAGCAGCGCTTTCCCTACAGCCGCTTCTCCCTGCTGGCCGAGATCAGACTGGCCGACGCCCAGTACCGCAACGGCAAATACAAAGAGGCCGCCTACGCCTACGCCGACTTCATCCGGATGCACCCCCGCAACCAGGCCGTGCCCTACGCCCTGTACCAGTTGGGCATGTGCTGGTACAACCGCATCTCGACCCCGGACCGCGACCAGTCCAGCAGCCGCAAGGCGGCCCGGGCCTTCGCCCGCCTGATCAAGGCCTTTCCCCGGTCGATCTTCGCCGCCCGGGCCAAGGCCAAGCTGGACATGTGCCTCTACAACCTGGCGGCCCACGAGTACGTTGTCGGCCACTACTACTACAACACCGGCCAGTACAAGGCGGCCCTGGCCCGCTTCATCTACCTGCTCAAGCACTACCCGGACACCGGCCAGTATCACAACGCCCTGGAGATGATCCGCAAGTCGCGGGCCGCCCTGGACCGGCAAACGGCCCGGCGGGAGAAAAAGCCCCCAAAGCGCCCGAAACGGCCCGCCCCGGCGAAGACCCAAACGGGCAGTTGAGGTCCTCCGGGAACAGGGTCCGGGGTTGATTGCCTTCTAGACCTCCCGGGCCGCCGGGAGGTCTTTATCATGGGTCCGGACGGCGGTTCAGTACCTGGTCGGGCGGTCCGGGATGGATGACCGCCCGCCACGAGGAGGACCGATTGTGACCGACGACCTGACCCGACTCGGGGCCGGCTGGCTGCTGGCCTCCCCCCCCAGCGCCTTCTCACCCGAGGATTTCACCGAGGACCACCGCCGGATTCGCCAGAAGGCAGACCGCTTCGTGGCCGACGAGGTCGCCCCGGTCAAGGCCCGCCTCGAGGGCCTGGACATCGACCTGGCCCGGTCCCTGGTCCGCCGGGCCGGCCAGATGGGACTCAACGGCACCGACGTCCCGAAAAAATTCGGCGGCGGCGGACTGGACAAGATCTCGACCGCCCTGGTCACCGAGGGCCTGGGCCCGGCCGGATCGTTCAGCATCACCCACACCGATCACTCGGGCATCGGCATCCTGCCCCTGGTCTTGTTCGGCACCCCCCAGGTCAAACAGAAATACCTGCCCGGCCTGTGCTCGGGAGAACTGGTGGCCGCCTACGCCCTGACCGAGAAGGACTCGGGCTCGGACGCCCTGGCGGCCAAGACCCGGGCCGATTTTCGGGGCGATCATTACGTCCTCAACGGGACCAAGTGGTTCATCACCAACGCCGGCCTGGCCGACGTGTTCACCGTCTATGCCCAGGTGGACGGCGACAAGTTCAGCGCCTTTGTGGTCGATAAAAATTTTTCCGGCGTGTCCACCACGCACGAACTGAGCAAGATGGGCCTGCCCGGCTCCTCGACCCGGGGGCTGATCCTCAAGGACGTCCGGGTGCCGGCGGCCAACCTCCTGCACGAGGTGGGTAAGGGACATCAGGTCGCCCTGAACGTCCTCAACATCGGGCGGTACAAGCTGGCCGCGGCGGCCGTGGGCACCTGCAAGGCCGTCCTGGCCGAGGCGACCCGATACGCCGCCGAGCGCCACCAGTTCGGCCGGCCCATCGCCTCGTTCGGCCTGGTTTACGAAAAACTGGCCCGGATGGCCACCCTCATCTTTCTGACCGAATCCATGGTCTATCGCACCGCAGGCAAGATCCAGGACAACCTGGCCGGGGTGGACGACGAGGCCCCGGACGCCGGCCGGCAGACGGCCCGGGCCATCGAGGAGTACGCGGTCGAGTGTTCGGTGAACAAGGTCTTCGGCTCCGAGACCATGGATTATTGCGTGGACGAGTTCGTCCAGATCATGGGCGGCAACGGTTTTTTGACCGAATACCCGGCCCAGGCCCATTACCGGGACGCCCGGGTGGCCCGCATCTTCGAGGGGACCAACGAGATCAACCGCCTGCTCATCCCCGGGATGATCCTCAAGCGGGCGATGACGGGGCGGCTCCCCCTGATCGAGGCCGTGGGCCGGGTCAGGGCCGAGGCGGCCGATCCCGGCGATCCGCCGGCCCCCCCCTCGCCCCTGGCCGCGGTGGGTCATCTCCTGGAAAACGCAAAAAAGGCCGTGCTCCTGGTGGCCGGTCTGGCCGCCGAGAAATTTACCACCGCCATCAAGGAGGAGCAGGAGGTCCTGGGACGGCTGGCGGACATGATCATCCAGATTTTTTCGCTCGAGTCGGGCTGGCTCCGGGCCAAGAAGGTCGGGCCCGATCCGGCCGACGACCGGGCCCTGCTGCTGGCGGCCATGGTCGAGGCCGAGGCCCACCGGTTTGCGGTTTTTTGTAAGTGGTGGGCCGAGGACGCGGCGGCCTATTTGGCCGAGGGCGACGACCTGCTTACACTCCTGTCCCGGATCGATTGGCTGCTGGCCTTCCGTCCTGAAAACGGGGTTGCCCGCCGCCGGCTGATCGCCGACAAGGTGATCGAGCGGCAGGGCTGGCCGTTGTAATCGCGGTTTGTGGTTAGGCGGGGCAGGGCCCCGTCACCTTCAAGTTGCCGTTGTTCGATCACTCGGGGGCGCAACATGAAAAGGTTCATCGAGTTCATTACCCCGCAGACCTTTGTCATCGGCGCGGTGGCCGTGATCGCCACCTGGCTCTGCCTCAGATTCGACTTCAAGGCCAATATCCCCATATCCATCATGGGCATCGCGGTCATCTTCCCCATCGTCTTTGCCATCAACGCCGCCTTCCGCCGCCGGGAACAGGCCCTGGGCTGGCTGGCCGACCTCAAGGGTGCTGCCATGTCCCTGTTTTTCGGTTACCGGGACTGGGTGCCACCGTCCGACTTCGGCCGGGAGGAATTGCGGGCGGCCGGCCAGACCCTGAGCCTGACCATGACCAGGGTCACCGATCACCTGGCCCGGCCTCCGGCCAAGGGTGAGGAACGGCGGAAAATTTTACGCGACATCTACGACGGGTTCAGCCAGGTGTCCCGGCTCAACGAGAGGGTTCGTCAGGCCGGCGTGCTGGTCAACGAGATCACTCTGGCCAACCAGTACCTGACCCACATCATCCGCGACTTCGAGAAATTGACCACCATCCGGGACTACCGGACCCCCCTGGCCCTGCGGGGCTACTGGCAGGTCTTCCTGAACTTGTTCCCCATTTTCTTTGCGCCCCTGTTCGCCCATCTGGCCGTCCAGTATCACAGCCTGATCGTCGGCTACGGCACGGCCGTCCTGTTCACCCTGATCCTGGTCGGCCTGGACAATATCCAGGAGAAGCTGGAGAACCCGTTCGACCAGGACAGCATCGACGACATCCATCTCGATTTCGGGGAGGCCTATCGCCGCTGCATGGAGAGCATGAGCGGAGAAGGGCAGGGGTGATCGTCAGATTGACCTGGAGGGAAAAATAGGGACAGCCACCATTTTTCCATGGTCCCGGCGGCGCGGTCTGGCCGGAGAACGAAAAATGGAGGCAGTCCCTATTTTTTCGGCACTAACAAAGGATGAAGGCCCGGCCATCAGCCAGCCGCATGGCACGGAGAACAGCCAAGGCCCACCCCGAGGCAGGCGCCAACGAAGTGGCGCCGGCAGGCGCGGACGAGGAACAACCACCGGCACGGTCGTTGGTCGCGAATTAGGAGGCGCCCACTGGCGCCTGGAGGCGGGAAGCGCGGACGAGGGTTTGGTGAACCACTGACCCATGGCGGGAAGCGAGAACAAGCGGCCAAACGTGTCCAGCGAACTACGTGAAGGCACGGAGAACAGCCAATGCCCACCCCGGGGCAGCCGAAACGTAGTGGAGGCGGTAAGCGCGGACGAGGAGAAAAGTACGTTACAGGCGTTGGTCGTGAAGTGGGGGGCGCCAAATGGCGCCCCCCGGATCACTGGGAGGTATTCGTGAAACGCGTCGTTAGCCCTCGTCGCGTCCCGTCGAATTCTTTGTCCTGGGCCGCGCCCATCGCCCCGGCCGACCCGATCAGTGGCTGGCGCCAAGGGGCTGATTCATCCGCACCCCCGGCCCCGGGGCAAAACCCGGATGTGATCCCTGGCCCCCGGCCTGGGTCCTGACCGACCGCTCGGCAAACCACTGCCGGGTCAGTTTGGCCCACAACTGGTTGATCGACGAAGACAGTTGCCGCACCCGGTCCTTGTCCGGGTGGGCCCTGTCCAGTTCGGCCCGCAGGGCCTGACAGTCGGCCCACAGACGTTGTTGCAGTCCGTGATCTATCCGGGGTAGAACCCCGGGTGCGTCGCCACCGGACCGGGGTCCTGGTTGGGCCCAGGCAGCTCCGGCCGTCAGGCCCAGACACAAGGCCAGGGCCAGCGTGGCGCCAATTATTTTGCTCGTTACCCGAGGCATGGTCGTTCTCCGTGCTCAGCCTTGGCGGCTGTTTGATCCCTCAGCCGATTGTTTTTGCAGGCAATGTGCCACCCCGACCGACCGGGTCCGGCCACGGGCGGGCAAGTCAACGATAATAGTATTGAAACCAGACATAACAGGTAGAGTATGCCCGGTCAAACAGGGGGCGATCAGGGTTAATTCTGGATAATTATTACCCAAAACTACTGAACGGTCACCCCCTGGCCGGGTAAAATTGTTATACGGGCTGGACTGAAAAAACCTTGACACCGGGCCGGATTTCGGCCTAGACTATAATCTGACCGAGCGCTCAGTCAGCAAGCCGGGCCGGAACATACAACCGCGGCTCGGGGCGGTGATTCGGTCACTCAACGACGCGGTGACCGTATTAAAATTGTCTTCCTGTTCTGGCGTCGTTTCCGGGCGTCTTGGTCGATACCGGACGCAGACCAACACAGGCGGCGCACCATGGCCGATCCCATGCTTGAACGCACCACCAGGGTCCCGACCCAGGTCAAGGATCAGGACCTGGTGGCCCGGCGTCGCCGCCAGATCATCGACGCCGCGGTCCATCTGTTCATCAAGCAGGGTTTTCACAAGACGACCACCCGCCAGATCGCCCGGGCGGCCGGTTTTTCGACCGGCACGCTCTACGAATACGTCGCCTCCAAGGAGGACGTGCTTTATCTGGTCTGCGACGCGATTCACGCCGAGATGGCCAAGTCCATCGCCGAGGGGGTGGCCCGGGCCGCCGGCGGCCGCCAGGCCCTGGCCGCGGTCATCGCCGAGTTTTTTGCGGTCTGTCATCGGATGAGCGACCACATCCTGCTCATCTACCAGGAGGCCAAGAGCCTGCCGCCCGAGTGGCGAAAAAACGTCCTGGACAACGACGTGGAGATCACCGGCCTGATCAGGGACGTCCTGACCCGGCTGTCCGGAAACGGCGACCTGCCGCCCCTGGACGAGGCGACCATCGAGCTTCTGGCCCACAACATCACCGTCCTGGGCCACATGTGGACCTTCCGGCGGTGGTTTTTGAGCGGTAAATACTCGATCGAGGATTACACCCGGCTGCAGACCCATTTGATCGTGGGCGACCTTTTCGCCGCTGAAAAAGACGGGGGAGGATCATGACCGTCAATGTAGCGCCCTACAGGCCCGCCAACCACGTCCGCGTCGTCACCGCCACGTCCTTGTTCGACGGACACGACGCGGCGATCAACATCATGCGCCGGATCCTCCAGGGGACCGGCGTTGAAGTTATTCACCTGGGGCACAACCGGTCGGTGGCCGAGATCGTCGAGGCCGCGGTCTGCGAGTACGCCCAGGCCGTGGCCGTGAGCTGCTACCAGGGCGGCCACATGGAGTTCTTCAAGTACCTGGTCGATCTATTGAGGGAGCGGGGCGCGGACCACGTCAAGGTCTTCGGCGGCGGCGGCGGGGTGATCGTGCCCGATGAGATCAAGGAGCTGCACGCCTATGGCGTGGCCCGGATCTATTCCCCCGAGGACGGGGCCAGGCTGGGCCTCCAGGGGATCATCAATCACCTGGTGGAGAGCATCGACTACCCGGCCGTGACCGAGCGCGAGGACCTGGACCTGGCGCACCTGGCGCCCGAGAACAAGCTCGAGGTGGCCCGGATCATCACCGCGGTCGAAATGGCCAAGGCCGCCGAGAACGGCCACCTGGCGGCGCTGCGGGCGGCGATGAAGCAGAAGATCGGGTCCCGCCGGGTCCCGGTCCTGGGGATCACCGGGACCGGGGGCGCGGGCAAGTCGTCGTTGACCGACGAACTGATCCTGAGGTTCCTCCACGATTTCCGGGAAAAGACCGTGGCCGTGCTCAGCGTCGATCCCAGCCGGCGCAAGACCGGGGGGGCCCTGCTGGGCGACCGCATCCGGATGAACTCTCTCGGAAATCCCCGGGTGTTCATGCGCTCCCTGGCCACCCGCGAGTCCCACACCGAACTGAGCGACGCCCTGGCCGACGCCATCGCCGTCACCCAGGCGGCCGGTTTTGACCTGGTCATCGTCGAGACGGCCGGCATCGGTCAGGGGGACACCGGCGTGGTCGATCTGGCCGACGCCTCGCTGTACGTCATGACGCCCGAGTTCGGGGCCGCCTCCCAGCTCGAGAAGATCGACATGCTCGACTTCGCCGATCTGATCGCGGTCAACAAGTTCGAGAAGAAGGGCGGCGAGGACGCGGTCCGGGACGTACGCAAGCAGGTCCAGCGCAACCGGGACGCCTGGGACAAGAGCGTCGAGGACATGCCGGTCTATGGGACCATTGCCTCCAAGTTCAACGACGACGGCGTGACCGCCCTCTACCACGGCATCCTGGACCTGTTGGCCGAGCGGACCGAGGTCGCCTTCGAGTCCCGCCTGCCCCGGGGCACGGGCCGGATCTCGTCGTCCAAGACGATCATCATCCCGCCCGAGCGGACCCGGTACCTGGCCGAGATCGCCGATTCCGTCCGGTCCTACCACCGCCGCACCCGGGACCAGGCGGCCGTGGTCCGCCGGGTCTGGCATTTGGACACCGTGGCCGAGGAATTCAGTCAAAAGGGTTACCCCGAGGCCGTTGAAAAATTGAAGGCCGAGGTCGAGGCGGCCCGCAAGGCCATGGACAACGACACCTTTGACCTGCTCAACTCCTGGCCGCGCCTCAAGGAGGCCTACTCGGGTGACGAGTTCGTCTATCGGGTCCGGGACCGGGAGATCAAGGTCCCGCTGTACACCGAGTCCCTGGCCCGGCAGAAGATCCCCAAGGTGGTCCTGCCCGACTTCGAGGACCCGGGCGAGACCTACCGCTGGCTGCGCGAGGAGAACGTCCCGGGACAGTTCCCATACACCGCCGGGGTGTTTCCCTTCAAGCGGACCGGCGAGGACCCGACCCGGATGTTCGCCGGCGAGGGCGACCCGGCCCGGACCAACCGCCGCTTCAAGCTCCTGTCCGAGTACAGCGAGGCCAAGCGCCTGTCCACCGCCTTTGACTCGGTGACCCTCTACGGCACCGACCCGGACGAGCAGCCCGACATCTACGGCAAGGTCGGCACCTCGGGCGTCAGCGTCTGCACCTACGAGGACGCCAAGGTCCTCTATGACGGCTTCGACCTCTGCGCCCCGTCCACCTCGGTGTCCATGACCATCAACGGCCCGGCGCCGATGATGCTGGCCTTCTTCTTCAACGCGGCCATCGACCAGCAGGTCGCCAAATTCAAGGCCGAGCAGAACCGCGACCCCGAGCCGGACGAGTACCGGAAAATCAAGAGCTACGCCCTGGAAAACGTCCGGGGCACGGTCCAGGCCGACATCCTCAAGGAGGATCAGGGACAGAACACCTGCCTGTTCTCGGTCGAGTTCGCCCTGAAAATGATGGGCGACATCCAGCAGTACTTCATCGACGAAAACGTCCGCAATTTCTATTCGGTGTCCATCTCGGGCTATCACATCGCCGAGGCCGGGGCCAACCCCATCACCCAGCTGGCCTTCACCCTGGCCAACGGCTTCACCTATGTCGAGTACTATTTGTCCAGGGGGATGCCCATCGACTCTTTCGCCCCGAACCTGTCCTTCTTTTTCAGCAACGGCATGGACCCCGAGTACACGGTCATCGGCCGGGTGGCCCGGCGCGTCTGGGCCATCGCCCTCCGGGACCTGTACGGCGGGGGACCGCGGTCCCAGATGCTCAAGTATCACATCCAGACATCGGGCCGGTCGCTGCACAGCCAGGAGATCCAGTTCAACGACATCCGGACCACGCTCCAGGCCCTGTGCGCGGTCTATGACAACTGCCAGAGCCTGCACACCAACGCCTTTGACGAGGCCATCACCACCCCGACCGAGGAATCGGTCCGCCGGGCCCTGGCCATCCAATTGATCATCAACCGGGAGTGGGGCCTGGCCAAGAACGAGAACCCGTACCAGGGCAGCTTCATCGTCGAGGAGCTGACCCGGCTGGTCGAGGAGGCGGTCCTGTCCGAATTCGAGCGCCTGGCCGAGCGGGGAGGGGTCCTGGGGGCCATGGAGACCGGCTACCAGCGCGGCAAGATCCAGGAGGAATCCATCTACTACGAGATCCTGAAGCACACCGGCGACCTGCCGATCATCGGGGTCAACACCTTCCGCAATCCCAACCAGGACTACGAGGAGGCCCAGTGCTTTGTCGAGCTGGCCCGGGCCACCGAGGAAGAAAAACAGTCCCAACTGACCCGGCTGCGCGAGTTCCATCACCGGCACGAGGCCGAGGCCCCGGCCGCCCTGGACCGCCTCAAGCAGACCGCCCTGTCCGGCAGGAACATCTTCGCCGAACTCATGGACACGGTCCGGGTCTGCAGCCTGGGCCAGATCACCCGGGCGTTGTTTGAGGTGGGGGGTCAGTACAGAAGAGGTATGTGACGACGCTGTTTGCCCATGGAGTAGAAAGTCTATCAGTGCCGAGGGGTCCATTATCAGATAAACCCGAACCACAAAGAAGTTACGAATGGCCGATTTAATGAAGATGAACACCCGGCGGTCGATGCTGGTGATGATGCTGGCCGTGGCAGTGGTCTTCGGGGCCTTTGCCGTTTACAAGTACACCTCCCGGTTCCAGAAACCATCGGGGCCGGAGGTCAGCCGGCCCGAGGGGACCATCTCCCGGGTGGTGGAACGGCTGTTCACCAATCCCTCCCGGCTGGACGAAGCGACTCGGCAGCGGTTCTGGGCGGCCCTGAACAAGGTCGATCGGGACGAACGGCTCAAGATCATCGGCTTCTTGTGGGCCTACAACCGGCTGCTCAAGAAGTACCAGGTGGCCTTTCTGGACGACGCCCTGGCCTCGATCAAGACCGGCAAGCCTCGCCGGTCCAAAACCAGGGCCGCCCTGGAGGTGAAACTGATCGAGCTGTACCAGGGGGTGGACCCCCGGACGGCCAAGCTGGCCTCGCGGATCGTCGAGACCAACCGGCGGATCATGGCCCTGATCGCGGCCAAAAAGCCGGTGCGTCTGAGCGGCCGGGCGATCAAGTTCACCCCGGAGCTGATCGATCGTTTACGAAAACAGCTGCCCGCCGAGAACCGTCGCCGCGAGGCGATCCTCAAGAAATTTCTGACTCCGCCCGCGCCATAAAATTTAAATAAGGGTGACCATCGACCGGCCGTCCCGGTCAGGCACCGGCCGGCCGGTTGTTGACACCAAACTTACATTGGCGTCATATTGACCGGAACCGCAGACCACGGAGACTGATCCATGAAAGGCTGGCGCGCCAAGGCGATCTTGATTGTCATCAGCCTGGTCGTGTCCCTGGTGGCCGCCGAGTTCCTTCTGCGCTGGGCCGTCCCCGGGGGGGACCGGTTCTACGTCTGGCCGCCAGGGTACAAATTCAGCTATCGCCCTGACCCCAAGATCTACCCCGGGGCCAGCCCTCAGGTGGACTTCTTCATCAACTCGGCCGGCATCCGCGGCGACGAGTTTCGGCCGGACCAGACCTACCGGATCCTGGCCATCGGCGGCTCGACCACCGAGTGCTTTGACCTGGCCCTGGAGGCGACCTGGCCCTACCTGGTCCAGACCATTGTCCGGCGGCGAACCGGACAGAAGATCTGGGTGGGCAACGTCGGCCTGAGCGGGCTGAACACCCGGGACCACGTCCTTCAGGTCAAATACCTGCTGACTCAGTATCCCCGTATAAACGCAGCCATCTTCTTGATCGGGATAAACGATCTCAGCCTGCGCCTGATGCGCGATTTCCGGTACAATCCGAATTTTTTATCAAGCCGGGCCGGCCTGAGACACCAGGTCCGCCACGCCTTCAAGGTCAGGCCCCGATCCTGGGAGCCATTTCCCAAGAACCTGGCCCTGTATCAGGCCCTGCGCCGGCTCAAGCACACACTCTGGCCCCCCAAGCCGCCGACCGATGACCCGACCCCCCGCTGGCGGCGTCATCGCCGGGAGGCCAAGGTCTTTCGCTCCAAATTGCCCGACCTGAAATCGGCCCTGGCCGAATACGCCCGGAACATCAAGCAGATCATCGCCCTGTGCCGGGCCAGGCACGTCCGCCCCATCTTCCTGACCCAGCCCACCATGTGGAAGGACAAGATGCCGCCGGCCGAGGTGCGCCTGCTGTGGCTGGGCGGAGTGGGCGAGTATCAGGCCAAGCCCGGGGCCGAGTATTACACCACCGGGGCCCTGGCCCGGGGCATGGCCAGGTACAACCAGACCCTGATCAGGGTGTGCCGAGAGCAGGGAGTCGAATATATCGACGTGGCCCGCCTGATAAAGAAAAATCTGACCAATTTCAGCGACGCCTGCCACTACACCGTGGCCGGTTCCCGGGCCCTGGGTCGGGCGGTGGCCGACTACCTGGCCTCCCGGCCGCCGTTCGCGCCGGCCCGGGCTAAAACTCGGTCACCTCGCCGCCCTTGATCGGCCTCTTTTGCCCGGTGTTCACGTCCAGCGTAAAACCAGGCTCGATGAGGCCGTCGCGGGTGTAGCCCCGGTCCTCCCAGTAGCCGCCCCGCATCCCCGTGACAAACTCGATTTCGCTGAGCCACTTGGCCGACTTGTACCCGTAGAGATGGGGCACGATCATCCGCACCGGGCCGCCGTAGTCCGCCTCGAGAGGCTCGCCGTCCACGCCCCAGCAGATGAGCACCCGGGGGTGGTCCAGGTCTTCGAGGGAGATGGTGGTCTCGTATCCCCCGCCGGCGCTCTTGAACGTGGCGTGATCGGCCTCGGGCTTCACCTCGGCCGCGAAGTCCCGCCACAGGACCCCCTCCCACACCGCCCGGACCGACCAGCCCGAGACCGAGGTCAGCCGGGCGTTTACCCGTGAAACCGTAAAATTTGTCAATTCACTCCAAGTGAATTCCCGGGATCGGGAAGCCAGTCCGGTAACCTTTAAAATATATTCGTCCGGGTCCAGATCGGGCCGGCCGCCGGCCGAAAAACAGGGGGTCTTCAACCTGGTCAAGATGGACACGTCCGCACGCCTCCAGTTTTTCCGGTTTTTTAAATACTACCAGGAAAAACCGAGGTCGCCAGCCCGGGAAGAATATTATTTGCGCAGGAAATCGCCGCTCTTGATCCGTCGGAACCAGCGAGAGGACTCGACCCGTTTCAGCCAGCGGCTGACCCGGGAACGCTCCAGTTCCTCGACCAGGGCCGGTTTCTCGATGGGGGCCTGGGCCGGGTCCTTGATGCCCTCCAGACGGCCGAAGGCGGCGAAGTCCGCCTCGGCGGCCCGGACGTTGCCCGAGGCCTTGAAGGCATAGCCCCGATCGAAATAGGCCAGGCTGTGTTTCGGCTGATAGCGGATGGCCTGGGAGAAGTCGCTGATGGCCGCGGCGTATTTCTTCAATTTCAAATAGGCGTAGCCCCGGCTGAACCAGTACTCGGCCCAGTTGGGCCGCAGCCTGAGGGCGACGTCATAGTCCTTGATCGCCAGGTCGTAATTGCCCCGGACCAAAAACAGCGAGGCCCGGTAATGGAGGATGCGGTCGTCCTTGGGGGCGAGGTTGATCGCCTTGTCCCAGTCGTCCAGGGCCGGCAGGTACTTTTTGCGCATGGCCCGGGCCATGCCCCGCCTGACCAGGGCCGGGATAAAGTCGGGTTTGATCGTAAGGCTTCGGGTGTAATCGGCCTCGGCCCGGGCCAGTTTTCCGAGAGAAAACCAGACGGTGCCCCGGTAAAAGGGGGCCCGGTAATCCCTGGGCCGAAGGACCATGGCCCGGCCGAAATCCCGGGCCGCCTTTTCCGGCTCGCCCAGCCGCTGCCAGGCGAAGCCCCGCCAGATGTAGGGACGTCCCTTGCCCGGGGCCAGACCGATGGCCCGGGAGCAGTCGCTAACTGCGGCCCGGTCCTGATTCAGCTGGAGGCGGGCGAAACAGCGGTAGGCCCAGGCCGCCGGGTAATCCGGCTTGATCCGCAGGGCCGCGTTCAGCCGGGCCAGGGCGGCGGCGTATTGCCCCCGGGTCAGGTCCGTATAGGCCAGGCGGACCAGTTGTCCGGCCCGCCCCGAGGCGGCGGCCGCGACCGGTCCGGCCAGCAGGCCGGCCAAGGCGATCAGGACCAGGATTCGTCTCATTTCGCGTCGCTCCTTTAATTACGACAGGAAAAGTATAGACGTCCGTCTCGAGGCGACGCAAATTAATCTTGGGTCCGCAAGGTGCGTCCGGGCCGCGCCCGTTGACCGGGCGCCCGTCCCTTGGCTACAATGGTCCCACTCATCTGTCCGGGAGGAATCATGGGGCGTCGGCGAGTGATGGCCTTGGTGCTGGGATTGGTCCTGCTGGGTCTGGCCGGGTCGGCCAGGTCGGCCGGTCCGGATCCGGCGCTGGCCTCGCGAAAACTGTTCGAGCAGGGCCGGGCCGCCTTCCGGGAGGGCGACTACAAACGGGCGGCCCATCTCTTCACCCGGGCGGTCGAGCTGGCGCCGAAGACCGGTCTGTATTACGCCTGGCGGGGATTCGCCCTGGACCGCATGAAGCGCTACGCCGAGGCGGTCAAGGACTACGACCAGCTCCTGAAACTCGAGCCGGACAACTGGCGGGCCTGGCACAACCGGGGCCTGAGCCTGGGCCGCCTGGGCCGGTACCAGGAGGCGGTCCAGTCATTCACCCGGGCGGCCAAGCTCAACCCCAAGTCCTACCTGACCTTCATCGGCCGCGGATTCGCCTGGTCCCTGCTGGGCAACAACAAGGCCGCCCTGGCCGATTTTTCCGAGGCGATCAAGCTCAATCCCGGGTCGGCCACGGCCTTCAGGTTTCGGGCCTGGACCCACGAGCGCATGGGGGAAAAGGCCAAAGCCGCGGCGGATTGGGCCAAGGCCAAGTCCCTAAGAGGGGAATGATCCGGGGGGGCATGTTCCCGGTCCTGCCCGGGCTGAATGGGGCGGGTCTAAGCGGCCGTAAGGATCAGGCCGCCCGGGCCACCGAGGACGGCTTGTTCCGGTCGGCCCGCCGGGCCTCGACCACCTCGGCGGCCAGGCCGTCGGGCAGGGCCTCGTACCCGGACAGCTCCATGGTGAAGGTCGCCCGGCCCTGGGTCTGGGACCGCAGGGTCGTGGCGTAGCCGAACATCTCGGCCAGCGGGGCCAGGGCCGACACGGTCTGGAAATTTCCTCGGGTGTTCATGGTCGTCACCCGGCCGCGCCGGGAAGAAAGATCGCCCACCACGTCGCCCACAAAGTCCACGGGCGCGGTCACATCGACCTTCATCATCGGCTCGAGCAGCTTCAGGCCGGCCCGGCGGGCGCCCTCCTGGAGGGCCAGGGACCCGGCGATGGCAAAGGCCCGGTCCGAGGAATCGACCTCGTGGTGCGAGCCGTCGATCAGGGTCACCTTGACGTCCACCAGGGGATACCCGGCCAGGACGCCCCGGCGGCAGGCCGCCTCGACCCCCTGGCGCACCGAGGTGACGTACTCCCGCGGCACCACCCCGCCCACGGTCCGGTCCTCGAAGGTCAGGCCGCTGCCGGCCGGGGCCGGCTCCAGGGTTACCTTGACGTGGCCGTACTGGCCCCGGCCGCCGGACTGGCGGACGTAACGGCCCTCGGCCTCGACCGCCCGGGTGATCGCCTCGCGATAGGCCACCTCGGGCCGGCCGAACTGGGCGTTGACCTTGTGCTCGGTGGCCAGGCGGTCGGCGATGATCTCCAGGTGCAGTTCGCCCATGCCGCTGATGATGGTCTGGTTGGTCTCGGCGTCGGAGGTGACGACAAAGGTCGGGTCCTCGACGGCCAGGCGGGCCAGGGCCTGGGAGAGCTTGTCCCGGTCGGCCTTGGACTCGGGGGCGACGCTCATGGAGATCACCGGGTCGGGCACGTGCAGCGACTCCAGGACGATGGGGCTGGCGGGGGCGCACAGGGTGTGGCCGGTGATGGTCTCCTTGAGGCCGACCACGGCCACGATCTCGCCCGGCCCGGCCGAGCTGACTTCCTCGCGCTTGTCGGCGTGCATCATCAGCAGGCGGCCGACGCGCTGTTTCTGTCCGGTGTTGGCGTTGAGCAGGGTGTCGCCGCTGCTCATCCGGCCGGAATAGACGCGCAGCCAGGTCAGGCGGCCGGCATAGGGGTCGCTGACGATCTTGAAGGCCAGGGCGCTGGTCGGTTCGGTCTCGCCGGTGGTGCGGCGGATCTCGGCCCCGGACGGGTCCAGGCCCTTGACCGCCGGCCGGTCGGCCGGGGCGGGCAGGTAATCGACCACCGCGTCCAGCAGGAGCTGAATGCCCTTGTTCTTGAAGGCCGAGCCCAGCAGGACCGGCGTGATCCTCAGGTCAATGGTCGCCCGGCGGATGGCCGCCCGGAGTTTGTCGCCAGAAATCTCGCGGCCGTCGAGGTAGAGTTCCAGCAGCTCGTCGTCGGTCTCGGCCACGGTCTCGACCAGACGCTCCCGGGCCTGATCCACGGCCTCGACCAGGTGGTCGGGCACGTCGGTGTCGCTGAAGGTCGCCCCCAGCGAGTCGTCGTCGAAGATCCGGGCCCGGCGGGTCAGCAGGTCGATGATCCCCTGGAAGGACTCCTCAATGCCCAGGGGCAGCTGCAGGAGCACCGGGGTGGCCCCGAGGCGCTCGCGGAGCTGATCGACCACGGCCAGGGGGTCGGCCCCGACGCGGTCCAGCTTGTTGATGAAGGCCAGCCGGGGCACGCCGTAACGGTCGGCCTGGGTCCAGACCGTCTCGGACTGGGGCTCGACCCCGCCCACGGCGCAGAACACGGCCACGGCCCCGTCCAGGACCCGCAGGCTCCGCTCGACCTCGATGGTGAAATCCACGTGGCCCGGGGTGTCGATGATGTTGATCCGGGTCCCCTGCCAGTGGCAGGTCGTCGCCGCCGAGGTGATGGTGATCCCCCGCTGGCGCTCCTGGGGCATAAAGTCCATGGTCGCCTGGCCGTCGTGGACCTCGCCCAGCCGGTGGTTCCGCCCGGTATAGTACAGGATCCGTTCGGTGGTCGTGGTCTTGCCCGCGTCGATGTGGGCCATGAGACCGATGTTGCGCATCTCTTTGTTTCCTTATCAGGACGGGGCCGCGCCGGCGACCCCGCTTCTTGATCCTCGGCGGCCGAGGTCTCGACCGCCCTTAAAGTAAGGCGACCGCGGGTGGCGGTCGCCGTACGTTGCCGTGTTTTTCAGGTTACCGCGTCCGTGGGGCGCGGTGACCCTGCGGCGGTCTTCCCGCCGCGTCAGCCACGCCCAAAACGTAATCATCTTTTATAAGTCCTGAATAGCCTGGTGTCAAGAAAAAAATTGCCGACGTCCGTCCGTCCCGGGCCCGGGCCGATGGACAAAACACTTGCGTTCCCGCTCGGAATGAGGCATATAATGACCGGTGGGTCATATTATGAATGCAAAAAAATATAATAATACCAACTAATAATAAATGAGCGGAGGGTCATAAACTTGACAAAAAACAGCGGGTTGCAAACCGCGGCCGAAAAGGTCAACAACCACCAGAGACTCGACCGCAACGACGGCCTGGCCATCCTCAACGCCATTGACCTGGTCGCCGTCGGCCGCCTGGCCGATACCGTGCGCCGCCAGCGGCACGGCCGCCGGGTCTTCTTCGTCTATAACCAGCACCTCAACTACACCAACGTCTGCCAGAACAAATGCGCCTTCTGCGCCTTTGCCCGGGACGAGGGCCGGGACGGGGCCTTCACCCTGGGCCTGGACGAGATCGAACGCCGCCTGACGGACCGCCTGGACGAACCGATCACCGAATACCACGTCGTCGGCGGCGTGAACCCGGCTCTGCCCTTTGACTATTACCTCGACCTGATCCGCCTCCTGAAGCGGCTGCGGCCCGGGGCGGCCATCAAGGCCTTCACCGCCGTGGAGATCGACCACCTGGCCCGGATATCCGGACTGGGACTGGAGGGGACCCTGGCCGCCCTGAAGGAGGCCGGCCTGGAGATGATGCCCGGCGGCGGGGCCGAGGTCTTTTCACCCCGGGTCAGGGTCAAGCTGTTCCCCCGCAAGATCAGCCACTGGCGCTGGCTGGAGGTGATGCGGGCCGCCCACCGGGCCGGTCTGACCACCAACGCCACCATGCTCTACGGTCATCTGGAGACCGATGCGGAGCGGGTCGATCATCTCCTGATGCTCCGCGAACTCCAGGACGAGACCCACGGCTTCTCGGCCTTCATTCCCCTGAGCTTTCACCCGGCCAACACCCGACTGGCCTCCCGGCGCGGCCCGACCGCGGCCGACGACCTGAAGGTCACCGCCCTGGCCCGGCTGCTGCTGGACAACTTCGATCACATCAAGGCCTACTGGGTCATGCTGGGCGAGCCCCTGGCCCAGGTGGCCCTGTCCTTCGGGGCCGACGACCTGGACGGGACGATCATCGAGGAAAAGATCAGCCACATGGCCGGGGCCCAGAGCGCCCGGGGATTGCCCCGGGAAAAACTGCGGGAGATGATCCGCCGGGCCGGCTTCGAGCCCGTCGAGCGCGACGCCTTTTACCGGCCCATCGACGTCCGGGAGGCGGCCTGATGCCGGCGACCGGCCCGGACCGTCCGGCCGGCAAGCGCCTGGGCGCAGGCGAGGCCCTGGACCTTCTGCGCCGGGCCGACATCCTGGAACTGGCCGTCGCGGCCGACGAGGTCCGCTGGCGGCTCCATCCCCGGCCGATGGTCACCTACGTGGTGGACCGCAACATCAACTACACCAACGTCTGCGGGTCCGGCTGCCTGTTCTGCGCCTTTTACAAGAAACCCGGCGATCCGGACGGCTACGTCCTGTCCTGGGATGAACTGGACCGCAAGATCGAGGAGACCGTGGCCCTGGGCGGTCGGCAGGTTTTATTACAGGGGGGGCTCAATCCCGAGCTGGGCCTGAATTATTTCCAGGAACTCCTGAGACGGATCACCGCCCGTCACGGGGTCCACGTCCACGGTTTTTCGCCCCCGGAGATCGTCTGGCTGGCCGGACGCGAGGGGACGTCGATCCAGGCCGTGCTCCAGGTCCTGATCGAGGCCGGCCTGGGGTCCATCCCGGGCGGCGGGGCCGAGATCCTGGTGGACGAGGTCCGCCGTCAGATCTCGCCTGGCAAGTGCACCGCCGATCAGTGGCTCGACGTAATGCGTGTCGCCCACTCCTTAAGCCTCAAGACCACGGCGACGATGATGTTCGGCCACGTCGAGACCGACGCCCACCGGATCGAGCATCTGATGAGAATCCGTGACCTGCAGGACGAGACCGGCGGGTTCACCGCCTTCATCCCCTGGCCCTTTCAGCCGGAGAACACCCGGCTGCCGCGGGCCAAGGCCACGGCCGTGGATTACCTGCGGACCCTAGCCGTCAGCCGCCTGGTCCTGGACAACGTCCCGAATATCCAGGCCAGCTGGGTCACCCAGGGCTCGAAGATCGCCCAGGTGGCCCTGGCCTTCGGGGCCAATGACCTGGGCAGCACCATGATCGAGGAAAACGTCGTGGCCGCGGCCGGTGTCAGGTTCCGTCTGTCCGAGGCGGACCTGATCCACCTCATCGAGACGGCCGGTTTTGAGGCCCGGCGGCGCGACTGTTTTTATAACTTGCTGGACGAGCCGCCGGTCCGGTCAACTTCTGCCGAGGCCGGGCCGTGATCCACCGGGCGGCCTGGGTGGTGGTCGATCCCTGGACCGTGCTGCCCAACGGTTTTTTCCGGGTCGAGGGCGGCCGGGTGATCGAGACCGGGTTCTGGACCGCGACTCGCCGGGAAAAATCCGTGGACCACGGGCCGGGGGCGCTGGTTCCGGGCCTGATCAACGCCCACACCCATTTAGAGCTTAGCGCCCTGCACGGCCGGGTGCGGGCCGCGGGCGACTTTCTGGCCTGGGTGGGGGAGGTGATCGCCCTCCGCGAGGCGACCCCGAAAAAGGACCTGGTGGCCGCCGCCCGCCGGGCCGCCCGGGCCCTGATCGAGGCCGGGGTCGCGGCCGGGGGCGAGGTCTCGACCCTGGGCTGGACCGCCGACCTGGTCCGGCAGGCGGGTCTGGGCGGGGTGTGGTGGAGCGAGTACCTGGGTTCGCCCTGTCCAGTGCCCGACCCGGACGAACCGGCCGAAGGAGACCTGGTCCTTTCCCTGGCCGGACACGCCCCGCACACCACCCATCCCGACCTGCTGGTCGCCCTCAAGGCCGAGACCAGGCGGGCCGGCCGGCCGTGGGCCATCCATCTGGCCGAGTCAATGGCTGAAGTCGAATTTTTGCTCTCCGGCCGGGGTCCCTGGGCTGATTTCTTGATCAGTCGTGGTATAAGTTTTGATGAATGGGGTCTGCCGGCGGAAGGTCCGGTGGCCTACCTCGATTCCCTGGGCCTCCTGGATGAATTCACCCTGGCCGTGCACCTGCTTCAGACCGGCCCGGCCGACTGGGAGGTGTTGCGGCGGCGGGGTGCGGCGGTGTGTCTCTGCCCCCGGAGCAATCACCGGCTTCACGGCCAAACGCCCGACTGGCCGGGGATGATCGCCGCCGGGCTCGAACCGGCCCTGGGGACCGACTCGTTGGCCTCCGTGGATACGCTTTCCCTCTGGGACGAGATGGCCTTTGCCGTAAAGACCTATCCCGGCCTGGACCCGGCTTACGTCCTGGCCGGGGCGACACTTTACGCCGCCCGGGCCCTCCGTCAGGGCCACTTTCGGGGCTCGCTCCACCTGGGCCGGCGGGCGGCGGCCCTATACGTCCCGATCCAGGCCGCCTCGCCCCGGGGCCTGATCGAGGCCCTGGTCTGCAACGGGGGCGCCGGCGGCCTGACCTGGGTGGCCGGGCGGCCGTCGCCCTCGGCCTGAAAGAAAGGAACAATAATGGCCTTTCGTGATCTGAATGAATTCATCGACCGCCTCGAGGCGGCCGGCGAGCTGCGCCGGATAAGGGAGCCCGTCAGTCCGATCCTGGAGATCACCGAGATCGCCGACCGGGTGACCAAGGCCGGCGGTCCGGCCCTGCTGTTCGAAAGCGTCAAGTCGCCCTCGGGCTGGCCGGTGCTGATCAACGCCTTTGGCACCGCTGCCCGGGCCAGGCTGGCCCTGGAGGTGGACGACCTGGACGCCATTGCCGCGGATATCATGTTTCTGGTCGAGGAGGCCCGGCCCCAGAACCTGCTGGAGAAAATAAAACTCCTGCCAAGGCTCAAGCGACTGGCCGACGTCTTTCCCAAGCGGGTGACCAAGGCCCCCTGTCAGGAGGTGGTCCTGACCGGGGACGAGATCGACCTGACCGCCTGGCCGGTGCTGACCTGCTGGCCCGGAGACGGCGGGCCGTTCATCACCCTGCCCCTGGTGACGACCCGTCACCCCGAGACCGGCGGCCGGAACGTGGGCATGTATCGGCTCCAGGTCTTCGGGCCCAAAGAGACCGGCATGCACTGGCACGCCCACAAGGGCGGGGCCCAGCACTTCCGGGTGGCCGAGGCCCGGGGCGAACGGCTCGAGGCGGCCGTGGCCCTCGGACCCGATCCGGCGGTGACCTACGCCGCCACCGCGCCCCTGCCCGAGGACCTGGACGAGTACCTCCTGGCCGGCTATCTGCGCAAGAAACCGGTCGAGCTGGTCAAGTGCGTCAGCGTCGATCTCGAGGTCCCGGCCAACGCCCAGCTCGTCCTCGAGGGCTACGTCGAGCCCAACGAACGCCGGATCGAGGGCCCCTTTGGCGATCACACCGGCTATTACTCGCCGGCCGACGAGTACCCCGTGTTCCACGTCACCGCCCTGACCCGCCGGGCCGCGCCGATCTATCACACCACCATCGTCGGCCGCCCCCCCATGGAGGACGCCGCCCTGGGCAAGGTCACCGAGCGGCTCTTCTTGCCCCTGATCAAGAAGCAGCTCCCCGAGATAATTGATATGAACCTGCCGGTCGAGGGGGTGTTCCACAACCTGTGCCTGGTGTCCATTGACAAGCGCTACCCGGGCCACGCCTCAAAAATCATGCACGCCCTGTGGGGCATGGGCCAGATGATGTTCTGCAAGATGATCTGGGTCTTTGACGCCGAGGTGGACGTCCAGGATCTGTCCGAGGTCATCTGGCGGCTGGGGGCCAACGTGGACCCAATGCGGGACGCGCTGATGACCCGGGGGCCGCTGGACGTCCTGGATCACGCCTCGGACCGGCCGGCCTTTGGCGGCAAGATGGGCCTGGACTGCACCCGCAAGTGGCCCGAGGAGGGCTTCCCCCGCGACTGGCCGGGGGTGATCGAGATGGCCCCGGCCGTCAAGACCAGGATCGATCGAATCTGGAAGCGCCTGGGTCTGGCCTGATGCGGGTCGTCTTGAAAATCCTGGAGATGATCAAGTTCGAGCACACCGTGTTCGCCCTGCCACTGGCCTATGTCGGGGCCTTTTGGGCCGCGGGCGACTGGCCGGGCTGGGGTGTGTCCCTGTGGATTTTGGCGGCCATGGTCGGGGCCCGGAGCGCGGCCATGGCCTGCAACCGCCTGGTGGATCATGGCCTGGACGCCCAAAACCCACGCACCCGGGGCCGGGCCCTGCCCCGGGGCGAGCTGCACCGCGGCCAGGTGATCCTGTTTCTGGCGGCCTCGATCGCCTTGTTTTTCGTGGCCGCGGCCAACCTCAACTTGATTTGTCTGGTGTTGTCGCCGGTGGCCCTGTTCGTGGTGCTCGGTTATTCCTGGACCAAGCGCTTCACCTGGCTGAGCCACGTCTTTCTAGGAACATCCCTGTCCCTGGCGCCCCTGGGGGGATATCTGGCCGTGGCCGGGGAGGTTTCCGGGCCGATCCTGGTCTTTGCCGGGGGGGTGATCTGCTGGGTGGCCGGTTTTGACGTGATCTACGCCTGCCAGGACATCGACTTCGATTGCCGGGCCGGACTGCATTCAATCCCGGCCCGCCTGGGCCCCCGGACGGCGCTCATCGTGTCGTCCCTGTTTCACGCCGGGGCCTGGGTCTTGTTCCTGATGGCCGGGATCATGTCCGGCCTGGGTTGGCCCTATTACCTGGGTCTGGCCGTGGTCGGGGGGCTGTTGCTGGTCGAGCACCGGCTGGTCTCGGCCGAGGACCTCCGCCGCCTCAACGCCGCCTTTTTCACGGTCAACAGCTACGTCAGCCTGGCCCTGCTGGCGGCGGTGCTCGCGGACAAGTGGTGGGCCTGATCCCGGGCGCCCGTCAATAGGGCGGCAGCTTGAAATCGGTCATGATCCAGCCCCGGCCGGCTTCCGGCCGGGGTCTTCTCGGCTTGACCTGCGCGAAAGCCTAATTGCACACTCGATAGGTCCGCCAGCACGTCGCCCTGACCCTGACCAACTTGCACCGGCGTACCTTCCAGCACTTTCGGGTGGTGGTGCACACTCGTCCCCGGGGGGTCAGCCGGCACATCCGCCAGGGAATGCACTTGTTGGCCAGCCAGCAACGCTGCTGATTCCGGTAACAAGGATAAACCTTTCTGACCAGCCGACAATAGGCCACCATCACCGGACCGCCCCCGATGGCCACCGAGGGGGCCGGCCCGTAGGTCGGGTTCGAAGACAACGGCCTGGCCGCGGCCTGGGGCAGGGGCGTCATACCAAACATCATTACCAGGGCGGCGATCACCACCAGCAACACAACCCGCTTCATATTGATCCTCCTTCGCGTTGGCAGACTAATCGATCTATACCATTTTGTGGCCCTGTGGCTACAACTTAATTTGGGCCGCCTGCGCCGCGACACGGCCTCGCTTGACGAGTCAGGCTGATTGAAGGGCCATTGGATGTTGGATGGAAATGGATCAAACGAACAGGGCAGGTTGAGCCGGGATCGCCCCGTCCCGACCGAGGAAGGCCCGGACCGCCCGCTCGCCCTCGTCGCCCAGATTGACGGTGAAGTCATTGACGTACAGCTCGATGTGCTGCCGCGTGACCTGGGGGTCCATCTCCTGGGCGTGGGCGGCCACGTAATCGGCCGAGGCCTCGGGATTACGCCGGGCGAAAAGGACGCTGTCCCGGATCGCCCGTTCGATCTGCCGGCCCAGGTCAGGCCCCAGGGCGCGCCGGACGACGATGCCGCCCAGGGGGATGGGTAGCCCTTTTTCGGTTTCCCACCACTCGCCCAGATCGACCACCTGGACCAGGCCGTGATCCGCAAAAGTAAACCGGCCCTCGTGAATGATCACCCCGAATTCGAATTTACCGGCCGCCACGGCGGGCATGATCTGGTCGAAGACGAGGGGCACGACGTCAGGTTTTTTTTGTAAAAAAAGTTCAAGCAGGCGGCGGGCCGTGGTCATGAGTCCGGGCACGGCCACCTTGACGTTCGCCAGACGGGACGGATCAAATCCGGGCCGGGCCACGACCAGGGGCCCGCAGCCCCGGCCCAGGGCCGCGCCCGAGCGCAGCAGGGCGTAGTCACCAAGAACCTGGTCCAGGGCGGCAAAGGACAGCTTGGTCACGTCGTATTGTCCGGCCAGGGCGGCCTGGTTCAGGACCTCGACGTCATGCAGGTCAATGGTAAACTCGACGCCCGGCACCCGGACCAGGCCATGGGCCAGGGCGTGAAACAGGAAGGTGTCGTTGGGGCAGGGGGAGTAGGCCAGCGACAACGTTCGAGTCATGACCACCAGCCCCGATTTTCCACCGGGCTATGCTTCACCCAGTCCTCCGGTTATTAAATTTACCACCGCCTCGGCGGCCCGGGCCGCGGCCAGGGGGATGTCCCACTGGTCCGGGTCCCGCCGGGCGACCCGGTTGCTGGCCCCGCGGACCTCGAGGAAGGGGATGCCGTAGCAGGCGGCCACGTGGGCCGCGGCCGCGCCCTCCATGTTTTCCATGACCGGCCGCCATCTCTTTTCGTGGAGGGCGGCGGTGCGGTCGGTGGTGGTGATGGTGGCCACGGTCAGGAAGGGGCCGGTGGCGACGGTGACGCCCTCGGGCTCGAAGGCCGGCCGCAGCATGTCCCGGGCGGCGCCGACCAGTTCGGCGTCAAGGGGATACAGGCGGAAAAGGTCGCCCTGGGCGGTGCGGAGGACCGGCCAGGGCAATCGGTCCGGCGGGTCGCCGGGGGTGGCGGACTCCAACCCGAGGTGGGCGTCGATCTCCTCGAAGGCCAGGGCCAGATCGCCGAGCCCGAGGCCGGACGAGTCGAACCAGCCGCCGCAGCCGGTCTGGACGATCAGGCCCGGCAGTCGGCGCTCGACGGCGGCGGTCAGGGCCTGGGCGGTGTTGACCAGGCCGGGGCCGGTGATCAGGAGGCGGACCACCCGCTCACCGATTACGCCCGTGACCAGGGGCCGCCGGCCGGCCAGGGACTCCCGCCCCCCGGTGATTGCCTCGAGGAGTGACGCGGCCTCGGCCCTGGTGGCCACCAGGATCAGGCGGTCGTGTTCGGGCGGGCTCATGGCGAAGGTCCCAGTCCGAAGCGCATCACGTCGATCAGGCCCCGGATCTTGGGCTCGAGCACGGCCTCGTCGGCCCGGTACAGCCCGGTGCCGGCGTCCAGGTGGGCCTGGGACAGGGCCTGCAGGAAACGCTCGAAGAGCGCGTCCAGGATGAAGGCGGCCTGATCCAGGTCCACGTCGGCCCTCAGCTCGCCGCGCTCCTGTCCGGTCAGCAGGATCTCCCGCAAAAACTCCAGGCTGTCGGCCCGCACCTGCCGGATCATCTCCTGTTTGAGGGGTGTGCCGCTCTCGAAGGTCAGCTTCAGATACAGGGTGTACAGGTGGGGGTGGCGGCCGACGAACTCGACGCCGCTTTTGAGGATCCGTTCGATCCGGTCGAAGACGTTTTGATCCTGGGTCGCATCGCGGACGGCCCGGAGGTGGTCCTTGACCCGGTCCACGGTCCGGTCGAACAAAAACAGAAACAACCGCTTCTTGTCGCCGAAGTACTGGAACAGGGAGCCCTTGGCGATGCCCACCTTGTCGGCGATGGCGCTGACCCGGGCCCCGGCGTAACCCTGGCGGCTGAACTCGCCCACGGCCGCGGTGATGATGCGGTTCTGCTTGGACTTGGCCAGATTGTTGAACGTCTTGCCCGGCTTCATGGCTTCCGTCCGGCCATATTCAAGGGTAAACCGGTCCGGTGATCGGTTCAAGCCGAATCATGACGGGCCAGGCGCTTGCGGAGCAGATGATCGGCCAGGACCAGGCGGACCATGGCCTGGACCACGGGTACGATCCGGGGCAGGGCGCAGACGTCGTGGCGGCCGGTGATCCGGATGGTCGTCGGCCGTCCCATCTGATCCATGGTCCGCTGCTCCCGTTCGATGGACGGGATCGGCTTGATTGCCACCCGGAGAAAGATGTCCTGGCCGGTCGAGATGCCGCCCAGCACGCCGCCGGCCTGGTTCGAGGTGTATCCGGTCGGGGTCAAAAGATCGTTGTTCTCCGAGCCGAGCAGGTCGGCCGCGTTGAAACCGGCCCCGATCTCGACGCCCTTGACCGCCCCGATGGACATCAGGGCCTTGGCCAAGTCGGCCTCGAGCTTGTCAAAGACCGGCTCGCCCAGGCCCGGCGGACAGTTGCGGACCAGAACCTCGACCAGGCCGCCCACCGAGTCGCCGGCGGCCTTGACCTCGGCCAGGCGGGCCATGAGGGCCGGGACGGCGTCGGGATCGAGGCAGAGCAGGTCATTGTCGTCCACCGCGGCCCAGTCCGTGTCCGGGGCGACCACGCCGCCGATGGCCCTGGTCCCGCCCAAAACCTCGATCTGGTCCTGATCGAGCAGGACCTGGGCCACGGCCCCGGCCGCCACCCGGGCCGCGGTCTCCCGGGCCGAGGCCCGGCCGCCGCCCCGATGATCCCGAAGCCCGTATTTCTGGTAATAGGTCACGTCGGCCTGACCGGGCCGGAACTTGTCGCGCAGATCGTCGTAGTCCGCGGACCGGACGTCGCGGTTGTCGATCACCAGGCCGATGGGCGTGCCCAGGGTCTTTCCCTCGAAGACCCCGGACAGGAGGCGGACCTGGTCCGGCTCGCGGCGGGGACTGGCAAAGGCCCCCTGGCCGGGCCGACGGCGGTCCAGTTCGGCCTGGACGGTCGCCTCGTCCAGGGGCAGACCGGCCGGGCAGCCGTCGATCACGGCCCCGATGGCCGGGCCGTGGGACTCGCCGAACGTGGTCACGCGCCAAATCTGACCAAAGGTGTTGCCCGCCATTATCTTAATCCTCCGCGAAGAGCAGTCAGGGCCGCCTCCCGCATCACCTGCACCGGGGCCGAGGTACCGGTCCACAGCTCGAACTGCCGGGCCGCCTGATCCAGGAAGACCTCCAGGCCCGAGACGGTGGTCAGGCCCCGATCCTGGGCCAGGGTCAACAACCGGGTTTGCAGCGGGTTGTAAACCATGTCCAGGACCACGGTCCCGGGGTCCAGCCCGGACACGTCCAGCGGCGTTTCGTCGGCCTGAGGCCACATCCCGACCGGCGTGGCGTTGATCACCAGTTCGGGATTTTCCGTGCCGATCTCGGCCCAGGATATTCCTCGGACCCCCAGGTCCCGGGCCAGCCCGGCCACCCGGTCGGCCCGCCGTCCGGCGACGATCACCTCGGCCCCGGCCTGGGACAGACCAAAGGCCGCCGCCCGGGCCGCGCCGCCGGTCCCCAGGATCAGGGCCCGCCGTCCGGACACCGGGCCGGCCTTTTCCAGGCAGGCGACGATGGCCGGGGCGTCGGTGTTGCTCCCCTTCAGAAAACCGTCGCGAATGACGACGGTGTTGATCGCCCCCAGGGTTCGGGCCTCGGCCTCGACCTCATCCACCCCGGCCAGGGCCGCCTCCTTGTGGGGGATGGTGATGGACAGGCCCTTCAGGCCCAGGGCCCGTGCCCCGGCCAGGGCCCCGGCCGGATCATCGGTGGGCAGGGCCAGATACACCGCGTTGAGGCCGGTTGCCTGAAAGGCGGCGTTGTGGACCGCCGGGCTGAGGGTGTGGTCCAGGGGCCGGCCGATCACGGCGTACACTTGGGTACCGGCGTCGATCACGTCAGTTGGTCGAGTATCCGCCTGAGCGCCGGCCCGGCGATCTGACCCGGGGCCGTGAGGGCGTCCTCCCGGGCCGGGGCATAGGTCCAGGGGCTGCCCACCAGCGGGGCCGCGACCCGGCTCCACCGGCCCAGGGGCCCGGCGCAAAAGGCGATCAGGTCCCGGTCGCCGGCCTGAGTGATCAGCGACAGGACCCGCAGGTTGTCCTCGGCGTTTTTGGCTCGGGTGACCAGCTTCATGACGTCGGCCTCGGTCCGGGACAGCCGCTGAAACCAGGCGGACAGGAAGGCCTCGGGCGGCGTGGATTCCCACAGATGAAGGGAGACCACCAGGCCCGTGTTCTCGGGTCGATCCCTGATCACCTCCCAGACCGCCGGGCCGGCCTTGAGCTCGATGTCAATGTAATCAGGGGCCAAGTCGAAAAAGCGGCTGATGAAGACCGCCCGCTCTTTTTCCTCTCCCTTGAACCGGCCGCCGTCCCATTCCGGCCGGCAGGTCAGGATCAGGGGACCGGGGAGCCGGTCGATCCGGGGTGGCAGGTCCCCCTGGGCCAGGTGATCCAGACGCCACTCGAACAGGTCGGCCCACCCGGCCGCCTGGGTCATGGTCCGGGCCGCCTCGACCGGGGTGGCCTCGACGACGCTGGCGCAGATTTTCGGCCGTTCCTCACCGCCCACTGATCTTCCCGCTTGCCTAGCCGCCGCTTGATTTCTGAATGTTCCCCCGTCGCGGCCCCGGTCGGCGGACCGGTCAGGCGTCCCCCCTTATGGCCCCGTTTTACCCGCCTGGAACCGAGACGCCCGGGTCGCGATCGGGATGGCAGCCCCGTCCGGATGACCTTAACACGCCGGCCCCGCCCGGGCAAGCCTGGACCCGGGTGTCACCTTTTTTCATAGTCAGGCGCTAGGATTTGGGGTGGGTCGGGTAAATTTTATGCAGTCAAAGTCGTCCCCTTCACGGGAACCTACTTGAGGCCGCAAGATAATATTAGCAATAAAACCAACATATTATTAGACATAAAACTCCCGCGGGAAAACAACTGGCACGCAACGTGCCATGACGTAGGGCCACAACACGACCTCACAGCGGGGTCAAGACCATATTTCACACCTTGAGGGGAACACGGATGACCAAGAAACTGATCACGGTGGCCTTGGCCCTGGCAATCGTGACCCTGGCGGCCGGTACGGCCATGGCCCAGTGGGCCGGCGGCCCTTACGGGGGCTGGTGCGGTGGTCCGGGCGCGATGATGTGGGGGCCCGGTGACCAGGCGACCTATAACCTGCGGGCCAACCTGTGGAACAAGCAGCGGGCCCTGTACGACGAGATGGCCAGGGCCAAGCCCGATGCGGCCAAGGTCAAGGCCCTGACCCAGGAGATCAACACCCTGCGGTCCAATTTGTTCAAACGGGTCACCGAGTACAACCTCAAGAATCCAGATGCCCGCCGGTACGCCTGGCGCGGTGGTCCGGGCTGGCGTCGTGGTCCGGGCTGGGGATATGGTCCGGGTTGGCGTCGTGGTCCGGGCTGGGGATATGGTCCGGGCGGCGGCGGTTGCTGGTAATTCAAGACCTCCCATGAAGCCGATGCGGCTTCTCTCCTCCCCCCGGGGCCCCGATTTCGGGGCCCCGATATTTTTGCCTTGACGCTGACAAAAACTGGTCAATGATCTGCGGGCCGGCCCATTCTCGAGGGCCGTTCCCGTCTTTGTGAAATCGGGCTTGGCAACGGACGGTTTTTCAGGTATGAAATACCGATTGTCTGGGTAGGTCTTGGGAGGGGGATTTTCCGGCGGAGGAGTTCTGGGTGTTGAAGACGTGTATCAAGGGCACTGGTTCCTATTTCCCGCCCCGGGTGGTGCCGAACAAGTTTTTTGAGACGATTGTGGACACCTCGGATGAGTGGATCACCACCCGGACCGGGATCCGGGAAAGGCGGTTCATCGAGAACGGTGTGGCCTTTTCCGACCTGGCCCTGCCCGCGGCCCGGGCCGCCCTGAACATGGCCGGCCTGCCGGCCGAGGCGGTGGACCTGATCGTAGTCGGCACCTCGACCGGGGACATGATCTCCCCGGCCTCGGCCTGCATCCTCCAGAAAAAACTGGGGGCCCCGCGGGCGGTGGCCTTTGACGTCAGCGCCGGGTGCCCGGGCTGGGTGTACAGCCTCCAGATCGCCCAGAAGTTCGTCCAGGACGGCTCCCATCAGTACGCCCTGGTGATCGGCGGCGAGGTCCTGTCCAACCGGATCGACTACCAGGACCGGACCACCTGCGTCGTGTTCGGCGACGGGGCCGGGGCGGTGGTCGTCGGGCCCAGCAATGGAAACGGTGACGGCGAGATCCTGTCCACCCATCTCCACACCGACGGCGAACTGTGGGAACTGCTGTATCTGCCCGGCGGCTCGGCCCATCCGCCCTCGGCCGAGATGATCGAGGCCCGGATGCAGTACGTCAAGATGCAGGGCAACGAGGTCTTCAAGCACGCCGTGCGCAGCCTGGAGACCGTGGCCCGGGAGGCCCTGGAGCACAACGGCCTGACCGCCGACAAGGTCGACTGGTTCATCCCCCATCAGGCCAACATCCGGATCATGGAGGAGGTCGCCCGGCGTCTGGGAATTCCGATCGAGAAGGTGATCGTCACCGTGGACCGCTACGGCAACACCTCGGCCGGGACCATCCCCACCTCCCTGGACGAGGCCGTCCGCGACGGCCGGATCAAGCGCGGCGACCTGATCCTGGTCAACACCTTTGGGGCCGGTTTCACCTGGGGGGCGTCGTTATTCAGGTTTTGATGGTTAAAACCCCGGGCCGCAATTGACTTCTGTTTGCCAATTGTTCAGACTGCATTTTAATTTATTAAATGAAACAGGACTACAAACCGGCCCTGGGGTTCAGGCGGTCTTCTTCATGGGATTCGAGCGGTGCTGGATGGGATTCGAGCGGTGATTGGCGAAATAATAACCATCGGCGATGAACTGATCTCCGGGCGGGTGCGGGACCGCAACGCCGAGTTCGTGGCCGGTCGTCTGTTCGCCCTGGGGGTGAGGGTGCGGGCCATCACCACCGTGGCCGACGATCTGTCCCGGATCCAGGACGCCCTGACCCGGGCGGTGAACCGGTCCGACCTGGTGGTGGTCACCGGCGGGCTGGGGCCGACCGATGACGACGTGACCTGCGCCGCGGCGGCCGAGGTGGGCGGCGTCCCCCTGGTCAAAAACGAGGCCATCTGGGACAAGATCAAGGGCTTCCTGGAAATGCGGGGCCGGGGCGAGAGTCCGGAGCTTTACGAAAAACTGGCGGTGATGCCCCAGGGGGCCGAGATCATCGATCCGGCCGGCTACACCTGCGGCTTTTCGATGACGGTCGGTCGGGTGCCCGTGTTCCTGTTGCCCGGGGTGCCCGAGCAGACCCGGGACCTGATGGACGCCCAGGTCATCCCGGCCCTGTCCGCCCGCCTGGCCAACGGCTCGGTCATCCGTCAGAGGTTGCTGAAAACCTTCGGCCTGGACGAGGTGGCCATTCAGGAGCGCCTGTCCGCGGTGGTGCCCGACTGGCCGACCGTCAGCGTGGGGTACTACCCCAACTTTCCCGAGGTCCACTTGATGCTGACCGCCCAGGCCCTTACGGAAAACGAGGCCGAGGCCATGCTCGCCCGGGCCGAGGGCGACGTGCGCCGGGTGTTGGGCGACGTCGTTTACGGCCAGGAGCGGGACCGGCTGGAGTCAGTGGTCGGCCAGTTGCTGACCGACAGGCGATTGACCGTGGCCGTGGCCGAGTCCTGTACCGGCGGGCTGATCGGCCACCTGCTGACCGGCGTGCCGGGCAGTTCCAATTACCTGGACCGGGTCCTGGTGACCTACTCGAACCAGGCCAAGGTCGATTTGCTGGGCGTGTCCGAGGAGACCCTCGAAAACCACGGCGCGGTCAGCGCCGAGACGGCGGTCGAGATGGCCGCCGGGGTCAGAGAGCGGTCAGCGGTCGATCTGGGCCTGGCCGTGACCGGGATCGCCGGGCCGGACGGCGGCACAAAGGAAAAACCGGTGGGCACGGTCTTCATCGCCCTGAGTGACGGCCGCCGGACCCGGGTCAGGCGGCACCGGTTCATCGGCCGACGCGCCCAGATCAAGACCCTGAGCGCGTCCACGGCCCTGGACTGGCTGCGGCGCTACTTTATTCAGCCCGGCTTCATGGATGATAAACAGTGACGGGACAAGGGCCGAGTAATCATTTCTCAGGTCGATCAACCTAACTATATAATTTTTCCCTTGAACTGACATTCATGGTGACCCGTTCGACGACCATTCTTGGCTGCCTGAAGCCGAATCCAGCACCCAAAAAAGGCACCAGCGGCCCCCAAAAAGTCCTGGACAAGCTCAGAGGGTACATTTTATCATCATTTTGAAATCAAATGCACGGGCTGGCCAGGGAAGATGGAACAACAAGGATCCCGAATAGGCTCTCTCGAGAACGCCAAGCTCATCTATGACCTGCTGGTCAAGCAGCTAGGCGCCTTAATGGAGACCTGCGACAAGCTGGACGCAAAGGCGTCGTTTGGACTGGCAGGCCAGGGGGTTGTTCTCGCAGCCATGCTATCCATAGTCTCTTCCCTGAAACGTACACCAAGCGGATTTTGGGAAATGGGCTCGCTGGTAGTCGCCTTCGGGGCTGCCCTGGTGGGTTTGGTATTCTCAATCCTGGCACTATGGCCGAGGAATGTTTACACCTATCCCGTTGAAATAAGGACTTGGACTGAATACGGGTCAGTGGACCATAAGGAGCTGATCGGAATGCTGATTATCGATCTCCACAATTCCTGCGAAAGGGACAAAACAATATTGAAGTCCAAGGCCTTGAGAGTCGTGACAGGAGCCTGCGCCCTCGTGGTTTCAGGCATCAGCGCCGCATTTTTTATCGTTTATCGGATCATCCCTTAAGGGAGGCTGTCATGGCCGAAGAAAAGAAGCGACCTACCTCTGACCTCCAAGGGGCTGCCGAACAGTCCGAAACCCCCAAGCCATCCAAGCCCCCCAAGAAAACAAAGAAGAAGGGCAAGGGAGAAGTCGGTGGGGGTACGAGTTTTTTAAAATATGCTCCAATGGACAAGATAAAGGACTTCGAAACATAGTAAAGACTGGGGTGGGCTTGCGCTCACCCGAGCTGAGGCATCAGCGCATTCCTTATACTCGTTTATTGTGCGGTCTTATAACGGAGACAGCCATGACCAAAGACGAAAAACCACCGCCCCCAAAGCCGCCCAAGCCTCAGGGTACGGGACTGCTGCAACCGGTTAAGAAAGCTGATAAACCGAGGAAAACGAAGACCATCACCCCGAAGAAAAAGTCTTGATAACCGCGTTCCTTCAGCAGTTCGGGATCAGGAGTTCGTGGTCACCGTGGCGCTTCATAGTGTAATTCGGTAGCAATATCAATACGTGGAGAACCTCCATGCCCTGGTGGCTGCAGCTTCCCATTTCCGTGTTGACGATCATAGGGTCTGTCCTCGCGTCGCTCGGGGCCGTTTACCTGGCCCGGAAACGCATCTTTGAATTGGAGCGACACAAGGCCAAGGTTGATTTTGCCCGGAAGCTGGCGCCGGCGCTTCGAAGAATTACGCTGTGGGCAGTAGGCCCCATGAAAGAGGATCTTCAGAAAAATGAGTTGGTAAAATCCTGTGATATTATTGACAATTGCTTCGGCGAGGCCGAGGTCGTTTTGTCCCAGCCTGCCTTTAAGGCTTACACCGATTTGTACGTGAGTCTCTTGCAGTCGCGTTTTATTCCTACACAATGGTATGACCCCGATTTTACGGATAGGGAAAAGATGCAAAAAGAAGTGAACCTCCTCATGGATGCCTTGAGAAGTGAGATCGGGGCCAAGGAGCTCGACAGGAGCCTGTTTAAGACTATCGGGATCCAATCTGAATTACCTCCAGAATCGTCAGACAAAGGACCTAATCAGAAAGGTTGATCATGCCTCCAATTGCGCCCGGACCTGGGCCTCGACGTCGGGCGGCAGGATCCAGAGGCCCTGGCGGCCCTTGAACGGGACCGGCTCGGGGAGTCGTTTGACCTCGGAAAGAAGCAAGGCCCAGCGGCCGGGTCTTAAATCGCACAGTTGGCGCTCTTGCGGCCGCAGCCTGAAAACAGACTTGAGGAATCGCCGGTCGTTCTGAGTTCCACAGGTGATCAACTTGCCTTCGGCCCATCCTTGACATGGTCGTCGAAAGGATCGAGACTATTTCAGGTTCAAGGTTTTTTATAATATATGGACCCATCCTTTAGGACGAACGCCGTTGTCCGAGCAGCCGATCAGATCCTTCATCGCCATCGACCTGCCCGAGGACGTCCGCCGCGAGGCGGCAAGTGTATCAGAACGGCTTCAGGCGGGCGTCTATGGCGTCAAGTGGGTCGAACCGAAAAACCTGCACCTGACCGTAAAATTCCTGGGCGGGGTCGCTCCGGACACGCTGGAGCGGGTCAAGGAGACGGTCGGACCGATCGCCGCCCGGTTCAGCCCCATCGAGATCGGCCTGGCCGGGGCCGGATCGTTTCCGCCCCGGGGGCGGCCCCGGGTGATCTGGCTGGGGGTGCACGGCGGGCTCGACCTGCTGGCCGCCCTGGCGAAAAACATCGAGACGGCCCTGGAACCGCTGGGATTTCAGCCCGAGAACCGGCCCTTTTCGCCCCACCTCACCCTGGGCCGGGTCAAACAGGGACGAGGTAAAAAAAGGGGACCCGAGCCAGACCCGGGACAGCTCAAGGGCCGGATCCTGGAACTGGCCGAGGTCGAAGCCGGTGAATTTTTCATTCATGAGTTGGTCCTCTTTAAGAGTTCATTGTCGCCGGCCGGCCCGACCTATACACCCCTGGCCCGCTTTCCCTTGACGGGGACTTAGACCTCACGGTACATTTTGCCAACCCGTAAGCCGAGGCAGCCGTGGACGAAGAACAGAAAAAGAAGGTGGACGCGGTCGTCAGCCGGATCGAAAAGGACTTCGGCCGCGGCTCGATCATGCGTCTGGGCGAGGCCGGGGTGGTCACCGGGGTGCCGATCATCTCGACCGGCTCGCTGGGGCTGGACCTGGCCACGGGCGTGGGCGGCGTGCCCCGGGGCCGGGTGATCGAGATCTACGGCCCTGAGTCGTCGGGCAAGACCACCCTGGCCCTGCACGTCATCGCCGAGGCCCAGAAAAAGGACGGCGCGGCGGCCTTTATCGACGCCGAGCACGCCCTGGACATGAACTACGCCCAGAAGCTGGGGGTCAACACCGAGGAACTGCTCATCTCCCAGCCGGACAACGGCGAGCAGGCCCTGGACATCGCCGAGGTCCTGGTCAAGAGCGGGGCCCTGGACGTGATCGTCATCGACTCGGTGGCCGCCCTGACCCCGCGGGCCGAGATCGAGGGCGAGATGGGCGATCATCACGTCGGGCTCCAGGCCCGGCTCATGTCCCAGGCCCTGCGCAAGCTGACGGCGGTGGTGGCCAAGACCCGGACGGCGGTCGTCTTCATCAACCAGATCCGGATGAAGATCGGGGTCATGTTCGGCTCGCCCGAGACGACCACCGGCGGCAACGCCCTCAAGTTCTACTCGTCGCTCCGCCTGGACATCCGCCGCATCGGGGCCATCAAGGACGGCCAGGACGTCATCGGCAACCGGACCCGGGTCAAGGTGGTCAAGAACAAGCTGTCCCCGCCGTTCACCCAGGCCGAGTTCGACATCCTCTACGGCACCGGGATCAACCGCTCGGGCGAGGTCCTGGACATGGCCGTCGAGGCCGGCGTGGTGGACAAGGCCGGGTCGTGGTTCTCCTACGAGGGCGACCGGATCGGCCAGGGCCGCGAAAACGTCCGCAAGTTCCTCGAGGAGAACTCCGAGACGCTGCAAGAGATCGAGGGCAAGGTCCGCGACCACTTCGGCATGATCCCGCTGAAATCGACCGGGGCCGAAGCGGCCGAGGCGGAACCGGGCGGCGATTAGAGGCCCTTTTTCCGGTGAGGCCGACCACCCCGTGACCCGTTCCGGTTAGTCCCCCAACAATGAGGCTTTCGTGACCGGCGCCGAGATCAGACGAAGATTCCTGGATTACTTCGCCCAGCACGACCACCGGGTGGTCAAGTCATCGTCCCTTCTGCCCGCCGACGATCCGACCCTGCTGTTCACCAACGCCGGCATGGTCCAGTTCAAGAACATCTTCCTGGGCCAGGAAAAGCGGGACTATGTCCGGGCCGCCACCTGCCAGAAGTGCGTCCGGGCCGGCGGCAAGCACAACGACCTGGAAAACGTCGGCAAGACCGCCCGGCACCACACCTTTTTCGAGATGCTGGGCAATTTCAGCTTCGGCGATTACTTCAAGGAAAAGGCCTGCTATTACGGCTGGGACCTCCTGGTCAACGGCTACGGCCTGGACCCCGAGCGGCTGTGGATCACCATCTACGAGGACGACGACGAGGCCGAGGAGGTCTGGCGCAAAGAGGTCGGCGTCCGCCCCGAACGGATCGTCCGCCTGGGCGAGAAGGACAACTTCTGGGCCATGGGCGAGACCGGCCCTTGCGGGCCCTGCTCCGAGATCCACTTTGACCAGGGCCCCGAGGCCGGCTGCGACCGGCCGGACTGCGCCGTGGGCTGCGACTGCGACCGCTTCCTCGAGGTCTGGAACCTGGTGTTCATGCAGTACGAGCGGGACGACTCGGGCAAGATGACCCGGCTGCCCCGGCCGAGCATCGACACCGGCATGGGCCTGGAACGCATTTCGACCGTGGTCCAGGGTTTTTTGACTAATTACGACACTGATCTGTTTCAGCCGATCATTCAGTCTATATGTGAACTTTCAGGCGTGGCCTATCGCAATGACGAGACAACGGACATGGCCTTGCGGGTCATCGCCGATCACGCCCGGGCCACGGCCTTCCTCATCGGCGACGGCATCCTGCCCGAAAACGTGGGCCGGGGCTACGTCCTGCGGCGGATCCTCAGGCGGGCGGTGCGTTACGGCCGGGTCCTGGGCCTGACCAAGCCGTTTCTGCATCAGGTCTCGGCCCGGGTCATCGACCTGATGACGGACGCCTACCCGGACCTGGCCGACGCCGGGCCCTTTGTGGGCAAGGTCATCGAGAACGAGGAGCGCCGCTTCTCGGACACCCTGGACTACGGCCTCAAACTCCTGGACGACGAGATCGCCCGGCTCAAGGAGGACGGCCAGCGGGTCATCCCGGGCCAGGTGGTCTTCAAGCTCTACGACACCTACGGCTTCCCGGCAGACCTGGTGGACGACATCGCCGCCGAGCACGATTTATCGGTGGACGTGCCCGGGTTCGAGGCGGCCATGGCCGCCCAGAAGGCCCGGGCCCGGGCGGCCTGGAAGGGCAGCGGCGAGGAGGCGGTCAACCCGGCCCACCAGGCCCTGATCGCCGAGGGGGTCAAATCCCGGTTCGTGGGTTACGAGACCCTCGGCGCCCAGGGAAAAATCCTGGCCGTGATCAAGGACGGTCAACGCGTCGATACGGCTGGCGAGGGCGACGCGGTCGAGGTGGTGACCGACGTCACCCCCTTTTACGGCCGGGCCGGCGGCCAGGTGGGCGACGTCGGCCTGATCCGCTCCGACGAGGTCAGCTTCGAGGTAACCGACACCCTGAAGGTCGGGGAATTATTTGTTCACCAGGGGGTAGTCAGCCGGGGGAACCTTGCCGAAGGCAAGGTCGTGGACCTGGAGGTTGACGCCGAGAAACGGGCGGCCACGGCGGCCAATCACACCTCGACCCATCTCCTGCACCGGGCCTTACGGAAAACCCTGGGCGATCACGTCAAGCAGGCCGGCTCCCTGGTCGCCCCGGACAGGCTCCGGTTCGACTTCACCCACTTCGCCGCGGTGGACCGGGCCGCCCTGGACGACATCGAGCGCCAGGTCAACGCCGAGATCCGGGCCGACCGGCCGGTGACCACCCGGGTCATGCCCATGGACGAGGCGATCAAGACCGGGGCCATGGCCCTGTTCGAGGAACGCTACGGCGACGAGGTCCGCCTGGTCGAGGTCGAGGGTTTTTCCAAAGAACTCTGCGGCGGCACCCACCTGTCCCGGACCGGCCAGGCCGGGTTTTTTGTAATCTTGAGTGAGAGCTCCGTGGCCGCGGGGGTGAGGCGGATCGAGGCCCTGGCCGGCGGGCCGGCCGTGGCCGCGGCCCAGGCCCAGCGGTCCCTGCTGCTGGGGGCGTCCGAGGCCCTGCGGGTGGGGCCCGAGGAACTGCCCGACCGCCTGGGCCGCCTCCAGGCCCAGGTCAAGGAACTGGAAAAAGAGGCCGAGCGGCTCAGGGACCGGCTGGCCGCGGGCGGGGACGGGGACGTCATGGACCAGGTGGTCGAGATAGACGGCCTGAAAATCCTGGCCGCCCGGGTTCCGGCCGCCGACCCCAAGGCCCTGCGCACGGCGGCCGACCGGCTGCGGGACCGGCTGAAATCGGGCGTGGTCGCCCTGGGCGCCGAGAGTGGCGGCAAGGCCATGCTGGTGGTCATGGTCACCCCGGATTTGACGGAACGGTTCAAGGCCGGCCAGATCGTCAGCGTTGCCGCGGCCGAGGTCGGCGGCAAGGGCGGCGGCCGGCCGGACATGGCCCAGGCCGGCGGCCCGGACCCGTCCCGGCTCGATGAGGCCCTGCAGGCCGTCCGAAACTACGTGGAGGGCGTCTGATGGACTCGAAGACCCCCACCGGTGAACCGCCGGCCGCGTCCGGCCGCGGGTCGCCCGACCAGACCTGCGTCACGCCTTCGCATCACCTGTTCGAATCGCCCCTGGCCCGCTGGTTCTTCGCCGCCCTGTTCCTGTTCATCTGCTACGTCTCTTTCCGGCTCGTTCAGCCCTTTCTGATCGAGATCTTCCTGGCCTTTGTCCTGTTCGCCGTGGGCCGGCCGGTTTACAGCGTCATCCTCAGGCTGGTCAAGAACCGGGTGATCGCCTCGGTTTTGACCTGTCTGGTGCTGATCGCCCTGATCCTGATCCCGGTGGCCTCGATGGTCGGCATCGTGGTCAACCAGGCCCTGGAGATCTACAGCCGGATTTCCCAGCTCATCGGCCTCAACCAGTTCACCCACTTCTTCTCGGCCAATCACTCCTGGCTGGGCGACTGGGTCTGGGCCCAGCAGATCCTGGATCGACTCGAACACTGGATAGGCCTGGATCCGGCCAAGGTGATCAACTTCCTGGCCCAGATGGGCGGCCAGGTGGCCCAGTTCGTCTATTCCAATCTCCTCAAAATAGTCGGCCAGATCAGCTCGCTGGTCTTCGGCTCGATCCTGATCCTGTTCATCTCCTTCTACCTGTTCATCGACGGCGAGCGGCTGATGAACGTCCTGGCCGAGCTGAGCCCCATGGGGACCGAGTTCGGCCGGGAGATAATCCGGGGCATCATCCGCACCATCCAGGTCACCTTGCGGGGCACGATCCTGCTGGCCTTGTTCCAGGGGATCATGGGCGGGATCGTGTTCTGGATCTTCGGTCAGCCCGGGCCGGCCTTCTGGGGGGCGATCATGGTCGTCGCCTCGGTCATCCCGGTGGTGGGCACGGCCATCGTTTACGTGCCGGTCGGCCTGTTCCTGTTCCTGACCGGCAGCCCGATCACGGCCGTGGGCCTGGTGGCGACGAGCCTGGCGGCGTCCATGACCGGGGACTACGTCATCCGTCCCCGGCTGCTGGCCGGGCAGGTGGACCTGCATCCGCTGATGGTCTTTTTCGCCGTGGTCGGGGGCTTGCAGCTCTTCGGAATTTTAGGGCTGATCCTGGGGCCGCTGATCCTGTCGTTCCTGCTGTCGCTGGTCGCGATCTACCGCCAGCATTTCCTGGAGTCTGACCAGTCCTGATCGGCCTTTAACCGGGAACCCCCGGTCAGTCCGCGGCGACCCGGGCCACGAGTTCGGCCAGGTCCACCACCTCGAGCTGGTCCTCGAAGCCGCCGGTCTTGACCGCGTCGGTGAGCATGATCAGGCACCAGGGACAGGCGGTCACCAGCAGTTCCGCCCCGGTGGCCGCGGCCTGGGCCGCCCGCCTGACGGCCATCGAGGTCTCACCGGCCGGCTCGACCCACATCCGGCCCCCGCCCCCGCCGCAGCAGACCGATTGGGCCCGGTTGAACTCCATCTCGACCAGTTCCAGTGCGGGAATGGCCCGCAGCACCCGCCGCGGGGCCTCGTACTCGCCCAGCCGCCGGCCCAGGTAGCACGGGTCGTGATAGACCACCCGGCGGGCCAGGGACCCGGTCAGGGTCAGGCGGCCATGGTTGATCAATTTGTCGAGCGCCTGGGAGTAATGGGTCACGGGCGGCGGGGCGGTCTCGGAGGCGAGCTTGGCGGCTAATGGCGGATAGTCCTGGGCCAGGGTGAAGGCGCAGTGGGGCGATGAGGTGACGATGCCGGCCGGCTTCAGGTCGGCCAGCATTTCGGAAAAATCCTCGACCAGCATCTCGAACAGGCCGCTTTCGCCCAGGCGGCGGGCCACGTCGCCGCAGCAGGGCTCTTCCGGGCCGAGCACGCCGTAGGCCACCCCGGCCCGGTCCAGCAGCCCGGCCACGGCCGTGGGAATGGCCTGGGCCCGCAGGTCCGCGGCGCTGGTGCAGCCCACGAAATAGAGCAGTTGTCCCTCTGACTCGGGATCGAACTCGGGCACCTCTTGATCTCGAGCCCAGTCCAGGCGCTTGGCCGGCGGCTGCTGCCAGGGGTTCTGGTACTTACCCAGAAAATCCAGGGCCTGGGCCACGTCCGGCGGGACGCTGGTCCCCTCCTCGATGATGGTGGACCGGACCTGCCCGACCAGGGACAGGGGCGTCAGCCTGGCCGGACACTCATCCTCGCAGGCGGCGCAGGTCGAGCACAGAAATATCAAATCCGGGTCGATGGGGACCGTATCGGACAGGTGCTTGGCGTTTCGATCCCGGATGAACTTGATCTTGTTGAGAGGCGTGTACCTGCGGCGGACGTAGGTCCTGGTTTGCCGGATGAAATCCCGGGGCGACCAGGGTTCGCCGGCGGCGAAGGCGGGACAGACCGTCTCGCAGCGGTTGCACCGGGTGCAGGCGTCCAGGCGGAGCATGTCCCGCCGGAGAAACTCGCCCGGCAGGTCCTCCAGTTCCTCGGCGGTCAGGACCTCCTCCCGGGCCCCGTCCAGGCTAAGTGAGACCGGGGTGGCGATGGCGTGCCACATCTTGGACCAGGGCAGCCAGGCGATGAAGGACAGGGCGGCCATGACGTGGAGCCACCAGATGTGGGTCATCAGCCAGGCCGGCGGCCTGCCCGGAAACAGACTGGCCACTCCCCAGCCGACAAAGGACCAGGCAGCCCACGGCGGTTTGGCCTCGGCCAGGCGGAGGCCCTCGGCCAGAAATCCGGTGACGGCGATCAGCAGTAACAGGAACAAGACACCGGCGTGGACAAATCCAGGCTCCATTCGGCCCTTTTTCCAAACATAGCGCCTGAAGAGGAGCAACAGGAGGCCCGAGATGAAAAACAGGCCGCACACTTCCAGGATAAATGAATAGATAAGATATGTCCGGCCGACCAGGAACCGGATCAGCCATTCGTGGATCGCCAGCAGGACCGTGCCCAGAAACATCAGGCTGAAGGACCAGAGCACGGCCGCGTGGGCCAGGCCGCCCCAGAAATCGCGGCGCCAGATGCGCGCCCCGAGCAGGCCGTAAACCAGAATGTTCCTGATGACTCGGCGGGCCGAGGTCCGGCCGAAACCGCCCCGCCCCTGCCACCAGGGGACCAGGCGGACCCAGACCCCGAGTCCGAAGATCGCCACGGCCGCCCCGGCCAGGACATAGAAGATCCAGGGCGGTCCGGCGTGGACGAACAGAGACCGCGTAACGGTCACTGCCGGCGTTCCTCGGCCTCGATCATCTTCGAGACCCGGTCCACGTCGGCCGGGGCATCCACCTCGGGCGAGTCATGCTCGGTGATGACGCACCGGATGGGAAAGCCGTGCTCCAGGGCCCGCAGTTGTTCCAGCTTTTCGATCTGCTCCAGCCGCCCCGGGGCCAGGGCGGTGAACTTGTCCAGGAAGCTCTTGCGGAAGGCGTAGATGCCCAGGTGCTTGTGAAATCGCTCGGGCGCCTCGTCGCGGCCGAAGGGGATCGGGCTCCGGGAGAAGTAGAGGGCGTTGCCCTGGGCGTCGAGGACGGCCTTGACGTTGTTGGGATTGTTGAGGGCCGCGGGATCGGTGATGGGATAGACCAGGGTGGTCATCACCAGGTCGGGTTCGTTTTTCAGGGGTTCGACCACCTGGTCCAGGCATCGTGGATCGAACAGGGGTTGATCGCCTTGGAGGTTGACCACCACGTCGCCTGGGTCCAGCCCCATGTCCCTTACGGCCGCGGCGACGCGGTCCGAGCCGGTGGCGTAGCGGCCCGTGGTCAGGACCGACCGGCCGCCGAACCGGGCCACCTCGGCCGTGATCCGCTCGTCGTCGGTGGCCACGACGACCTGATCCACGCCCTGGGCCCGGGCGGCGCGGCGGCAGACCCACTCGATCATGGTCCGTCCGGCCAGTTTGCACAGAGGTTTACCGGGAAACCGGGTCGATCCGTAGCGGGCCGGGATGACGACCGTGATCCGCATGGCCCTATAAGACCTCGGCCGCCGCCTCACGGGCGGCCGCGATCATTTGTTTGAGCCGGGCCCGGGGCGTCTTGAGCATGATCTGCCAGCTTAGGCACCGCTCGAGCCAGTGGCCGGTCCGGGGCAGATCGTCGGGCCGGTATTTGAGGCGCCTCTGACCCCGCTGGTAGGGCCAGCCCGAGTCGATGGGGGTCGCCCCGGCGTGGAGGTGCTCCCAGTGATGGTAATTGTGCCAGGTGTTGACCCCCCAGGGGATGGCCCCGGCGCCCCGTTTGGCCAGGGCCTGGTTGAAGGCGGCGGCCGTGTCCGCATCGGGGAGGAACCAGGACAGGAAGGTGGCGGAATCGCCGGCCGAATCCGGCAGGCGGCGGAACCTGAGACCCTTGATCCCGGTCAGCCCCTCCTTGAGAATGGCCTTGTTCTGGCGCTGGATCTTGATCATCCGCGGCAATTTTTTGAGCTGGGCCAGGCCCAGGGCCCCCTGGAGTTCCATCATCCGGAAGTTGAAGCCGGAGAAGCGACGGCCCTCGTTGCCGCGTCCGACCGGGGCGTGGTCGTGGCCGTGGTCGTGGTACTCCGAGGCGGTGACGTACAGGCCCTCATCATTGGTGATGACCAGGCCTCCCTCGCCGGTGGTGACCGTCTTGACCGAGTCAAAGGAAAAGGTGCCGCAGTTCCCGAAGGTGCCCAGGCCCTTGCCCTTGAAGGTCCCCCCGGCGGCCTGGGCCGTGTCCTCGATCAAGGGGACGTTTTTGCGGCGGCAGAGGGCGGCCACCCGGTCGATGCGGCCCGGCGCGCCGAGCATGTGAACGCAGATCACGGCCTTGGTCCGGGGGCCGATTTTTTCCTCGAGCAGCTTGGGGTCCAGGTTGAGGGTGTCGTCGATCTCGGCGAACACGGGCACGGCCCCCACGTCCAGGATCGCCTCCCAGGAGGCGACAAAGGTGAAGCCCGGGACGATGACCTCGTCACCCGGCCCCAGGCCCAGGGCCGCCAGGGCGACCTTGAGGGCGGCCGAGCCCGAGCTGACGGCCAGGCCGTATCTGGCGCCGTGATAGGCGGCGAATTTCTGTTCGAACTGCCTGACCTTGTAAACTCCCCGGCGCTCCTTCTTAAACTCGTAGCGAAAGAGCACCCCGCGGGCCATGACGTCCAGGACCTGTTTGGTCTCGTCCTGGCCCAACAACTCGAATCCGGGCATCAGCCTAACTCCTCACTCGTAGATGTCTTGGTAGATGGACAGCAGGTCGTTTAAGTCCACGGTCCGGGGATTGTTGGCGATGGGTCGGTCCACGGCCAGGGCCTTGTCGGCCATCTGGGGCAGGGCCTCCCGGGGCACGTTCAGGGCCCGCAGGGTCCGAGGCACGCCCAGGTCGGTCGCCAGTTGGGCAATGGCCTGGACGGTGTCCTGGGCCTGGAGTTCCTCGGCGCCCGGCCGGGGCGGCAGGCCCATCAGCCGTCCCAGGCGCACCAGGCGCGGCGTGCAGGCGGGCAGGTTGAAGGCCAGGACGTGGGGCAGCAGGACCGAATTGGCCTTGCCGTGGGGCACGTCGAACATGGCCCCCAGGGAGTAGGCCAGGGCGTGGACCGCGCCCACGCCGGCCCCGGCCAGGGCCAAGCCGGCCAGCAGGCTCCCCAGGAGCATCTGGCGCCGGGCCGAAGCATCGGTCGGCTCGGCGGCCGCCCGGCGGAGATGGGTCGCGATCAGCGCGACGGCCTTTTCCGCGTAGAGATCGGTCAGGGGATTGGCCGCCCGGCCCAGATATGCCTCGACGGCGTGGGTCAGGGCGTCCAGTCCGGTGAAGGCGGTGACGTCGGGCGGGACGGTGTAGGTCAGCTTGGGATCCAGGATGGCCGTCTCGGGATACAGGAACCGGGAGTTGACGCCGCCCTTCCAGCCGGCGGTCCGGTCGGTGAACACGGCGGTGAAGGTCGCCTCGGCCCCGGTCCCGGCCGTGGTCGGGATCATGATCTTGGGCAGCCCGGCCGCGGGCACCTTGTCCAGGCCCAGGTAATCGGCCACCCGGCCGCCGTTGGTCGCCAGCACGGCCGCCGCCTTGGCCGTGTCCAGGGACGAGCCGCCGCCCAGGCCCACCACCACGTCGCAGCCGTGGGCCCGGGCCAGTTCGGCCGCCGTCTCGGCCATGTCCGGCGAGGGCTCGGGCCCGACGCCCAGGTAAACCTGGCTGAGTATCCCTTGACCGTCGAGGTCCCGGGCGGCTCGGTTGACCACGTCCGTCAGGCTCGGATCAGCCGCGATCAGGGCCCGGGAACCCCCCAGGCGCCTGATCTCGTCGGCCAAGACCCCCAGGGAGTCCTCGCCGAAAATCAGCCGGGGAGTGCTCTGAAACTGAAATTCCTCAATCATCATTTCGTTCTTACCTGTCCAGAGTTTCGTCTTGACTGGGGCGAATGGTAGCATACTTTCCGGGGATGGCAAACGGTCGTTATCGGAAAAACCCATAAAAAAGGCGAACGGCCGCCAAGGGCCGTTCGCCGCCGTGCCGGGGGCCAGGATTGTCCACCGGCTCGGGATTTATTTCGGTTAGATGCCGGTCATCTTCCTCTTGGCCGGGTAGCGGTAGGTGAGGCCCAGGTTAAAGACCTTCTTCTGGCCCGGCTTGAGGGTCAGCAGCCACTCGAAATGGCCGCGGTCCTTGTCCACCTTGGTCGGCTTGGGCGTGACCTTGAGGCGGGCCAGTTTCAGATCCGGGCTGCCGGATACAGGCATCCAGTCCTTGATTCGGATGGTGATCGGTTTCTGATGGAAGTTGGTGATCTCGGTCCGCCAGGCCAACTGCAGCAGCTTGACCCACTTGTTGAGGTCGCCCTTTTTGAAGACCAGGCGCTGACGCTTGATCCGGACCTGGGGATCGACGCCCAGGGACAGGGTGAATTTCTGCTTGGGCGAGATCATCGACAGGTAGGAGCGACCCACGAAGTCCGGTCCGGAGAAGATGTTCATCTGTCCGGGCAGGAGCACCGTCCGGGTGTCGTTGGTGACCCTGGCCTGGATGAAGACCCGGGTCGAGCGGGCCGGCACGGCCAGGTACTCGACCTGGGCCGGCAGGTCCTTGACCAGGATGGTCGTCTGGTGATAGCGGCCGTCCGCCGGGACGTCCATGGGATGCTCGATCTTGAACTGGAAGGAACCCAGCCGGGAGGAAATTCCGGCGGTGATGGTCGTCGCCCGCCTGGAGGCGGCGTCCTGGATCCCTCCCGAGGGCCGGGGCGGCGGTGCCGGGGCAGCCAGCCGCCTCCGGTAGTAACCGGTCCTGGACCGTTCCTCCCGCAAGGCCTTCCGCTTGGCCTTTAGCGGCATGGGCGTGTACAGCCTCAAGCGCCAGACACTGAGGAAAGGCGGCCGGCTGCTGATCGACGGCCGGGCCGTGGACAGGGTCAGGCGGACGCCCTGCCAGTCCTCGTCGGTCCGCTGCCGGATCTGGGCCAGCATGGTCAATCTGACCTTGTCCCCGCCGTCCAGGTGACGGGCCAGGTACAGCGGCCGCCAGGTGGCGCCCCAGACCAGGTAGGAGATCTGGACCTTGACCTGACCGGCCTTTTGGGCCTTGACCAGGATCACCGCCTCCCGGGTCCGCCGGGCATAGCCGCGCCGGATACGCCCCAGTTCCACCCGGGCCACCCGCATATCCTGGCTGATCCCGCGGGTCTGTTTTTGCAGGGCCCGCCGCCTGTCCAGGAGTTCGAGGCTCTTCTTGGCGGCGAAGTTCATCAGGGCGTCCAGGTCGGTCGTGGCCGGCAACTTGACCAGGACCTGCTGGCCCACCCGCCGGGCCGTGTTCCGGGCCAGGTTCCTCAGGAAATTGAGCTGCTCGTTGACCACGCTGATACGGTCGCGGACGTGGTTGTACTTGGCCACCAGCGCCAGCAGTTTCTCCCGCAGCTTTTTCTCCTGGAGCGAGGTGACGTTTCGGTGGTAGCGGCTCAGGACCTCGACCCCCTGGAAGGCCAGTCCGGCCGGTCCCATGAGCTTGACCCGGACCGAGGCGGTGGACAGGCGATAGGGCAGGCCGGTGACGCTGATCCGGTGCACCCCGGCCGGCACCTGCAACCGGCCGACCCGGGTGACCTGGGCCCGGCGGGGATAGACGGTGACCTCTGTGATCTTGGTTTTGACCTGAAGCGGCGCCGGGGTCCCTGAAAGGACGGGCGCCGCCACCAGACCGGCCAGGACAACGGCCGGTAGGACGGCCCAAAGTCGGAACCTCATGACTGCCTCCATGTGCTGGATACTCCTTGATAATACACTTCCGGTCAGGGGCCGGTCAATGCCGACCCGCCTGCCGGGGTCCAGGGCCTGAGGCGTTCGATCGCGGCTCAAGCGGCCAACGGCCCACGGGGCAACCCCGCGAATTAAGGTGCCCACTGGCACTAAAAATCAGCGCCTGAGGCGTTCGATCGCGGCTCAAGTGGCCAATGGCCCACGGGACAACCCCGCGAATTAAGGTGCCCACTGGCACCCCACTGGCACGGCCCGTTTTCTGATTGGACTCGCCGGCCGGCCTCCCGGTTCCCCAGGTAATTGCCCCGGGCGGGCCAAATGTGATAATAAGCCGGAGTCCAATCCATTTAGTCGCAGGAGAGCCGACATGAAGTACCACCCGGAACACACCTGGGCCCGCCTCGAGGGCGAGGAGGCCCGGATAGGCATTACCCAGTTTGCCCAGGATCAACTGGGCAAGATCGTGTTCGTGGATCTGCCTGAAGAGGACGACGAGCTGGTGGCCGGTGAGGTCTTCGGGCAGATCGAGTCCCAGAAGACGGTCTCGGACCTGATCGCCCCGGTGTCAGGCGTGGTCGTCGAGTCCAACCTGGAACTCGACGACCATCCGGATCTGATCAATGATTCGCCCGAGGAAAAGGGCTGGATCACCCGGGTCCGGCTGACCGAGCCCGAGGAAATGGACGACCTGATGGATGCCGAGGAGTATCACAGCCAGACGTCCGAGTAGTGCCAGTGGGCACCTTAATTCGCGGGGATGTCCCGTGGTTTGTCGGCCGCTTGAGCCGCGATCGAACTTCTTAAATGCTGATCTCGTGTGCCAGTGGGCACCTTAGTTCGCGGGGTCGCCTCGTGGTTTGTCAGCCGATTGAGCCGCGATCGAACGCCTCGATCGGTGCCAGTGGGCACTCTGATTCGCGGGATCACCGCTCGGATATGGACCCGGCCTCGCTAACCCTCCTCGACAACCCGGGCCAGTTCCCGGGCGCATTCGGCCAGGCCCTCGGACATGGTCGGATGGGCGTGGACCAAGGTCGCCAGATCCGCGGCCGTGGCCGAAAGGGCGAGCGCGGCGGCCACCTCGTGGATCATCTCGGCGGCCCCGGCCCCGCAGATATGACCCCCCATCAGCCGGCCGGTGTCGGCCGCGGCGATCAGCTTGACCAGGCCGGCGATCTCGCTCTCGGCCTGGGCCCGCCCCAGGGTCCTTAGGTGAAAGGCGGCCGTTTTTATCTCGATACCCCGCTCCCGGGCCTGGGCCTCGGTCAGGCCGACCCCGGCTGCCTCGGGGAAGGTGAAGACGGCGTAGGGGATCTTGTCGTAATCGAGCCGGGCCCGGGGCGAATTTCTCAGGGCGTTCTCGGCGGCGGCCAGCCCCTCGGCCGCGGCGGCGTGGGCCAGCATCAGGCGCGAGGGCCCCAGGACGTCACCCACCGCGTAGATCCCGGGGACGGCCGTTTCGAGCCGGTCGTTGACCTGGATCCAGCCGGCCGCATCTCCGCCCAGGCCGACGGTTTCCAGGCCCAGATCGCCGGTGTTGGGCCGGCGCCCCACGGCCACCAGGACCCGGTCCACGGCCACCTCGGCGGCCTTGGCTGACAAGGCCGCGCCCGGGGCCGGCTCCAGCCGGACCCGCAGTCCGTCCCCGCCCTTTGGTTCGATGCCGGCCACCCGCTGATTCAGGAAGACCTTGATCCGGCGCTTTTTCATCTCCCGCAACAGCGTGGTCGAAAGGTCAGCGTCCACCCCGGGCAGGGGCAGCAGGCGTCCCAAAAACTCGACCAGGGTCACCTCGGCCCCCAGCAGGCGAAAGATCATGGCCAGTTCCGCGCCCACCGCCCCGGCCCCGACGACCAGCAGGCGCCGGGGGATTTCCGTCAGGGCCAGGGCGTGGTCCGAGGACCAGATTGTCCGGCCGTCGATGTCGAGGCCCGGGGGCGCGGCCGCCCGGGCGCCGACGGCGACGATCAGCCGGTCATAGGCCAGCGCCTCCTCGGGGCCGTCCTTGGTCCGGATCGCGATTCGCCCCGGCCCGCTCAGGCGGGCCCGGCCCCGCACCACGGCTATTTTGTTTTGCTTGAACAAGACCTCGAGGCCCCGGGCCTGCACCCCGATCACCCCGGCCAGACGGTCGCGCAGGCCGGCCGGGTCAGGCCGACCGGAACCCTCGATCCCCAGGCCGAACTCGGCGGCCCGCCCCACCAGGTGCAGGGCGTGGGCCGAGGCCCGCAGGGTCTTGGTCGGAATGCACCCCCGCCAGAGGCAGGTCCCGCCCAGGGGCTCGTCGCTGACCAGGGTCACCTCGGCCCCCAGCCGGGCGGCCCGCAGCGCCGCGGTGTATCCGCCCGGACCGCCGCCGATGACAGTCAATTTTATCAACGGGACTTCCGGTCTGGTCCGAGTTCGTTCACTTTCGATCCCGAGGCCACGGCTACGGATTTCAGCGGCAGGCCTGGAGGATCTTGACCAGGCGCTGCTGGAGCGGAACGCCCAGTTTCTGGGCCGCGTTCTGGAACTCGGGAGTGGCCTTGACGTACTCCTGGTAGGGTAGGGTGTTGTAGAACGCCTCGATCTGCTTGATCTCGGCCACGGTGAACAACTTGGCCACCAGGCGGGCCCAGAACTCCTGCATCATGGCCGGGGTGATGCCCTGCCGGGCCAACTGGGCCCCGGCCGAGCCGCCGGCCATCATCTGGGCGAACTGGGCCTTGTCCGCCAGGGACTGGGCGGCGGCGTAGCGGCCCGGCTTCAGGTCTTTCCGGGAAATGGCGTCGGCCAGGGTGACCGTCTTGTTTCCCTGGGACCGCTTCTTGTGCATCCAGACCATGGCGGAGACGAACTGCTGCAGGATGATCACCTGATTGGTCAGCAGCTTCTGTCCGACCGGGGTCCGGTAGAAGGCCAAAAAGGCCTTGAGGCTCGCCAGGGACATGCGCTTGGCGATCTCGCCGGCCAGTTGGTCCAAGTAACCCTCGAAGGCGGACTCGATCTGTTTCATGATCCCCGGCCTGGTGCATTTCTGCCTGACCACCTCCCGGACCCGGTTGAGGGTCATCTTCAGGGTCGGCGCGGCCAGCATGACCATCTTTTTGGCCAGGGCGAGTTTTTCCGCGGAAATCTGGCCGGCGGGCGCGGCCGTGGCCGCCGTCGCCAGGACCAGGACCATCACCCAGACAAGGCTCAGCCGTTTCATCTCGGTCTCCTGCTCGGGTTGGCCCCCTCACTGTACTGGTTGGGCCCCGCCGGCGTCAACCATGGCCTGGGCCCGGCCCTGGCCGGCCTTTAAGCCGGCCGGTCCAGATGATATACTGAAAACATTCAGCAGCAGGAGGTGGAGGTGAAGGACACGCTGGCCATGATCATGGCCGGAGGCAAGGGCGAGCGACTCTTCCCGTTGACCAAGGACCGGACCAAGCCGGCCGTTCCCTTCGGGGGCACCTACCGGCTGATGGACGTGGTCCTGTCCAACTGCGTCAATTCCGAAATCTACAAGATGATCGTCATCCCCCAGTACAAGGCCCAGTCCCTGGTCGATCACCTCGAGACGGGCTGGAACATCTTTTCCCTGGACCTGGGGCATTACCTCAAGATCTGCTCTCCCCAGAAGAGGCTGGGCGAGGACTGGTATCGGGGCACGGCCGACGCGATCCGCCAGAACCTGTACCTGGTCGAGCGGGAGGCCCCGTCCCTGGTCCTGATCCTGTCCGGGGACCACGTTTACAAGATGGATTACCGCCGTTTCGCCGAGTTCCACCGGGAAAGGGACGCCGACGTGAGCGTGGCCGCCTTCGAGTTCGACCGGTCCCAGGCCTCCAAGTTCGGCATCCTGGGAGTGGACGAGGAGGGCCGGATCACGGAATTCGTCGAGAAACCGACCGATCCGCCGGCCATCCCCGGCGATCCGGACCACTCCCTGGCCTCGATGGGCATCTACGCCTTCAAGACCGAGGTCTTAATCGAAGCCCTCAAGGGCACGGACCACGACGACTTCGGGCACAACGTCCTGCCCCGGCTGATCGATTCCCACCGGGCCTATGCCTTTTTCTATCGCCGGGAAAACCGGGTGGGCGATTTCACTTACGTCCAGGACGAAAACGGCGTCCGGACCCGGCTCTTCCACGACCAGACCCGGGACTCCCAGTACTGGCGGGACGTGGGCGACATTGACTCCTACTGGAACGCCAACATGGACCTGTGCGGGGTGGACCCCTTTTTCAACGTTTACGGCGAGCGGTGGCCGCTCAGGACCCTGCAACACCAGCTCCCCCCGGCCAAGTTCGTCTATTCCGACGAGCAGCACCGGGAGGGCAAGGCCCTGGACTCGCTGGTCTCCCACGGCTGCATCATCTCCGGAGCCACGGTCAGCAACTCGGTCCTGTCCCCGGGGGTGTACGTCCACTCGTTCGCCGAGGTCGAGGAATCGGTGATCATGACCGGGGTCGAGATCGGCCGGCGCTGCCGGATCAAGAAGGCGATCATCGACAAGCAGAACTCGATCCCGCCGGGCATGGAGATCGGGGTCGATCCCCGAAAGGACCAGGAGCACTTCCTGGTCAGTGACCGCGGCATCACCGTGGTCGAGAAGGGCACCTTTCCGCCGAGGGGGTGAACCGGACGGAATCGACCCGGGGAAGGGCCGGCCTCACCCGGCGCCGGAACCCTCCATCGAGGCCACGACCTTCCCGAAAAACTCGTGGATCAGCTTCGCGTCGAACCCGCTGAACTCGTCGAGCATGACGTCCTTCTCCTCCCGGGAGTAATGGCCCATGCAGGGGAAGAAGAAGTGCTTGTCTTCCTTGGCGATGTGGTTGGGATAAAAGACGATCAAACGCTCCAGCAAATCCACGACCTCGGTCCAGGCCGCCGATTCGCCGGCGGCGTAGCGCCCGTTGGCCGCGACCAGGGCCCCGACCATCTTTCTTCCCTCGACGTGGTCCTGGACCAGTTCGGCCATCATCTCGGTCAGTTCCGGGCTCAAATCCTTGGTCTCCAGGCTTTTGAACAGGATGTCCTCCTCCTTGCCGTGGTGACACCGGTCGGCGTACATCCGGAAGAATTCGGTCACCCGGTCGATCATCACTGAATCGACCCGCTGGTTCTTCCTGAACTCGGGCAGGCGTTGCTCGACAATCGCCACCAGTCGTTCGATGAGTCGGTGTTCGTGCATCAAGGGTCCGATAGGCCACATAAGAATACCTCGCTTTCCGATCGCGATCGGGTCCTGATCCCGGCGGTCTGGACCAGTCGTCCAGGCCCCGGACCTTATTCGTTCTCCCAGTCCAGCAGACGCTGCTGGCCTTCCAGCTTGCGGAGTTCGGTCAGGTCCTGGCTGACCTCGAGCACCCCCTGGTACTCGCCCGCCTCGTCGCGCACCGCAAAGTAGCGGATGTAAATGAACCGGCCGCCGAGCGGGATCCAGAAGGCGGCCGTGTCCCGCCGGCCCGACTTGAAGGCGTCCAGGATCTTATTGACCAGGTGGACGCTCTTGGGCGGATGGCAGTTCCGGACCTGGCGGCCGATGACGGCCGGGCTGCGGGGAAAGATCCGCTCCGGCCCCTCCGAGTAATAGGCCACCCGATCCTGGGCGTCCACAAAGGTCAGGTCCACGGGCAGGTGCTTGAGCATGAGGTTGACCTGAGCGACGCTCAGCCGGCCGGTGTCCAGGCGCAGCTCACCCTCGACCTCGGGCCCGGTCCCGGCCTCGGGCGCGGGAGGGGCCCCTTCCCCGGGGGCAACGATCCGCTCCGGCCAGCCCTCGTCCGGCTTCACCCAGGCGTAGCCGATGTCCGGTTCGCCCGCCTTGACCTGAAGCCATTCGTCCTGGCTGAGCATGTCCAGGCTGGTCGGATAGAGGATGTGCTCCTCCTTGTAGATCATGTCCCGAATGGCCCGGGTGGCGGTCTCGATGTTGTCCACGGCCTGGTCCGCCTCGCCCGCGGCCAGGTGCCGCCGGGCCTCCTTGAGGGCCCCCCGGATATCGTCGTGAATGGCCCACATCACCTGGGACGGCCCGGTGAAGTGATGGGCCTCGAGCAGCGGAAAGAGCTGGTTCTCCTTGCGGGCGTAGTGGAGGTCCACCCGGAACAGTTCGTCCACCAGGGCGGCCAGCTCGTCCCGATGCTCGGCCCAGGACTCGGGCCGGGGCGGCCGTCCCAGCCGGCCGATCAGGATCGCCAGGTCGCTGATGATCTTCTCCGAGGCCCGGTTCTCCTTCATGAAGGTGTGGACCGGGTGCCCGGGCGGCGGCTGGGGCCGGTCCTGCCCCTCCAGGGCGTCCTTGAAGATCTCGACGTGGACGTCGCACAGGCGCTTGACCTCGTCCACGGGCAGGCCCTCGGCGATGAGCTGCTGCTCCATGGCCGCGATCTCACCGGCGTCCACCTCCCGGACGATCTCCCGGAACCGGGCCTTGAGGACCTCCATGTCCTCACCGGCGTGCAGGTCCCGGATGATCTGCTTGAGGGCCTCCTGGCGCCCCTCGGGACCGCTCGGGGGCGTCTCGGCCGGCGCCGGGCCGTGCCTGGTTATCTCGGCCTGGATCTTGCCCACAAACTCGTCCGGGTCCAGTCCGCCCATGGCCGCCGCCTTGCGCAGGGTGGCCACCCGGCCCATGGTCTTTCTCAGGACCGGGTTCTTGAGGCGCTTGAACTCGGGGGACAGGGAGACCAGGTAGTCCAGCAGGTAGGGGTAGTCCCTCAAGAGGTCGTTGATCTTGGTGTCCAGGGTGACGTCCATCCGGGGTTCTCCTGAAAGGGGACGGGATTGAGGTTCAGTTTCAATTAAACCGTACCCGGCCCGTCAGTTCAAGGCCGTCCCTGATCAGGATCGATCCCGGAAAAGATCACCGACCCCCGCCGCCCCCGCCACCGCCTCCGCCGGCCCCGCCGGCCCCGGAGCCGCCGCCGGGGCCGTTGGGATCGAACCGGTCCATGGCGCTGACTTCGTACGACCTGAGACCACCCGCGGTCCGGCCCCGGGCCAGGACGCTCATCCCGCCGGTGGCCGAGGCGGCCAGCCAGCCGACGATCTGACCCCGCTCACCCAAGACGGCCATCAGGCGCGGCCCGCCGGCGTCCCGACCCCGGGTGGGAGCGACCATCTCCGGGACCCGGCCCCGGCGAACCCAGGGGCAGCCGACCAGCCGGCGCCAGTCGCCGCCCACGATCCGGACCCTGGCCGACTTGGGCACGATCAATACAGCCCGGATCTCGCGGATCGTCCGGCGAGAAAAGGAATTGGCCGGGATCAGGTCCCCGGACCAGTAATAGTCGTATCGGGAGCAGTCGGTCACCAGTTTAAGCCGCTGGGCCGGGCTCAGGTCGGCCGGAACGACTTGGCCGGCCGAAAAAGCCGCCGGTCCGATGGAGACCGCCGCACCGCTGGTGACGCAACTGGACAGCAGCAGGGCCAGCCCGATACAGGCCAGGCAGAACGCCACCTGCCAGTTATTTCTTAAAATTGAAAAAATCCCGGCCATCGTCCTTCCCTCCTGGGTTGCGGTCAGTCGTTCATCAGTCCTCGGGTTGTGGCCCGGTAACTGTCCTCGGCCTCTCGGTCGTTGGTTTCACTGTCCTGGCCCCTTGGGACCGGTCAGGCTCGATCTTGACTTTTTTGAGGTCCCCCATGACTGGGCGGGGCAAAGCCAGCCGCTCGATCCGGCGGCGGGTCGCCACCCGGACCAGAATTGACAGCAAAACACCTCCCTGGAACTGGATCAGGCCCAGGTCGCACGAGCCCATCAGGCCCAGCAGGGCCCTGGGCGGTCTTGATTGGGTCTTGATGATGGCGTGCCTCATGGTGTGTCCCTCCTTTGAAGGTTGAAGCCCCTCTAACCAACTGCTTGGTTAAATTTCATGCAAGATGTCAGCCAAATTTAACCAATTGGTTGGTCAATTTAATTGTGTAATTATATTAATCTGTTGGATGGAGGTCAGTCAAAGGCTTAACCGAGCGGAAACACGGGGCGGCTCTGAAAAGGGGATGCTCAGCCCCCAGGACTTTCTGGAATCCGGAATCAGGGGACAGGGAAATGGGGCCGGTCAGGTCAGGATTTATTTATAAACGGGAGGTCCCTATTTCCAGTGGGGCCTCCCCGATTCAGGGAGACCCCTGTGGGTAGTGAATGATTGCTAGGGATTAACCGTGGACTTGTAAACGAATTTCCCATGTTGGACCTGGAGGATCACGGCGCTCTTGACCGCGTTGCCGTGCTTGTCAATGGAGATGATCCCGGTGACGCCCTCGAAGCGCCGGGTGGCGGACAGGGCGGCCCGGATCTTGACCGGGTCGATCGAGCCGGCCCGCTTGATGGCGTCGATCAGGACCAGGTAGGCGTCCGCGCCCAGGGCGTGAAACGCGGTCAGGGTCTTGTTCGGGTAGGTCTTGTGGAACAGGGCGATGAACTTTTTGGCCGTGGCCGTGGCCGCGCTCTGGGGATGGAAGTGCCCGGTGAGCATGAACCCCTCGACCGCCTTCTTGCCGATGTTGATCAGGTCCATGGCCTGGGCCCCGTCCCCGGACAGGATGGGCGCCATCAGTCGGAGCTGGCGGGCCTGGATGGCGATCAGGGCGTCCTCGGTGTAGTAGTTGGGCAGATAGAGCACGTCCGGCTTCTTGGGGATGATGGCGCTGAGCTGGGCGTTGAAATCCTGGTCACCGGACTGGCAAAAGGCCTTGGCCACGACCTTGCCGCCGAGCCGTTTGAACTCGGCCTCGAAGAACTTGGCCAGGCCGACCGAGTAGTCCTGGGCGATGTCGATGATGATCGCCGCCCGCCGTTTCTTAAGGACCTGATAGGCGTACCGGGCGGCGACGATGCCCTGGAAGGGATCGATGAAGCAGGTCCGGAAGGCGTACTTCCGTTCCTGGGTGACCAGGGGATTGGTGGCCGAGGGGCTGACCATGGGGACCCGGGCCTTTTCGGTGATGGGGGCCGCGGCCAGGGAGGTGGACGAAATGGTCGGCCCGATAATGGCCACGACCTTGTTCTTCTTGATCAGCCGGTTGGCGGCGTTGGCCGCCTCGATCTTCTCGGACTTGGTGTCCACCAGAAAGAACCGGATCGGCCGGCCCAGGACCCGGGAGACCATTTTCCGGGCGATGTTGATGCCGATCCACTCCATCTGACCGTAGGCCGCGCCGGCCCCGGTCATGGACAGCATGACCCCGATCCGGATGGCATTTTTCTGCGCGGACCGAGCCCCGGAGGCAGCTGTGATCAAACCGGCCATGGCCAGTACCAGACAGATGGCAATCAAATATACCTTGCGGACCATGGCTCCCCCCCTCAAGGATGGTCTGAGGTTATGATCGCTGAAATTATGGGGGAATGTCAACCGGTCGGGAACGCTCACCAATCCATTTCGGTCTCGCCCAGATAGGCGTCCCGGACCCGCTGGTCGTCCAGGAGTTTCTGGCCGGGACCCTCGATCACCACGGCTCCCCCGGCCAGGACGTAGCCGTAATCGGCCACCTCGAGGGCCCCGGCGGCGTTCTGCTCGACCAGGAGGATGGTCACCCCGGCGGCCCGGATGCGTTCGATCACCCCGAAGACCTCGTCCACCAGCTTGGGGGCCAGTCCCAGCGAGGGTTCGTCCAGGAGCAGCAGACGGGGCCGGCTCATCAGGCCCCGGGCCAGGGCCAGCATCTGCTGCTCGCCCCCGGACAGGGTCCCGGCCGCCTGGGTGCGCCGTTCGGCCAGTCTGGGGAACAGCTCGAACATCCGGTCCAGGTCGGTTTGCCAGGCCTTGTCCCGGGGCCGATGATAGCCTCCCAGCGACAGATTTTCCAGGACGCTCAGGTTGACGAACACCCGCCGGCCCTCGGGGACCATAGCCAGTCCCCGTCGCATGACCTTATGGGTGGCCCAGCCGGTCAGGTCCCGGCCGTCGAACACGATCCGTCCCCCCTGGGGCTTGACCAGGCCGCAGATGGCCCGCAGCAGGGTCGATTTGCCGGCCCCGTTGGCCCCGACCAGGGTCACCACCCGGCCCTCGTCCACATCGAGGGTCACCCCCAGCAGGGCCCGGATGCCGCCGTAATTGACTCGTAAATCCCTAACCTCGAGCACGGCGCTCCCCCAGATAGGCGGCCACCACCCGCTCGTCGTCCCTGATCTCCCGGGGCGTGCCCATGGCGATGTTGATCCCGTGATCCAGGACGTACAGCCTGGGGCAGAGGCCCATGACAAAGGGCATGTCGTGCTCGATGATCAGGATGGTCAGGTCATAGGCCGCCTGGAGTCGGCGGATGGTCTGGGCCAGGGCCATGGACTCTCGAGGGTTCATCCCGGCGGCCGGCTCGTCCAACAGGAGCAGCCGGGGCTTGGTGGCCATGGCCCGGGCGATCTCGACCCGCCGCTGCTGGCCGTAGGCCAGTGACCCGGCCGGCTCGGCGGCCAGGTCGCTCAGTTCGACCTCCGAAAGTAGCCGGGTGGCGTAGTCGATCATCTCCCGCTCCTGGCGGACGTAGCCCGGCAGGCGGAAGATGGCTTGCAAAAAATTGGCCTGAAGGCGGCCGTGATAGCCGGCCATGACGTTTTCCAGGACGCTCATCTCCCCGAACAGCCTGATCTGCTGAAAGGTCCGGCCGATGCCCAGGCGGTTGACCCGGTTGGGCTTGAGGCCGTTTATTCGGCGGTTGTCCCAGACGACCCGGCCGGCGGTGGGCCGGACCAGGCCGGTGATGGCGTCAAAGGTGGTCGTCTTGCCCGCGCCGTTGGGGCCGATCAGGCCGACCAGCTCGCCGGGCTCGAGGGTCAGGTCAAAGTCCATAACCGCCGTCAGGCCGCCGAACTGGACGCGGAGTTTGTCGAGGACGAGCCGGCTCACGATTGATCCTCGCCCGGGGTCGCGTTTTCCGGGAGTCTTTCGGGAGGCCGGCCCCATTTTCTCAGTCGGGCCGGCAGGCCGATCAGCCACGCCCAGGAGAAGTCCCTCTGTCCCAACAGGCCCTGGCGGAGGAAGATCATGAACAGGATCAGGGTGGCCGAGAAGATGACCATCCGCATGCCGGGCTGTCCGGGCAGCTCGCGCCGGACCAGTCCCCAGTGGGACAGGATCAGGTCCGCGGCCAGGGCCCCGAGCGCCAGGGCCAGGCCGCCCGCGCCGGTCCCGAGGACCCAGGTCCGCCGCCGGTGGTACCAGGCCCGCAAGGAGCCCCGGCGGCGGGCCAGCAGGACCACCACCAACCCCGCCCCGGCCAGTCCCAGGCCGATGACCACGGCCACGCCCGAAAGCCAGCCGACCGTCATCGGCTCCTCGACGACCCGCAGCCACTCGCTGATAAAGGTCAGACCCACCGCGGCGATGACCGAGCCGGTGGTCGAGCCCAGGCCCCCGACGACGATGATGATCAGCAGCTCGAAGGTCAGGAAGAAGGTGAACATTTTCGGGTCGATGGTCGTCAGGAGGTGGGCCAGCAGTCCGCCGGCCATCCCCTCGAAAAAGGCGGACAGGGTGAAGGCCAGCATCTTGTGCCAGAAGGCGTTGATGCCCATGGCCTCGGCCGCGGTCTCGTCCAGGCGGATGGCCTTGAGGGCCCGGCCGAAGGACGATCGCACCAGGCGGTAGATGACGAACACCGCCACCGCGGCCAGGCCCCAGGCCGACCACAGGGTGGTCCACTTGGGGATGCCCTTCAGCCCCAGCGGTCCGTTGGTCACAGTTTGCAGGTTGTTGGCCACCACCCGGACCACCTCGCCGAAGCCCAGGGTGACGATGGCCAGGTAGTCCCCCCGGACCCGGAACACGGGAAACCCCATCAAAAAGGCCATGAAGGCCGTGACCAGCCCGGCGATGAGCAGGGCCGGCAGGAGCGGGATGTGGATGACCGACAGGGGCCAGATGATCGGCTCGATGATGAACGACTGGGCCTTCTCGGCCGGGCTCAGGGTCAGCAGGGCCGTGGTATAGGCCCCGATGGCCACAAAGGCGTTGGGCTCCAGGGAGAACTGACCGGTCACCCCGTTGATCAGGTTGTAGGAAACGGCGATGGTGACGTAGATCCCGGCCTTGGTCAGAAGATGGATGGTATAGCCCGAGGACCATTCCTGGAAGGCCAGCAGGATCGTGGCCATCACCCCCAGGGCCAGGGCCGACAGCAGGGTGTTCCGGGGGTTGGCGTCCACGAACGGCAGGTCGCGTCTCATTCAGGCAGCTTCTCCCCCATGATCCCGGTCGGCCTGAACAGGAGGATGAGGATCAGGATGACAAAGGCGATGGCGTCCTTGTAGCCCGACAGGGAGGGCAGCAGGGCGACGACCATGATCTCGGTCAGCCCCAGGATCACCCCGCCGATCATCGCCCCGACGATGTTGCCGATGCCGCCCAGCACGGCGGCCACAAAGGCCTTGAGCCCGGGGAAGATGCCCATCAGGGGGTTGATCTGGGGATACTTCATGGCCCACAGGATCCCGCCGGCCGCGGCCAGGGCCGAGCCCAGGGCAAAGGTGATGGCGATGACCCGGTTGACGTTGATCCCCATCAACTGGACCGTCTCCATGTCGCGGCTGATGGCCCGCATGGCCTGGCCCATCCGGGTCCGATAGACGATGACCAGCAGGCCGGCCACCAGGAGCAGGGTGATGATCGGGGTGTAGATCGAGTGGCCCAGGATGCGCACCCCGCCGACAGTGTAGATGTGGCTCATGAAGTCGGGGATGTAATCGGTGAAGGGCTTGGGCCGGCCGCCGAAGACGACCAGGCCCAGGTTTTCCAGCAGGAAGGAGACGCCGATGGCCGTGATCAGGGCCGAGATGCGGGGGGCGTTGCGGACCGGCCGGTAGGCACCCCGGTCGATGACCACCCCCAGCAGGGCGGTCAGGGCCATGGCGATCGCCGCCGAGGCCCACCAGGGCAGCGAGAACACGGCCGCCCCGAAAAAGGCGAAGTAGCAGCCGACCATGAGCACGTCGCCGTGGGCGAAGTTGATCAGCCGCAGGATGCCATAGACCATGGTGTAGCCGATGGCGATCAGGCCGTAGAGGGTACCCAGGGCCAGGCCGTTGATGATCTGCTGGATGAAAAGGGTCAGGGTCATGGCGCGGTCAGGTGGTCAGTGGTGGACCGGGCGTGAGGCCCGTATTTTTTAAACCATTGTACCCCGGGGCCAGGGCCGGGTCGGGATTGACCCGGCCGCGGGGGTTTAATGGACCGGATTAGGGCTTGACCGTCGCCACATAGACGAACTTGCCGCCCTTGACCTTGAGGATGACGGCCGGCTTGACGGCGTTGTGATTGACGATGGACAACACGCCGGTCACGGCCGGGTAATTCTTGACCCGGTCGAGCTGGGCGACGATGGCCTTGGGGGCGGTGGATTTGGCCTTCTGGATGGCGTCCAGCAGGACGTTATAGGTGTCCCAGGACAGGGCGGCCACCGAATCCGGGGTCTGCTTGTAGGCGGCCAGGTAGAGCTTGACGAACCGCCGGCCCTGGGCGGTGACCACGCCCTGGGCGTCGAAGTGGGTGGTGAAGAACAGGCCCTCGACGGCCTTCTTGCCGATCTTGATCAGCTCGGGGGCCTGGGCCGCGTCGCCGCTCATCAGATGGGCCGTCAGGCCCTGCTCCCGGGCCTGGCGGGCGATGAGGGCGTCCTCGGCAAAGTAGCCGGGCACGTAGAGCAGGTCCGGCTTGGCCGCCTTGGCCGCGCTGAGCTGGGCGGTGAAGTCCTGGTCGCCGGTCTGGTAGTAGGTCTTGAGGACGATCCGGCCGCCCATCCGTCTAAAAGCGCGCATGAAAAAGGCGGCGATGCCCACGCAGTAGTCCTGGGACTTGTCGATGAGCACGGCCGCGGTCTTGGCCTTGAGGTTCTTGCGGGCGAACGCGGCGGCGACGCGTCCCTGGAAGGGGTCGATGAAGCAGACCCGGAAGACGTACTTGCGGCCCTGGGTGACCAGGGGGTTGGTCGCCCAGGGACTGATCATGGGCACCTCGGCCTTTTCGCAGACCGGGGCCCCGGCCAGCGAGTTGGAGCTGGTCAGGCCGCCGATGATCGCCCGGACGTGATTGTACTTGATCAGGCGGTTGACCGCGTTGGCCGATTCGACCTTGTCTGACTTGTTGTCCACCAGGATCAGCTTGACCGGCCGGCCCAGGACGGTGGGCCGGAACTGGCGGGCGAGCTTAAGCCCCTGCCAGCCCATCTGGCCGTAGGGGGCCGAGGGCCCGGTCATGGGGAAGTAAACGCCGATCAGGATCGGCTTCTGGGCGGCGTTGGTGACGCCCGCCGTCCCGCAGATCAGAGCCAAGGAAATTCCGGCCACCACGATCTTGCGCATAGCACCCTCCCTCGCGCCGCCGGTCAGGCCCCTGGGGGCCGGCGGGAACCAATGAACAAACCGAGACGTGAATCGATTCCTGGCCCGGATCAATCATCCGGACCAGGGCGAAGTGGAGATCGGGCTATCCTTACCAGTTTTTGGCCGGTTTGTTAACCGTTTTCCGTTGGAAGGCCGGCCGAGGGCGGTGATCGATCCGGATGGATTACTTGGGGACGGCCCGGTCGAGGAGTTCCCTGACCTGATCGGCGTCCATGAGGCCCAGGTCCACCGCCGCCTGGGCGATGGTCCGGCCCGAGCGGGCGGCCTCCCGGGCCACCTCGGCCGCCCGGTCATAGCCGATGGCCGGGACCAGAAAGGTAGCCAGCATCAGGTTGCGCTCGATTCCCGAGGCGGCCAGTTCCGGGCGGACCTCTATGCCCTGGACGCATTTTTCGTCCAAAAGCCGGACGGCCCGGGCCAGCCAGGAGATCGAGGTCAGCAGGTCGTGGGCGATCAGGGGCATCATCGTGTTCAGCTCGAACCGGCCGCCCAGGCCGCCCAGGGTCAGGGCCGCGTCAAGACCGATGACCTGGGCCGCGACCTGGACGACCACTTCAGGGACCACCGGGTTGATCTTGCCGGGCATGATCGACGAGCCGGGCTGGAGCTCGGGCAGGGTGATCTCGCCCAGGCCGAACCGCGGCCCCGAGGCCAGCCACCGCAGGTCGCCGGCGATTTTGGCCAGGCTGACGGCCACGCTTTTGAGGGCCCCGCCGGCCATGACCGCCGCGTCCCGGGCCGAGTTGGCCTCGAAGTGATCGCGGGCCTCGACCAGGGGCAGCCCGGTCTCCTCGGCCAGGGCGGCGATGACCCGGGGGGCGAACCCGGGCGGCGCGCCGGCGCCGGTACCCACGGCCGTGCCGCCCAGGGGGAGTTCGGCCAGGTCGGTCTGGACGGCCTCCAGGCGGAGCCGTCCCTTTTCCACCTGCCGGGCGTAACCCCCGAACTCCCGGCCCAGTGTGACGGGCAGGGCGTCCTGGAGGTGGGTCCGCCCAGTTTTGACTATCCCGCCAAATTCGGCGGCCTTGTTCTCGAGGCTGGCCTGCAGGGAGACCAGGGCGGGAAGCAAGTCCGCCCGGAGCTGGGTCAGGGCGGCCAGGTGAATGGCCGAGGGAAAGACGTCGTTGGTGGACTGGCCCAGGTTGACGTGGTCGTTGGGATGGACCGGCTCCTTGCCGCCGCGCCGTCCGGTCAACAGTTCGTTGGCCCGGCCGGCGATTACCTCGTTCAGGTTCATGTTGGTCGAGGTGCCCGAGCCGGTCTGAAACACGTCCAGCGGGAACTGGTCCGCGTGGCGGCCGTCGATGATCTCGGTCGCCGCTGTTTCAATGGCCTCAGCCGCGGCCTTTTGCAGGCGACCCAGGGACAGGTTGACCCGGGCCGCCTGTCGCTTGATTTTCGCCAGGGCGATGATCAGCGAGTCGGGCAGGGTCAGGCCGCTGATCTGGAAATTGTCCATCGCCCGCCGGGTGTTGGCCCCGTAATAGGCCTCGGCCGGGACCTGGACCTCGCCCAGGGAGTCACGTTCTGATCGGTCGTTCATGCGGTCCGCCCCTGTTGAAGGACAAACGAGCCAAAAATCGTAGCCCTGGATTTTTTAAATATATTGGGGGGCCAAGTGGAGGTCAAGGCGGAGGGCATCGGGTGGCGGCGACCGAGGGAACTAAAAAAAGGGAGCGGGCCGTCAGGCGCCGCTCCCGGGGGAAGCCGACCGACGATCTCTTCAACCGCCTTCGCCGCTGAGGAGCAAATCGTCGATCCGGCCGAACAGAATCACCCGGCCTTCCCGGGAGGCAACGCCGTCCGGTTCGGCCGGGGTTCGGGGCTCGATGATGATCCGGCCGTTTTCGGCCTTTACCTGCAGTTCCTGGCAGCGGTCCATGGCCGCCGCCTGGAGGATATCGGGGTGAATGAGCAGGCTGCCGGGGTCCAGGTGCGTCATCCGTGTCATTGTCTTCTCCTTTCGCTTGCCGAAATCACGGCCGGCCTTGGGAGCCCCCGGTCAACAAGAAAAAAACCGCGGGGCCCGTTGAGGCCTGCCGCGGTTCGATCGACTTTGTGTCTGTCAGTTAGACTTCCGGGCAGACCTCCGCACCACGCCACCACCAGCGCCACCAGCGAACATTGGTGTCGCCGCTCAGAACGCGGAATCCGGTTTCAGGTCCACCCATGAACTACTCCTTCTAAATAAAGATCATGAAGGAGACAGGTGGGGTTTGTCAAGTCGTTTTTTTACACCCGGATCAGGTGCCCCGCAGTCGGGCCGTGCCCAGGGAGACCAGGAAGACAAGGGTGATCAGACAGACGATGGTCGCCCCGGAGGGCAGGTTGACGTAAACGCTCAGCACCAGGCCGCCCAGGGTGGCCCCCAGGGCCACGGACAGGCTGACGATCACCACCCCCCGGATGGTGCGCGACCAGAGCAGGGCGCAGGCCGCCGGGGCGACCAGCAGGGCGGCCAAAAGGACGATGCCCACCACCTTGACCCCGATGACCACGGTCAGGGCCAGGGCCGCCAGGAGGAGATACTCCAGGGCGGTCACCGGCACGCCGCTTACCCGGGCCATCTCCGGATCAAAGCTGATATAGATCAATTCCTTGTAAAAAGCGGCCAGAAACAGGGCGACCCCCAGTCCGACCCCGGCGATCAGCCACATGTCGCCCGGCCAGATGGTCGAGATGTCGCCGAAGAGGACCCCGATCACGTCGGCGTGGTACTGCCGGGACAGGGCCAGAAAGATGGCCCCCAGGGCCATGGCCGCGGCAAAGAAGATACCGATGGCCGTGTCGGCCTTGATCCGCCCGGTCCGGCTGGCCCAGCCGATAAGGAGCCCCACGGCCAGGGCGAACAGGACCCCGGTGAACGTCGGGTCCACCCCCAGCCAGAAGCCGAGGGCGATCCCGCCGAAGGCGGCGTGGGAGATGCCGACCCCGACGAACGACAGCCGCCGGAGGACCACGAAGACCGACAGTCCCCCCAAAAGCAGGGAGACGATCACCCCGGCCACCAGGGCCCGCTGCATGAAGCCCAGGGTGAAGACGTCAAACACGCATCGCTCCTTTCGGCCTCAATCGACCACCCGGTGGGGGACGTGGCCGTGGAACAGGGCCTCGACCTGACAGCCGTAGCAGTCCTCCAGGGCCGGGGCCGCCAGGGGCAGGGACTGATGGGCGATCAGGCGCCGGTTCATGCAGACCACCCGGTCGGTGTGGAGGCTGACCACGGACAGGTCGTGGGTGACCATGATCACGGTCAGGTCCAGCTCCTGCTGGAGCCGGCGCAGGAGGGCGTAGAACTGCTCGCGGGCCCCCTCGTCCAGGCCGATGGACGGCTCGTCCAGGAGGAGCAGCCTGGGCTCGGCGCACAGGGCCCGGGCGATGAAGATCCGCTGGGACTGGCCGCCGGACAGGGCCCCGATGGGCCGGTCGATCAGGTCCGGAAGGCCGACCCGTTCCAGGGCCAACTTGACGGCGGCCTTGTCCTCGGCCCCGGGCCGGCGGACGAGCCCGATCTGGCCGTAGCGGCCCATGAGGACCACGGCGCCGACCGTGGCCGGAAACCCGGGGTCGGACAGGGGCCGCTGGGGGACGTAGCCCACCAGGCGTCCCCGGTGCCTCAGACGCCGGGGATCGAAGCCGAAGACGCGGACCTCTCCCTTGACCGGCCGGACCAGGCCCAGGATGGCCTTGAGGAGCGTGGTCTTGCCCGCGCCGTTGGGTCCGATGACCATCTCGAAGCGGCGGGGCTCGACCACCAGGTCGATGTCGTCCAGCACCGGCCTCCGGTCGAGCTGGACCGACAGGGACCTGACGACGATGACCGGCTCGACCGCTTCGTTCATGGCTAGAGTTTGATGTCCCCCAGGCCCTTCTCGTCGAGCACCTGGTTGTAGATGGGAGCGATCTTCTTGAGCAGGGGCGACAGTTTCAACAGCGAGGTGGCGTTGCCCTTGGGCTTGATCTTCCGGGTGGCGATGGCCATCATCGGGTTGAGCTTGTTGGACCAGGACTGATGGGCCACGTCCAGGCTGCTGACCATGGTCACCGTGGGCGCCTCGGCCGGCTGACCGGTGCCGACCGAGACCTGTCCGCCGCGGGCGTCCATCCAGAAGAACAGGCTGGGGTCGTCCTGGGTGTAGTCAAAGGCGGCCAGTTGATTGAGTCCCTTGAGCGACTCGCTGATATCGGGGTCCTGGACCACCCGCTGGAAGGTCTCGCTCAGGGCGTCCAGGGCCACGGCCGGATCGCTGTAGTATTTCGAGTTCATCGCGTCTCCCCCGTTAATTTGCTTCTGGTCAGGCGTCCGGCCCCGGGGGGCCGGTAATTATTTGTAGGCCTCCTCGAAGACCGACATCACCAGGCCCGGATCGGTCACCGGCCGGGCGTTGAACAGGCAGGCCGGGTCGGCCACGGCGTGGACCGCCGCCTCGTAGAGCGCCTCCTCGGGCACGCCCACCTCCTGGAGGGTCATCGGGTGCCCGACGGCCTTCATCAGGGTCTCGACCGCGTCGGCCGCGGCCAGGGCGGCCTGGGCCGGATCCTGGTCATGGACGGGCACCCCCAGGGCCTGGGCGATTTTTCCCAACGGCTCGGTGGCGAAGTCGGCGTTGAAGCGCATCACTTTCGGTAAAACGATGCCGCAGGCCGCGCCGTGGGGCACCCCGTACAGGGCGCCCACGGTGTGGGCCATGGCGTGGGCCAGACCGACCTGGGCGATGGTGAAGGCCCAGCCGGCCATGGTCGCCGCCGACTGGAGCTGGGAGCGGACGGCCACGTCCTGGCCGTTCTCGATGGCCCGGGGCAGATTCTCCCGGATGAGCCGGACGGCGTGGAGGCCGAAGGCGTCGCAGACCGGGTTGGCCCGGATGCTGGTCACCGCCTCGATGGCGTGGGTCAGGGCGTCCATGGCCGTGGAGGCGGTCAGGTGGGGCGGCAGGCTGGTGATGAAGTGGGGGTCGAGGATGGCCACCTGGGGGTAGAGGAAATAGTCCAGGATATAGACCTTGCGGTCCACGGTCTGGTTATGGATCACGGCGGCGCTGGTCACCTCGGAGCCCGTGCCGGCCGTGGTCGGAATGGCGATGTGGGGGGTGACCGGGGCGTCGAGGCGCATGATGGCGATGTGGTCCGTGGCCCGGCCGCCCAGCTTGAGGGTCACGGCCAGGGCCTTGCCGGTGTCGATGACCGAGCCGCCGCCGACGCTGACCACCAGATCACACCCCGCCTCGCGGGCGACCAGGGCCGCGGCGTCAACCGTCTGCAGGGACGAGTCCTGGGGGATGTCGTCGAACACGGCGGCGCAGTAGCCGCCCAGGGCCTTGCGGGCCTTGTCGGCCAGGCCGGCGGCGGTGACCCCCGCGTCGGTCAGCATGATCGCCCGGCGGCAGCCCAGGATCTGGGCCTCGGTCGAGACCGAGGCCACGGCCCCGGGACCCGAGTTGACCTTGGTCGGCCCCAGGTACTGGTACGACCCCGTCTTGGGGTATTCGAACATCATCTGGAAGGCCATCTTGTTGGTCGGATCGCCCTCGGCCGAGACGTGGACCCGCTTGATCTGGGTGTACTCGGCCAGGCCGTAGTGGCCCAGTTCCCGGCCGACCCCGGACTGCTTGTAGCCGCCAAAGGGACAGAAATCGCCGAAGGCGTGGTAGTCGTTGACCCACATCGTCCCGGTCCGGACCCCGGCGGCGATCCGTTCGGCCCGGGCCGTGTCCGTGGACCAGACCCCGCCGCCCAGGCCGTAGATCGAGTCGTTGGCCACGGCGATGGCCTGGTCGTCGTCATCGAACTTGATCACCGAGACCACCGGCCCGAAGATCTCCTCCTGGGCGATCTTCATCTTGTTGTCCACGCCGGTGAAGATGGTCGGCTCGTAAAAGAAGCCGCCCTCGAGCAGCGGGTCCTCGGGCCGGCGGCCGCCGGCGGCCAGTTCGGCCCCGGCCTGGCGGCCCTGATCGACGTAGTACTCGACCGTGGCCAGTTGCTCGGCGCTGACCAGGGGGCCCATCTGGCTGTTGGGGAAGAGCTGGTAGGCGATGTTGATGCCGGCCGTGCGCTTGACCAGCCGCTCGACGAACTGGTCGTGGATCTTGGACTGGACCAGGATCCGGGTGCCCGATTCGCAGATCTGCCCCTGGTGGAAGAAGGTCCCGAACAGGCCGCCGTCCACGGCCAGGTCCAGGTCGGCGTCGTCCAGGATGATGTTGGCGCTCTTGCCGCCCAGCTCCAGGGTCACCTTCTTGACCGTGTCCGCGGCCATCTTCATGATCTGGCGGCCCACGGCCGTCGAGCCGGTGAAGGCGATCTTGTCCACGTCCGGGTGGGTGCACAGAACGCGCCCCAGTTCGCCGCCGGGCCCGGGCACGACGTTGATCACCCCCTTGGGGATGGCGCTTCGCTGGACGGCCTCGGCCATGACCAGGGCGGACAGGGGGGTGTTGGTGGCCGGCTTGAGGACCACGGTGTTGCCCATGATGATCGCCATGGCGATCTTCCACAGGGCCATGGTCAGGGGGAAATTCCAGGGGACGATGCCGACGCAGACACCGATGGGCTCGCGGCGGATGTAGTTGCGCCCCGGGAAGAAGGGGTTGCCCGAGACCGGGATCTCCTCGCGCCACGGGAATTTCGAGGCGGAGTACTGGGCCAGGTTGCGGATCATGAGCGAGCCCAGGAAGACCTCGGTCCCGGTCCGCTTGATGATCCCGCCCGAGTCCATGGATTCGATCAGGGCCAGGCGGACGGCGTCCTGCATCAGCCGGTCGGCAAAGTCCATGACGATCCGGGAGCGCTCGGCCGGGTCCAGGTTCGACCAGACTCCCTGGTCAAAGGCCCGGCGGGCGGCCGCGATGGCCGCCTCGGCCTCGGCCGGGCCGGCCTGGGCCACGGTGGCCATGGGCTCGCCGTTGCCCGGGTCGATGCTCTCGAAGGTCTTGCCGTCGGCGGCGTCAACGAATTCGCCATCGATGAACAGCCGGTAGTGATCCATGGGGCGCCTCCCCGTGAGGGAAATTTTTAACAACTAAAAAATATTGCCAGAGTGGCGGACCGTTGTCAAAGGCGGCAGTGGGCGGCAGTGGCCGCATTTGATTCGCGATCACCGCTTTACAGGTTAGTTGGTTATAGTCCGCGCTTGTCGGCGCCACTTCGTTGGCGCCTGCCGCGTTAAATATGGGTGGCCAGACAGCTGTGCTGTCTGCGTATCGATGTGATTGCTGCGGCCGACCGACGAGCCCCCTCTCCCCGCCTGGCGGGGAGAGGGCAGGGGTGAGGGGTCTTCCGTCAGACTCCCGGCATCGGCTCATTTTAAAGGAGGAAAGAATGCCCGAATAATCTTGACCTCAGCCCCGGGGCGGGCGAATGAGGGCGAAGTGCCGAACGTCGCTGTCGGGCAGGAGACCGGTCTCGGCCACCTCGAACCCGAAGCGCCGGTACAGCTCGATGTTCCGCTCCTGGTGGGTTTCCAGAAAGCAGGGCAGGCCCATCTCGTCCAGGTGCCGCAGCCGGGGGCCGAGCAGGCGGGAGCCGTGGCCCTGGCCCTGGTGTCCCGGCTCGACGCCGATGACCATCAAATACCAGTGGGGGCCGGGGGCGACCCGGCAATGGATCTCGTGTCCGTAGCCCTTGACCAGTCTGATCCGCCCCATGACCTCGGGCCCCACCCGGCGGGGCAGGCCATGAACCCCGGACCGCATCAGGCGCCACCGGGACATCTCGACCCGGCCCGGCGGCAGCCAGCAGGCCAGGCCCTCGAGCCGGTCCGAGGTGGCCTGGACCAGCCCGAAGCGGACCGTGTATTTGATCAGGACCTGGAAGACCGGGGTGATCGTCGCCGTTCGCCGGGATTCATCCGGCTCGAAATGGGCCGTCTGCGGATCGTGGAACAGGGCCCGGGCCAGCATCGCGGCCGCCGGCGCGATCAGGCGGCGGGGGAGTTGGATGACGCTCGATCGCTCCACGGGTCACCCGCCCCGGATGGCCTCCCGGGGACAGACGTCGGCGCACGATCCGCAGTCCGTACACAGGTCCGTATCGATGACGAACGGCGCCTTGTCTCCCAGGGTGATGGCCCCCACCGGGCACTCCTCGACACACAGGGCGCAGGCGTCGCATTTCCGGGGATCGATGACGTAGGCCATGGGTCGTCGCGGTTCAGGCCGGCCGGGCTAACCCGCCTCGTGGACCCGCCACATGTCCTCGTCAGTGTAACACTTCTCGGTGTCGTCCCCGAAGCTGGTGGCGTCGGCCTCGACGTCGCGCGACCTGTCGGCGCCGGACAGGACTTCCTTGTAGTACTCGTGCTGGATCATGAGGTTCATGATCTGGTTGGTGCCGGTCCAGATCTGGCACAGCCGGGTGTCGCGGATCATCTTCTCGATGGGATAGACGTCGGTGTAGCCGATGCCGCCCATGATCTGCATCGCCTTGTTGGTCACCTCCCAGGACATGTCGGTCGCGAATTTCTTGGCCTCGCTGACCAGGCGCCGGGAGTTGGGGGCGTTGGCATCGACCGCCCGGGCGGCCAGATAGGTCAGGCCCCGGGCGGCGTCGAGCTGGGTGATGGCGTCGGCGACCATGAACGACACGGCCTGGAAGCGGCGGATGGCCTGACCAAAGGCGAAGCGCTTGTCCGAGTACTTGGTCGCCACCTCCAGGGCGGCCCGGGCCCCGCCCAGGGAGGCCGCGGCCGAGGTCAGGCGCTCGGGGACCATCATCTGGTGAAATACCAGCGCCCCGCCGTGGAGCGGCCCGACCAAATTCTCTTGAGGGACCTTGACGTCGCGGAAGACCAGCCGGCCCGTGCCGCCGCCCCGGGTGCCCATCAGGCCGTAAGTATATTCGGCCTCGACACCCGGACCCCGCTCGATGATCAGGGCGCTGATCCGTGAGTTCTTGTCCGCTTTTTCGTCGAAGTTGGTCCGGCAATAGACCAGGAAGATGTCGGCCTCGCTGGCCGCGACCACGAACCGCTTCTGGCCGTTGACCACGAAGTGGTCCCCCTTCAGTTCGGCCCGGCTGGTAGCCCCGAAGAAGTCCGAGCCGCCCCGGGGCTCGGTCAGGGCCTCGGCGCTGACCTTTTCCCCGGCCAGGATCGGCCTGAGAAATTTCTCCTTCTGCTCGTCCGTGCCGAAGTGATGGATCGCCTCGCCGACGATGGACGGCATGACAAAGGCGCAGCCCATGGCCGTGCCCAGGATGCCGACCTCCTCCTCGGCGGCCGCCTCGGCCACCCAGTTCAGGCCCCGGCCGCCCCACTTGGGATCGAACCGCAGGCCCAGCAGATTGGCCTGACCCAGCTTGGCCACGAACTCCCGGGGGTAGGTGATCTCGTCCTTGTCCATGGCCCGCAGCAGATCGGGCGAGACCTCGTCCCGGAAAAAGGCCCGGACCTCGTCCCGGATGGCCCTGGCCTCGTCGGTCAGGAGACAATCGTAATACATGGCTTCCTCCCCGTAAGAGACGCCCGATCGTGTTCCAAGGTCATTAAGGCAAATGAATAATGTTCAGTCAAGCGCCGGCAGGGTCCGGACCAGACATACCCTTTGGGGCGAAACACTGGCCTGGAAGACGATGGTTTCGACCCCGGCCCGGCGGGCCCGGCCGTACCAGCGGGCGTACTCGGGATCGATGTCGGCCGCCGGTCCGAACCGGTCGGCGTCGGCCCGCTGGACCACGTAGCACTGGGCCGCCCTCCGGCCCGGGGTTCGGTTGACCCGGATCAGTTCCCGAAGGTGTTTGGCCCCGCGAGAGGTGACCGCGTCCGGAAACCGGGCCTTCCCGTCCTCCACCAGGGTCACGTTCTTGACCTCGACGTACAGTTTTTCCCCGGAAACCAGATCGACCACCAGATCGACCCGGCTGTGGGCCCCCATCTTGACCTCGCGCCTGACCGCCACCGCGTCCCGGAAGAGGGGCAGGGCCCGCTGGGCGGCGGCCTGGGCCGCGAGGGCGTTGGGCAGGAGGGTGTTGATCCCGACCCAGACCCGGCCGATGCGGATCATCTGCCAGGTGTACTCGGTCCGGCGCGCCGGATTCGGGTCATGGCTCAGCCGGACGGCCGCCCCGTTCACAAGGCAGCCCTTCATCGAACCCGAGTTGGGGCAATGGGCCGTCACCCGGCGGCCGTCGTCCAGGCGAACGTCGGCCAGAAACCGCTGGTAGCGCCTGATCAGCCGGCCGCGGATCAGAGGCGTCTCGAAGCGGTGGCAGACCTTCCGGCTCAAAGGGGGCTGATTCACGGGGCGGCGATCATAGCGGCCAGGCCGATGGACTCGGTTAAATTTATTTGGTCGATCAAAGTCAGTTCGGCCTCTTTCAGGAACTGAGCGTACTCGACAGCGGTGTAGGTCTTGCCCTGACGGGTGTGGGCCAGCATGTTCAGGGCGAACAGGAGCGGGAACAGGACCTCCTGCCGCTCGTCGTCGGCCAGGAAGTCGATGACCGCCACCCGGCCCCCGGGGCCGGTCGCCCGCCGGGCCAGGCGGAACAGCTCGACGATTTCAGTGGGCCCCAGGCTGTGGCACAGGTGGCCCAGGAGGACCAGGTCATAGTCCTGGCCCCAGTCCGCCTCCCAGTAATCGCCCTCGATAAAGGCGTAGCGCTCTTGAAGGCCCAGCCGGCCGAGAAAGACCTGGGCCGCGCCCTGGATCACGGCCGGGCGGTCCAGGGCGTAGCCGCGGGCCTCGGGCTCACGCTCCACAAAGGGCCGGCTCCAGCTGGCCGCGCCGCAGCCCACGTCCAGGATCTTCTTGGGCGCCGGCCCCGGCCACCGGCGGCAAAGCCGATCGGCCAGGGGACGGTTGCTGGCCCCCAGGCCCAGGGTCAAGTTGATGTATCTGGCGTCGTCCGGCTTGCGCTCGACGGGCGTCCCGCGGCGGATGACCTCGGGCAGCCGGAGCCAGCCGGGGGCGATCTGATAGAGGTGGAGCAGGTAGGGCTCGAACGAGTTGACGTCGTCCGTGCCCAGAAAGAGGTGGGCCGGTTCGGTCAGGGCGTATTTGCCCTGGCGCTTGTCCAGGACCTTCAGCCCGGTCAGGGCGTCCAGCAGGATCTCGAGGCCGCGCTCGTTGTAACCGGTCTCCTGGGCCACCTCCCGGGGCGTGACCGGCACCCCCAGCCGGCCGAACAATCCCAGTTCGGCCGCGGCGGACATGGCCAGGGCGGGCATGATCGACAGGTTCAGGCCCCGCAGCCACCTGACGAACTCGACCGATTCCGACGGCACCCGGTCCTTGGGCATGGACTCCCTCCTGTTTAACCCGGATTATTCATGAGGCTTCTACTACGGCGCCGCTATCCCGGCTGCGGGGCTAGTTTCGCCATTTTGGTGCTCGACATAGTGACAACTATGCCTCCGCGCCAAAATGGCTCCAACTTCGCCCCTCGCTCGGGATATCGACGCCTCGCCACGAACCCTCATGAATAATCCGGGTTTAAAAAAGACCCGACGTCCCTGGCCGCCGGTCATGATAGTGTACCATCTTTTGGGGCTGGCGTCATGGCCCGGAGGCGGGATCGACGGGGGGGCCTTCGGCCTCGAGGGCCCGGTAGCGGCGGCGGGCCAACCGAATGAACCAGATCATGATCACCAGTATCCCGGCGGCCAGGCCCAGGCAGTGCCACGGAAAGTGGCCCTCGGCCCCCTCGGCCGCGGCCCGGGTGGTGATGACCACAAAGGTGGTCGAGGGAAACATGCCCACCCAGGACCAGAAGACGTATTTCCAGAAGCCGATCCGGGTCAGGCCGAAGAAGTAATTGGTGCCGTTGTGGGGCAGCAGCATCAGCCGGGACAGGACGACCAGGGTCCCCCCGTGGTCCCGGGACAGCCGGTCCATTTTTTCGAACCGGGGCCGGCCGGCGATCAGGCGGATGACCGCGCCCCGGGCGAAATAGCGGCCGACGATGAAGGCGGCCGCCGCCCCGGCCGTGGACCCCAGGCTGGCCAGGGCCACCCCGATCAGGGGATGGTAAAGCAGACCGGCCAGGGCGCCCATGATCGTACCGGGCAGGGCCGCCACGGACACCAGCGTATAGAGGCCGATGAACAGCAGCCAGCCCCAGACCCCGAGTCCGGTCAGCCAGGACCGGATCAGGTCCACCAGGCGCCCCATGTCCCAGGCCAGGGCCAGGCCGGCCAGGGCCCCCACCAGGCTCAGGCCGATGGCCGGCTTGACCCACCACCAGGGGGATTTCGCATCCGGCGGTTCGATGGGGCGCTCCGTAATGCGGTGGTAAACAGGGATTACGCGATTGTCCGGCCGTCGAGCAAAAAACGGCATCACGGGGGTCATCTTATAAAATATATTGGCTTAAAACTCAAGCCACAATAGCGCCCGCTCAGGTGAAACCGGTACCGGCCGTGCAGGTGTAACAGTGGTCGGACACGGCGATGGGGGAGCCCGGTCCGGGCGGACCGTCCAGGTCCGAGACGTGGACCCGCTGTCCGCCCAGGGGGAGCCCGGCGGCCAGGTTGAAGTCGCAGTCGAACAAGACGCCGTCCCAGCGCACGCAGATAAGGGTCCGGCACATCAAGGCGTCCACGGCGCAGGGGTTGAAGCCGGCGACCAGTTTGGCCAGATAGTCCTCGTAATTTCCGGAAACCCTGAGCCACTCCTCGAACCGGCCCAGGGGGACGTTGGCGAATGTCAGGGTTTGGGAGATGCTCAGGCCGAAACGGCGTCCCAGTTCACGCTTGAAGCGCCTGTCGGCCTGATCCTGGCCCGGGGGCAAAAAGGCCCCGGCCGGGTTGCTGACCAGGTTCAGTTCGAGTCCGGAGCCGCCTATGCCGTAGCCCAGGTCGTTGAGGCGGCGCAGTCCCTCGATGGAGCGCCTAAACACGCCCCGGCCGCGCTGGGCGTCGGTCTGGGCGGCCGAGACGGCCGGCAGGCTGGCAAAGACGATTACTCCCCGCTCGGCCAGCAGGTCCATCAGACCGGTCCGGTCCGGGTCCTGGATGGCGGTCAAATTGGCCCGGAAGCTGACCCGGGGCACGACCCGGGTCAAGCCGTCGATCAGCCGCTCGATGTGGGGGTTGAGTTCCGGGGCGCCGCCGGTCACGTCGGCCAGCTTGAACCCTCCCCGGTCGGCGTAGGCCACGACCGCCTCGACCGTGTCGCGGTCCATGAGTTCGGTCCGGCCCGGGCCGCAGTCGAGATGGCAGTGCCGGCAGACCTGGTTGCACCGCAGGCCGACGTTGATCTGCAGGGTCTCGGTCCGGTCCCGGACCAGGGTCTTGCCGTGACGGGCCAGGGTGGCCGGGAAGGTCTCCGTGGCGGTTTCGGCCCAGGCCAAGGTGCGCCCCTACATGGACAGCTTTTCGGCCAGACGGCGCATCTGCAGGCCGTGGATCAGGGACGCCCCGCCCCGAATGGCCGTGGCCACGTGGACCGCCTCGGTCATCTCGGCCGTGTTGGACCCCTTTTCCAGGCAGGCCCGGGTGTAGGCCTCGATGCAGTAGGGGCACTGGATGGTGTGGGCCACGGCCAGGGCGATGAGCGACTTTTCCCGCTCGGTCAACTCCCCCTCGGCGAACACGGCCTGGTAGTAATCGAAGAATTTTTGGGCCATGGCCGGGGCCTCGGCCCCGATCTGCTCGAAGTTGGGCAGATCCCGCGGGTCGTAATAGACTTCGCTCATCAGGTCCTCTCCCTGAAAAATACTGAAAGTTAGGTCAAGTTTACACCAGGGGCCGCCGGGTGCAACCCGGTCAGTCCCCGGACGTCACTCGGACCGATGCGAAACCAGCCAGACCAGGCGCTCGGCGGCCTTGACCCGGGCGGCCGGATAACGATCCGCCTCCGGGGCGTCCCCGAGAACGGCCTCGACCACCGCCCGCTTGGCCTGGCCCGTTGCCAGGAAGACCACGGTCCGGGCGTGATTGATCATTGGCAGGGTGAACGTCAGCCGGGGCAGGGGCGGTGGCCGTTTTGCCCTCGACCCGGACCACCCACATTTCAGTCTCAAAAGCCGCGGTTGCAGGCCACCACCTCGTGTCCGCCGCGGATGAGCCGCCGGGCCATGTTCAGGCCCATGCGCCCCAGGCCGACCATGGCTAGACGCATGTCTCTCTCCCTGGACAGGATTAGCCGGGTACAGACCGGTCAGGACCGGGACCGGCTGGAGTTGGGTGCTGATGTCTCAAGTCTTGGCCAGACGGGCGGCCCTGTCAAGGCGCGGACCGTTTTTCCAGACGGGCGGCCGGGGCGTCAGTCGAGCAGGGTCAGGGCCCGCTCGAGGACATGGTCCACGGTGAAGCCCAGGTGCTGGAAGACCACCCCGCCCGGGGCCGAGGCCCCGAAGCGATCCAGTCCCAGGACGTCGCCCCGGTCGCCCACGTAGCGCTCCCAGCCGAGGGTGACGCCCGCCTCGATGGCCAGCCGGGCCGCGACAGAGGGCGGCAGGACTTCGTCCCGGTACGCCTCGGGCTGGGCCTCGAACAGCTCGAAGCAGGGTAGGGAGACCACCCTGACCTTCCGGCCTTGCTCGCCGAGCTTGGCGGCCGCGGCCAGGGCCAGATGGACCTCGGAGCCCGAGGCGATCAGGATCAGGTCGGGCCGGTCCGTGCCCTCGACCAGGACATAGCCGCCCCGGGCCAGGCCGGCTGCGGTGTCGAAACGGGCCGGATCCAGGACGGGCAGCTTCTGGCGAGAGAGCAGCAAGGCAGTCGGGGATTTACGTTCCAGGGCCACCTTCCAGGCGGCGGCGGTCTCGCCCGCGTCGGCCGGGCGGATGACGCACAGATTGGGGATAACCCGGAGGGACATGGCGTGTTCCACGGGCTGGTGGGTCGGCCCGTCCTCGCCCACGCCGATCGAATCGTGGGTGAAGATGAAGATGGACGGGACGTCCATCAGGGCGGCCAGGCGGATGGCCGGTCGCATGTAGTCGGCGAAGACCAGGAAGGTGCCGCCATAGGGGCGCACCCCGCCGTGGAGGGCCATCCCGTTGACCATGGCCCCCATGACGTGTTCCCGGACCCCGAAGTGTATATTGCGGGACCTTGGTCCGTTCGTGCGCAGGTCGTCGTACCCGTTCAAGAAGGTCTTGTTGGACGGGGCCAGGTCGGCCGAGCCCCCGATCAGTTCGGGCACCCGCCCGGCCAGGGCGTTTATCACCTTGCCCGAGGCGGCCCGGGTGGCCATCGGTCCGTCGTCCGGGCCGAAGGCGGGCACATCCCCGAAAAAGTCGGCCGGCAGTTCGCCCCGGAGCATGCGGTCCAATTCAGCCGCGTCGTCGGGATGCTCGGTCCGGTAGTCCTGCATCAGGGTCAGCCATTTTTTCTGAAGGTCGGCGCCCCGGGCCACGGCCTGCCTGGTGTGCTCGCGGACGTCCTCGGGGACGACGAACCTCTCGCCCTCCGGCCAGTGATAAAAATCCCGGGCCGCGGCCCAGGCCTCGGCCCCCAGGGGTTCGCCGTGGGACGAGGCGTGGTCCTGCTTGGGCGTCCCAAAGCCGATGTGGGTCGTGATCTGGATCAGGGACGGCCGGTCCAGATCTGCTCGGGCCTCCTGGATGGCCGCGTGGATCGCTGCCAGGTCGTTGCCGTCGGCGACCTTGATCACCTGCCAGCCATAGGCCGCAAAGCGCCCGGCCCGGTCCTCGGTAAAGGCCAGGTCGGTCGGTCCTTCGATGCTGATGTGGTTGTCGTCGTAGAGGTAGATGAGCTTGCCCAGCCCGAGCGTCCCGGCCAGGGAGGCGGCCTCGGAGGCGACGCCCTCCATCAGGTCGCCGTCGCTGACGATGGCGCAGGTGAAGTGGTCGATGATCGGAAAGTCAGGCCGGTTGAATTTTCCGGCCAAAAAACGCTCGGCCAGGGCCATGCCCACGCCCATGGCGAATCCCTGGCCCAGGGGACCGGTGGTCGCCTCGACGCCCGGGGTCGGGCCGTACTCGGGGTGCCCCGGCGTTTTCGAGGCCCATTGCCGGAAGTTTTTCAGCTCGTCCAGGGAAAGGTCATACCCGTACAGGTGCAAGAGGGCGTACTGCAGGGCCGAGCCGTGGCCGGCGGACAGGATGAATCGGTCCCGGTTGGGCCACTTGGGAAGGCCGGGACTGAAGCGCAAGAACGAGTCCCACAAGACGTAGGCCATGGGCGCCGCGCCCAGGGGCATGCCCGGGTGGCCGGATTTGGCCTGCTCGACCTGGTCCACGGCCAGCATCCGGATGGTGGTCACGCATTTTTCGTCCAGCTCGGTGTAGGACCGGCTCATGTCCAGCTCCGCGAGGTGATCAAAAATTCCGGTTTCGGGAAATAGGGTATTAATGGACGAGCCGGCCCGGGGAGTCAAGGCCCTTTTCCGGATTTCAGGGCATTCCGGGAGGACTCGCGGCCGGGGTCAGCCCGGATGTGGCCATTTTACCGGCCTTCACCCTTGAGAAATTTACGGAGCGACCAGGGTCTCCAACTCCCGCCAAAACCGCGCGGCCACCCCGTCCGGCTCGAATTTGACCGGGCGGCGGCGGGCCTTGGCCGAGAGAGTGTCGTACAGGTCCCGGTCGTCGAGCACCCGGCGGATGGCCCGGACCCAGGCTTTTTCGCCCGTGAAATCCTCGACCAGTAGCCCGCCGTCGCCCACGGCCTCGGGCAGGCCGCCGTGCCGGCTGGCGATGACCGGGATGCCCTGTAACTGGGCCTCGGGGGCCACCCGGCCGAAGGCCTCGGGCACCTGGGAGGGGACGATCAGGAGCCGTGTTTTCCGCCAGACGAGGGTCATGTCCGACTGCCGCGGCCACGAGGTGACGTTGGGATAGGCGGCCAGCACCTGGCGGGTCAGGGGATGGACCCCCCAGTTCTCGACCACCAGGAATTTTTCATCCAGCAGGTCCCGGGCCAGGGCAAAGAAGATGTCCCGGCCCTTGATCTGGATGGGGTTGATAAAGGTGATAAACGGCCGCGTCTCGGGCGGCGTCTCGATGATCCTGGTCGGCGGGGCGATGGGGCTGGGGACGATCAGCATTGGCCGGTCGGTTTTCTGCCGGATGCGCCCGGCCAGCCAGGCCGACGGCGCGGCCAGGACGTCCAGCGAATCTTCCATCTCGGGGGCGATGGCCTCGACCTCGGCGGCGTTGTGGACAAAAACGACGGACCGGCGGCCGGATCTTTTGACCGGCCCGACCAGTTCGGGCCAGCCCTCGGCCTGGAGCAGGACCACGGCGGGGTCGGGTCGGGACAGGCGCTCCTGGCGCGACGCAAAAAAATCGGCCGAGTCATGGAGACGGACCGGATAGGGGGCCTCGTAGGTCAGCGCCCGCCGGTCCGGGGTCTCGTCCCGGTCCGGTTTCAGGCCGGCCCGGTCCAGGGCGTCCTGAAAATCGTCCTTGCGGGACCAATCCAGGGACCCGTGGGCCTCGACGGCCACGCCTTGCCGAAACAGGGCGTCCAGGAGCAGGTGGGCGCTGATCTCGCCGCCCCCCTGGCCCAGGGGATGAAGCGGTTTGGCCGAGAAAAAGAGGACGGCCTTCATGTCTGTTCCGGGCCGGGGGCCGGGAAGGCCGCATCTTTGTAACTCTGCTCGATGGTCCGCACCAGGTCGGTCAAGACCGCGTTGACCGGGGTGGCGATCCCCAGGGCCGCGCCGTGGCCGACCACCGCACCGTTGATGAAATCGATCTCGGTCCGCCGCCTGGCCAGGACGTCGGACAGCATGGAGCAGGTGTTGGCCGCCGTGTTGCGGCAGACC
>CAZMVB010000007.1:0-172058 GCA_964569795.1 uncultured Desulfarculales bacterium | reverse complement strand
ATCCTCAGGGACCGGCCCTTCTGGCCGACGAACTGGAGCGGCGACTTGACCGGCCCGACCGGCTGATCCGGGCCCCCCTCCACATCAACGATCCCGAGTTCGCGGAAACGGTCCTCCAGGCCCTGGACCGGGTGACGGCCCGCTCCGCCTGAGTCGGCCTGGAGCCCCCGAGTTCAGCCTCGGACACATTAGGGTCATGGCTTTACTGGACTAATTGCCCATAAAGCGGTAAAACAGGTAAAATAACAACTGCGCCGGTATAGTCGGGACTTGCATTCGCGGAACCCGGACCGCCAAAGGCCCTCCTCCCCGATTGATCGGCCCCTCCAGTCATTGCCCCGGCCCGAAGACCACCTGGTCGCGAGGGAGAGAAGCCATGGTCCAAACCCTGATCGTCGATGATGAGCTTCAGGTCCGTCAGCTTCTGGCCCACATCCTGATAAAATCCGATCACGAGTGCACCCTGGCCCCGGACGCCCGGACGGCCCGTCGCCTGCTCGAGGCCAAGACGTTCGATCTGGTGCTGTTGGACATCATCATGCCCGGCGAGTCCGGGATGGAACTGCTGAAACACATTCGGAGCGATCATCCGGACACGGCCGTGGTCATGATCAGCACCATCAACGATCCCACGATGGCCGAGGAGACCCTGGCCCTGGGGGCCTACGGCTACGTCCCCAAACCCTTTGACGCCAACGCCGTGATTATCAACGTCAGCAACGCCCTCCGGCGCCGCGAGTTGGAGATCGAGCACCAAAGCCACCAGGAGCGGCTGACCAGTCTGGTCCGCCAGCGGACGGCGGCCCTGATCGAGAGCGAGCGCCGGCATCAGACCTTGCTGGGGGCCCTGCCCGATCCGGTGATCGCCTATGATCCCGAGGGGCGGGCGACCTATGTCAACGAGGCCTTTGAACGGACCTACGGCTGGTCCCGGGACGAGGTTCTGGGCCGGCGGATAGACTTCGTCCCCGAAGGAGAACGGGAAAAGACGTCGCAGGGCTGGCAGCGGATCTTTGCCGGGGAAGACGTCATCCTGGAGACCAGGCGGCAGACCAAGGATGGCCAGGTTCTGGACGTCCTGATCCGGGGGGCGGTCACCCGGGACCCGGACGGCCAGGTCATCGAAAGCGTCGTCATCCTCAAGGACATCACCGCGCGCAAGAAGGCCGAGGAGAATATCAGGAAAGAGAAGGAGTTCCGGGACACCGTGCTCAACGCCATGAGCGACGCCATCTCGATCATCAACGTGGATGACCTGACGATCGCCTGGGCCAACCAGGCCTTCATGGAGGAGGTGGGATTGACCGCCGACCAGGTCATCGGCCAACCGTGCTACCGCGTGACCCACCATCTGTCCCGACCATGCCAGCCGCCGAACGATCCCTGCCCCCTGGCGGCGACGGTCAAATCGGGTTGCCGGTTCACCGACGAACACCTTCACTTTAGAAGCGACGGTGAGGGCTTCTACGCCGACATCTCGACCAACCCCCTGGGCGATGACACCGGCCGGGTGGTCCAGGTGGTCCACGTCTCCCGGGACATCACCGAGCGAAAACAGGCCGAGGAGGCCTTGCGGAGGAGCGAACAGCGCTTTCGGGCCCTGTTCCAGAACATGGGCGGCGGGGTGGCCATCTACGAGGCCGTCCCCGACGACCGGGAATTCATCTTCCGCGACCTCAACCCGGCCGGGGAAAAGATCGGTCAGGTCAACAAGGCGGACGTCCTGGGGCGTGGCGTCCGGGAGCTTTTCCCGGGCGTGGAGGCCCTGGGCCTGCTGGAGGTGCTGGGCCGGGTCAACCGCACCGGCCGGCCGGAGCATCATCCGGCCGCTCTGTACCAGGATGACCGCCTGACCCACTGGGTCGAGAATTATGTCTTCAAGCTGCCCTCGGGTGAACTGGTGGCCGTGTACGAAGACGTCACCGAACAAAAACGGGCCGAGCAGCAGTTGGAGCAGCAATTCAAATTCCTGGAGACCCTGATCAACGCCGCGCCCAGCCCCATCTATTACAAGGACGCCCAGGGGCACTATCAGGGATGCAACCGGGCCTTTCTGGAGTACATCGGCCTGGATCGCGATCAGGTGGTTGGCCGGACCGTTTTCGATCTGTCGCCCCCTGATCTGGCCGAAAAATACGACGAGATGGACCGCACCCTGATGCGGCAGCGGGGCGTCCAGGTCTTTGAAGCCCAGGTCCGGTACGCGGACGGCACCCGCCACGACGTCATCTTCCACAAGGCCACCTTCCTCGACCCCGACGGCTCGGCGGGCGGCCTGATCGGCATCATCAGCGACATCACCGAGCGCAAGCAGGCCGAGGCCCAGGTCCAGGCCGAGCGGGAGCGGTTCCAGACCTTGACCGATCAGTCGCCGCTCGGTGTCATTCTCATCCGGCCCGACGGGACTTACGCCTATGTCAATCCGGCCTTCACCCAGATCTTCGGCTACAGCCTGGCCGACGTGCCCGACGGCCGGACCTGGTACCGGTCGGCCTATCCCGATCCCGAGCGCCGCCGGATCGAGATCTCCGACTGGAAGAAGGAGATCGTCACCCGGGCCGCGGACGGGGTCATGAACCGGACGAGCACGGTCCGGTGCAAGGACGGCTCGGACAAGGTGGTTCACTTCCGGGTCGTCGGCCTCGAGGCCGGCAATCATCTGGTCCTGTTCGAGGACATCACCGAGCGCACCGGGGCCGAGCAGGCGTTACGGGAAAGCGAGGACCGATACCGGACCCTGGTCGAGGCCCTGCCCACCGGATTCGTTCAGATCAACGACCGAACCGAATTGATCTACTTCAACGACCGGTTCGCCGAGATGCTGGGCTACCCGGCCGAGGTGTTGCGGGGGCGGCGGATTCTGGACTTTTTGGACGAGACCAACAGCCGGATCGTGCTCGACCAGGTCGAAAGGCACAAAAAGGGGGTGACCGAGGCCTACGAACTGGCCTGGACCACCAAGGACGGCCGCCAGGTGTTCACCATGATGTACCCCAACCCCGTCTATGACCACGAGGGGAATTATCTGGGTTCGTTTGCCCTGATCGTCGATATCACCGACCGAAAGACGCTGGAAAGCCAGTTGATGCAGGCCCAGAAGCTGGAGTCCATCGGACAACTGGCGGCCGGCATCGCCCACGAGATCAACACTCCGACCCAGTACGTCACCGACAACACTCGCTTCCTGGAGGAGGCCTTCGCCGACCTGAAGACCGCCCTGGACAAGTACGCCGCCGTCTGCCGGGAGGTGAAACAGGGCGCCCACATCACCGATCTGGTGTCCGACCTGGAGACGACCCTGGAGAAGGCCGACGTGGAGTATCTGACCGAGGAGATCCCCCGGGCCGTGTCCCAGAGCCTTGAGGGCCTGGGGCGGATCAGCGACATCGTCCGGTCCATGAAGGAGTTCGCCCACCCCGGCCCGGAGACCAAGACGCCGGTCGATCTCAACCAGGCCATCCTGAGCACCATCACCGTGGCCCGCAACGAATGGAAGTACGTGGCCGACGTGGAGACCGACCTGGACCCGGGTCTGCCCCCGGTGCCCTGCGTGGCCGGCGAGATCAACCAGGTGGTCCTCAACGGCATCGTCAACGCCGCCCAGGCCATCGCCGAGGTCGTGGACGAGTCATCCGGGGAAAAGGGCAAAATCCTGGTCAGCTCCCGGGCCGACGGCGACTGGGCCGAGATCCGCGTCACCGACACCGGCCCCGGCATCCCCCCGGAAATCCAGGACCGGGTCTTCGATCCGTTCTTCACCACCAAGGACCCGGGCAAGGGCACCGGCCAGGGCCTGGCCATCGCCTTTCGGGTGATCCGGGAGAAGCACGGCGGCCAGCTCAGCCTGAGTTCGGAACCGGGCCAGGGCACGACGTTCATCATCCGGCTGCCCCTGGAGCCGGGCACCCCGGGGGCAGATTCATGACCAGAATCGTCTTCGTGGACGATGAGCCCCGGATCCTGGACGGGCTGCGGCGAATGCTCCGCGGCATGCGCCAGGAGTGGGACATGACCTTTCTGGACAACGGCCGGGCGGCCCTGGAACACCTGGCCCGGGAGCCGGCGGACGTCATCGTCACCGACCTCCGGATGCCGGGCGTGGACGGTTCCCAGCTCCTGGAGGAGGTGCGGCAGCACTACCCCCACATGATCCGGATCATCCTCTCGGGCCACGCCAACCAGGAGGCGGTCATGAAATCGGTCAAGGCGGCCCAGCAATACCTGGCCAAGCCGTCGGATGCGGAGGCGATCAAGTCGGCCATCAGGCGGGCCTATTCCCTGCGCGGGATCATGGACAGCCAGGCCCTGGCCCCCCTGGTGTCGTCCATCGAGTCCCTGCCCGCCCTGCCCCGGTCTTACCAGGAACTGATGAAGGAACTCGAGTCGGAGACCTCGTCTCTGGCCAGGATCGGGGAGATCGTCGCCGAGGACATAGGCATGTCGGCCACCATCCTCAAGATGGTCAACTCGGCCTTCTTCGGCCTGCCCCGGGAAATCACCAGCCCGTCCCAAGCGGTGCTCATGCTCGGCCTGGAGGTGGTCAAGGCCCTGGTCCTGTCCCACCATGTCTTTTCCACCTTTGACACCTCCCGGCTGACCGGGTTCGATTTCGAGGCCCTGTGGCGGCACTGTCGGGCCACGGCCGGACTGGCCCGGCACCTGGCCCGCCTGGAACAGGCCGAAAAAACCATCGTTGACGAGGCCCTGGTGGCCGGGGCGCTGCACGACGTGGGCAAGTTGGTGCTGGCCTCGGTGGCCACCGACAAGTACCAGGAGGTCCTGAGGGTCGTCCAGGCCGAAAACCGGCTGGTGGTCAAGGTCGAAAAGCAGGTCTTCGGGACCAGCCACGCCGAGGTGGGGGCCTATCTCATCGGACTGTGGGGCCTGAGCGACGGCGTGGTGGAGGCCCTGGCTTTCCACCATCGCCCCGGCGACAGCCCCGGAACCGGTTTCAGCCCCCTCACGGCGGTCCACGTGGCCAACGTCTTCGAGCACCAACTGTGCGTCTTCAATCCCCGCTACGCCCGGCCGGAACTGGATCCGGGACTGCTGGCGGCCAACGGAGCCAAGATTTCCGACTGGCTGGAAAGCTGCCGCGACCTCGAGTCCATGAGGGACAGTCATGACTAACGTCACGATCGAAGAAAAAATCCTGTTCGTGGACGACGAGCCCAACATCCTGGACTCGTACACCCGGGGCCTGCGTAAGCACTTTGAGGTGGACACGGCCCTGGGCGGGGAGGCGGCCCTGGACCTGATGACCCAGAACTCCCCCTACGCTCTGGTGGTCTCGGACCTGCGGATGCCCGGCCTGGACGGGATCGCCCTCCTGTCGGCGATCAAGGACCGCTGGCCGGATACGGTCCGGATCATGCTCACCGGTTACGCCGACGTGGACAGCGCCATCAAGGCCGTCAACGAGGGAGCCGTCTTCCGGCTCCTGACCAAACCCTGTGACCTGGAGACCCTGGCCCGGGCCCTGGTGGACGGGATCAAGCAATACCGCCTGGTCACGGCCGAGCGGGTCCTGCTGGAAAAGACCCTGTCCGGAAGCATCAAGGTCCTGACCGACGCCCTGTCCCTGGTCAATCCCGACGCCTTCGGTCGAGTGTCGAGAGTCATCCGCTACGTCAGGGAGATCATCCGGATCCTGGAAATCGAACATAACTGGGCCTACGAGACGGCGACCATGCTCTCCCAACTGGGTTGCCTGACCCTGCCCGGGGACATCGTCCGGCGGGCGATCAAGGGCCGGGACCTGTCCGACAAGGAAGCGGCCATATTTCGGAGCCATCCGTCTTTGGCCGCGGAAATGGTGCTTCGCATTCCCCGGATGGAGAGCGTCAGCGAGATCATCGCTTACCAGGATAAACACTTCGACGGCCAGGGCTATCCGGACGACGAGCGCAAGGAGGAGGACATTCCTCTCGGATCGCGGATCCTGAAGGTGCTGCTGGACTTCGATGTCCTGGTCCAGTCCGGGGAGTCCAAAGCCAAGGCCATGGAGGAACTCAACCGGCGGCGCGGCTGGTACGATCCGGCGGTCCTGACCGCCCTGGACCTGGCCCTGGGCGACGAGGTCAGGTACGATCAGGAGGAATCGACTATTTACGGTCTGCAGCCGGGAATGATCCTGGGCCAGAACGTTCTCAGCGTCCGGACCGGACGACGGGTGCTGAGCGAAGGACAGGAGCTGAGCCAATCCCTGATCAGCAGTCTCGTCAATTACAACCGGGCTTACGGGGTGCAACAGCCCATCAAGGTCATCATCCCCCTCAGGCGGAAAGCCTGAGGATCGGCCGGGGGCGTGGACGATGGACGTCCCCCCGGCCAAGGACGGGGCGCCATGAACAAACGGGTACTTTTCATCGACGACGACGAGAACCTGCTGGACTCGTTCAGGCGTTACTTTCGGGCACGCTTCGAGGTCCACACCGCCGCCGGGGGACAAGAAGGTCTCGAGGCCACGGAGAGGTCGGGTCCCTTTGCCGTGGTTGTGGCCGACCTGCGGATGCCGGGCCTGGACGGCGTCCAGGTGCTGGCCCGGATTCGGGAAATGTCGCCGGACACGGTCCGGATCATGCTCACCGGCAACGCCGATCTGCCCGCGGCCATGGACGCGGTCAACGAGGGGAACATCTTTCGGCTCTTGACCAAGCCCTGTCAGGCCGCCGACCTGGTAGGCGCCATCGAGGCCGGCCTGGACCAGTACCGGCTGAAGCGGGCCGAACGCGAACTCCTGGAGGAGACGCTCAAGGGCGCGGTGACGGTCTTGACCCAGGTCCTCTCCCTGGCCTATCCCCGGGCCTTCGGCCGCTCGGCCCGGATCAGGCACCTGGTGGTCGAGACCGGGCAAACCCTGGGCTACCCCCGGCCCTGGGAACTGGAGACGGCGACCATGCTCTCCCAGGTGGGCAACCTGATCCTGCCCGACTACATTCTGGCCAAGCTGGCCTCGGGCCAGAGACTGGAAAGTCATGAGGCCCGGCTTTACGCCCGCCACCCCAAGCTGGCCTTTGACCTGCTGTCGGTCATTCCCCGCCTGGGGGGCGTGGCCGAGATCGTGGCCTATCAGGAAAAACGATTCAACGGCGGCGGGGTGCCCGAGGACGGCCGGCAAGGGGAAGACATCCCCCTGGGCGCCCGCATCCTGAAAGTGGCCCTCGATTTCGACTCCTTGCTGGCCTGGGGGCGGTCGCCGGTCCTGAGCCTGGAGGGTCTCCATCGGCGTGAGGGCTGGTACGATCCGGAGGTGGTCCGCGCCTTCGAGGAGGTCGTCCGCCGGCAGAGCGGCGAGGAGGTGGTCACCATCCCCATCGGGGACCTCGCACCGCACCAGGTGCTGGCCGAGGATGTGCGCAACCCCCAGGGACGGGTGGTGGCCCAGCGGGGCGTCGAGCTGACCGGGCCCCTGGTGACCCAACTCAAGGCCTTTGCCGCCGCCGGGCAGGCCCCCGACCAGGTGGCGGTCATCAAGTCCACCTGAGGGCCCGCCGGCGATTGCCCTTGACATTCACCGCCGGCCGGCTGATAATAAGTTTACTGGTCACGGCGATCGGAACAAGGATGAGTGACCACGGACAGGGACGTCCACTGAGGGCGGTCCTGTTTTTTTTGTGACCACGGTCGGCGGGACCGCCCCGGGAAACGGTCAAGACGCGACCCACCCCCGAGGGGAGGAAAACCCGTGACCTTGGTCCTGCCCGGAACGTCACCGATCCCAGCGGCCCTGGAGGCCGCGGTCGTCGGACTCGTTCCGCCGTCGGCCGACAAGGGCGGCCGGGCCGTGGCCAAGACCGACCAGCAGCGCCAGACCGGTTCGGCCACCGAGCACCGCCGGAGGGAGGCCCGATCCCCCCGGCGACGGCCGGCCGCCAGCCCCGCGCCGCCGCCCCTCCCCGAGCGGGACTCCGAGGGCATCATCAGTCTGCTGGTCTGAATGGATCCGTCGGTCGCCGGCCGATGACCGCCCCGCCCGCCCGCGCCGTCCTCCTGCCAGGTCCGGCCCAGGAACGCGTGGGGAGCCCTCTCTTGATTAGCGGAAGAGGCTGACGTCGCCCTGACCTTCCCGGATGATCACCGGCGCGTCGCCGATCAGGGACACCACCGACGAGGGGGCGACCGTCATCCTCCCCGAGTCGATCACGATGTCCAGGGCGTGACCCAGGTGGTACTCGATGTCGGTCGGGTCGGCCAGGATTTCTCCCTCGGGCAGGGTGGCGCTGGTCGAGATGATGGGCGAACTCAGCTGGGTGACGATGGCCCGGCAGACGTTGTTGTCGGGCACCCGGAGTCCCACGGTCTTGCGCTTGGTGAGCATGATCTTGGGCACCAGGTGGGTCGCCTCCAGGACAAAGGTGTACGGCCCGGGCAACAGGCGGCGCATGGACTTGTAGGCGTAGTTCGAGACCCGGGCGTACTGGGAGATGTCCTTCAGGTCGGCGCAGATGATGGAGAAGGGCTGGGTCTGGGGACGCCGTTTGAGGTGGTAGATTTTTTCGATGCCCCTCTTGTTGCCCAGGTGACAGCCGATGCCGTAAAAGGTGTCGGTCGGATAGGCGATGATCCCGCCGTGGTTGAGGACCTCGACCACCTGGGCGATCAATCGGGGCTGGGGATTGTCCGGATTGATTTTGAGCTTCATGGCCGCCTTTTTATATACTTGCCCTGAAATCAGGTTAGAATCTCACCGCTCGACTGTCAAGCGGAAGTGGGAAACGAGGCCATGATCTGCGGATGGTGGTGGCTGGTGCTGCTGGCGGCCTGTACCGCCGCGGCGGTGATGGACTGGCGCCGGGGACACCTGCCCCTGGCGGTTCTGGTCGTCGCCCTGGGCGTCGGCCTGGCCGGCTCCTTTTTTTGCCTGGAGCGGGGTTTTTTTTGGTCCCTGGGCGGAGTATTATGGGGTGGCGGTCTGCCCCTGGTGACGGCGGTCGTTTTCAAGACGGTCACCGGGCGGGACGGTCTGGGCGGCGGGGACGTGGTGCTCCTGGGCTGCGTCGGGGCCTACGTCGGGGCGGTGGCCGTCCTGTTCGTCCTGCTCCTGACGTGTATTCTGGCCCTGGCGGGAGGGGTGATCCAGCGCCTGACCCGGGGTAAACCGGTCCGGTTGAGACTGGCCCCCTACGTCTTGGGGGCGGTGGTGATTCATCTGGTGCTCGGGCGGATAGTGACCTAGAAAGATGCTGGTCGAACTGCACATCAAGAATTTCGCGGTGATCGAGGAACTGTCCCTCAGTCTCGGTCCGGGCCTGACCACGGTCACCGGCGAGACCGGGGCCGGCAAGTCGATCATCGTCACGGGCATCAACCTCCTGCTGGGCGACCGGGCGGCCTCGGACCTGATCCGGACGGGCTGCGACGAGGCGGTGGTCGAGGCCCTGTTCGCCGTGGACGACGGCGCCGAGGTCAGGCGTCAGTTCCAGGAACTGGACCTGGGCGATTTCGACGGCGAGATCCTGGTCCGCCGGGTCATCTCCCGGACCGGCCGGAACAAGGTGATGATCGGAGGCCGGTTGTCCACCCTGCAGATGCTGACCCAGCTCATGGAGCCCCTGCTGTCCGTGGCCGGTCAGCACGAGCATCAGTCCCTGCTGCGCCCCGACGTCCAAATGGCCCTGGTGGACGATTTCGGGGACCTGTGGCCGGCCCGGGAGGAGGTGGGGCGTCTGGTGCGCGGGTGGCGGGACCTCCGGCACCGGCTGGACGGGTGGCGCGCAAACCGGGAGGAACGCCTGCGGCGGATGGATCTGCTGCGCTTCGAGCGGCAGGAGCTGGAGGCGGCCGGTCTCAGGGTCGGCCAGATGGAGGAGCTGACGGCCGAACGGACGAGGCTGGCCAGCGCCGAGCGGCTCCACGCCGCCTTCCGCCAGGCCCATGAGAAATTGTACGACGCCGCCGGCTCGGTGGTCGAGGTCCTGCGGGCGGTCGAGACCGACCTGGCCGAGGTGGTCGAACTCGAACCCGAGTCGGCCGCCGCCCTGGAGGCCGTGCGCCAGGCCTACTTTCTGGTGGACGACGCCGGGGTCAGGTGCCGGGACCTGGCCGAGGCGGTCGTCTTCGACCCGGCCCGCCTCGAGGCGGTGGGCGAGCGCCTGGCTCAACTCAAGCGCCTGACGACCAAGTACGGCGGGGACGAGGCGGCCGCCCTGGATCATCTGGACCGGATCACCCGGGAACTTGATGACCTGGAGCATGACCTGGAGGACGCCTCGGCCCTCGAGGAAGATTGCGCCCGGGCCTGGGACCAGGTCCTGACGGCCGCCCGGGACCTGTCCGGGCAAAGGCGGCGGGCGGCCGAGGCCCTGGGCCGGGCCGTGGAGGGGGCCCTCGAGGACCTGGCCATGCCCGGGACCAGATTCGAGGTGTCTTTCGAGCCGGTCGGTCCCCCGGACGAATCGGGCCGCGAGGCCGTGACCGAGACCGGCCTGGAGCGGGCCCGGTTCCTGATCTCGCCCAACGTGGGCGAGCCGCCGCGGCCCGTGGCCCGGATCGCCTCGGGGGGCGAGCTGTCCCGGGTGATGCTGGCCCTGCGGACCCTGGCCGTCCGCCGGGTGGGTCAGGAAACGATCGTCTTTGACGAGGTGGACGCCGGAATCGGGGGTGGAGCGGCCGAGGCCGTCGGACGCCTGCTGGGGGCCCTGGCCCGGTCCCACCAACTGGTGTGCATCACCCACCTGCCCCAGATCGCCGTCTTCGGCCAGGAGCACTGGCGGGTGGTCAAGGAGGTCGCCGGGGGCCGGACGGCGACCCGGCTGGATCGGCTGGACGACGAGGCCCGGGCCCGCGAGGTGGCCCGGATGATCAGCGGCCCCGAGTTCACCGCGGCCGGCCTGGCCCACGCCCGGGAGATGCTCCAGAAGCAGGCCCCGACCGGTTGACGGTCGGGCGCCCCTCAGGCCGGTCGGATCAGGAGCCGAAACCCGGCAGCCAGACGGCGTAAACGGCGGCCCCGGCCGGCGGCAGGGAGGTGTTCACCCGGCCGAACACCCGGCCCAGCAGGACGTCCCACAGGGACCGACTTTGGCGCTCGGGATAGACCAGCTTGGCCCGTCCCTTGATCTTGGCCAGTCGCTTGGCCACCGCTACGGCCCGCCTCATCCCGCCCAGTTCATCGACCAGACCGTTTTTCAGGGCCTGCTCGCCGGTGAAGACCTCGCCGGTGGCCAATGATTTGACCTGGGCCGGGGTCCAGTGGGCCGCGACCCAGGCCTTGCCCTTCAACTTGATCAGGGTCGATTTCCGGGCCAGATAGACGTCCCGTTGAAACCGGCGGTAAACCACGTCCAGGAGACCCTCGAGTTTGGCCCTTTCCTCGGGCGCCAGCTTGGGGGCAAAGGGCGAGCCCATGGTCTTGAACCGGCCCTTGTGAAGCAGGGTGACCTTGACGCCCAGGTTGCTCAAGGCCTGGTGATAGTTGGTCATGACCAGGACCACCCCGATGCTCCCGGTCAGGCTGGACGGGTTGGCCACGATCCGCGTCGCCGGGGCGGCCACGTAATAGCCCCCCGAGGCGGCCACGGAATCGAACGAGGCCACCACCGGTTTCCTGGCCGCGGCCTTTTTCACGGCCTCGTAAATTTCCTGGGAAGGGGCCACCGCCCCGCCGGGCGAGTTGACCCGCAGGATGATCGCCCGGATCGATTCCCGGCGGGCGTAGCGCTCCAGGTTCAGCCGGATGCGGCGCGATTGAGTGATCATCCCCGTGATCCGGATCACGCCGATGCGGGACCCGCCCCAGGCCAGGCCGCCCAGCCCGGTCCCCTGCATCACGGTCAGGGCGATCAGCCCGACCGCGCCCAGGGTTACGATCAGGGCCAGGGCGATCACGCCCAGGACACGGATTTTCTTGCCGGTCAACCGAGCCTCCCCCATCAAGCGTTCAAGACAATCATATCACGTGCAGGCCCGGACCGCCGAGCGATCCGGGCCCTGATGACAGGCATGAGCCGGCCGGGGTCAGGCTTCGGCTTTCTCGGCCGGGGTCTCCTCGGCCGGGGCTTCCTCGTCCGGAGGTGACTCCTCGGGCTCGGCGGCCTGGGCCTCGGTTTTCTCGAGGGCCTCGGTTTTCTCGGGGGCCTCGGTTTTCTCGGGGGCCTCGGCTTCCTCTTCGCCCTGGACAATCTCCTGGCCGCCGGTCTCGGGCTCGGTCACGGCCGACTGGAGATCCAGGTCGTTGATCAGATCGCCCAGGCGGGTGGTGGCCGACTGCTGGGAGCGCATGTAGGCCCGGTACTCGCCCTTGCTGGCCGACTCCTCGAGGCGCTTGATGGACAGGCCGATCTTGCGCTCGCGGCGGGACACGGACACCACCTCGGCGGTGAGCACGTCTCCCACGGCGAACTGACCGATGGGCGTCTTGACCTTCTCGCGGGAAATCTCGGAGACGTGGATCAGCCCCTCGATGCCCTCTTCGAGCTCGACGAAGATGCCGAAATCGGTGACGTTGGTCACGGTGCCGCTGACCCGGGTGCCGACCTGGTACTTGGTCGGGATCTCCTCCCAGGGATCGGGCTCGAGCTGCTTGATGCCGACGCTGAAGCGCTCGTTTTCCTTGTCAATGGACAGGACCACGGCCCGGACCTCGTCACCCTTGTTGTACTGCTCGGAGGGGTGCTTGATCCGCTTGGTCCAGGAGATGTCGCTGATGTGGACCAGGCCGTCGATCCCCTCGTCGATGCCGATGAAGATGCCGAAATCGGTGATGTTCTTGATCCGGCCCTCGATGACCGTGCCCACCGGGTACTTCTCGGCGACCACGTCCCAGGGATTGGGCTCGACCTGTTTCATCCCCAGGGAGATCCGCTTCTGGTCGGTGTTGATGCTCAACACCACGGCCTCGACAATGTCGCCGACGTTCAATATCTTCGAGGGATGCCTGATCTTGCGGGTCCAGCTCATCTCGGAAACGTGGATCAGGCCCTCGACCCCCTCCTCGACCTCGATGAAGGCGCCGTAATCGGCCAGGGAAACGACCTTGCCGGTGACCCTGGTCCCGGGGGGGTACCGGTCGCCGGCGCTGGTCCAGGGGTCCTCCTTGAGCTGCTTGAGGCCCAGGCTGACCCGTTCCCGCTCCCGGTCGAAATGGAGCACCCGGACCCGGATGTTGTCCCCGATGGAGAACATCTCGGAGGGATGACCGACCCGGCCCCAGGACATGTCGGTGATGTGCAGCAGGCCGTCGATGCCGCCCAGGTCCACGAACACGCCGTAGTCGGTGATGTTCTTGACCACGCCGTCCATGATCCGTCCTTCCTCGAGGATGGCCATGGTCTTGGCCTTCATGATCTCCCGTTCCGTCTCCAGCAGGGCCCGCCGGGACAGGACGATATTGGCCCGCTTCTTGTTGAACTTGAGGATCTTGAAATCAAAGGTCTGGCCGATCAGGGAATCCAGGTTCCGGACCGGCCGGAGATCGACCTGGGAGCCGGGCAGGAAGGCCGGGACGCCGATATCGACGCTCATGCCGCCCTTGACCCGACTGACGATCGTCCCCGAGATATGGCCGTCTTCCTGATAGACCCGGCTGATTTCGTCCCAGACCTTGATCTTGGCCGCCTTCTCCTTGGACAGAATCAGGCCGTCGTCGTCGTCCAGCCGCTCGATCAGGACCTCGACCTGATCGCCCACCTCGGCCTTGATCTCGCCGGTGTTGGGGTCCCGGAACTCCTCCAGGGCGATATCGCCCTCGGATTTGTACCCGACGTCAACGGTGACGTACTCCTTGGTCTTTTCCACGATCCGTCCCTGAGCCACCTCGCCTTCCTGGATCTGGCTCATGGACTGTTCGACCATGGCGGCGAAGTCCAGGTCCTGGTCACCCGGCTCGGAAGACTGGCCCGTCTCGGCCGCCGGCGGTTCCTCGGCGGCCGCCGGCGGTTCCTCGGCGGTTGCCTTGGGGTCCTCGGCGGGTGCCTTGGGGTCGGCCTTTACCTCGGCCTCCTCGGTCACGATTTCATCGCTGGTCGTTTTGGTTTCGGGGTTGGTTTGGGTTTCCACGTTTTGTTTCCATGAATAAAGGTTGTTCTCACCAGGCCCGAATTGTCCCTTACCCCTCGGCGACGGCGACTAATCTTCCATTGCTGGATGACCGCCGGCCGGGGAGGATGCTCATCAACCGCGAGACACCCACCCCTCGGCCAAGGGCCTCATCCGCTTCGCCCCCAGGCGCGGGGAACACGCCGGGCACCCTGAGCCGTCACTCCCTGTAACGGCTCGACTTATTGGTAATTTTAATTTAGATATCAGACTTATCCAGCGATGACAACACCTTTTTGTACTGGGGCCAGGTAAAAGAGACGATTTCGACCAGGCGGCGGACGACCTGATCCACGGTCAGTTCCGAGGCGTCGATGGGGGTCATGTCCGGCGCCGGCCGGAGCGGGGCCACGTCGCGGTTTTGGTCCCGGTGGTCCCGCTCGCGAGTGGCGGCCAAGACGGCCTCATAAGTGACTTTTTGTCCCTGTTCGACCAATTCCAGAAAACGGCGCCGGGCCCGGACCTCGGCCGAGGCGGTCAGAAAGATTTTGACCCCGGCCCCGGGAAAGACGACCGTGCCCATGTCCCGGCCCTCGGCCACCACGTCGGCCGCCTCGGCGCAGTCGCGCTGCAGTCCGAGCAGATGGCGGCGGACCGCCGGCCAGACCGAGACCCGGGAGGCGGCCTGGGCCACGGCCGGTGTCCGCAGCCGGTCGCCGGCCGGACGGCCGTCCAGGAGCACCTCGAAGGCGCCGGACCGGGGTCGCACGGTCAGCGCCGTCCCGGGCAGGGCGGCCTCGACCCGGCGGGGGTCGTCCAGGTCCACCGCCCGATCCAAAAGCGACCAGGCCACGGCCCGGTACAGGGCGCCCGAGTCCAGGTAGGAAAAACCCAGCACCTCGGCCAGGCGGCGGCTGACCGTGCTCTTGCCCGCCCCGCTGGGACCGTCGATGGTCACCACCCGCTTCACGACCGTCACCGTCGCAGGACGCGCTGCAGGGCCTCGATGAACCGCCGGTTCTCCTCGGGCCGTCCGGCGTTGACCCGGATGTAGTTGGGCAGGCCGTAGTTGTCCAGGGGCCGGACGATGACCCCCTCGCGGAGCAGAAGCTGATGGGCGGTCATGCCCGGGCCGGCCGCGGCCGGGGCCGGGTCCGTCCCGCCGGCCGCGGGAAGGGCCTCGATCCTGACCAGGACGAAGTTGGCCTGGCTGGGCAGGTACCACAGTCCCAAGCGCTGGAACTGGTCATAAAAATAATTCAGCCCGTCCGCCACCATCCGCCGCGTTTGCTCGTAAAAGGCCGTATCCGAGAGCGCCGCCTGGGCCGCCGCCTGGGCCGGCAGGCTGACGTTGAACGGCATCCTGATCCGCTCGAAGACGGCGGCCAGCTCGATCGGCAGGACGGCGTAGCCGATCCGCAGGCCGGCCAGGCCGTAGATCTTCGAGAAGGTCCACAGGGCGGCCACGGGGCGCTCCCCGTCGGCCCAGCCCAGGCCCCGGGCCACGTCGGCGTCGGTGACAAAGTCGATGTAGGCCTCGTCCAGGACCACCAGGACGTCCGGCGGCAGGTCGGCCAGGAAGGCGGCCAGGTCGGCCCGGCCCAGGGCCGAGCCGGTCGGATTGTGGGGGTTGTTCAAAATGACGATCCGGGTGGTCTCGTCCACCGCGCGGGCCATGGCCGGCAGGTCCTGCCGGAAGTTTTTGAGGTCCACTTCCCGAAACGTCGCCCCGGTGATCCGGACCGCGGTCTCGTAGGTCGAAAATCCGGGCCGGGGGGCCACCGCGCTCAGGCCCGGCTCCAACAGGGCCAGGCAGCACAGGGCGATGATCTCGTCCGAGCCGTTGCCCAGGACGATGGACTCGGCCGGCCGTCCCAACCGGGCGGCCAGGGCCGCCTTGAGCTCGAAGGCGGCGCTGTCCGGATAGCGATGGAGGTCGGCCAGCCGCCGCTCCACGGCCTCCCGGGCCGCGGGCGAGACGCCGATCGGATTCTCGTTGCTGGCCAGCTTGATGGCATCGGCCACGCCCAATTCCCGGGCCACCTCCTCGACGGGCTTGCCGGGAACGTAGGGCGGTATCTCCTCCAAATATTTCAGGATGGGCAGAGTCATTTCCCGCTCCGTTCCCCGCATGGTCCAACGCAAAACGCCGCCGGTCCGCCCGGCGACGACGAGGTTATCATAGGCGTCCCCTGGAGGCCAGTCAAGCGCTCCGGATTCGTCGGGGAGGTAATGGCCAATTTTTCCTTGACTATTCGTCTCGAAAGATTAAATATATTTGCAAGTTATATTCAGGAGGGGGCGGGAGATGAATAAATCCCAACTCATCGAGGCCCTGGCCAAGGAAGAGGACCTGACCATCAAGAAGGCCGAGAGCGTCATCAACACCGTCTTCAAGACCATCGAGGATGCCCTGGCCGGCGAGGAGCGGGTCGAGATCCGGGGCCTGGGCAGCTTCAAGGTCAAGGACTACGACTCCTACCTGGGCCGTAATCCCAAGACCGGACAGGTCATCCAGGTCAGGCCCAAGAAGCTGCCCTTTTTCAAGGTCGGCAAGGAACTCAAGGAGCGGGTGGATCAGTTCTAACCGCGCCCTGAAGGCGCGGCTGGAACAGGATCAGGATCTCTTTAGCGGGCGGGGCCGGCGGGCCCTGCCCTTTTATTGTCGGCCGGTAAAGGATCGTTCCTGTTTCGGTCTGATTTGACATTTGCCCCCGGAAGTGTCACACCATGAATGGGCGACCCCGTCGCCCGGTTTAGAGACGGGCTGGACCCCGCGCAACGGACGGCGGCCAACCCCGTCAGGTCCGGGAGGAAGCAGCGGTACGTCGCGTCGGTTCGTGTCGCGGGTGCCTCGAGCCCGTCTCTAAACCGGGTGAAGCCATGCCCACCGTTCGCCAGCACCTGAGCCTGCTGCTCAAGACCGGGCCCCTCTCGGCCAAAGACCTGTCCGCGGCGGCCCATCTCCCGGAAAAGGACGTCATCCATCACCTGGGCCACATCCGCCGGAGCGCGGGCCGGGGTTTCGTGGTCGAGCCGGCCGAGTGCCTGGCCTGCGGCTTCTTGTTCGAGGATCGCCGCCGGCTGAGCCGGCCGGGCCGGTGCCCCCGCTGCCGCTCGACCCGGATCAATCCGCCGCTCTTCCAGATTATCGAATAAAGAATATCAGTTCCCGAGGATTCGAGGCGCCAGGCCGGCTCCTTGGAGGGCCTCGAGCACGGCCCGGCCGTGGTCAACGCCCCTGACCTCCAGGTCCAGGGCGACCCGGCTGACGTCGATGGGCGCGTCCCGGCCCAGGCGGTCGTGATCGATGTCCAGGATGTTGGCCTCCTGGCCGGCCAGCAGGGCGGTCAGACTGGCCAGGGCCCCGGGCCTGTCCGGCAGATCGACCGCCAGCCGGAGGATGCGGCCGGTCTGGACCAGGCCCTTGTGCAGGATGCGTCCCAGGACGTTCACGTCCACGTTTCCGCCGCTGATCACCAGGACGATCTTTTGCCCGGAAATTTCGCCCAGCCGCCCGGCCGTCAGGGCGGCCACTGGCACCGCGCCCGCGCCCTCGGCCACCAGGCGTTTTTTTTCGATGAGGGCCAGCATGGCCAGGTAGATGTCTATCTCCGGAATCGTAACGACGTCGTCCACCAGGCGCCTGACGACCTCGAAGCAGCGCTCGCCCAGGGCGGGCACGGCGATGCCGTCGGCCACGGTCGGGCCGGGTTTTTTCCGTAAAACCCGGTCGGCCCGGAGGGACTCGACGGCCGCCGGGGCGGCCTCGGCCTGGACGCCGATGATCCGGGCCCGGGGCCGGTGGGCCTTGATGGCCGTGGCGATCCCCGAGATGAGCCCTCCGCCGCCCACGGGGACGACCACCAGGTCCACCTCGGGGATTTTCTCGACGATCTCCAGGCCGACGGTCCCCTGCCCGGCCATGACCGCCTCGTCGTCAAAGGGGTGGATCAACATTGGCCCGGTCTCGGCCCGGCGCGCAGCCTCGGCCAGGGCCGCGGCCATGCCCCCCTCGAGAAGGACTACCTCGGCCCCATAGTGCCGGGCGGCCTCCTGCTTGGCGATGGGCGCCCGACGGGGCATGAGGATCGTCACCCGGACGCCCAGCCGGGCGGCGGCCAGGGCCACGCCCTGGGCGTGGTTCCCGGCCGAGGCGGCGATGACGCCCCGGTCCACAAGCTCGGCCTGGTCCAGGGTCAGCAGCCGGTTGAGGGCCCCCCGGATCTTGAACGAGCCGGTCAGCGACAGGTTCTCGAGCTTGAGCCAGACCTGGCCGCCGCTCGCCTCGGAAAACGAGGCCGAGTGAATCAGCGGGCTGGGGTTCAGGTGCCCGGCCAGCCGGGTCGCCGCCCGGGTGATGTCCGTCAGGTCCATGACCGGCTCCTGGCAAATCCTTGTGCTCTCAAGTTTAGCCCCGGAAGAATTTGTGTTAAACTAAATTTTTCAAAACGAAGTTCACCACGGATACGCCGGACTGAGGGGAGATCACATGCTGGACGGAAACAAGATAGCCGTCATCGGGGCCGGAAACATGGGTCGGGCCCTGCTCCAGGGATTGATTGATTCGCCTCTCGGGGCCAAGGCCGAGGTGGCGGCCTATGACGTCAAGCCCGAACAGGTCCGGGCGGCCGACGCCAAACTTGCCGCCCGGCTGGCCCCCGACCTGGCCGGGGCCGTGGCCGGGGCCCGCCTGGTGATCATCGCCGTCAAGCCCCAGGACATTGACGCCCTCCTGGACGAGCTGGCCCCCCACCTGCCGGCCGAGGCCCTGGTCCTGTCCGTGGCGGCGGGGGTGCCCCTGGCCCGGCTGGAATCCCATCTGGGTGAAAAGGCGCGGCTGGTCCGGTCCATGCCCAACATCGGCGCCCTGCACGGCCTGGGAGTGACCGCCGTCACCCGGGGCGCCCGGGCCACGGCCGAGGACCTGGAACTGGCCAAGGCGGCCTTGTCAACGGTCGGCCGGGTGGTCGAGGTCAGGGAGGAATTGATGGACGCCGTGACCGGCCTGTCGGGCAGCGGTCCGGCCTATGTGTTTCTGTTCATCGAGGCCCTGATCGAGGCCGGGGTGGCCCAGGGGCTCAGCCGCGACGTGGCCCGGGTATTGGCCGGCGAGACGGTCCGGGGCGCGGCCGAGATTTTCGGGCGCGACACCCGCCACCCGGCCGAACTCAAGGACCTGGTCGTCTCGCCGGGCGGGACCACCGCCGCCGCCCTGGCCGTGTTCGAGGCCCTGGGCTTTCGGGGCATGGTCATCGACGCCGTGGCCGCCGCCACGGAGCGGTCCAAGATACTGGGCCAGAAGTAAGCCCGGCCCTGAACCCGGTGGAACCGATTCCTGGTGACGATCGTTTTATAAAAAATTTCTTATAAAAATTTGAGCGACACGTCGGCCGCCGGGGCCGAGTGGGTCAGGGCCCCGACGCTGATGAGGTGAACCCCAGTCTCGGCGATTTGCCGGACCGTGGCCAGGGTGACGTTGCCCGAGGCCTCAAGCACCACCCGGTCGCCGTACTTTCGAACCGCCTCGGCCATGTCGGCCACGGTCATGTTGTCCAGGAGCACCGCCTCGGCCCCGGCGGCCACGGCCTCGTCCAGCCCGGCCAGGTCGGCCACCTCGACCTCGATCTTGAGCAGGTGGTGGGCCCCGGCCCGGGCCGCCTCCAGGGCGGCGCTGATCGATCCGGCCGCCCGGATATGATTGTCCTTGATCAAGACCCCGTCGTAGAGGGCGAAGCGGTGGTTGTGGCCGCCGCCGGCGACTACGGCCGCCTTTTCCAGGGCCCGCAGGCCCGGGGTGGTCTTGCGCGTATCCACGATCCGGACCGGGAGACCGGCCACGGCCTTAACAAAGGCCCGGGTCAGGGTGGCCACGCCGGAGAGGTGCATCAGGAAATTGAGGGCGACCCGCTCGGCAATCAGGATCGAGCGGGCCGGGCCGGACACGCCCAGGATGACCTCCCCGGGCCGGGCCTCCCGGCCGTCCGTGATAGAGACATCGACCCGGAGCGACTCATCGACCAGGCTGAAGACCCGGGCGGCGACCCGGGCCCCGGCCACGACCAGGTCGGCCTTGGCGATTGCCTCGGCCCGGGCGGTGCGATCCGCCGGGACCACGGCCAGGGTGGTCACGTCGCCCGGCCCGACGTCCTCGGCCAGGGCCCGGCGCAGGAACTCGTCTCCGGGTCGTTCCATCTTGTCCTCCGCTTTCGCCCCGCCGGACGTCAGCCCTGGAGGTACTGCTGGACGCGGGCCAGACTGTCGGTCAGCTTGGCCAGCTTGCCGCTCAAAGCGGCGGCCTTGTCCTTTTCCTTCTGAACCACCTCGGCCGGGGCCTTGTGGAGAAAATCATCGTTGCCCAGCTTGGCCTGGACCCGGGAGAGGTCCTTGTCGATCTTGGTGATCTCCTTGCCCAGGCGGGCCTCCTCGGCGGCGAAATCCACCAGACCGGCCAGGGGCACGAACACGGACACGTCGCCGGCCACCCCGGCCGCCGAGCCGGCCGGCCGCAGGGATTCGGGGGCGCCCACGGCCACCCGGACGGATTCGGCCCGCGCCAGGTTGACCAGGTGGTGCTCGAAGGCCGTCAGCGTCGCCGCCGCGTCCGGGTCGGAGCAGGCCAGCACGACCTCGATCATCGCCCCGGGCGGGACGTTCATCTCGCCCCGGATGTTGCGGATCGAGGTCACGGTCTCGATCAGGCGGGCCACCCGGGCCTCGGCCGCCTCGTCCCGCGGAAATTCATCGGCCTGGGGATAGGGGGCGACCATGATCGAACCGCCGTCCGGGACCAGCTTCTGATGGATCTCCTCGGTGATGAACGGGATGAACGGGTGCAGCAGCCGGACCAGGGCCGACAGGACCCGGGTCAGGACCGCCTGGGTGACCCGCTTGGCCCCGGGGTCGTCGCCGTACAGGGCCGGCTTGGCCAGTTCCAGATACCAGTCGCAGAACTCGTGCCAGGTGAACTGGTACAGGGTCTGGGCCGCGTCGTTGAACCGATATTCGTCCAGGGCCAGGCGGACCTCGGCCGTGACCGCGCCCAGGCGGCTGATGATCCAGGCTTCCTCGACTGGGAGGTCACGGGGCAACTCGGCCGGCCCATCGGCCTCGGGCTCGACGTTCAGTAGAGTCAGTCTAGCCGCGTTCCAGAGCTTGTTCATGAAGTTGCGGTACCCGGCGATGCGCTCCTCGGACATCCGGATGTCGCGGCCCATGGCGGCAAAGGCGGCCAGGGTGAACCGGAAGGCGTCGGTGCCGTACTTGTCCATGACCTCCAGGGGATCGATGGCCGTGCCCTTGGACTTGCTCATCTTTTCACCGGTCTCGGTCCGGACCAGGGCGTGGAGATAGACGTGCCGGAAGGGCACGTCGCCCTTGAAGTGCAGGCCCATCATCATCATCCGGGCCACCCAGAAAAACAGGATGTCAAAGCCGGTGACCAGGACCGAGGTCGGGTAGTACCGCGCCAGCTCCGGCGTCTCGTCGGGCCAGCCCAGGGTGGAAAAGGGCCACAGGGCGCTGGAGAACCAGGTGTCCAGGACGTCGGTCTCCTGCTGGAGTTCGCCGCCGCAGGGGCACTTGTCCGGGTCGGTCCGGGAGACGATGACCTCGCCGCAGGTAGTGCAGGTCCAGGCCGGGATGCGGTGCCCCCACCAGATCTGGCGGGAGATGCACCAGTCGCGGATGTTTTCGAGCCACTCGAAATAGGTCTTGGTCCAGTTCTCGGGGAAGATTTTTGTCCGGCCCGATTGGACGCCCTCGATGGCTTTTTTGGCCAAAGGCTCGGCCCGGACGAACCACTGCTTGGAGAGCAGGGGCTCGATCATGGTCTGGCAGCGGTAGCAGTGGCCCACGGCGTGGCGGTAGGGCTCGATCTTGGCCAGCAGTCCCTGGGACTCGAGGTCGGCGATGACCGCCTGGCGGGCCTCGAACCGGTCCAGCCCGGCGTACTTCTCGCCGGCCTCGGTCACCGCGGCCGACTCGTCCATCATGATCACCGTGTCCAGGTCGTGACGCCGGCCGATCTCGAAGTCGTTGAGGTCGTGGGCCGGGGTGACCTTGAGCACGCCGGTCCCGAAGTCGGTGGTCACGTAAGCGTCGCCGATGACCGGCATCCGCCGGCCGAGGAGGGGCAGGACCACCTGGGCGCCGATGTATTTCTGATAGCGCTTGTCCTCGGGATTGACGCTCACGGCCGTGTCGCCGAGCATGGTCTCGGGCCGGGTGGTGGCGATGGTCAGGTGCCCCGAGCCGTCGGCCAGGGGATAGCGGATGTGGTAGAGGTGGCCGTCCACGTCCTCGTGCTCGACCTCCAGGTCGGCCAGGGCGGTGTGGCACCGGGGGCACCAGTTGATGATGTAGTCGCCCCGGAAGATCAGGCCCTCCTCGTAGAGCTTGACGAAGACCTCGCGGACCGCCCGGGACAGCCCGTCGTCCATGGTGAACCGCTCCCGGCTCCAGTCGCAGGAGCAGCCCAGGCGCTTGAGCTGGTTGATGATCTGCCCGCCCTTTTCCCGCCGCCACTGCCAGACGCGCTCGATGAACTTGTCGCGGCCCACGGCGTGGCGGTCGGTGCCCTCCTCGGCCAGGGCCTTCTCGACCACGTTCTGGGTGGCGATGCCGGCGTGATCCGTGCCGGGCTGCCACAGGGTGTTGAGCCCTCGCATGCGGTGGTAGCGGATCAGGATGTCCTGGAGGGTATTGTTCAGGGCGTGGCCCATGTGGAGCACGCCGGTGACGTTGGGCGGCGGGATGACGATGCAGTAGGGGTCCCGGCCCGGGGTGTCACCGGCGGCGAACAGGCCGCCCTCCTCCCAGTAGCGGTACCAGCGGGCCTCGACCTGGTGGGGCTCGTAGCCCTTGGCTAAGTCATTGGAACTCACGTATCACTCCTTAACCCGGATCATTCGTGAGGGCTCGCCGTAGTCGAAGTCTCATGAATAATCCGGGTCACCAAAAAACAAAACCAGGGGGCGTGCCCCCTGGGGTGATGTTGTAGCCGACTTCGGTCCTGAAATCAAGAATCAGAGGACTTTTTAAGGGCCTTGATGATTTCCTGAATCTCGGCGACGAGGATCGGCCGGATCATCTGGGGCAGCATTTCCTCGACAACGCTCCGAACCGCCTCGCGGAGTCTGGCCACCTCCGGGTCCTCGGCGGCGGCCGCGTCGGTCACCCCCAGGATCAGGGGCTTGGCGCCGAGGACGTCTTCGTCCAGGACCGCTTCCGGACGGTCAGGGTCGGGCAGGGTCGGTTCCGGTTCCATGACCTCGGCCTCGGAGGGGACCTGGATCGACTCGACCTCTTTGAGCAAGGCGTTCAGTTCAATGTCGGCGCCCTCGCCGGTTACCGAGCGGGCGTCTTCGACGGGCGAAGACGGCGGGGGTTCCTCCTCGATTTCACGCAGCATGGCGTCCAGGTCGGCCTGGGTCAGCGAGTCCTCGGCCTCACCCCCGGCCTCGGAAACCGGCCCCGAAGGCGGGATCTCGACCTCGGCCGGTGCCTTTTCCTCCAACTCGGCCAGGAGGGCGTTCAGATCGGCCTGGACCAGTTCGCCCTCCTCGGAGGGGGCCGGGGAGTCCATCTCCGGAAAATCCTCGTCGCCGGCCGATGACTCGAGATCCCAGAAAAGGGAGTCCGCGTCCTTGGGGACGGCCGGGGCGGGTTGCTCGGGGACGGTGATATCCTGACTCAGGTCCAGGGGCGGCGGGGTCGGGGTCCGCTCCTGAAACGGAAGGGGGCCGGGGACCGGTTCGTCCGGCCCGGACAGGTCCCTGAGCAGGGCGTCCAGATCGTCCTGTTCCCGTCCGTTGTCGGCCGGGGGCGGGGGAGGCGACGGCTTACCCCCCCCTCCGGTCGGGGGTGGAGGTCCCGGGGGGGGCGGGCCGGGAGAGGCCCCGGAAGAGGCGTTGAGTTCCCGCAGCAACGAGTCCAGATCGTCCTGGCCCAGGGCCTTGTCCGCCGACCGATCAGGGGCCTCATCGGGTTCAACTGTCGGCGCCGGCCGATCAGCGGGCGGCGGGGTATTGGCCGGCAATGGCTCGGGCGCGGCCGGTTGCGTTCGGGGCTCCTCGATGATCTCGGTCAATTCGATGACCATGTCTTCGGGGTCGCCGCCGCCGCTTCCGGTTCCGGGTGGTATGTTTGATTCAGCCAAAAGGCCGCCTCTGCCTGAAATGTCCATCTTATTTCAGGGACCGGCCAGACACGTCCCTGAACCGTCGTTCCAGGCGACCTGATCGCCGTCGATGACCGACGGGCCGCCTGCCCTGCCCGGGAGCCGGTCAAGGGATTTGCCCGGCTCTCGGCGAGAACGAAATTGCCCACTTAAACTGGTAACATAACACGACCGGGAGTGTCAACTTAAGCCCGGATCATTCATGAGGTTTCTACCGCTGCGCCGCGATCCCGGCGGCGAGGCTTCACAGCACCGCCCAGGGGGAGGGCAAAAACAGCTTGCCATAGAGCATCAGGGCGTAGCGGTCGGTCATCCCGGCGATGAAATCGCAGGCCTCCAGGTGAACGTCCTCGCGCAGGGGCCGGCCCAGTTCGGCCGTGAGCGTTTCCGGCCGGGAGACGAACAAGTGGTAGAGTTCGTGGATCATCTTGGTCGCCCGGTCGAAGTCCCGATGGACCGCGTCCGCCTCGTAAACGTGCTCGTAAAGGAAATCCCGGAGCAGGTCCATGACCTCGATCATCGGCGGACCGGGGGCGACCTCGATCGGATCCTGACGCAGGGAGTGGTAAACCACGTCCTTGACCATGGCGTCGATCCGGGTCGCCGACGAGGGCCCCAGGGCCTGCTGACACTGGTCCGGGATCTGGTCCGGGGTGATCACCCCGCCCCGGAGGGCGTCGTCGGTATCGTGGCAGATGTAGGCGATGATGTCGGCCACCCGGACCGCCTGGCCCTCCATGGTGGCCGGGGTCCGGTGCCCGACGGTCTCGATGATGGGTCCCTTGCCCTTGGTGTGGTGGCGGATGCCGTCGATGACCTCGAAGGTCAGATTCAGCCCCCGGCCGTCCTTGTCCAGGCGCTCGACGATGCGGCACGACTGGAGATTGTGCTCGAAACCGCCGGGCACCACCTGGCGCAGGGCCTCTTCCCCGGCGTGGCCGAAGGGGGTGTGACCCAGGTCGTGTCCCAGGGCGATGGCCTCGGCCAGGTCCTCGTTCAGGGCCAGGGTCCGGCAGATGGTCCGGGCGATCTGGGAGACCTCGAGGGTGTGGGTCAGGCGGGTCCGGTAGTGATCGCCGGTCGGGGACAAAAAGACCTGGGTCTTGTGCTTGAGGCGGCGAAAGGACTTGGCGTGGACGATCCGGTCCCGATCGCGCATGAAGGCCGTGCGCAGCTCGCACTCGGTCTCGGGGCGGGCGCGGCCCCGGCTGAACCTGGCCTTCTGGGCCTCGGGTCTGAGCCGCCGGATCTCGTCCTCTTCCAATTGCCGGCGAAGGTTCATGGGGCCGATATAGCACAAACGCGGCCGTCTGGCGAGACCCCGAATCACGGGCCTCGGGCCCGGAAGGTCGGCTTGCCTTTTGTCGATCGATTGAGTTAGGTTAGGTTCTGATCTTCGAGCAAGGATGAGATTGGATGCGAATCCTGGCGACATATATCTCCCGGGAGTTTTTGAAGCTGTTCGTGCTCTGTCTGCTGGGTTTCCTGGGACTGTTCTTCATTGTCGATTTTTTCGAGAAAATCGACAACTTCCACGAGGCCGGCGTGTCCAGCGGGGTGGTGTACCAGTACTTCCTGCTCAACCTGCCCTGGGTGGCCTCCCAGATCATGCCGGTGGCGGTCCTGATGGCGGTCATCCTGGCCCTGGGCATCATGTCCAAGAACAACGAACTGATCGCCCTCAAGGCCAGCGGCGTCTCGACCCTCAGGCTGTGCGTCCCGCTGATCCTGTGGTCGGTGGTCCTGACCCTGTTCATGATCACCCTCCAGGAATTCGTGGTCCCGGCGGCCACCCGGCGGACCAACTACATCTGGCAGGTGCTGGTCCAGGGCAAGGACCCGCGTCTGATGGACATCCAGAAACCGATCTGGATCAAGCGGGGCCAGACCTTTTTCCACGTCAAGAAGACCGACGTCCCCCGGGGGGAGGTCTCCGGCCTGACCATCTACCAGTTCGATCCGGCCTTCAATCTCGCCCGGCGGATCGACGCCCAGCGGGCGGTGTACCTGCACGGGGTGTGGTATCTCCATGACGGCCTGGAGCAGATCCTGGTGCCCCTGAACATTACCTGGCCCTGGCGGATGGCCGCCGGGGCTTACTGGCCCCGCAAGTTCCAGGAGCGCCGGATGCCCTGGATCAGTTTTCGGCCGGCGGACTTCTCCTATCTCGACCGCCAAACCGATGAACTGACCGAGGAGATGACCTTCCCCCAACTGGCCCGGCATATCGCCAAGCTCCGGTCCGAGGGGCGCGACCCCTTGCGGTTCCGGGTCGAACTCAACGCCAAGCTGAGCTTTCCCTTTGTCTGTCTGATCCTGACGCTTCTGGGGATCCCCTTGGCCCTGTGGAAGGAGCAGGGGCGGAATCTGGCCTTGGGGGTGGTTTTCGGGGTGGCCGGGGCGGCCCTCTACTGGATCTTTTTCGGGACGGCCAAGGTCATGCTGGGCTACACCGGCGTGTTGCCCCCGGTGTGGGCCGTCTGGCTGACCAATATCGTCTTCGCCCTGAGCGCGATGTTGATGATGACCTTTATCAAGCAGTAGCCGAAAAAATCGCCCGTCCGGTCATCGGCCGGGCAACTGGGCCTCGAGGGCCTGCTTGATCCTGGTCTTGAGTTCGGTCAGGTCGAAGGACTTGATGACATAATAGTCGGCGGCGATGGATTTCATGTCCTCCTTGAAGGTGTCATAGGCCGTGCACAGGATGACCGGCAGGTCGTAGAACTTGTTGCGGATGTCCTGGAGCAGGTCGAGCCCGTTGTAATCGACCATCTTGATGTCCAGAACGATCAGGTCCGGCTTTTCGGTCTCGATGCGCTCCAGGAGCTTGTAGCCGCTGTCGGCGGTGACCACCTCGTAGCCCTCGTCGGACAACTCCTCGGAGTAGAGGAACCGGATGTGCTCTTCGTCATCGACGATCAGGATTTTGGCCATGTTCGCGCTCCGTTGGTTTGAACCGCCGGCCCTGCCCTCAGGTCCAGCGTTCGGTTAAATAGGGCTTGTTTTCCTCGAACAGCCGGCACTCCTCTTCGATGAAGTCCTCGGCCTGATGGGTGCTCATCCATTCCGTCTTCAGGACGTAGGACAAGACCTTGCCGCTGTACAGGGGCACCAGGGCGTCCAGGAGCGACGCCCGGTCAACCGTTTTCCGCCGCCAGGCCAGGGCGAATTCGAACAGGACGCGGGCCCAGACGACGGTCGGAAAATCGAAGCCATCGAAGCCCAGGGCCTCGATCTCGGTCAGCTTGGTCAATACGTCCGCGGGCAGGACCCGTTTCCAGACGGGACCCTGGCCCGGAAAGCCGTCCGAAAAGGCCCGGTGCAGCCGGGCCTTGTCAATGGTCACCGGCGGCGGCGACTCGCCGTTGGTGTCCTCGAACCCGGTGACGGCCGTGGGCCGGGACCATCTGACCCCGGTCCAGAAATCGGCGAAGACCTCCATCAGGTGGAACATGGTCCCGACCACCTGGCTGAAGAGCGGGCCGGGTCCCTCTCCGGACTTGAGGGCGCGGTGGATCTTGGGACGGCCCAGGACGGCCTGACAGATGGGCCGGCGGCTGGTCATGGCCACGGTCGTCATCCAGAGGTCGATGCCGTAATCGGCCACGACGTCGTTCCAGCCGGGGGCCCGGGAGAAGGTCCGGGCCATGTCCCCGGAAAAGCCGAAGTCGCCGGCCACCGGCTGCCTGATCCGGCGGCCGAAAAGGGTCCGGGTCAGGGGATAAACCACGGCGTTGGTCAGGTTGCCGTCGAACTTGTGGCGGACGTAAAGGGGGCAGACCAAATCGCAGCCCGCCAGGAGCGGTTCGGCCAGACTCTTGATCCAGCGGGGGGTGATCGAGGTCAGATCGGCGTCCACGCAGACCACGGCCCGGGCCCCCAGTTGGACCGCCTTGCCGAACAGGTTGCGCAGGTTGCGGCCCTTGCCCCTGACGCCCGGCGGCGTGGCCAGGTACAGCTTGGGGGTGTGGGTGGGCGTCTTGAAAAAGGCCCCTTGGGTGTCATCGGGGCTGTGGTTGTCCACGTTGACGATCACCGCCTTCAGGCCCCCGAAGTACCGGGTCAAACCCAGATCGGCCTGAGAGACCGGATAGCCGATCGAAGCGGCCTCATTGAGCGAGGGGAGGGCGACCAGGATATCGGCGGCGGTAATCCCCTGGGGATTGACCTCGATGACGTCCATGGGCCAGAATTATGCCCGATGATCGGGGATTGTCAAGGCGCGGATGAATCGGCCTTGACTCCCGGGAGGCCGGGTTTTTCGACCGGGCCGGGCCGGGAATCGAGACGTAGCGATTAGCCGGCGGGCGAGGTGAAAAATGATCGAGGAAGGGGTGTTCGCCGTTCCGGGATTTGCGGTCGGTCACGCCGAGGACCGGCGGGCGGCCACGGGCTGTACGGTGGTCCTGTGTCCCCCCGGCACCACGGGCGGCATGTCCGTGGCCGGCTGCGCCACCGGCAGCCGGGGGACGGATTGCCTGACGCCGACCCACGTCGTGCCCGGGCCCCACGCCGTGCTGCTGACCGGGGGAAGCGCCTTTGGCCTGGGCGCCGCCGACGGGGTCGTGGCCTGGCTGGCCGAAAAGGGAATCGGCTTTCCCACCCGGATGGGACCGGTGCCCGTGGTGACGGCGGCGGTGATCTACGATCTGCCCCTGGGTTCGGCCGAGGTGAGGCCCGATCCGGCCCTGGCCCGGGCCGCCTGCCGGGCCGCGGAAATCGGCCAGCGCCTCCAGGGAAGCGTCGGCGCCGGCTGCGGGGCCACGGTGGGCAAGTTCTTCGGGCCCGCCCGGGCGATGAAGGGGGGAGTCGGCCTGGCCACGATCGGCCTGGATTCGGGGCCGGTGGTCTCGGCCCTGGCCGTGGTCAACGCCTTCGGCGACGTGGTCGATCCCGGCCGGGGGGTGATCCTGGCCGGGGCCCGAACCGGGCCGGATTACCTGGAATTGGCCGACACCACGGCCCAGTTCCTGTCCGGACGCAGTGCGGCCCCGTTCGGGGGCGGCAACACCACCCTGCTGGTGGCGGCCACCAACGCCCGCCTGGACAAACTGCAGGCCACCCGCCTGGCCGCCCAGGCACAGACCGGGCTGGCCCGGTGCCTCAAACCGGCCCATACCCTGGTGGACGGCGACCTGGTGGTCGCCCTGTCCGGCGGGGACGAACCGGCCGACGAGATGCGGCTGGGGGCCCTGGCCGCCGAGGCCGCCTCCCGGGCGGTGATCCAGGCGGTGATCGCCGCCGACGGCCTGGGTCTGCTGCCGGCCTGGGCCGATCTGCATCCCGAATCACCGAAAAAGTGAGACGAACGATTGACTTCAACCGGTCGGCGTAGTAAGTAAATTGAACTGTTACGATGCCGTGGCCGCCTCCGGGTCCGCCGCCCCGACCGAGCCGGGGACCCGGAGAAGCGATGACTGGAACCGGACGGCCGGTCGGGCCCAAGCGCCGCCTGGGTGCGGAAGGAGTGTGAAGCCGTGCGCCGCCTAGCCTATTCCCTCCTGGTTTGCCTGCTGATCGCCTGGCCGGCCTTGTCGCCGGCCGCCACCCCCGCGCCCAAGCCCGGGACCTCGTCGGCCCAGCAGATCTCCCCCTGGTCGGTCGGAATCCTGATGGGATACGGCCGGTCCATGGGCACCACCGATACCTACAACGTGGTCACCGGTCGGTTCTTCGTGGGCTACCGGTTCTACACCGAGCCCGAGGGTGCGTTCTCGGCGACCCTCCGGATCGAGCTGCTGGGGGCCGGTTATTCGGACACCGCCTCGGGAAGCGAGATCGGCATCATTCCCGGCCTGAGGTTGAAGTTCTGGACCGGGACCGTCTCCCCCTACCTCGAGTTCGGCATCGGCCCGGTCAGCAACTCCCTGGACACGCGCAACTTCGCCCCGGGCCTCAACTTCCGCAGCTACGCCGGGGGCGGAGTGGACGTGGCCGTGGTCCCGGACGTGGCCCTGACCCTGGGGCTCCGGATCAACCACGTCAGCAACGGCGGCATCGAGCGGCGCAACCAGGGCATCAGCTTCGTGGAAGGCATGATCGGGCTGGTGTTCTACCTCAAGTAGTTCCCCGAAACATCTGGCCCCGCCCGGGGACGAACGCCGGGGCCCACCCGGATTCCGGCTCGGGATTCGGCCTCAGGCCAGGTCCCGATCCATCTCGCCGAAGACGTCCTCGATCTGGTAGAGGACCTGATCCGCCTCGCCCAGACGCCACTCGCCGATCAGTTCCTCGACCCGGCGCCTGAGGTCGAACAGACCCGGGGCCCGGGCGGCCAGGACCTCCCGCAACCGGGGATCGGCCCCGGGCGAGTCGTGGACCCTTCCCAAGTGCTCGATCAGGGTCAGCAGGCTGGGTTCGGCCTCGATCAGATCGTGATCGACCGCCCCGATTTGGGCCGCCAGGTGCGGATACTCGCGCCGCAACGGGGGCTTCCAGTAGGGCTCGACCCTGACCCTGATCTGCATCACCCGGCTCACGGCCGTTTCTTGAGCAGGTGAGGAAAGTTTTTCCGGACGTAGTCCAGAAAGGCCATCCGGCGGTAGCTGCGGGTCCCGACGTACTTGAGGACCACCCGCATCGCCACCGGGGCGATGTACCCCCGGATCGAGGTCAGGAGCCGGGCGTCGCTTTCCAGAAAGATGGTCGTGGGCAGGGCCCGGACGTTGTATTTCAGGGCGATGGTCCGGCCGGTGGAGGGGTAAACGCGGACCGGCACGAAGTGCCGGCGGATATAGTTGACCACTTTCGGGTCCGAGTATGTCGAATCGTCCATTCGACGGCAAAACATTCAATAATCGGCGTAAAAGCTGATGATGACCGGTTTATGGGACTTGGCGGCCAGTTTCAGTCCGGTGTCGTAGTCCAGCCACTTGACGAGCGAGGCCGCCGGCGCCTGGGCCGTTCCCACGGCGGTCGCACCGATCAGGGTCATGATCACCACGGCGAATTTGCGCATTGAGCTTCCTTTCATCACGGCGGACGCGCCGGGGCGTCCGGAGGTGAACCCCGTCCGAATCGGGCCTACAGCAGGCGGACCCTGACCGTCCGGCGCCGCTCCAGCGGGGTTATCAGGCGAAACAAAGAACCGGCACCGGGACCGGACTCGAACTCGATTCGACCGCCGTGTTCCTCGACGATCCGTTTGCTGATGGTCAAGCCCATGCCCACGTGGTCCGGCTTGGTGGTGAAAAACGGATCGAAGATGAACTCCGCGTCCTCGTCGGCGATGCCGCATCCGGTGTCGGTCACCTTTAAAACCAGGTGGTCGTTCTCCACCGACGCCCCCAGTTCCACCCGCCGCTCCCCGTCGAGTCCGCGGGCCACGGCCTCCCGGACGGCCTGCAGGGCGTTGTCCAGGACGTTGGTCAAACTGGTGACCATCAGGTCGAAATCGACCCGGGGGGTGGTGTCCCGGAGTTCGTCCGGGACGGCGACGGAGTAGTCGATCCCCTCGGCCCGGGGATTGCGCCGGCGGCTGTCCTGGAGGGATCGATCGATGATCGGTCCCAGCTCCACCGGTTCGACCCGGGGGGTCGGCAACCGGGCGTAGGCCCCGGCCTGGTCGATCACTTCCTCGATCCGCTTGGCCTCCTGGGCGATGACCGCCAGGTAGTTCTCCCGCTGGCCCGGGTCCATGTCCGGCCGGCCCAGCAGCCGCCGGGCAAAGCCGCCCAGGGACATGACCGGATTGCGCAGGTGATGGGCGATCCGGTCGGTGAAACGGCCCAGCAAGGCCAACCGCTGGTCTTCCCGGTGGCGATGCTCCAGGTCCTTGAGCCGGGAAATGTCGGTGACGACCATGATGATCAGGTCCCGGCCCTCCCGGTCATGATACAGGATCGTGGACAACCAGGCCCAGATGGTGTCGCCGCTGGCGCCCCGCATCAGGACCTCCCCCTCGAAACCGTCCTGGGACCGGGTCAGGTGCATGATGTTGGGCAGAAAGACCCCGACGTCCTCGGCCAGGAACAACCGGGAGACTGGCTGGGAGACGATCTCCTCGGCGCGAAAGCCGAACAGCTCCAGGGCGTACGGATTCAGGTAGGCCACCCGGCCCTCGAGGTCGGCGATGACGATCCCGAACTTGATCGCCGCCATGAGTTCGACCATGAACTCGTTGGAAGGCCTGAATTGTTCCGCCACGCCGATCGCCCCTCGGAAACCACCGTCTTCGCCGGAGATCGGGTCGGCGCCCTCCGCGCCGCCCGTCCCCCGGGCCGTCACTGGGTCAAGTTTACTATAGAGGCGGCCCGGTTGGCCACTCGACCGTCAAATCTCGCCCGCCCGGATCAGATCGCCCACCACCCGGGCCAGATCGACGCCGGCCGCCCGCAATCCCACCCAGCCGAACTTCATGTTGGCCTCGAGGACGAACCATCGGCCCCGGCACCGGGCCAGGTCCAGGCCGACCTCGTCCAGGTCGCAGGCCCGGGCCGTGTCCGCCGCCAGCCGCAAGGCCTCCTCGGGCACGTTCTCGAACGAGATGGCGGCCCCGGCGTGGACGTTGGCCCGCCATTCCCCGGGGCGCGGCACCCGCCAGTAGGCGGTCACCGGCCGGAAATTGACGGCCACCACCCGCAGGTTCTCGGCCTCGGGCAGAAGCTGCTGGATGTAGGCCACCGGGTGGTCGGCCAGATAGCGGTCCAGGTCGGCCTGGCCCCGGATCAGGAAGACCCCTTCCCCCCGGCTCGAGTACCGCGGGGTCTTGGCCACGAACGGGTAATCGAACTCGTCCGGGATGCGCCTCCGCTGGGAGTAATAATAGAACCGGGTCAGGGGGTGGGGCACCCCCTGGAGCCTGAACAGGGTGGTCTGCTTGATCTTGTCCCCGAGCAGCAGATGACAGGTCAGCGACGGAAAGATGCGCTTGCCCTGGGCCCGAAACAGGGCGGCGTAGTGGTGGGTGGGATAGTAGATCACCTCGGCGTCCCTGATCAGGTCCAGGTCCGCGGCGGGGTAATCCTCCAGGTTGGGCCTGACGCCCAGGGTCCTGACCCAGGGCACCCGGGCCAGGCGGGATCCCAGGGCGACCGCCTTTTTGTTCACCGCACCGTCGATTTCGGGGTGCGGATCAGGGACCGGGGCCGGTAGTATCCGGCCGGGACCGTGGCGTTGGGCGTCACCAGGCTGCGCGGTCCGAGCAGGACCCCCGGATTGGTGACCGTGTTGCACCCCAGCTCGCACCCGTCGCCGATGATCGCCCCCAGCTTGCGCAGGCCGGTGGCATAGGACCGGCGGTCGATGCTCAGGGTGACGTCACCCTCGATGATCTTGAGGTTGGCCAGCTTGGTGCCCGCCCCCAGGTTGACGCCGCTTCCCAGGATCGAATCGCCGACGTAGGCGAAGTGGCCGGCCTTGGCCCCGGTCAGGAAGACGGCGTGTTTGACCTCGGTGACGTGACCGACGACGCAGGCCGCGCCCACCAGGCAGTCGCCCCGCAGGTAGGCCCCCTGGCGGACCTCGGAGTCGGACCCGATATAGGTCGGTCCCTTGATCATCGCCCCCGGCTCGATGACCGCCCCGGGCGCCAGCTGAATCGCCTCGGAGGCCAGGCACGCCCCGCCGTAAATGACCGCCGCCCCGTCCAGCTTTTCCCCCTCCAGGAAAACCCCGAAGCGTTTCTTGGCCGGGTCGCCCGGCTCGAGGGTGAATCCGTCCTTGATCAGCCGGCCCTGATGCAGGACCACGGTTCGGGTGACCAGGTCGCCGAAGAGCTTCCGCACCGGTCCCACGTTGGGCTCGAGCCTCTCGGCCATATAGGGCTTGATGCCTCCCAGGGCCTCCCAGACGTAGGCCCTGTCGGCCAACAGATCGACCAGGGGATCGTCGTCGTTGAGGGTGAAAAAATCGGCTGGAGTCAGCATCGAGCGGCCTCGTCGCGAGTTCTGGAAGGTGATGCCGGCTGGCCGCCGGGGGGTCCGGCGGGCCTCGATCACGGCATGTCGAGCACGCCCACGCCCACCACCCGGCCGGATGGATCTTTGAGCACCACCCGCGAGTCGGGCAAGGGCTTGAAATCCTTGGGCAGATCCACCCGCACCCTCTTCTTCTGGCGGTCGATCTTGGCCCGGGCCACCAGACGTCGTTCCCCCGAGGGCAGCGGCACGGTCACGGGCCACAGGGATCGGGCCACCTGGGCCAACAGCCGCTCCCGGTCCCGGGCGGCGCTGAGACCGTCGGTCGAGGGCTGGCGTCCGCTCCGGGCCGTAACCTCGATCTCGGTCGCGGCCGGGTACTGGAGCTGGACCGAAAACATGTAGCGGCGTTTGATCCGATAGATGACCGCCGCGCCGACATATTGCCGCCGAACCACCTCCCAGAAGGGAATCTTGTCCCAGAAATAGTCGGTACCCGTGGCCGGGTCCACCTCGTATTCGGCCGGATAGGTCAGGAAGGCCACCTGGATCGGCTGGGGGCCCGGGCTCATGTACTGGTAAAAGACCCAGATCGCGGCCAGCCCCAGCAGGCCGTACATCAGGTATCGATTCAGGTTGCCCCGCTTGGGTTCGGGCGGGTTGATGGCGTCGGTCATGGCGTCAGTCCTTCTGCTGGTCGATGAAGGCCAGGAACTTTTGGCCCTCGGCGAACTCGGGGTTGATGCTCAGGGCCCGGTGCAGCCACTGGACGGCGCTTGACCTGTCGCCCTTGTCGAAATGGGCCCGGCCCAGGTTGTAGTACAGGTTTTCGTCGTTTTCGACGATGGACAGGGCCTTTTGGTAGTGACTGATGGCCTCGTCGTACAGGCCCAATTTCCGCAGCGAGATGCCGAATTCGTTGAACAGGTGCTTGTTTTCTTCCTCGAACAGGGCCTCGATTCCGGCCAGGCGCTGAAAGATGGCGCGGGCCCGGTCCATCTCGCCCAGTTCGACACATGTCAGCCCCAGCCCGAAGTTGGCCCGGACGTTCTCCTCGTCGATCTTGAGGGCCTTGTTGTACTCGTACTCGGCGGACAGGTACTCGCTGTCCTGGTAGTGCCGGTCGGCCAGGGCGACGATCTTGTCCACCCGCCGTTTTTTCTGGCGCTGGGTCTGGGTCTGCAGGTGATCGGGTTGATGGACGAATCGGCCGTGGAACTCCTCCAGGTCCACTTCCTCGACGATCCCGGTGGGCCGGTCGTCCATGTCCAGCAGTTCGACGCGCACCCGGTCCTCGCTTATCTGGCGGACCCGCCAGAAACTCTCCAGTCTGGTCCGTTGGGCCGTGTCGCCCACGCCCAGGGTGGCCGAACTCGATTCGAGGTAAACGCCCTCCTCGATCGGGGTCATGATCCGTCCTCTGCGATCCTTGAGCCGGGTCTCGGCCGGTGAGTTACGGCCCGAATTGAAACATCTTTTCTGTTTCGAGGCAAGCACAAACAAGGGTTTCCGGCCGGGTTGCCGCCGGGTTGTCGCTGTGGTATTTCATCTTTAGAGGCACAGACGAGCCGAGATGACGGATCATTACTCAGAGGACCTCGAGGCCAAGCTGGCCCGCCTGACCCGGATTCTGAATGAATCGGGGTCGATGATGGTCGCCGTCAGCGGCGGGGTGGACAGTGCGGTGCTGCTCGCCCTGGCGGCGCGGACCCTGGACCGGGTCGAGGCGGCCACCGTCCGGTCGCCCTTCACCCCCGGGCGCGACCTGGAGGACGCCTCGCTGCTCGGACGCCTGGCCGGCGTCCGGCACCACTGGCTCGAGGCCGACGAACGTCGGGAGGCCGACCTGGCCGACAATCCGCCGGACCGCTGCTTTCACTGCAAGCGACTGCGCTTTTCGCGTCTGGTCGAGCTGGCCGCGACCCGGGGCCTGGCCACCGTGGCCGACGGCACCAACGCCGATGACTCGGCCGAGGACCGCCCCGGGATGAGGGCCGCCGTTGAACTGGGGGTGGCCAGTCCGCTGCAGGAGGCGGGGCTGACCAAGGCCGATCTGCGGGCCCTGGCCCGGCGTCTGGGCCTGCCCGTGGCCGACAAGCCGGCGGCGGCCTGCCTGGCGACCCGGATCGAGTTCGGCCGCCCCCTGGACCAGGACCTCCTCGACCGGATCGACCGGGCCGAGGCCTTCCTGCACGACCTGGGATTCGGCCTGGTCCGCTGCCGGGTCCGGGGCGGGGCGGTGGTGATCGAGGTCGCCCCGGACCAGATCGACCGGCTGATCCGGGCCGACACCCGCCGGGAGGTGGAAAGGCATCTCAGAAATCTGGGCTTTGATCAGGTGGCCGTCAGTCTGAGAGGCTATCAGGGCCAGACGGCGTGACAAGCACCTGTTCCGGTTCCGCCGCGGGTTCGGGCCGCTTCCCGTTGACCAGCCGCCGATAGACCTCGAGATAGCCCCGGGCCGACCTGGCCCAGCTGTGGTCCAGTCCCATGCCCCGCAGGCGGGCCTGGTGCCAGGTCGGGGCGTCCAGGTAGCCGGCCTCGGCCCGGGCCAGGGACCGGACCAGGGCCTCGGCCCGGAAGGGCTCGAACCGGTAGCCGACCCCCTCGCCGTGTTCCGAATCGATCTCGCTGACCGTGTCCCGCAGCCCGCCCACGGCCCGGACCACCGGGAGAGTGCCGTACCGGAGGGCGTACATCTGGGTCAGGCCGCAGGGCTCGTAGAGCGAGGGCATCAGAAAGAGGTCCGACCCGCTCATGATCCGCCGGGCCAGATCGGCGTCCTGCTCCAAAACGACCGCGATCCGGTCCGGGTGGCGGGCGGCCGATCGGGTGAAGAAATCGGCCAGCTCGGGCGCGGGCGAGGACCCCAGCAGGGCCAGGGAGCAGTCCAGGTCCAGGAAATCGTCCCAGCCGTCCCGGAGGAGCTGGAAACCCTTTTGCCAGGCCAGCCGGGTCACCACCCCGATCAGGGGCCGCTCCTGGCGGGGCGCCAGGTCCAGCTCCTCGAGCAGCGAGGCCTTGCAGGCCGCCTTGCCCGACAGGTCCCGGGGCGAATAGGGCGCCGGCAGGGCCGGGTCCGAGGCCGGGTCCCAGGCGGCGGTGTCGATGCCGTTGAGGATCCCGAAGACGTCGCCGCCCCGGGAGCGCAGCACCCCGTCCAGGCCGAAGCCGAACTCCGGGGTCTGGATCTCGGCGGCGTAGTTCGGGCTGACCGTGCCCACCCCGTCGGCGAAGACGATGCCCCCCTTGAGAAAGCTGACGTCTCCCCAGAACTCGAGGCCGTCCGGGGTGTTGAGCCCCGGCGCCAGGCCCGTGGCCCCGAACTTGTCCCGACCGAAACGCCCCTGATGCTCCAGGCTGTGGATGGTCAGCAGGGTCGCCGCGGCGACCCGATCGCCCTCGGCCGCCGTGGCCGCCAGGGGCGCGATCAGGGCCGCCTGCCAGTCATGGGCGTGGATGACGTCCGGCCGCCAGCCCTGGGCCCGGACCAGGGCCAGGACCGCCCGACAGAAAAAGCCGTAGCGCTCGGCGTTGTCCCAGTATCCGCCCGCCGGCGGTCCGTAAACGTAGTCCCGGTCAAAAAAGGGGTCGTAGCCGATCAGATGGACCGGCACCCCCAGGCGGTCGGTCCGCCGCACCCGGGCCCTGACCTCGGTCCCCAGAAAGCGGACCGGCAGGGACTCGACCACCACGGACGGCTCGTCCCCATCGGCGATCAGCCGGCCGTAGTCGGGCATGACCACCGAGGCCTCCACCCCCAGCCGGGACAGTTCCAGGGGCAGGGACGCGATCACGTCGGCCAGACCGCCCGTCTTGGCCAGACCCGCCACCTCGGAGGCGACGAACAGGACTCGCAGGGGCATAACTACCTCCTTGGATCGGTCCCATCATAACCGACTCCGGGCGTCCGGCCAAGGAGAGTCTTGTCTTTCAGGGCCTCATGCAATAAGCTTGTTCTCGACCGATTCGACCGAAAGAGAGATTTATGACCCGATATCTCTGCCTCCACGGTCATTTCTATCAACCGCCACGGGACGACCCCTGGACCGGGCTGATTCCCCGTCAGCCCTCGGCCGTCCCGTTTCACGACTGGAACGAACGGGTCTGGCGCGAGGCCTACGGACCCAACTCCCAGGCCCGGCTGACCGACGCCCGGGGAAGGATCCTGGATATCCAGAACAACTACGGTCTGATGAGCTTTGACTTCGGGCCGACGCTCATGTCCTGGCTGGAGGACCACCACCCCCGGACCTATCAGGCCGTCACCTGGGCCGACCAGGTGGCGCGCCAGACCTTCGGGGCCGGAGGCGCCCTGGCCCAGGCCTACGGCCACCTGATCCTGCCCCTGGCCAATGCCCGGGACAAGATCACCCAGGTCCAATGGGGCCTCCGGGATTTCGAGGCCCGGTTCGGCCGAAAATCCACCGGGATGTGGCTCCCGGAAACGGCCGTTAACGGGCCGACCCTCGAGGTCCTGGCCGATCACGGGGTCGGATTCGTCATCTTGTCGCCGCGGCAGGCCAAGCGGGTTCGGCCCCTTAACGGCGGGCCGTGGCGGGACGTGACCGGCGGGCGGGTCAACGCCCGGCGGGCCTACCGCTGCCTGGTGGGCGGCGGCCGCCACCTGGACGTCCTTTTTTACCAGGCCCCCCTGTCCCAGGGGGTGGCCTTCGAGGGCCTGCTCAAGAGCGGCGAGGAGTTCGCCGCCCGGATCAATGGCGCCTTTGACCCCGCCGACGACAACGCCCAACTGGTCCTCATCGCCACCGACGGCGAGTCCTTCGGCCATCACCACAAGTTCGGGGACATGGCCCTGGCCTATGTGCTCAACCACTTTCAGAGAAATCCCGACGTCAGCCTGACCGTACCCGAGCGGTTTCTCACGGAAAACCCGCCCCAAGACGAGGTGGAACTGATCGAGCCGTCCTCCTGGAGCTGCCCCCACGGCGTCGGCCGCTGGCAAAGGGACTGCGGCTGTCACGTCGGCCAGAATCCCGGCTGGAACCAGAAGTGGCGGGGCCCCTTGCGCCAGGGACTGGACCGGCTCCGGGATCAGTTGGTCCAGCTTTTTGAATTCCACGGCCGGCGCTACTTCCGGGACGCCTGGGCCGCCCGGAACGATTACATCGAATTGCTCATCGACCCCAGCGCCCGGGCCAGACGCGAGTTCTTCCAGCGCCACGGCCAGAACAACCTGATCCCGCCCGAGGAAGAGGTCGCCTTGTCCCTGCTCGAGATGCAGCACCGGGCCATGGAGATGTTCACCTCGTGCGCCTGGTTCTTCGACGATATCTCGGGCCTCGAGGCCGAGCAGGCCATGCGTTACGCCTACCGGGCCATTGAAATCGCCCGGGGTCTGGAGGTTCACGGCCTGACCCGGGAACTGCTCGCCGGCCTGGCCCAGGCCAAGGCCAACGATCCCCCCGGAACCACCGGGGCCGACGTCCTGCGCTCGATCGTGGCCGGTCGATTCACCCGCCAGGTCATCGACCTGCTTCAGGAGCCCGGTCCGGCCTGCGACCAGGCGGCCCTGGGATTCTTCATCCGGCGCTCCCGGGCCTTCAAGCTGACCCTGGACCGGCCCGAACTGGCCGAGGCCTTCACCCGGCGGATCCTCGACCGGATCGACCTCCCGGCCGACCGCATCGGCACGCCCGAGTTGACCGACGTCAAGGACCTGCTGGGCGCGGCCAGACGACTGCTCCTCGGCCTGGACCTGTGGCCGATCCAGAACGCCTTCAGCCGGATGCTGCACCGGAAAAAGGACATTGGACTCAAACCGGACAAAAAGGAAATGACCGTGCTGAACACCCTGGCCCGGAAACTGGGCTTCCATCAAAATTACGCCAAAACCATCCTGGCCCGGCGGGGCGACTCTTGAGCGCCGTCACCCTGGTCCTGGCCTTCCACCTCCATCAGCCGGTGGGCAACTTCGACCACGTCTTTCAGGCCGCCACCCGCGACTGCTACCGCCCTTTGCTGACGCTCCTGGCCGAGCATCCCGGCGTCAGATGCGGCCTCCACGTCAGCGGCCCCCTGCTGGACTGGTTCGAGGCCTCGTCCCCGGCGACCCTGGACCTGATCGGCCGGATGATCGACCGGGACCAGGTCGAGATCATGGGCGGCGGCCTGTACGAGCCGCTGCTGGCCTCGATCCCCCCCGAGGACGCCGTGGGCCAGCTGGCGGCCATGAACCGGCGCCTGGCGGACCTGTTCGGCCGGACCCCCCGGGGTTTCTGGCTGACCGAAAGGGTCTGGACGCCCGAGGTGCCGGCCCTGGCCGCCGGGGCGGGCCTCGGGTACACCTTTGTGGATGACGCCCATTTCCTGTACGCCGGCCTGAGCCCCGAGGAGACGACCGACTACCGGCTGACCGAGAAATACGGCCACCGACTGGCCCTGCTGCCCACCTCCAAGAAACTGAGGTACCTGATTCCCTTCCGGCCGGTGGACGAGGTGATCGACCATCTCCTGGCCCTGGCCGAGGACCCCGGGCCCCGGGTCGCCCTGTACGGCGATGACGGCGAGAAGTTCGGCCTGTGGCCCAGGACCCGGGAGTGGGTTTACGGCGGCAAGTGGCTCGACCGCTTCCTGAGCGCCCTGGACGACCACCGGGACCGGATCCAGACACCTACCCCGAGCGAGTTCCTGGCCACCCATCCCCCGGCCGGGCGCGTCTATCTGCCCACCTCGTCCTACGCCGAGATGGGGGAATGGGCCCTGCCCGCCGCCAGCGGACAACAACTCGAGGATATCCGGGACGTCCTCGAAAAGGAGGATCGCCTGGATGAGTGGCGGCCGTTCATCCGGGGCGGCATCTGGGACAACTTCCTGGTCAAGTACCCCGAGGCCAACCTGATGCACAAGAAAATGCTCCGGGTCAGCGGGCTGGTCAATAAGACCGGCGTCGATCCGGGCGAGCTGTATCAGGCCCAGTGCAACTGCGCCTACTGGCACGGCCTGTTCGGCGGACTGTACCTGCCCCATCTCCGCCACGGGGTCCACCGCCACCTCATCGCCGGACTCAAGGCGGCCCAGCAGGCCGAGCACGGTCCGGAACCCTGGCAGAGCGTCGAGGAATTCGACCTGACCATGGACGGCCGGACGGAAATCGTGGTCGACAACCCGCGCCTGGGCCTGGTGCTGCGCCCCCAACGGGGCGGCCACCTGATCTCCTGGGACGCCAAGGACTTCGACTTCTGCTTGACCAACACCCTGGGCCGCCGGCCGGAGATCTACCATCGCCGGCTGAGGGAGAAGCCCGCCGCGGCCGCGGACCAGGAGGCCGGGGGCATCCCCTCGGCCCACGACCTGGTCGCGGCAAAGGAGGAGGGGCTGGCCGGCCGGCTGATCTACGACCGGTATCCCCGGCACTCCCTGGTGGACCACTTCCTGTCCCCGGCGGTGACCCCCGGCGATTTCGCGTGCGGAAAATTCCGCCAGCGCGGGGACTTTGTCACGGGCGACTATGACCGCTTGATCGAGGAGCGTGACGGACGGATCGCCGTCATCCTGTCGCGCCGGGGACTGGTGGTCAGCGGCGAGGCCGCCGCCGAGACCCGGGTCGAAAAGACGGTCACCTTCGGCCGGGGACCGCGCTTCGAGGTGGACTACCAGGTCCAGGGGCCCACCGGGGTGAACCTGGGCGTCGAGTTGAACCTGACGTTCCTGTCCGGCGCGGGTCCGGACCGCTACCTGGCGGTGGGGGAAGACGACGGCCGCCTGATACCGCTGCACAGCCCGGACACGGCCCGGCGGGTGGCCCGCGGCCGTCTGGTCAACCGGGCCGAGGGTTTCGCCGTGACCATCGAGTCCCGACCGGCGGTCACGCTGTGGCTGATCCCGATCGAGACGGTGTCCATGTCCGAGTCGGGCTTCGAGCGCATCCACCAGGGCGTGGCCCTGGTCCTGGTCAAGGACGTGCCGCCCGACGGGACGCTGCGTCTGTCGCTGGCCTTCGAGGTCGGCCCGTTGGATTCCTAGGTCATGACGCCGGACCTGAACCCCGCGCCTTGGCCGATGACGGTCCTGGTCCGGCAGGACCTGGACGCCACGAGCGTCGGCGACGCGGCGGCCGCCGTCAGGCGGGAACTGGAGGGGCTGCGGGCCCGGCGGCCCCTGCCGCCCGGTTCTTCGGTGGCCGTGGCCGTGGGCAGCCGCCGGCTGGATGAGGGGCCGGCCATTGTCCGGGCCGCGGTCCAGGTCCTCGGCGGCTGGGGCCTGCGGCCGCTGCTCGTCCCGGCCATGGGCAGTCACGGCGGGGCCACGGCCGAGGGACAGCTTGCGACCCTGGCCCGCCTGGGAATCACCCCGGATCAGGCGGGCGCCCCGATCCAGGCCGGGCTCGACGTGGTCCGCCTGGGGGACCTGCCCGGGGACGTCCCGGTGGTCATGGCCGCCGCCGCGGCCCGGGCTGACGCGGTCCTGGTGGTCAACCGGATCAAGTCGCACACCAAGTTCTTCGGGGCGATCGAATCTGGTATCCTGAAGATGACCGCCGTCGGCCTGGGCCAGCGGACCGGCGCGGCCGCCCTGCACCGGGCGGCGGTGGATCAGGGCCTGGAAAACGTCATCCGCGCCGCGGCCCGGGTGATCCTCGGGACGGGAAAGATCTGGGGCGGCCTGGGGGTGGTCGAAAACGGCCGGGGCCGAACGGCCCTGATCCAAGCCATGGCCGCCGCCGAGATCGAGACCGGGGAGGAGGCCCTGCTGGCCCGGGCCAAGGCCATGGCCGCCCGGATACCATTTGAAAACGTGGACCTGTTGATCATCGACCGCATCGGCAAGGACATCTCGGGCATCGGCATGGACTCCAAGGTCACCGGCCGGCATCGGGACGTGACCGGGGACTTCGACCTGCCGCCCCATCCCAAGCGGATCTACGTCCGCAGCCTGTCCCCGGACTCGGGCGGCAACGCCCTGGGCATCGGCCTGGCCGACGCCTGTCACGCCCGGGTCGAGGCGGCCCTTGACCGGGAGGTCACCTTGACCAACGCCCTGACCAGCCTGTCCCTGGAAAAGGCCGCCCTGCCGGCCGTTTTCGCCAGCGACGCCGAGGGCCTGACCGCCTGCCTGATCACCGCCGGCCGGGTCGATCCGGACAAGGTCCGCCTGGTTCACGTTCCGGACACCGCCCACCTGGAACTGATGGCCGTCTCGACCGCCCTGGCCGAGGGGGCCCAGGAGGCCGGTCTGGAAACGATCTCCGAGCCCCGACCCCTGGTCTTCGACGACCAGGGCGACCTGGTCAGCCCATGGTAGGTCAGGGCCGAATGTCACCCCGTCTCCGCCCGGCCCCTGTCTGGGACCTGCCGCCCACATTGCCCGAGGCCCCGGCCGAACTGATCCACGACCTGGGGTTGCCGCCGGTGGTGGCCCGCCTGCTGGCCGGCCGGGGGCTGACCTCGCCCGACGAGGCCCGGGCCTGGCTCAACCCCGACCTGAACCAGTTGCGCCACCCCGAGTCCATGGCCGACATGGCCGAGGCGGTGGACCTCCTGGTCCGACACCTGGACTGGTCGCCGGGCCAGGGCCGGGATTGGCCGCCAATCCGTCTCGGACCGGGGATGACCCTGATCGCCGGCTCGGCCTCGGCCCGTCCCAAGGTCGGCATCTACACCGACTACGACGTGGACGGCATCACCGCCGCCTCGTGCCTGGCGTCGTTTTTCAGCCACTTCGGGATTCCCACGGCCGTGTATCAGCCCCACCGCCTGGCCCAGGGTTACGGCCTCAAACCGGCCGGCCTGGACCTGCTTCACGGCCTGGGGGTCGAGGTGGTCGTCACCGCCGACTGCGGGGTCCAGGACCTGGAGGCCGTGGCCCACGGGCGCTCCCTGGGTCTGAAGATGATCGTCACCGACCACCACCGCCCCGGGGACCGGCTGCCCGACGCGGCGGCCGTGATCAACCCCCACCGGGCGGACTGCCCCTTCTTTGGTGAGCCCCTGGCCGGGGTGGGCGTGGCCTTCTGTCTGGTGATCGCCCTGCGGAGCCGGCTCCGGAGCCTGGGGCTGTGCACCCCGGGAAACGAACCCAACCTGGGGCAATATCTGGACCTGGTCGCCCTGGGAACCCTGGCCGACGCCGTGCCCCTGACCGGGCAGAACCGCATCCTGGCATCATGCGGTCTGGATGTCCTGGAACGGACGGTCCGGCCCGGCCTGCGCTCCCTGGTCGAGGTGGCCGCCGTCAGACGGCCGATCGACTACCTGGACGTCACCTTCCGGCTGGGGCCCCGGCTCAATGCCCCGGGCCGGCTGGACGACGCCGCCCTGGCCCTGGAGCTGGTGCTGTGCCCCGATCGGGGCCGGGCCGACCAACTGGCCTGGGAACTGGACGGTCTCAATCAGCGCCGCCTGGACGCGCAGCTGGACCTGATGACCGAGGTCCTGGACCGGCTGGACGGGGAGCAAGGCGATCAGGGGGCGGTCGTGCTCCATGGCCGCGACTGGCACCGGGGGGTGCTGGGCATCGTCGCCGCCCGGATCGTCCGCGATTTCGGACGGCCGGCCATCCTGTTGGCCGGAGGGGACGAGGTGATCCGGGGTTCGGGCCGGGCCCCGGAGGGCATCGACCTGTTCACCGCCCTCGGCCAGTGCGCCGGGCACCTGGCGGCTTTCGGAGGGCATCGGGCCGCGGCCGGCCTGGCCCTGAGGCGGGAGTCACTCGATGCCTTTCGCCGCAGCTTCAACACCCTGATCGAGCGGCAGGCCCCCGAGGGCTTCGCCCCCCGCCTCCGGATCGAGGCCGAGCTGGGACCGGACGATCTCGAACCCGGTCTGGTGGATCACCTGGCCCGGATGGCTCCCTTTGGCCAGGCCAATCCCGAGCCGGTGTTCTTGATCCGCAACGCCCGTCCCCTGACCCGCTACCTGGTCAAGGACCAGCACCTCAAGCTGGAGCTGGGCGTGGGCCCCGTCCGCTTGGACGCCATCGGTTTCAACCAGGCGGCCAAGCTGGACCGCCTGGGCGACCGGATCGAGATCGTCGGCCGGCTGCGGCCGGACGCCTACACCGGGGGCATGTCCCTGCACTTCCTGGACCTGAGGCCGTCCGGCTGACGGTTTATTTCCCGCAAATGAAAAACCACCCCCAGGGGCGGAGGTGGTTTGGCGGGCCGGGCGACGGCCCGGGTCTCAGGGCTTGTTGGCCCGGGGCTTGGGCAGAAAGAACTTCATGAACTGGTTGTCCCCGTCCAGGACGACCGTGGACTGCCGGGCAAAGGCCTTGACGTAGGCCTCCAGCGATCGAACGAAGCGGTACAGGTCGGGGTCCTGGGCGTAGGCGTCCACGTAGGTCTTGGCCGCCTCGGCGTCGGCCTCACCCATGATCACCTTGGCGTCCCGGCGGGCCTGGGCCAGGATGCGGGCCTGCTCGAGACGGGCGCCGGCCTTCATTTCGACCTCCTGGCGCCGGCCGCTGGCCCGATACTGGGCGGCCAGAATCTTCCGTTCCCGCCTCATCCGTTCGTAAACCGCGTTCCGGATGGCCTCGGGCAGTTCGGCCCGCTTGATCCGGACGTCAATGACCTGGATGCCGAACTGCCGGGCCAGTCCGTCGGAATACTGCTGGACCCGCTTCATGATCACCTGCCGCCGGCGGGACAAAATGGCCTGCATGTCCTGCAGACCCATCTCGGCCTGGATGGCCGACTTGATGTTGTTGGCCAGCCGGTTCAGCCCGACCTCGATGGTCCCGGCCGCCCGGTAGAACAGGAGGGGGTCCACGATCCGCCACTTGGCGTAAAAATCGACGGTCAGGCGCTCGCCGGTCTTGATGTAAAAAGACTCGGGACGCTCGTCGTAGGTCAGGATGCGCCGGTCGTACCTGATCACCTTCTGGACAAAGGGTATTTTGAAGTGCAGGCCCGGCTTTTTCACCCCGGCCAGGCGCTTGGGCTGGTGAAAGGTGAACGCCAACGACAGAAACGGGACCTGGTAGCGATAGTTGTGGGCCTCGTCGATCACCCGAATGCCGATCGGCTTGCCGAACTGGGTGATGAACGCCTGTTCGGTCTGATCGACCGTGTACACCGAATCGTAAGCCAAAATTAGAAGGGCCACCACAACCGCCAGGATGACCCCCGTCTTCCTTGTCACCGCGTTCTCCTACTTGATGGGGGCGGAGGGGCCCAAACCGAAATGGGACAACAATCGGCTGCCGATTCGTCCGGACAGGACGTATTTGCGCGAACCGGTCAAGACCGCTTCCAGGGCCTCGATATACAAACGTTCCTGGGTGATCAGCCGGGCCAGCTTGGCCCGCCCTCCGGCCCCGTACAGCCTCAGGACCTTGACCAGGGCCCGGAAACGGGCCGTGTCGCCCTCGGCCCTCCTCAGCTTGCGCACCCGATAGGCCTCGGCCTGATCGCGCATCTGCTTGGCCTCGCCGTAGGCCGCTTCCAGCAGTTTGCGCCGGAACTCCTGGGCCTGGCGGATGTATCGGACCTTGTCCTGCTCCGCCTTCTTGACGTCGTCAAAGGCGGCGACCACCGGCCGGGGCGGCGAGGGATTGAGCAGTTTGACCTCCACCACATCCACGCCCAGGCGATAGGCATTCAGGATCTGCTGCAACAGCTTCTTGCCCCGGGCCATGACCTGTCGCCGGCCCTTGGCCAGGACATCGCTGAAATTGGTGCGGGCGACCACGGCCCGCAGGGCCGCCTCGGCCGCGGACTTGACCGTCTGGCGCTGGCCGCGGACGTTGAACAGATAGTCGATCACCCGGTCCGGACTGACCTTGTATTGGACGATGAACCTGACGGAGATTATCCGGGCGTCCTTGGTCAGCATCTGGGATGACCACGGACTGGTTTCCTGGCTCAGGTCCCCGGCCGCCGGGCCGCCCAGGGTGATCTGACGGACAGTGGTCACCTTGGGCTTGAGCACCTCAGCGATGGGATACGGCGGGGCGTAGTGCAGCCCGGGCAAGGTCGGTTGGCCCACCACCCGGCCGAAAATCTTGACCACCCCCCGCTGTTTCGGACTGACGGTGTAAAAACCGGTCAACAGCCAGATCACCACGGCGATGACCGCCGCGAGCACTATCAGAACGGACTTGCCCTTGAACTCCCGAAAACGATTGGCCAAGTCAGAAAACTGCGGCGGCACCCCGCCGCCCCCGTCCCCCTTGGACGGACCCGACGGCCGGTGCCGTTGTTGCTTGGACAGCCTGTCCCAGTCCCAGGCGGACATGCTTTCGCCTCCGAATGAAACGGCCGGCGGGGCGGGCGGATGAGACCGACCCCGCTCCCCCGGACCGATGATGATCCACATCCGTAAACCTATCGGCGACGGCCCTTTGAGTCAAGTAAAACCGGGCGTTCTGCCCCGGTCCCCCGGCCCCGAGGACCCGTGGAACCCCGGCCGCCCTGGTACTCCCGCGGCCGGACTGAAAAATTGACCACCATTATTATATCTGCTATTAAAAATAATTTGATCATTACCGGCCCGCCGGCCGCCCACATTCGCCACGGAGCATCAATGACCGATCAAAATTTCGATCCCGAGCGGGTCATGGACCTCGAGGATACCTTCAATTTCGAGTGCCACCCCGGCCTGGATTGCTTCACCTCCTGCTGCCGGGACGTGAACATCTTCCTGGCCCCCTATGACGTCATCCGCCTCCGGCACGCCCTGAAGCTGAACTCGGCCGAGTTCCTGGACCAGTACACCCACCGGCTGTCCAAGGAGGGCGGGGTCCTCCCCCTGGTGACCCTCCGGATGAACGAGGACGACCAGTACTGCCCCTTCCTCGATCGCGACACCGGGTGCACGGTTTACGAGCACCGCCCCTGGTCCTGCCGGCTGTTCCCCCTGAACCTCGAGGAATCGGGTCAGTTCACCTATGTCTGCGGGCCCGAGCGCTGCCCCGGCCTGCTGTCCCACCGCACCGAGCGCATCCACCGCTGGCTGGTGGACCAGGGCGCCGCCGAGTACCAGGACGTTCACCTGCTCTACGGCGAGGTGGCCGCCCACCCCGAGCTGGCCCAGTTGGACGTGGACAACCCGGCCGTCAGGGAAATGATCTTCATGGCCACCTATGACCTGGACCGGTTCAAGGACTTCGTGTTTCAGAGTTCGTTTCTGCAAAAATTCGACGTCCCCGAGGAGACCATCTTCAAGGCCCTTCGCTACGAGGTCGATCTGCTGAAGCTGGGCCTGGACTGGATCAAGTTCGGCCTGTTCGGCGAGCCGACCTTGAAGATCCGCCCCGAGATCGTGGCCCAGCACCAGGCCCAGAGTGAACCGGATGGCAAGTAGCCCCGCGGATCGGCCGTCAACCCGGTTCGAGCCCCTGGGGGAAAAGCGGTTCACCTTTGCCTGCCACCCCGGGGTGCCCTGCTTCACCGAGTGCTGCCAGAAGCTGGACCTGACCCTGACCCCGTACGACATCCTCCGGCTGAGCCGGAACCTGGGGCTGCCCACCGGCGACTTTCTGGAACAATGCACCCGCCTCGATCCGGGCCGGCCGCGCGACTTCCCCCGCCGCAAACTGGCCATGGCCGCCGGCGGCCGCTGCCCCTTTGTGAGCGCCGCCGGCTGCCAAGTATATCCCGACCGGCCCGGGGCCTGCCGGCTCTATCCCCTGGGCCGGGGCTCGGCCGCGGGAGAGGCCGGTGGGCGGGCCCGGGAGATGTTCTTCCTGGTGAGGGAGGATCACTGCCGGGGTTTCGAGGCCGGACCGACCTGGACCGCCCCGGAATGGATGGCCGACCAGGGCCTGGACGACCATCACCGCCACAACGATCAGTGGATGGAGATCATCACCCGCCAGGACCTCAAGGCCGCGCCGGTCAGCGACGAGGAGGCCTTCCGCAAGATCCAGATGTTCAACCTGGTGTCCTACAACCTGGACCGCTTCCGTCAGTTCGTGTTCAACACCCGGTTCCGGGAGGCCTTTGATCTGGACCCGGCGGAAATCGAGGCCGCCCGCGAGACCGACGAGGCCCTGCTGGAACTGGGCATGAAGTGGCTCCGGTTCGCCCTGTTCGGGGACCCGACCCTGAAACCCAGGTCAGTTTAGCCCTCCAGCAGCCTTTCCACCTCGTCGTCGCTGACGTCGTACCAGCGGGCAAAGGCGTTGGCCACGGCAAAGACCGGACCGGTCCCCACGTGGGGGCAAATCAGATCATCAACCAGCGGTTCGAGCCGGGCCATGGCCCGGGCCGAGGCGGTGGGCGCGGCGACGACGATCCGCTGCGGCGCCCGGCTCCGGGCGATCCTGACCGCGGCCTCCATGGTCGAGCCCGAGGCCAGGCCGTCGTCCACCAGGATCACGGTCCGGCCGGCCAGGGGCGGCGGCTCGGCCCGGGCGCCGTAGCGGGCCAGGCGGGCCTTGACGCTCTCGAGGGCTTGTTGCCGCTGGGTCTCGATCTGGGCCGTTGAAAGCCCCGCCCTGCCGGCCAGGGCCTGATCGATGACCGTGGTCCCGTCGGAGCTTACCGCCCCGAAACCGGCCTCGGTGGTGTGAGGAAATAAAATCTTGCGGACGACCATCAGATGGAGGGGGCAGTCCAGGGCGCGGGCGATGGGCACGGCCACGGCCACCCCGCCGTTGGGAATGGCCAGGACCACGGTCCCGGGTCCGGCGTAGGCCGCCAGGGCCACGGCCAACCGGCGGCCGGCGTCGTCCCGGTCCTGGTACGCGGCCGCCATCATCGTCCCTCCCCCGCGGCCCTGATCTACCCGGACCGTCAGCCCTCGTCGCTTCGGCCATCGGCCGGACCGATGTAGCCCGGCCGGGATTTGATCAGGTCGTCGATCTCGGCGGTGTGGGTGCGCAGGTGGCGCATCATCCGCTCGGCGCCGACCAGCATTTCGGTCCGGTTGTCCGCGGCGATCGAGTCGTCGTTCAGGAGCAGATCCCGCTCATACAAATACAGGACAATGGCGTCCTCGGCGTCGGGCTCGACCGCGAATTTTTTCCGCAACTCGTCCAGCCAGCGGGCGTACTGGGCGGTGTGCTCCAGTTGCTCGACCGGGATGCCGGTCTCCAGGGCCAGGCGTCCGGTCAGGTCCGGCCCGGGCGGCTCGTCGTTCAGATAATGGAGGACGTGGGCCAACTGGTGGATCAGGGTCGAGTCGCTGACGTGGCGGCTGACGGCCAGGTAGAGCTGATCCGGGTCCACGCCCCTGGTCTTGATCGGATTGATGAACACCCCGGCGCTGTCGCCGCTTTTCGGGGCCTCGCGGCCCGCGCCGCCCAGGCCCAGCCGGTGATAGGCCGCCAGGTCCACAAACTTGAGCCGGACACCCCCGGTCTGGAAGGCGGCCGCCATCTCGGCCGAACGGCCGTAGGTCACCCCGGGCAGGGCGCAGATCAGGTGGGCGGCGGCCGGGGACAGGGGCTCGTCCCGCCGCAGCAGCAGCTCCACCTCCAGCCCCAGGTGGCAGTTCTTGAATTTCTTGCCGCTGCCGCAGGGGCAGGGATCATTCCGACCGACGTTCAGTTTCATGTCGCTCCCAAAGCCGCCCCGCTACTTACGGCCTGAATTAAGCCATCAACCATGTTAAACTTAAATTCGCCACCCGAATTGAGATAATCATGAATACCTTTCAGCCCACCCGCTGCGGGACCGCCGAGACCTTTGCGGCCTTCCGCCGGTTTCTGCTCGAGAACAAGGGCTTCCACCAGTCGGACCTGACGACCCACGTCGGGCTCGCCCCGGACCAGCCCGAATACGAGGGGCCGCCGTTCATCATCGACTTTTTGATCACCCTCGACGGCCGGCCGGCGGCGATCGTGGTCTGCGCCCCGGGCTGGATCTCGAACCTGTCCCGGGCGGCCACGGCCGCCGCCCGTCTCCTGGCCGAGACCGTCATCCCCCTGACCGTGGTCACCAACGGCGACCAGGTCGAGATCGTGGACAGCCTGACCGGCCGGGTGATCGGGTCCCGCCGGGAAAACCTGCCGGACCGCGACCAACTGGCGGCCCGACTGGCCGCCGTGCCTCCCTGGAGGCTCGACCAGTCCCGCCGCCGAAAAGAGGCCCGCATCCTGGCCGCCTATCAGGCCCTGGCCGGGGCCGCCTGCGGCCGTTAGTCGGGCCCCCTGATTCAGACAGGGTCCGGTCCGAGCCCTCATGAATAATCCGGGCTAGTCCTCGATTATCCCGTCCCGCAGGGCATAGGGCGACCACACGGCCAGGGGACCGGCGTCCTTGGTGCCGGGGATCAGGCGGTGGCGGTAGGAGGCCTTGATCTGCTGGGTGGTCATCATGTGATCCCAGCCCCGGACGTAGTAGGGGCAGTCGTCGTTGAAACAGACCCACAGAAAGGGGACGCCCCAGGACGACTCGGGCCCGGGGTCCCACCGCTTCATCTTCTGTCCGCAGTGGGGGCAAATGCTCTCGTCGATATCGGTCATCATCGCCTCGGGGCTCGCGAGTTAACGGCGCCGGCGGTCCCCTGACCGGTCGGCCTTACCTTCAACTTAAGGCCGACGGGCCGACGGGTCAAGGCTGCCACAAAGAAGACCCCGGACCGAACTCGGCCGGGGCCCGGCGGCGGGTATGGGCTAAGATGCTGACAGTTCGTGGGGCTGTCCCACCTCAGGATACTGCGCGGGTGGCGGCCGGACGCGGCGGAATGAGCGGCCGGCCGGAGAACAGCTTCCGGGTCAACTTCGGTTATCAGGTCCCGTTTCTCCGCGGTTTCATCGCTGTAGATTCAGGTGACGATCGCGCCCCCGAGAGGGCCCGACCTCCGCATCAGAAAGCCGGATCAGGAAACAACACGCAAGTCAGCCCCACGAACTGTGGCAGCCGTAAAGTGGTTGAAAAACCTCCCGGCCCAAGCCCGCCCTGACCGTCGGGGGCCCGCGGACTTCAGGCCATTTAAAATCTTTTCCGCCCCGGGCCCTATCAGGCCACGGCCTCGGCCACCAGCTTCCGGGCCGTGCCCAGATTGCGGTTCAGGGCGGCGGCCTTTTTGAGGTTCAGGCCGAAGGCGGCGGCCATGAGCTGGGTGATGAACACCACCGGCACGTTGAAGCTGGTGCCGTGCAGCTTGTTGATCCGCGACTGATAGACCTCGAGGTTCATCTGGCACATGGGACAGGACGTGGCGATCAGCTTGGCCTCCCGGTCCACCGCGTCCTTGAGGATGTCCTTGACCAGGGAGGAGCAGAGTTCCATCTCGGTCAGGAAGATGCCCGAGCCGCAGCAGCGGGTCCGCCGCGGAAAATCCACCGCCTCGGCCCCCAGGGCCCTGATCAGCCGGTCCATGATCACCGGCCGCTCGGTCGAGTCGTATTCCCCGTAAGGCCTGACCGTCTGGCAGCCGACGTACCCGGCGACCTTCATCCCCTGGAGCGGCTTGGTCACGGCCGCGGCGATCTTGTCCGGACCGACGTCGTGGTAGAGCACGTCCAGGACGTGCCGGGTCCGGATGCCGCCCTTGTACTCCAGACCCCCCTGGGCCAGGATCTCGTTGACCCGGGCTCGGAGGTCGGGGTCCTCGTCCAACTCGTGGCCGATCTTGTTCAGGACGATGTAGCACGAACTGCACGGGGCGACGATGTCATACCCCCCCTCGGCCTGGGCCAGGGCCAGGTTCCGGGCGGCCAGGACCTTGACCGAAAGCTCGTTGCCCCCGACGTAGGAGATCGAGGCCCCGCAGCAGCTCCAGTCCTCCAGGTCGTGAAACTCGATTCCCAGCGGCTCGGCGCAGGCTTCGAGGGACACCAGGTAATGGGACCCGCTGTTGGGACCCTCCAGCGAACAGCCGGCATACATGAAGTAGTCCATCAGTCGGCCCTCCCCTTCCCCTTTTCCGCGGCCGTATCGAGCATTTTCCGCAGATCGACGATGCCTCGAATCGGACGCTCGGGCAGGAGTTTCATCCGCCGCCGGGTCATCAGCTTGAGACCGATGTCGGCCATCTCCAGGCCGTACTTGGCCGCCTTGATCGGGCCGTCGCGGAAGAAGTACTTGCGCGAGACCTCCTTCTCGTCGATCCGGCCGACCTTGTAGATGCTGCCCCAGAAGTGGGTGCCGAAGCTCTGGGTCAGGGGCCGGGAGGCGTAGCCCAGGACGATGGCGTAGCGGGCCAGGCCGTGCATCACGTCCACCACCGGCACCTTCCGGGGACAGCGGACCTTGCAGGCGTAACACGAGGTGCACAGCAGAATGGCCCGGCTGGACAGGACCTCCTCCCGGCGTCCGGCCCGGATCAGGGTGAAGATCTTGCGGGGCGAATAGTCCATCACCAGGGACAAGGGGCAGGAGGCGGCGCAGACGCCGCACTGCATGCACATCTTGATCTCTTCGCCCGAGTCCACGTTCCGGAAAACCTCGTTGGCGAAGGCCGGGTTATAGGTCGCCGGGGAGGCTGATTCCCCGGGACCGGCGCTGTTATGAAGGGTCATGGCACTCTCGTTGCTTGTTGTTCCCTGCGGCCTCCGGCCAGCGGCGGGCCGAACCCCCCTGGACGATCCCCGGCCGTCGAACCGGCCGCCGGACGACTGAGAATACCATACCGTCGCCGCGGCTGGCCAGCCGGTGACCCCGATCGGGGACGTCCCCGGTCCCCGGGCCGTCCCGGGCCCGGGAACCGTAATATTTCGGCGGCCCGACCAGGCGGCCGGGCCGTCTGATCGCGCCTAGAAACCCTTGTACGGGTTGGGATCGAACTCGCCCAGATCATCCACAAAGCCGTTGATGATCTCGGGCAGCTTGTCCGCGTCGGCGATGGACACCTCGCGGAAGCGGACCCGCTCGCTCTCCAGGGCCAGCCGGTTCAGGGTCTCGGAGACCTTGGACAGCCTGGTCTCGGCCAACAGCGACCCCTTGATGAAGTGGCACTGGTAGTTGTCGCCGTGGCGGCAGCCCAGGAGAATGATGCCGTCGATGCCCTTGGACAGGGCGTCGGCGATCCAGACCAGGTTCAGGCCCCCCAGGCAGCGCAGGGGGATCACCCGGACGTAAGGCGACAGGCGCCTGCCCTTGAGGCCGGCCGCGTCCAGGGCCGGGTAGGCGTCGTTCTCGCAGACCAGGGCGATGACCCGGGGTTTCTCCTCGTCCTCGTCGGGGACCTCGATGGACTTGATCATCGACCCGATCATGTCCACCGAGTAGTTCTTGAAGGAGATGATCCGTTCCGGACAGGCGCCCATGCACACCCCGCAGCGGCGGCACCGGGTCGGGTTGGGCAGGGGGTTGGCCTTCTCGTCCTCGTTGATCGCCCCGAAGGGACACTCCTCGGTGCACCGCTTGCACTGGGTGCAGCGCTGCATGAAGAACTCGGGGAAGGACAGGTCCCAGGCCCGGGGATGGACCGCCCGGCCGATGGCCGTGGCCTCGGTGCACTGGACCGCCTTGCAGGCCGCCCCGGCCGCGTCCTCCTTGGCGTCGGTCAGGCCCATGGGCCGCCGGACCGCGCCCGCGGCGTAGATGCCCGTCCGCCGGGTCTCGTAGGGGAAGCAGATGAAGTGCGAGTCGGGGTAGCCGTACTTGAGCAGGGGCAGGCCCGGTCCCTGGCGATACTGAAGGTTCAAGATGTTCCCGCCGGCCAGGGCCGCGTCCTCGGCCAGTTCCGGACCCGCCTTTTCCTCATCCTTCTTTGCCTCGTCGCCCTCAGCCGCCTCGGCCTCGGCCTTGAGGAACTTGTCGATCATCGCCCGGGTCGGCTTGGTGGTCGGCACCAGGCCCGTGGCCAGGACCACCAGGTCCAGCTCGTCCAGGCTGATCGACTCGGCCAGGAGCTCGTCCTGGGCGACGACGGTCAACTGGCCGCCCTCGGCGGCGACGCTCTCGACCTGACCCCGGATGAAGACCGCCCCGTCCTGCTGGACCTTGCGGTACAGGTCCTCGCTCTGGCCCGGGGTCCGCATGTCCTTGTAGATGACGTACACCTGGGCCTCGGGGTTGTCCTCCCTGAGGTAGAGGGCCTGCTTGAGCGACACGGTGCAGCAGACGCTGGAGCAGTACGGCAGGTGCTGGGGGTCACGCGAGCCGGCGCACTGGATGAAGGCCGCCTTGGTCACCGGCTGGCCGTCACTGGGCCGGGTGATCTTGCCCTGACCGGCCATCTCCTCGAGCTGGACGTTGGTGATCACGTCCGGACTGGCGCCGTAACCCAGGTCGGCCAGCTTGGTGGCGTCGTAGGGCGTCCAGCCGGTGGCCAGGACGATCGAGCCGATCTTCTCGGTCGAGCTCGAACCGTCGGCCGAGATCGAGACGTCGAACAGCCCCGGGCCGCCCTCGATCTTGTCGATCTTGGCACCGAGCAGGACCTTGATGTTGGCGTCGCCCGAAACTGCGGCCACCAGGTCGTCCACGTCCTTGTCGTAGAGGTCCTTGTAGGGCAGGCGGGCCTGCTTCCGCATCTTCCCCGCGAACCCGCCCAGGGCGGCCTCCTGCTCGACCAGGACCACCGGGTAGCCGGCCGCCGAGGCGTCCCGGGCCGAGGTCAGCCCGGCCACGCCGCCGCCGATGACCAGGATCGTCTTGGAGAACTCGGTCCCCTCCTCGCCGGCGTAGGGCTCGGGCAGGGTCGTCTTGCCGACCCGGGTCAGGGACATCCGGATGTAGTCCTCGGCCAGTTCCTGCCGGGACTCCTTGAGCTTGGTCTTTTCCTCGTCGTCCTCGTCCAGGGCGTCGATCTCGGCGTCGGTGGGCTGGACGTAAACGCAGTGCTCGCGCAGATTGGCCCGCTCGACGATGCAGCCGTCGAACTTGAACTTGTCGGCAAAGGCCCTCGGGCTGCAGGCGGCGATGACGATGGTGTTGGTCCCGTCGGCCACGTCCGCCGTTATCTGGGCGAAACCCTCGCCGCCGCAGAAGGCGGCGTGGGTCTTGACCTCGTCGGGGCTGGATTCCTCGGCCGCCTCGACCAGGGCGTCGACGTCGAGCAGATCACCGATTCCGCAGCCGGTGCAGATGTAAACGCCGGTCTTCTTATCCATCGCTTGCTACCTCCCCGCCGCCACCAGCGCCTTCATGGCCGCGGCCGTGGCGTCCTGAACCGAACTGGAGACGTCGTTGGGGCGCTTGATGCATCCGGCCCCGACGATGCCGGCCACACCGGAATCGACGCTGATGAATCCGTAGTCGTCGTAGCTGACGTCCGCCGGGACCTTGAGGCCGGCCGTGGTCGGGACCATGCCCGTGGCCAGAACGACCAGGTCCACCGTCTGCCGGATCTGCTCGCCGGACCGGGTGTCCTCGCCCTCCAGGGTCAGGGCGCCGGTGGCCGCATCCTCGGTGATCAGGGCGATCTTGGACTTGACGAACTTGAGCTTCTCGTCCAGCTTGGCCGTCTCGTAGAACTGCTCGAGGCGATCCTGGGTCCGGATGTCGATGAAGAAGATGAAGGCCTCGGTGTTGGGCAACTGCTCCCGGACGTAGGTCGCCTGCTTCATCGAGGCCAGGCAGCAGATGCCGCTGCAGTAGGCCAGGTGATTCTCGTCCCGGCTGCCGGCGCACTGGATGAAGGCCACGCTGCCGGGAGGTGTCCCGTCCCCGGGCCGCAGGATCTGGCCGCCGGTCGGTCCGTCGTCCGAGGCCAGCCGCTCCATCATCACGTTGGTGATGACGTTCTGGAAGGTCCCGAAGCCGTAGTTCTCGAGCTTGGCGGCGTCATAGGGATCCCAGCCCCCGGCCCAGACGATGGAGCCGACCTTGACGGTGACCGTCTCGGGCTTTTGATCCAGCTCGACGGCGGCGTAGGCGCAGGCCGCGGCCGCCTTTTGGCCCTCGTCGGTGGCGGCGATGGACGGATCGATGACGTAGCGCAGCGGGTAGGCCATGGGGTGCGGCAGGTAGGCCGCCTTGATCGTATCCATGCCGAAGTTGAAGGGGTTGGGGATGGTCGTCTCCACGGCCTCGGCGCACTTGCCGCAGGCGGTGCAGTTGGCGTTGACGTGGCGCGGGTTGACCTTGAGGGTCACCTCGAAGTCGCCGGCCTGGCCGCTGATGGACTCGACCTCGGTCAGGGTATGGACCTGGATGCGGTCGTTTTCCCTGAGCCGCCGGTAGTTGATCTCCAGTCCGCAGGCGGGCGGACAGAGCTTGGGGAAATACTGGTGCAGCTGAGCCACCCGACCACCCAGGTAGGGGTTCCTTTCGACCAGGACGACGCGGCGGCCGACCTCGGCCGCCTCGACCGCGGCCGTCAGTCCGCTCATGCCGCCTCCCACCACCAAGATGCTCTTGGCTTGATCGTCGGCCATTACTAACCTCCCAAAGGTTTAAACCATCCTCAGTGGCGCCCGGCATCGGCGCCGTTGTTCAGTGCCCATCGACGGCAAATAAACCAAGACGACCAGCACGGGTCAGTTATAACCCGCCCCACGGCCACTGAACAAGGGCGTTCTCAGGTGCAACCGAACAAGAGCCCGGGGATATGATCCTTCACGGGTCCGGCGGACCCCAGGGGGCCCGCCGAGTAAAAAGAAAAAATAGGGGGGAGGGACTCCTCCCCCCCTGATCAGGTCACAGAGACAAGTCCGGTCTCCGGGACATTATCAGTCGATGAGGGCGGTCACCGGGACCTTCTTCATCTCCCACTCGCCCGAGGCCGGATCCCACCGGCAGTTGGCGAAGGCCAGCCAGTCGTCCTTCATGGTGGGCGTGTCGGCCCGGAAGTAGTAGCCCGGCCACCGGGTCTCGTCGCGGAACAGGATGGTCCGGACGTGGGCCTCGGCCTGCCACATGCGGTGGGTGTTCTCCCAGCAGCGCTCCAGCTCGTAGAGGTCCTCGGCACCCAGCTTCTCGGCGTCCTCCTTGAGGAAGCCCAGCAGTTCCATGCCGCGCTCGGCCAGGCTCTTGCTGGTCTTGAAGGCGCTGGACACGCCGCCGGCGTACTCGTCCATGATCTTCTGCAGCCGGAACATGAACTGCTTCGGCTTGCCGTACTCGTGGTTGATGTCCGTGTCGCTGGTCAGGTTCGAGTACTGCTCGAACAGGTCCAGCGGCCGGAGGACCCGCGCCTTGAGTTCGGCCACCTTGCCGGCGTCCACGTTGGGCGAGGGCTTGCTGTTGACGATGTACTTGATGGCCTGCTTGGCGGCGTAGCGACCCTCGGCGTGGGAGCCCGAGGAGAACTTGTGGGAGCTGGCGCCCGAGGCGTCACCGGCGGCGAACAGCCCCTTGACCGTGGTCATGTTGCCCACGTCGCCCCAGAAGTAGTCGTCGCTGATCTTGCCCTTGCCCTTGAGGTCCGGAGGTCCGGACACCCAGGCCCCCGAGGCGCCGGAGTGGGAGCCGATGAAGTAGGGCTCGCAGGCGGCGATCTCGGAGTGCTTTTCCTCGGGCTTGATGTTCTGGGAGGCCCACAGGATCGCCTGGGAGATGGTCATGTCCAGGAAGTCCTCCCAGGCCTCGCTCTCCAGTTCCTTCATTTTCTTTTTGAAGGCCTTCTCGTTGCCCTCGTAGGCCTTGGCCAGGTTGGCGATGGCCTCGTGGGTCTCCATGTACAGCGGCCCCAGGCCGGCGTCGGTGTCGAGCATGCCCAGGTAGTTGCGCAGGTTGGCCGGGATCGGCTTGGCCAGGCCGTAGGGCGCCCAGTTGTTGAGCTCGGCCTTGCGCTCGACCATGTACTCGCCGCCGCCGGCGCTCACCGCCCGGGACTTGAACAGAAGGAACCAGGCCCCGACCGGACCGTAGGCGTCCTTGAACCGGACCGGGATGAACCGGACTTCCTGGCAGGTCATCTCGGCGCCGGCCTTGAGGGTGAAGTAGGCCGAGGAGCCGGAGTTGAACGGCGGATACCAGGACCGGCCCAGACCCTCGCCCGAGGACCGCGGCTTGAAGACGTGGACCGCGCCGCCCATGGCGGCGATGACGGCCTTGGCCTTGAACACGTAGAACTTTTCCTCGCGGGTCGAGAAGCCGACCGCGCCGGCGATCTGATCGCCGTCCAGGATCGGCTCGACGATGAACACCCGCTCGAAGATCTGGCCCTTGTCGCCCAGCTCGGCGATGGCGTTCTTGGCCGCCTCGGCCACGACGACCTTGTAGGACTCGCCGTTGATCATCAGCTGCCACCGACCCTCGTTGACGTAGTTGCCTTCCTCGTCCTTCCAGATGGGCAGGCCCCACTTCTCGAACAGGTGGACGGTCGAGTCCACGTGGCGGGCGATGTTGAACACCAGGTCCTCACGGGAGATGCCCATCAGGTCCTGACGGACGTAGTGGACATAGTCCTCGACCGAGTTCACGCCCTTGCCGTAGTTGACGTACTGGTTGATGGCCGACAGGCCCATGGCCACCGCGCCGGACCGGTCAAAGGCGGCCTTGTCCACCAGGGTCACGCTCAGGCCGTTCTTCTTGGCCCAGTAGGCGGCCTCGACCGCGCAGCCAGCCGCGGCCATACCACCACCACAGATCAGCAGATCAGTGGTGACCTCGACGGTTTCAAATTTATCCGACTTAGCCATATGCAAATACCTCCTCGCCTACAGCGTCGGCAGCTTGGCGGCGCCGGTCGAGGCCGGCTCGGTCATCAGGTTAACGCCATTGAGGTCGCCGTCACCCTCGTCAAAGTCGCCCAGGGGCTTGGCCGTGCCTTCGGGAGTAGTCCGGATGGGGAACTTGAACCGCTTCAGCGAGCCGTCCCGGAACTTGACCGTCCACATGATGTCCTCGGACCCGCGCAGCGGCACCACCGAGGCCCCCATGGGCACGAAGTCGGCGTAACCGCGCACGTCCACTGCCTGCTGAGGGCAGATCTTGACACAGTTGTAGCACTCCCAGCACATGGCAGGATCGCGGTTGAAGGCCTTCATCTCCCCGTAACCCAACGAGCCGTCCTTGTCCAGCATCATCAGATCGTTGGGGCAGATGTGCATGCAGGCCGTCTTGTCCTGGCCCTTGCAGCCATCGCACTTTTCCAAAATGACAAAACTCGGCATATACTCCCTCCTGTTAACAACGCCAGTTCCCTGGCATTTGGATCAGCCCACCCCAACCGGCTCTGGTCGGAACAACACAATCACCCGCCTAGACCGACCCGGTTCGGATGAAGCCCGTCTAGTCCCTTGGCCGCTTGTGAGACTTTACACTTATAACCGCAGCCACAACCATTGTCAAGGAAAAAAGTCAGCTAAATAGACCAAATTCACACCCCGCCCCCACCGGTCCGCAACGGCGAAGGCGAATGCGGTTAATATGTTGATAATATTGATATTATAATTCTCAATCGCCCCGTCGTTCCCCAGGGATATGTGGCCGGCCGACCACCCTCGGAAAGGGGGGGCCGGGGAACCGGTCATCACCCCTGGAGCGGGGCCGGCGACCGGCCCCCTGGCTGATCGCAATTGAATATTATATTTTGTCGTGAGGTCGCCCCGGGGGCCGATCAGACCCCGGCTCCCGGGGCCGCCGCCACGGGCGGCAGGGCCAGGCCCATCAGCCGATGGACCAGCCAGGCGGTCGCCAGGGCCGTGGACCGGCTCAGGGGACCGGGGCGATACTGGACCACGTCCGCCCCGATCACCCGCCGGACGGCGAAGAGCCGCCCCAGAAAGGCGGTCAGTTCCCGCCAGGTCAGGCCGCCGGGCAAGGGATGGGCCACGTCGGGCATCAGGCCCGGATCGAGGACGCTCAGGTCCAGGGAGAGATAGATCGGGTCTGGCAGCCGGTCCAGGATCAATCCGATCCAGTCGCCGCCCCAGTCGAGTTTGTCGGGGAAAAAGGCCTGGATCCGGGGATCGGCCGCGGCCTGGCGTTCGGCCCGGCTCAGCCCCCGCCAGCCCAGCCCGGTCAGGGACAATCCGGCCTCGAGCAACCGGGCGCCCACGCAGGACGGGCCAAAGGCCCGGCCCTGATGGTCGGGATTCAGGTTGGCCCGGGCCGAAAGGTGGAGGACCCCGAAGGAGCGGCCCCGGCGCAAGTGGGCCAGGGTCGTCCCCAGGGTCACGGTCTGCTCGCCGCCCAGGACCAGGACGAACTTGCCCCGCTTGAGCCAGCGTTCGGTGGCGTTGGCCACGGTCTTGACCGCGGCGGCGGGATCGGCGCCGCTGAAATCGAGGGCCTTGGCCGTGTGCAGGTCCGCCGTCTCCCGGTCCAGTTCATGGTCGTAGGGGTCGAGGCCGGCCGAGGCGGCCAGGACGGCGGCCGGCCCTGGGGCCAGGTCCAGTCCGGCCTGGGGGTCGGTGTCCAGGGGCGCCGGGAGGATGACCGCCCGGGCCGTGGCCCAGGGGGTTTGGTCCCGGGAGAGTCCCAGGAAGGTGCCTTCGATTCGGTGTCGGCTGGTCACGAGGCGCCCCCTTCATGGCGTCTTGGCGCCCCTGATATGTATCAGTCTCCGGCCGGGCAGGTCAACGTCCTTGCCATGAAACGACCGTCATGGGGGGGTGGCCCGGCCGGGCATAGTCCTTGTCAACCAGGGGGGCACGGCTTATACTGCCCTATCTTCGGCGCCAGTAGCTCAGGTGGATAGAGCAGCGGACTTCTAATCCGCAGGTCGCAGGTTCGAGTCCTGCCTGGCGCGCCAAATGAAATCCATGACCAAAATGGGTTGATTTAATTCAAGCATTTTTCGGATGGTCCTGAAAGCCTTTCATGGCGATACAGTTTTGCGGGCAAAATACAGGCAATCGATTTCCTACCGTTGACCAGGACTGGACCGACGATAGGCATCCAGCCGGACCCGGCACCGCTCGAGCGCGCCCTTGCCGGCGGCCATGTCGGCCGCGGACGCCCCGCCCGAGGTCGGGTGATCATCTTGTTGTGTCCCCCAACCTTTCATGACGGCCTCCCCACTGCCTCATTTTTTAGGTGGCCTGATTCGTTTCGCGACCTTGTTGTTTTTATATACGGCAAGTGATGTCCCAGATTGCCGCCAGCCAGACAAATAATTTGATATCATATGGTCTGAGTATATTCGTCGTAGGACCGGCCGTTGTCTGAGACTAGCGCGTAAAGATTACTCAATCGGGTTGGCACAGCGTAGGAATTACGCGTACCTGAATCGCCGTCCGGTTATTATCAGGGGGCCTCTTCTCTACCCGGAATGCGACCGCCTGTCCCGGCCCGCCAAACCGGACGGTGGGAAGGCTTGGCAGCCATCAGGTTGCTGGAGATTCCGCGTATCATGGCGTCACATCTGAAGGCCATCTCTTTTGATTTCCACTTATGGGTTGGGGCCGTCAGGTCACGACCTCAAGACCGTCCAAGGGGTGAAGTCCAGGTTTTCACGAGATTCCTGGGGCCGTTTCCTCAGCGACCTACCGTATAAAATTTATACACCTGATCAATGGGACATTCCGGTTGGCGCCAGGATGTTCATCACATTTACACCGCCATATCAAGTAGATATGTAACCATCCCCTTGTGTCGCCTGTGGTTTGGCAAGGAAGTTGCTCATGCACCCCGGGCAGAACACTAGCAAGGAGGTCGGGCTACTATGAAAAAGAAATATTCCGTCCTGGCCGGAATCGGCCTGGTGGTTTTGACCGGGTTGGCCCTGGTCACTGTTTTTCCCGCGGTCCAGACGGCCCTGGCCCAGACCCTGGGTTACCGCATGGGCGCGGCCGGGCAAGGCTGCTCGATGATGACCAACTACCGTGGCCAGAATACCAACCGTTGGAGCCAGCCTCGGTCGGGCAGGATTTACCAGCGCGGGACGGTGACCCTGGACCGGGCGCGTGAGATCGTGCGAGGCATCGTGGCTCGAATCAATCCCAAGTTCCGGGTGTCCGGCGGTCAGGACGCCGGCTCCTATTTCGAGTTCAACGTCAAGTCCGGCGGCAAGACCGTCCAACGGTACGCCGTGGATAAGACAACGGGCATGGTCAGGCCCATTTAACCTCTGGGGACAGGCACGAGAGGAAATCCGAAGAGGGGCCGGGCCGTGGCCCTGAGCCAACAAGGTCAGACATCATGCGAAAACGAATTCTCAAAGTGGACATCGTAGCCTTGCTGCTGATATTGTTTATCCTGGTGGGCCTGCCCCTGGGGATCGGGGCCTATGACCATTACCTGTGGCGGTCCAAGCTGCCCCGGGGGGCCAAGGTGTTCACCCTGACGGGCAATTATCAACTGGGGTGGCTTCCCGGCCGGGTCTCGGGGGTTGACCTCGCGGCCCTCGACCTGACCGGCGGCCGGCTCATCAAACCGGTGCTGACCGTCCACAAGGGCGACCTGGTGGTGTTCAAACTCACCAGCAGTGACGTCATTCACGGCTTCAGCCTCAAGGACTTCGGGATCTTTGTCAAGGACGGCATTCGTCCCGGCAAGGTGACCATCGTGACCTTCCGGGCGAACAAGGCAGGCCGATTCACCTTCTCGTGCAACATCATCTGCGGGGATCAGCACAAGAAGATGCAGGGAACCCTGGTGGTCCGGGGATAACGCGGAGCGGACCAGAGGATTTCGGAAGCCGTTCAGCCGCCAGCGCCGCGGCGGCACTTCCGTCTGCCCGATAAGATTCTGTGAAGATGAAGGGGGGAGGTAATGGCTTCGCGAAATTTATTCCTGGCCTTTTCAGCGGGCACTCTGGTCCTGGGGGTCGTGTTCGCCTGCGCCATCGCTCAAGAAACCAGGAGGCCGGCCACCGCGGCTTCCCCCCGGGTCGCCTCCCGAGCGGTCCCCAACAAGCCGAAACCGCCGGAGTACATCTTCACCGGGCGGGTGACATCCCGGTACGGCCCCGTGGCCGGGGCCAGGGTCCGGGTCCAGGGACAGGACAAAATGGTCCTGACCGACGCCCGAGGACGTTTCGTGTTGCGGTCACCCCTGCCCCGGCGGGGCCGGTTGCTGGTCACGGCGGGCAAGGCCGGCTGGTTCAACAGCGCCGGCCGCCTTGGTCGGGGCGGCAATGTCGGCAACCTGGTCATGGCGCCCCTCTTTTTGGGGGATCAGCCGGGGTACATCTTCTTATCCCCGCGAATCTGCTTCATGTGCCATACCAAGGTGACCCGCATCTGGGCCGGGGCGAAAATGTCCCGGGCGCTGGCCAACCCCCTGCTTTGGGACATGTATTACGGCACCGCCGCCGGGGGCAGGTTGCGTCGGGGACCGGGCTGGCGCCGCGACAATCCCCGTCAAGAGGGGTCCTGCGCGGTGTGTCACGCCCCGACGGCGGCGGCCAATCCGGCTCGATCCTTGGACCTGAGAACCATTGCCCGCTCGCGGCGCACGGAGTGGACCGGGATCAGTTGCGATTACTGCCACAAGGTGCGGCAGGTGGTCCCTGACATGCGCAAGCCCGGACACGCCTCGGCAGTCCTCGAGCGGCAGTGGAGTCGGCGCTGGATTATGGTCTTCGGACCCTATGACGACACCGTGGCCCCGCCCATGGCCGCTTCCTACAGTCCCGTTTTTGGCCAGGGGCGTTTTTGTTCGACCTGTCACAGCCACTTCCGGCGACCGGCCCGGGGCAGGAAGTGGGATTGGTCCAAGATCTACACCGCCCGAGAATGGGCCGGCTTCGGCCTCAAGGGGAACGCCTGGCTGCCGATTCAAACGACCTATAACGAGTGGAAGCAGTGGCAGGACTCTCTGGGCCCCCGGGACCCGAACAAGGGCAAGCGATGCCAATCCTGCCACATGGGCTGGGAGAAGCGACTGCTACCCTACGATCACTATCTGGTCGACGGCATGGCTCGGCGCATGTGGGGCGTTTACCGATCGCCGAGCAGTATAACCCCGCACCTTTTCGAGGGCGGCACCCGGACACAGTTGCAAAATGCCCTGGGCATGGAGCTGGAGGGCAAGATCAAGGGTAACCGCCTGGTCATCAAGGTCCACATCTCCAACACCAACGGTGGCCACTGGGTGCCCACCGGGGAAACGATGCGCAACGTCATTCTGTTGGTCTCGGCCAAGGACTCGGCCGGAAAGGCCCTGAAGCTGGTGAAGGGCGGACGCCTGCCCTGGTGGGCCGGGCGGGGCAAACCAACGGACGGCAACTACGCCGGCCTGCCGGGCGCCATCTTCGCCCGGGTCCTGGCCGACGACCGGGGCCACCTGAACGTCCCCTTCTGGCGGGCGACCAGGATCGTCCAGGACAACCGGATCAGGCCCAAGAAGACGGTCACCCTCGAGTTCGTGTACGCCCTGACCAACCCCAATGACGAGCCGTCGGCCCTGGCCAAGCTCATCTATCGGCCCGTGGTCAGACCCCTGGCTCGGATCAAGGGCTGGCGGGTAAAGGACATCTTGATTACTCAAAAGGCATGGTAGGAAAGGAAATCCAAGATGCGTCGATACGTCTTCGTCTCTATCCCGATCATGGCTCTGGCCATGGGTTTGATAGTCATCACCACCGCCGCGGCGGGCACAATCAAGGGCGTGGTCAAGCCCATGGGCCTCAGGTCGCCGGCCAATATCCTGGTCTATGTTGTGCGGGCCCCCAAGGTGGCCGTCAATCTATCGGGAACCAGATTCCTATCGGGAACCAGATTCGTGATGGATCAGCGGAGGCTGACCTTCATTCCCCATATGCTGCCGGTCCTGGTCGGATCGAGGGTCCTGTTTCCCAACAACGACAAGGTCGCCCACAACATCTTCAGCCTGTCCCGGGCCAAGAAGTTCAACCTGGGCAGCTACAAGCCGGGCGAGAGGAGGACGGTCGTTTTCGATCGCGCCGGAGTGGTCGAACTCAGGTGCGACGTCCACCAGGAGATGCGGGCCTATATCATGGTGCTTAGAAATCCCTACTTCGCGGTCACCGGTCCGGACGGGAGCTTCACCATTCCCGACGCGGCGTATCTGAATCGAGTCGGAATCAAAGGGGTGCCGGGGCTTCCGGCCGGGACCTATCTGGTGAAGACCTGGCACGAGAAACTGGGTACCTCCCGGGCCACGGTCACGGTCCCGGCCACGGGACAGGTCACGGTCGTCTTGAAACCCAGGCGGGGCGCGCCGGGCGTTCTCTACAAGCGATAGGTGGATCGTGACCCGACCCAAGCTGATGGCGGCCATCGCCGCCACGCTGGCGGTGGCCGTGGCCGTCCCTTTCCTGTGGCGCCTCGCCGGATCTCCGAAGCCCCGGACCAGGGTCATCAATCTGAAGGCCCGGAAGTACGGCTACACCCCGCCCCGGATCATCGTCAACAAGGGCGACACCCTCATCATCAGGGCCACCTCCCTGGACGTCACCCACGGCTTTCTGCTCGAGGCCTACGGTATCGATGCCGTGATCAAGCAGCAGGGCCTGATGTTTCTCAAGTATGCCTGGAAGGACGACCACGGGAAGGTCCACACCGACTGGGACAAGGTCCGCCAGATCAAGTTCAAGGCCGACAAGCGGGGTAAGTTCACCTTTCGCTGCACCCAGACCTGCGGGAGCCTGCACCCCTTCATGACCGGGGAGCTCATCGTTCGCGACAATCTGCCCTATCACCTGGCCGTGTCGCTCTCGATCGGGATGGCCCTGGCCCTTCTGCTGTGGTTCGGCTTCGGTCCGGCCGCCCCGCGGCAGAGGCGGCACATCAACCTCTTTGACAAGCTGCCCTGGCTCAAGAAGGCGTTCAAGGCCCGCAGCTTTCAGTTCATCGTCATCCTCCCCAATCTGGTCTTCTTTTACCTCTTCATCCTGAGTGCCTTCTGGGGCAGTCCGGTGGGCAACCGCAACATCGCCATCATTTTTGTCTGGATCCTGTGGTGGACCCTCCTCAAGGCGGTGATGCTGCCTTTCGGAGGCCGGGTGTGGTGCATGATGTGCCCCCTCCCCGCGCCCGGGGAATGGCTGTCCCGCATGAGGATCACGACGGTGAGGTATTTCAAGGAGCCGTTCAAGAGACTTCACCACCGCTTTCTGGGGCTCAACCGTGACTGGCCCCGGCGGCTGAACAACATCTGGCTTCAGAACATTTTGTTCCTGGTCTTGATTTCGTTCGGCATCATCCTGATCACCCGACCGGTGGCCACGGCGGTGTTGTTCCTGATCATTCTGGCCGCGACCCTGGTCCTGTCCCTGATCTTCCGGGGCCGGTCCTTCTGTCGGTTCGTCTGTCCGGTGGGCGGGTTCCTGGGCACCTATTCCATGGCCGCCTGCAGCGAGTTGAGGGCGATCGACCCTGAGGTGTGCAAGAAACACAAGGAAAAAGAGTGCCTCCTGGGCGGCGAGCGCGGCTGGGCCTGCCCCTGGGGTCAGTATCCCGGCAAGATGACCCGCAACAACTACTGCGGCCTGTGCACCGAGTGCGTCAAGAGCTGTCCCAAGGACAACATCGGCCTGTTCATCAGGCCCTTTGGTTCGGACCTCGGTCTTAGGGGCATGGACGAGGTCTTCAATGTCCTGATCATGGTGGCGGTCGCCTTCGTCTTCAGCGTGACCATGCTCGGCCCCTGGAACGTCATCAAACAGGCGGCCAACGTCACCGAGACCCACCACCTCCTGCCGTTTTTGATCTACGTGGGGGCCGTGCTGGCGCTGACCCTGGTCGTGTTCCCGGGCCTGTTCATGACCGCCGTGAAGGCCGGACAAAAACTTGCGGGAAAACCGCTTCCCTGGCGGGAAATGGCCAAGCCGCTGGCCTACGTATTCATTCCGGTGGGCATCTTCACCTGGATCGCCTTCAGTCTCCCCCAGGTGATGATCAACTACAGTTATATCCTGGCGGTCCTGTCCGATCCTTTGGGGCTGGGCTGGAATCTCCTGGGAACGGCCAGCGTTCCGTACCGGCCCTTCTGGCCGGAGAGCATCCCCTACATTCAGGGAACCCTGCTGCTGGCCGGACTTTACTTCGGGCTCAGCCGCGGGAGAGCCAGCCTGGTCGGGGTCTTTGAAGATCAACGGACCCGAACCCGGGCCATGATACCGATAACCATTCTGACTCTGCTGGTGATCAACGTGTTTCTCAGACTGTACATGGGTTGAACCGCTGATTGTTTTTTGGCCTGTCCCTGATGCAGGTGTCCAGGGAGGCATCAGATCAGACCCGGAGGGAAACACGGCGTCCAGGGCCGGCCGTCGATAACCCAGGGAATTATGCGGCCTGAAGGCATGGGCCCCCTCTAGGGAGGGACCAGCACTCTCACCCCGGACTTGAATTACCCCCGCCCAATGGTATTTTTTAAAAGACGATCATTATCCCTGAACCGGGCGGCCCATGAACCATATTCAATCCGTGGACCGGGATCGACCGGACTCGAAAACCGCTTCCTCCCGGAACGAGAGTGATCAGGCCGAGCGTATCGCCGCCCTGGGCGACGGGCCCCTCATGCGGCCGACCACCCTGGACCGGCCGGCCTGGGCCCTGATCGAGATCAACAACAACTGCAACCTGAACTGCGCCATGTGCAGCACCCAGCTCTCCCGGCGGCCCCGGGGACACATGGCCCCCGAAACCTTCGGGCGGATCGTCGATCAGCTCCAGGCCCTGGGCATCGCCCACCCCGGACTCCACACCGTGGGCGAGACCTTCCTCCACCCCGATCTGCCGGGCCTGATGGAGATCGCCCAGGGCAAAAATTATCCCGTCTATCTGAGCACCAACGCCCAGTTCCCCCGGGCCCTGGCCGATCTGATCGACCGGTTCAGCGACACCATCCACAAGATCCGGTTCTCCATCGACGCCGCCACGGCCGAGACCTACGGCCGCATCCGCCGGGGAGGCAGTTTCGACCGGGTCAGGTCGAGCTTGGAGGCGGTCAAGAAATTCAATGACCGGGCCGCCCGGCCAATGGCCCTGCACGCCGGATTCGTCATCTCCCAGACCAACGTCCACGAGGTGGGACCCTTCCTCGAGATGCTCGAACCCTACACCACCCCGGACAAGGTCCGCTTTTTCCTGATCGACGGGCTGAGCCCGAGCAACGCCTATTTCACCGAGAATTTTCCCTTTCCTCGCCTGGTCCGCCCCAACCTGCCCTGCCGGCTGGTCTTCAAGAACATCCATTTCACCTTTGATGCCCAGGCGACCCTGTGCTGCCGGGACTACGACGCCCAGGTGGTCATCGGCTCGGTCGAGCGGGAATCGGTCCCTGACCTGTGGCAAAACCAACGGGCCGAGGACATCCGGGCCATGCACCGGGGCGAACGAGAAATGTCGATCCCGGCCTGCGCCCGGTGCTTTGTGCCCTTCCGGTTCGTGAACCGGCTGGCGGACATCTACGTTCACTGGCTGTACGGTCAAGGTCAAAATCCGGACCGGATCGGCGAGCGGCTGTGGGCCTTTCTGACGGACCTGAACCAGCGTATCGAGGACAACGAGGCCAGGCAACGAACGGTCCGGGCCTGGTTCGAGGCGGCCTGACCCGTGGCTCAGGGCCGGGCGTCGGACAAGTCCGCTGCCCCACCAGGCCCCTGTCCGCACCTTTATTATTGCTTTTACTCCGAAATAGAACTAAACTGTCAGGTTATGGGCCAAAAAAAACAGGTTGGTCTGGGAACCAGATACCATAAGCAGTAGTTAATAATATATTATTTACTATATACCGATGGGATGTACTTAGCATAATGCTTGGGGAACCCTGGTCCGGAGTTCAGGTCAAATAGGGGAAGCGCTGATGGGTGCCACCAGGATCATGATCGTCCAGGAAGATTTCGTGGAGGCCCAGGACATCCGGGTCAGTTTGAAAACCATGGGCTATGAGGTCTGCGGCACGGTTGACACGGCCGGATCCGCCATGAAACAGGCCGTAAGCGTCCGGCCCGATCTGGTCCTGATGGACATCGTTCTCAAGGGGAAACGGGACGGCATCGAGTGCGCCCGAGATCTCCGGGAGCGGCTGGGCGTGCCGGTCGTCTTCTTGACGGCCGACGCCGATGACTGGTTGATCGAGCGGGCCAAAGAGGCCGAGCCCTACGGCTATTTGCTGAAACCCTTCCTGGACCTGGAACTGAAGGCCACCATCGAGATGGCCCTGTTCAAGTCCCGCCGCGACAAGGAGCGGCTGGCCGCCGCCCGGGACCGGGACGACCGGCCGTCACGGATCGGTTCGCCCGAGGTCGTATCCATCTGCGGCCAATGTAAAAGGATCAAGAACCGGGACCAACACTGGGAGGGCCTGGAGGTCTATCTCCATCGCCGTTACCGGATCTCCCTGTCGCACGGGCTGTGTCCTGAATGCGCCCAGAGGTTTTATCCCGATATTTTTTGACCCCGGGCTCAGGGAATGACTTCGACCCCCAGGGGATATTTGGACAGCGGCTCGCACCCCTCAGCTTGGATCAGGATCGGATTTTCATAACGGAAGCCCACGTCCTCGTCCGGACAGGCGTACTGCATGGCGCAGATGATCAGCTCGCCGGCCTGATAGACGTGGTCTGGGTCGGTCCAGTAGGGAATCGGCCCCTGGTTGAGACCGATGCGCCACTCGTCCCCGGCCAGCCCGATGCCGTGCTCGAACCCCGGGACCATGTAGTCGGCGAACTGGCGGGACTCGGCAAGGTCCATCATCTCCTCGGCCAGACTCGACGGTGACACACCGGCCCGGTAGGCGGCCAGGCAGCGGGTGACCAGGTCAATGAAGTTCTGGGCGTGCCAGAGCTGACGGTCGGTGGCCCGGCCCAGGAAGTAGTTGTGGGCGTGATCGCCCAGGCCCAGCTTGAACATGGCGTGCAGATCGACCATCAGCGGCTCGCCGCCTTTGAATTCGCGCCGCGAGGCCGGGGTGCAGGCCCCGCCGGCCAGTCCGGTCCGGGGTCCCGAGGCGATCTCGTTGCCGCCGGTGAAGGACCACTCCCACTCACTGCCCGCCCGGCGCATGGCCGCCGCGGCGATGCCGGCCACCTCGGTCTCGGTCATCCCCTGCCAGCCCCCGTTTTGGAGGGCCTCGAACACGGCCCGGTGGCCCTGATCGACCATGGCCGAGGCCCGGCGGAAGCGGTTGACGGTCCCGGCGTCCTTGATCAGGGACAGCCGGTCGATGATGTCATGGGCGTTGACCAGTTCGCAGCCCGTCAGGGCATCGGCGAATTGTTCGTACTCGTAATGGGTCAGGTTGCCCTCGGGCAGGTAGTTGGACATGCCGCTCTCGATGCCGATCCGGCCTCGCTTGAGGCCCAGGTCGTCCCGGATGTAATCCGAGATCAGCGAGATCTGGTCCATGCCGCCCATGGGGGCGTAGCCCAGGACGTGGTCCTCGTCCAGCCAGGAGTCCTCGGCCACCCGGGCGGCGTCGATGACAAAGGTGACCGCCGTGGGCAGTCCCTGGGCCGGGACGATCACGAAGCTCCGCCAGGGACAAAAGGCGTCGGTCAGCCAGGACAGGGTCCGCAGCCGGGAGCCCAGATAGACGTCGAGGCCCTGGGCGGCCATGGCCTCCTGCACGGCGCTCACCCGGGCCGGAAAGTCGATGAAGAACAGATCGCTGGCGCTCATGAGGCTGACTCCTGCGGGGGTGGGGGCGGGGCTCCGGCCCGGCTCAGTAGGTCGTCGGGATCGTCGAGAGGACCTTGTTCATCCGGTCGGCGATCGAGGCCAGCTTGAGGGCCTTGACCATGTTGCCCTTGAGCTTGAGCTTGCCGGTCATCAGGGCCCGCTGGGACTTGAGTTCGGCCCGGGAGATCCGGGCGAAGACCTCGTAATCCCCGGTGATCCTGAACTCGGCCGGCGGGGGCTCCCCCTGGCCCGAGGTGACGTCAGTGAACCGGCCGTCCTCACAGCGGAAGAACAGGAATCGCGCCTGGCCGTCCGGACAGTTGCGGTACAGGTTGGACATGGACGTGGTCAAGAATTTCATCTGCTCGGGTGTCAGTTCCGCTTGCAGGCGCCGGAGGGCCTCGGCCGCCCACTCCTGACTCAGGTAGGCCACTGGTTGATCCACGTCAGTCCCCCCTGTTTAGAAGTGGTCTAAACGAAAATAAACGGGCGGCCGAGCGATTGTCAACCGCCCGGCCGCCCGGGTTATACCGACGCTCAGGTGTTGGACGGCTTTTGGGGGGGAGAGGGAAGGATAAACCGCCGTCCAACACCCGGCGAACGGTGTCACAGGGGGTGTGCTCGACAGCGCCGGGCGGGCGGCCCCGGATTCGGGTAGGAGGTCGGCCTGGGCCGCCGAATCCGGCCGATCCGCCCGCTCACCGGCGTGTCCTATCAGGTTGTCAATGACCTTGGGGCCGGTTCGTGGCCCCGCTTTGTCTGCTCCCTGGGACCGGGGTCTGGCCCGACCCTGGCTCAGGGTGTAGCTTGCCTTCACGCGCCGTTGGGAGGGAAACGGGAGCAGAATATTTGATCCGGCGAGAACCGGATTGTCATCCCGGCAGTTCCGGGTCCGCTTGTTTCGTGTTTTTAAGTAACAAGATACGTGCCAAGAACGCCGGATGGGGTTAATTTTTTGATTTATCTATTCAATCAAACAGGTTGCCCTGACCAAACCGGACCGGGCCGACCCTGACCTGGGGGCATCGAAATCCTGGTCTCCGGTCGAAACGGAATACTTTCCGGGCAAAGCGGACCGGGAACAGGTCAGTGTTAGCCGGACGGCCTATCGGCCCCGGCTCAACCGCCGGAAGGCGGCCTGGTCCCGGGCGGCGGCGGCCCTCAGGCCCAGCCGCCGATAAATGGCCGCCCGGGCCCGGTAATAGACCGCCCGTTTCGGGGCCAGGGTGATGGCCCGGCTGCAGGCCTTGACGGCCGGCCGCAGGCGGGCCAGCCGGAACAGGACAAAGCAGCGCATGTAGTGGACCCCGGCCCGTTTGGCGGGGGGCAGGCCCAGTTTCAGGGCCTTATCGTAATCGGCCAGGGCCGCTGGAAACTTCTCTTGTTCCATCCGGACCGTACCCAGATAGGCATAGGCCGAGGCCGAGGCCGGGTCCAGCTTGAGGACGGACCGGACCGCCTTTTCGGCCTGGGTCCACTTCTCGGCCTTGATCAGGCGGGCCGTCTTTTTGAGACCGACGGCCTTCCGACTGTCCAGGCGCCTTTTCACCCGGTCCCGGGCGGCGGCGATCGCCCGGTCACCCGGGGCCAGGGCCGCGGCCCGACGCAAGGCCTCCCGGGCGGCCGCCAGGTCTCCCTTGGCCTCGGCCCGGCGGGCCTTTTCCAGCAGCGGCCTGAGCCGGGCCAGGACCTCCCGCCCGCGCCGGACGAGTCGGTCCAGGCCGGCGTTTTGGCTGTCCAGGGCGACGGCCTGCTTGATCAGCTTGCCGGCCCCGGTCCAGTCCTTTCTGTTCTGGGCCGTCTCGATCCGCGTCAGCAGGGCGGCCACCTGGGCCTGAATGGCCTTGATCCGCTCGCCCAGGGCCGTGCCCCGAGGGTCTTTCGGGCGCAACCTAAGGGCCCGCTCGGTCAGTTGTCGGGCCTGATCCGGTCGGTGCTGATCCAGGGCCTGTTGGGCCCGATCCAGGAGCGACTTTATCCCGGAGTCTAGAACCGCCTTGAGCCTGGCCGCGTCCGGGTGAGACGGATCGATTTTTTCGAACCGTCTCAGGGCGGCGGCCACCAGGGCCAGGTCCCCCCGAGCCAGGGCCGTTTTGGCCTGGGCCTGGGCCGCGGCGACCTGTTTGGCCCGGGCGGCGATCAGCGTCAGGGCCTGCCGGGCCTCGGCGTTGCCCGGGTCCAGTTTCAGGACCCGGCTGAAAAGGCCCCGGGCCGCGGACCATTTCCGGGCGGCCAGGGCCCGGCGTCCGGCCGCCAGGGCAACGGCGATTTTTTTACGCAACTCCCGGCGGTCGGCCGCGGCCGGCCGGGATCGGGTCGGGGCCGGGGGCGGGGCGGCATTCAGGGCCGAGGCCCGGAAAAAGAGTTCCCGGGCCGCGGCGTATTTGCGGTCTTGCCACAGTTTCTCGATCCGGGCCACCCAGCCGGCCATCTGCTCTCGGATCCGCCTGATCCGGGCCAGGGCCGCCCGGGCCGACTCGAGATTGGGATCGAGCCGCAACAGCGAGCGGTATGATTTCTCGGCCGCGGTCAGGTCCCTTTGGTCCAGGGCCCGGCCGGCCCGGGCGGCCAGCGAATTCACCCGGGCGCGACGGGCCTTGATCAGGGCCGGGATCTGGGCCAGTCGCCGGGTTGCGACCGGGTGCTCGCTGGAGAGGCCGATTACCTGCCGGTAGAGCCGGCCGGCGGTTTGGTAATTCTTTTTTTGCCAGGCCGATGCGGCCGCGGCCAGCCAGGCCTTGATCTTTTTCAGGTCAGCGGTGACGGCCGCCAGGAGCCGGAGGGCCTCGGGGTGATGGGGATCGACCTTGAGCGCCAGGCGGGCCTGATCCCGGGCCAGTCCGAGTCGTTTTTGGCCCCGGGCCAGCCTGGCCCGGGCGATAAAGGGGGCCGTCCCTTGGGCCAGTTCTTCGATCTTGGCCGCAGAGGCCTTCAGGCGGCGGCGGAGGGCTTGATCTTCGGGACGGACCCGGGCCAGGCGGAGATATAAAGCGCGGGCGGCCCGGAATCGCCCCTGCCGCCAGGCCGCGGCGGCCTGGGTTGTCCACTGCTTGATGTCTTGGCGGGTAGTGTAATCCCTCCAGAGGATGTAGCCCGCCACCCCGGCCGCGACCAGGAGCGCCGCCCCGGCGGCCAGCCCGAGGCGGCGGCCCCCCCGGGTGAGCCGCCGCCGGGCGCGTTCCTGGGTCTCCCCGGACCCGGGTTGGTCGGGACTCGACACGGCCTCGTAACGGCGGAGGGCCTGGTCCAGGCGGCCGTCGGTCACGGCCCGGTCCGCCTCGGCCTCGGGCCGGGCGTTCCTGGACCGGCGCTCCTCGGCCTGGCGGCGCTGACTGAGTTCGGCCTCGATCGCCTCCTTGGCCACGGTCACCAGGGCCCGCCGAAACCGGGCCGCGTCAGGGAACCGGGCGGCCGGGTCCGGGTCCAGGGCCCGGGCCAGGACCTCGTCGAGTCCCGTGGGCAGGCCGGGTATTACCTGGGAGGGGGGCGTCGCCGGGACGGCCGGGACCTGGCCGGTCACCAGTTCGTACAGAACGGCCCCAATGGCCTGGATGTCGGCCGCCGCTCCCTCGGACGCCGATTCGTCGCCCCCGGCCCGAACGGCCTCCAGCCGGCCGGCCACGGCAAAGTCGGTCAGCTTGACCCTGATCTCCGGGAACTCGCCCTCGACCAGCACGTTGCCGGGCGTCAGGCCCAGGTGAGGAGTTTCGGGATGGGCAAAGGCCAGCACCTCCAGGATCCCGATGCCCACCCGGCAGGCCTCGGGCAGCGAAAGTCTGCCTTCCCCGCGTTCGGTCAAAAAACGGTCCAGGCCCTTCCCGGGGACGTACTCCTCGGTCAGGAACCGGCGCTCCCCCGCCCGGCGCAGGTCATAGACCTTGACCACCCCCGGGTGGATCAGACCCTGCCAGGAGATCACCCCCCGGGTCAGGGCCCGGTCCAGGTCAGGATCGGACGTGATCTCCGGACGAAAGACTTTTATCGCGATCTCCCGGCCCTGCAGGTCCAGGTCCCGGGCCAGATAGACCACGCCCCGGGGCCCCTGGCCCAGGACGCGGACGATCTCGAAGCGTCCGTCGAGAACCTGGCCGGCCTCGAGGGGCCGGGACTCATCAGCGGGAGGCGGTATCGTCTCCCGGGGAACTCCTTGGCCTTGGGTCTCGGCCGGCAACCGGGCGCCGCACCGGGAACAGTACCTGGCTTCAGGAGGATTTTCAGCGGCGCACTGGGGGCAGATCATGGTCCGGTCTCTCCGTCTCACCCACGCTCCGAAACACCTCTAGACCATACCTCGATCCCGGCCGCCGGACAAGGGGCCGGTCAAGGGCGGTTACCGGCGCGGGGACCCGTTTTCTGATAAGATTGATCCAAAAGTCTATTCGCCCGAAAGGATGACCAAAGACCGGGAGCCGGACCATGGTTGACCAGCAATGTGAACAGGATTACGCAGTCATCGAGGACAGCCTCCTCCAGGTGAGCGCCGACATGACCAAGGTGGTCAAGGACATGGTGGCCACCTGCGGCCGGGAGGACTGTTACGATCACGTCGGTCCGGTGGCCATCCCCTCGCATCAGGCGGTGGTGGACATCGTCCATCAGGCCCGGCGCATCCTGTTCCCGGGGTATTTCACTCCCCGGAAGATCGATCCGATGGGCCTGGAGTACTACCTGGGGCAGGAGATGACCGACCTCTATGCGAACCTGGCCCGGCAGGTGGTTCTGGCCGTCAGCCACGACTGCCAGCGCCTGGGGCAGACGTGCACCAAGTGCGCCGAGCGCGGCCGGGACGCGGCCTTCGAGTTCGTCAAACGCCTGCCCGGGCTGCGCCGGATCCTGGCCATGGACGTGGGGGCCGCCCTTCAGGGGGATCCGGCCGCGGCCAGCGCCGACGAGGTCGTGTTTTCCTATCCCGGCCTGTACGCCGTGACCGTGCACCGGCTGGCCCGGGTCCTCTACGACCTGGGGGTGCCGCTCCTGCCCCGGATCATGTCCGAGCACGCCCACAACAAGACCGGCATCGACATCCACCCCGGGGCCCTGATCGGGCGTCGCTTCTTCATCGATCACGGCACCGGCGTGGTCATCGGCCAGACGACGATCATCGGCGACCGGGTCCGCCTCTATCAGGGGGTCACCCTGGGGGCCCTGTCGGTGCCCCCGGACGAGGTCGAGCAACTTCGTCACCAGAAAAGGCATCCGACCATCGAGGACGACGTGATCATCTACTCCGGGGCGACCATCCTCGGCGGGGACACGGTCATCGGCGCCCGGTCGGTCATCGGCGGTAACGTCTGGCTGACCGAGTCGGTCCCGCCGGACACGACCGTCCTGCTCAAGTCGCCCGAACTGGACTACCGGGGCAACAGCTCCGCCGCGCCCAAGCACCGCAAGGGAGGATGACATGACCCAGGTCTTTTCCGACGTCACCCGGGCCGTGGGCCGGACGGCCCTGGTCGGATTGAAGCGCCTGGCCGCCGGCGGCGGGGCCACGATCCTGGCCAAGCTCGAGTACCTGAATCCGCTGTCCAGCGTCAAGGACCGCATCGGCGTGGCCATGATCGACGCCGCCGAAGAGCAGGGCCTGATCACGCCCCGGTCGCTGATCGTCGAGCCGACCAGCGGCAACACCGGCATCGCCCTGGCCTTTGTCTGCGCCTCCCGGGGATACCGGCTGCTGCTGACCATGCCCGAGACCATGAGCCTGGAGCGCCGCAAGCTGCTGGGGCACCTCGGGGCCGACCTGGTCCTCACCCCGGGGGCCCAGGGGATGAAGGGGGCCATCGAGCGGGCCCAGGAGATCCTGGCCGAGACGGCCGGGGCCTATATGCCCGACCAGTTCAGCAACCCGGCCAACCCGGAGATCCATCGCCGGACCACGGCCGAGGAGATCTGGGCGGACACCAACGGTCAGGTGGACGCCCTGGTGGCCGGGGTGGGCACCGGCGGGACCATCACCGGCGTGGGCGAGGTCATCAAGGGCCGGTCCCCCGGATTCCGGGTGGTGGCCGTCGAGCCGGCCGGCTCGCCGGTCCTGTCCGGCGGCCAGCCGGGTCCGCACAAGATCCAGGGCATCGGGGCCGGTTTCGTCCCGGCCGTGCTCAACCGGGAGATCATCGACGAGGTGGTGACCGTGACCAATGAGGAGGCCTTCGAGACCGCCCGGCGGCTGGCCGCCGAGGAGGGACTGCTGGCCGGCATCTCGTCGGGCGCGGCCGCCTGTGCCGCCCTGCAGCTCGGCCAGCGGCCGGAGTACGCCGGCAAGCGGATCGTGGTCGTCCTGCCCAGCACCGGGGAGCGCTATCTGAGCACCGAGCTGTTCAAGGACTGACCGGCGGGCGAACGCCTTCCGGGCGGGACGGACGCCAGTGGGCGCGGAGCAATTTCAGGCGATCGCTCAGCCGGCGTTGCTGCTTGGGGGTCAGGTGGCGGTTGATCACGGTCACGGCCTTGGCGATTTCCCGTTCGATCTTGGGGCGCAGGGTGTCGTGGAGCCGGCGGATCCGGTCGATGGCCGCGGCGACCACCGGCCGGATTTCCCGGCGCTGCTCACGGCTCAGGCGCAGGTCCCGCCTCATCTTCATCATGACCACCCTGGTGATGATCGAGGTGTCGCCGGCGGTCACCCGGCGGACCATTCTCTTGACGCCCAGGCCGATGACCAGCCCCGTGCCCAGGGACCCGATGGCCAGTCCGCTCACGAAGATGACCGCCACGCCGAGCCAGACCTTCCACCGCTTCATAACAGCACCCCCTGGACCGCGCCGCCCAGCCAGTGGAGCGACACCAGGTTGGTCGGATCGAACATGGCCAGCCGGGCCAGTTCAGTGTCAACGTCCGGTGCGGCCAGCCAGACGTAAACGGCGATCATGACCGCCGCCAGGGCCGCGGCCGCGGCGAATTTGAGGATGGGGCCGCTCAGGTCCACCGCCGGCCGGGCCGGGGCCGGGTCCGTCTCCGGCCGGGGCTGACGCCTGACGTCGGCCATGAGCCGACGCCGCCAGTCGTCGCCCAGGTCCGGCCCGGGGGCCTCCCGGTGGGCCGCGATCAGGGCCCGTTCGATCTTGTCCAGGCGTCGCCGGTTACGACTCATCGGTTTTCTCCAGTTTCCCGCCCGGCCGAATCGACCAGGCGGCGCAGCTTGCTCCGGGCCCGGTGGGCCCTGACCTTGACCTTGGCCTGGCTCCAGCCCAAAAGATCGGCCGCCTCCCGGGTGGAATGACCCTCGAGGTGGGTCAGGGTCAACACCAGCCGGTCGTCGGCCGCGAGGTGATCCAGGAGCCAGGTCAGAAGTTCGGCGGCCTCGTATCGCTCGGCCGATCCGGCCGGCGCGGGTCCATCGTCGCCGTCCAGCCCGATGGCCACCCGCTCCAGCCAGTCCCGGGTATCGTCCGACAGGGAACTGATCGGCACCTCGCGCCGCCGGTAGCGCTCCCGCCAGAAATCGTGGCAGCAGCGGACGGCGATGCGGGACAGCCAGTGGGCGAACGGGCTGCGGTGGTCAAAGGTCGCCAGGGACCGGTAGGCCCGGACAAAGACCTCGTGCACCACCTCGGCCGCGTCCTCCCGGGGGATCTTGCCGGCCACGATCCGGCCGGCCAGCGGCGTGTGCCGCTTCACCAGTACCTCGTAGGCATCCACCTCTCCGTCCAGAACCAGTCGGATTATCTCGGCATCGGACGGATGTGAATGCATGGCGACAGGCCCCGGTGACGACGGACACGATAGCACGCGGTCCGGGCCGGGCACAACCCGAACCGCGTCATCGGTTTCCCGCCCGAAAGCCGGTCGGGGCACTTCTCCGACCGGCTCCCGGGCAGACGTTACTTGGCGTGGACCGCCAGCCACCGATCGACCACCGCCCGCCGGGCAGTGAGGCGACACCTGACCCGTTTCTTGACGTCCAGGCGGACCCCCTGGAGCACCTTGACCTGCCGGGGGGTCAGCACGGACCGCAATTGGGGCAGGACCCGGGCGGCCAGCAGGGCCAGCCTCTCTCCGGCCGCGGACAGTCGGCCGTAGGCGGCCTTGACCGCCCCCTGATCCGGCTTGGGGGCCAGGAGGGCATCGGCCAGGGCCTGGCGGCCCAGGTGGATCTGGGCCATGTTCGCCCGGAACTCGGGCTGATGCTTCAGGAGGATCTTGGCGATGGACCGCTTCTGGGCCCGGGTCAAATCGACCCTGACCAGTTTCAGGATGACGCGGGACAGGGATGGACAGTCGCCGGGGTCGGCAGAGGCCCTGGCCGAGCCGGTCAAGGGTAAAATCAAGAGGGCCAGGGCGGCGATGATGATGCCGATTCTCTTCATGACATGCCTCCAGCATTTTTTGGTCGTTGTCCGCCGAAGTTCGGCGAGGGGTTGTCTAGGGGTTACGTCGTTTGGCCCCGGAAAACGGTTACAGCCGACTCATTTTTTCAGGGGGGCCGCTGAATATGGTATTCTCGAACCGGCCCGCCTCTTGGTCAGGGCCGACCGGGTGCCCGCCCAAGCCCGGTCCCAACCTTCCCCGTGACCGGAGGCCGAGATGACCGACCGCCGATCCCGTGATGTTCCGGCCGATTACGAGGTCAGGAGGTTCTCCCTGACCAATATCGGGGTGCAGATCGGCGCCAATCTGATGGGGGCGCTGCTGTGCATCTTCTATTTCGTCTTCCTGGACCAGCCCGACCTGAAACCGCTCCTGGACCGTCAACTGATGGTGGGACTGGTCATGACCGCCGTCCTGGTGGGACTGGGTGCCTTCCTGGGGATTCGGAATCAACTGGCGGTCCGCCGGGCCTACCTGATCCTGCTGACGGGCGGTCGGCTGGAACCGGAGGCCCTGGGGCGGGTCCAGCGCCTGGTCCTCAACGCGCCGCTGATGTATGCCGCCATTACCCTGTTCAACTGGGTGCTGGCCACGCTGATCATGGGCGGCTTCCGGCTGATCACCGCCTCCGAGCCGGCAGGCAAGGCCTGGTTCGAGTCGTCCCGGCTGGCCGTGGGGATCCTGACCTCGGGCGTGGCCACGACGACCATTGTCTTCTTCGCCACCGAGGCCCTGATGCGCCGCCTGCGAACCGTGTTTTTTCCCGAGGGCGGCCTGTCCCGGCTGAAGGGCGTGTTCAGGCTGGGCGTCCGTCACCGCCTGCTGTACTCGTTGATGATGATCAGCGTGGCCCCGATGATCGTCGTCGGGGTCATCTTCTACCACAAGGTGAGCACCGCCCTGGCCGCGGTCCCCGGACAGACCCTTTCGGCCGCGGGACAGGCGGCCCTGACCAGCACCGTCCTGGTGATCATCTTTGTCCCGGCCGTGTTGATTCTGGCCGGGGTGGTCCTGTCCCGCCTGGTGTCGGCGAGCGTGGCCGACCCGGTCCAGGCCATGGCCGGGGCCATGGCCCGGGTGCGCGAGGGGAACCTCTTGGCCAGGGTCGCCGTCGCCAACAACGACGAGCTGGGCGACCTGGCCGACGCCTTCAACCTGATGATCGCCGGCCTGCGGGAGCGGGACTTCATCAAGGAGACCTTTGGCAAGTACGTCACCCGCGAGATCCGGGACGAGATCCTGGCCGGCCGGATCCCCCTGGACGGGGTGATCCGGGAGGTGACGGTCATGTTCGCCGACCTGCGGGACTTCACCCCCCTGGTCGAGGCCACGCCGCCCAAGCAGGTGGTCACCATCCTCAACGGCTATTTCGAGGCCATGACCCCGGCCATCCGGGAGCGCGGCGGCCTGGTGCTCCAGTTCCTGGGCGACGAGATCTACGCCGTGTTCGGGGCGCCCCTGGGCCTGGAGAATCACGCCCGTCAGGCGGTGGCCGCCGCCCTGGACATGCGCGCCCGGCTGGCCGAGGTCAATGACCGGCTGGCCCGGCAACAGATCCCGCCCCTGCGCCACGGCATCGGCCTGCACACCGGCCAGGTCCTGGCGGCCAACATCGGCAGCCCGGACCGGCTGTCCTACCTCCTGGTGGGCGACACGGTCAACGTGGCCGCCCGCCTCCAGGGACTCAACAAGCGGTTCGGGACCGACGTCCTGTTGACGGCCAATACCCGGGCCGGTCTGGCGGACGCCTTTCCGCTCCGGGTGATGCCCGAGACCATCGTCAAGGGCCGAAGCCGCCCGGTCGAGATCTTCGCCCTGGATTGATCCCCCCGCCGTCGGACCGGAGGAGTCTGAGCCTGAGACGACAACGGGTGCGCCGGGCCATCATCTTGATTTCCTTCCCGCTCTTTCCGGTGACCATCTATTTCTCGCCGGGGCATCTCATCACCGCCGCGGCCCGCATGGGTTCAACCCGGACCGCTTTGGATGATTTTTTTTAACCAAAAAAGGCGACGATCCCTATTTCGTGTGATATTGTTAGAAAGATTGGGGGGCGGGCCTCCATCGCTTTCCTGACAGAATCGGGCCGAGGGCCGTTGGGGAGACGGTAATGCAGATCGCCTTTGTCGCCGATCCGCTGGAATCGATCGATCCCACTTTCGAGACCACCAGCCATTTGATGTACGAGGCCAATCAACGGGGTCATTCCGTTTTTTTCCTGGAGCCCCACGACATCTACGTCCGCGGCAGCCGCCTGGTGGCCCGGATGCACAACATCAGCGTTCCGGCCGACATGGGCATGGCCGACTACTGGCGGTCGGTGGTGGACTCCCTCAAACGGGAGGAGTTGATCTTCGAGGACATCACCAAGATCGACGCGGTGTTCCTGCGCAAGGACCCGCCCCTGATTCATCAGACCATGGAGTTCTTGAATCCGGTCAACGATCAGGTGTTCATCATCAACTCGACCACCGGCCAGTTGGTGGCCAACTCGAAGCTGTATCTGCTCAACTTCCCCCACATCATCCCCGAGACCCACGTCTCCCGCGACCCGGGCCGCCTGAAACGGGTCATCGAGGAGTTCGGGGGCGACATGATGGTCAAGCCCCTGTACCGTTACCAGGGGGAGGGGGTCATCAAGGTGTCCCTGCGGGACCGGGACAACCTGAACTCGTTGATCAATTACTACGTCAAGTCGTACAAGCCCTACACCCGGCGCGAGGCGATCATGGTCCAGGAATACCTGCACGAGGTCAAGACCCAGGGCGACGTGCGGATCATGATGCTGGGCGGGGAAATTCTGGGGGCGATGCGCCGCATCCCGGCCGAGGGAGATTTCCGGACCAATATCCACGCCGGGGCCACCCCGGCCAAGCACGTCATCACCGAGTCGGACCGGCGCATCTGCGCCGCGGTCAGCGATCGCCTGGTCCAGGACGGCCTCCATTTCGTGGGCCTGGACGTCATCGGCGACAAGCTGGTCGAGATCAACGTCGTCTCCCCGGGGGGCATCCCCCGTATCAACCAGCTCGACGGGGTCAAGCTCGAGGCCAAGGTGATCGATTTCGTCGAGAAGCGGGTCGAGAACCTGCGCCGGGGACGCCAGATGACGACCAGGCGGCGTCCCCTGGCCCTATGAGCCGAGCGCCCCGGCCGCCGGCCGCCCGCGGCAGGCCGAACCGCTGACATGTCCTCTGTCCTGTCCCCCCTGGTCGTTTCCGTGCCCCACGCCGGCGGCGAGGTGCCGCCGGCCATCAAGGCCACCCTGGCCCAGACCGAGCGGCAGATCCTGGCGAACGTGGACCTGGGCACGGCCCAGATCTTCGGGCCCCTGCCGGCGGCGGCGGTGATCATGGCCCGCTGGTCGCGGTTCGTGGTCGATCTCAACCGGGATCCGGGGCAGCGGGACGAGAAGGGGGTGGTCGCCCGGACCGACTACTTCGGCCGGCCCGTGTTCCGGCCCGGCCGGGAGCCGGACCAGGCCGAGGTCATTGACCGGATCGAGCGCTACTATCAGCCCTATCACCGCCGGCTGGCCCAGGCCCTGGCCGGGGAGCGGGTCAGGCTCTTGATCGACGGCCACTCCCTGGACGCCGTCGGTCCGGCCGACGCCCCGGACCCGGGACGAGACCGGCCGGACGTGGTCCTGGGCAACGGCGGGGACCCGGCCGGCGGCCCCGAGGACGAGGTCAGTTGTTCACCCGGTCTGCTGCAGGCCCTGGCCCGGAACCTGGAAAGGCAGGGCCTGAGCGTGGCCCTCAACTTCCCCTACCGCGGCGGCTTCATCACCCGGACCTGGGGGCCGTTTCTGAGGAAGCGGGGCGGCGGGGCGATCCAGATCGAAATCAACAAGAGGCTTTTTCTGGACGAGGCGAACCTGACCGTCATCCCGGACCGGGCCACGGTGGTCCGCCGGGGCCTGGGCGCGGCCCTGGCCGAGACCATCGACGGATGGTGAGAAACGGGCTAGAAACAGATCGGCAGGGCCTTGATCTTCTCGTGGAGTCCGCGCAGCCGGCGGCTGAGTTCCCGGCACATCTGGAGGGCCACCTCGGGATACTCGCGGACCGTCTCGGCAAACTCCCGCTTGTGGAGCACCAGCAGCGAGGTCGCCTCCCGGGCGGTGACCGTGGCCGACCGGGCCAGCAGGTCGAACAGGGCCATTTCGCCGAAATAGGTGCCGGCCTTGAGGGTGTCCAGGTCCACGTCGCAGCCGTCCTCGGCCCGCTTGGTGACCAGGACCGACCCCGAGACGATCAGGTACATCTCCTCGCCGACCTCGCCCTCGTGGATGATGACCTCGTCCGGCGAGTAGTCCACCTCCTCGACCACCGTGGCCACGGCGGCCAGCTGGCTGACCGTCAGTCCGGCGAACATGTCCATGCCCTTGAGCAGCAGGATCCTCTGGGACAGACTGGTTTCCTGGGCGGGCTCAGCCGCTCCCGTCGAAGACATGGTCTCCTCCTCTCTGGGGTGACGCCGGACCCCGGCCCAGCAGCTTCCCGGCCAGCCGGGCCACCTGATCGTTGTCGGCCCGGGTCAGGGGCTCGATCCGGTCCCGGTAGCGCTCGGCCGGACCGTTTTCGGCCACCAGACACAAGGTCAGATAGAGCGTCACCCAGTCATGCTTGGTCAAAAGATGATCGAACAGCTCCGGCCCTGATTGGAAGTCCTGGCGGATGTTGAACAGGCGGCGGCCGGCGGCCAGGCAGTCGGCCGGGCTGAGGTCCTCCAGCAGGGGCATCATCGCCCGGGACAGGTTCCGGCCGACCATGGATTCCAGGGCCTCGAGGGCGTTGGATCGCAGCCGGTCGTCGGTCGAGGACAGGCCCCGGAGGACGATCCGCATCCGGACCGGGTCCCCCTGGGTGGCCAGGACCCGGATGATGGTCTTGAGGCGCTCGTCCTTCTTTTCCCGGAGATGGCTGATCAAGAGGTCGCGCTCGGGCCCCTCGGGGGCCAGCCGCCCCAGGGCCTCGGCCTCGACCAGGTTGCGGTAGGCCCGCTCGGTCTCGGTGCGGCCGAAGACGATGATGTCCAAATCGCTGATCTGCAGCGATTCCATCAGCTCGAACAGGCCCTCGCGAATCCGGCGCTGGGGCGCGGCCAGCCACTCGATCATCAGCTGGGTGTTGTGGTAGGGCGCCTCCCGCAGCTTGTCCTGGGCCAGGGCGCGCAGTTGATCGTCATCCTGACCCAGGAGGCGGATGAAGGCCCGGACGCCGTCGTCCGAGGTGATGGGGAAGTCCCGCAGGACCTCGATCGGGACCGGATCGCTCCCCAGGCGGGCCAGGACCAGGTTCCAGACCTGGGGATCGCCGAGCTGATTGAGGGCGATCAGGATCTGGCTGGTCACCCGGCGATCGGCCTCCCGGGTCAACAGCCGGTGCAGCCGGGCCAGGTAACCGCCGTCGCCCGACCCTCCGGCGGCGATGACCCCGGCCAGGCGCTGGTCAACGTCGTCGGAGTCGAGCCAGTCGTCGATCACGGACCGGTAGCGGTCCGGGTCGTGGTGGTACAGGCCGGCCACGGCCGTGGCCTTGACCTCGAGAACGTTGTCCTGGCGGAGCAGGTCCTCCAGGAACCGCCGGGCGTGGTCGGGCGGCAGTTTGCCCGCCGCCTCGGCCAGGGCCCGGGTCAGCGACGGACGGGTCGGATCGGCCAACCGCTCGAAGGTGTCCACCGCCTCGGGGTCCATCCCCTCGGGCAACAGCGGCAACAGCCCGATGACCGTTTCCTCGTCCTTGTTCCGGATCAGATCCAGCAGGTGTTTGTCCACGTCCTTGACGCCCTGGGCCTTCATCAGCTCGGCGTACCAGACGCAGACCGGGCCCTGGGTGCCTTGACAGGCCTGGATCAGTTGATCCCGGGCCCGCTTGTCCTGGAACATCTGGGAGACGTCGTCCTTTTCCAGGGACTTCAGGTCCACCACGTCCCGGGAGATGATGTCCATCAGGACCTGGGAGTAGGACCGCTTGAGCCAGATGCTGGTGATCAGCCAGCCCAGGCCGATGAAGGCCCCCAGCAGGCCCAGGGAGACCCCGACAATGTTGGACTTCACGGCGACCGCACTCGCGGCCAGGCCCCAGGTGAAATACGGCTTGAACCAGGCCGGCAGTCCGGTCGAGGGCGTCAGCACCAGATCGGAGAGCAGGATCAGACCCGAACCGACCAGGATGCCCACCCGGACCACCGTCCCCCGCAAAAAGGGCCGGATCAAGGGCCGGATGGCCGCCGGGAACAGGCCCATCAGCACCTCCCGGGCCGGATTGTTGATGGTCACCCGCAGGATGTTGGTCGAGATCCGGGCGTAAACGGCGCTGATGACGTTGAACCGGAAGAACAGGGCCAGGAAGGCCAGGATGTAGTTGGCCGGGTGGAACATCAGGGCCGCCGGCAGGCCCCACCGGGAATAGATCTGCCCCACGAACAGGAGGACCACCAGGCTGATGACATTCATCACCCCGTAGAAGTAGGCCAGAAACCCGATCAGGCCGCCCTCGGTCCCGTAGGCCGAGTTGACGATCAGATTGAACTGGTAGTTCAGGATCGGGATGGCGATGTTGGGCAGGAGGGTCAGCAGGATCATGATCTTGACCAGGGTCGATTCCCTGATCAGCGGCCAGATGTCCCGGAGTTCCTCCTTGAGGGACGGTTTCCGCTCGCTGGCGCTCCCCTTTTCCGGCACGGCCAGGGTCGGAAAGACCTGGGACATGCGCCAGACCACGGCCCCGGCGGCGATGGTGGTGACCATGTAGGCCAGCATCAGGTTGTCCACGCTGACCGCCCGGGCCAGGGCCGGTGTCCCGAAGGAGCCGGCGATGGCCCCCAGCACCCCGCCGGCGGCCAGCAGGGGAAAGAGCCGCTTGGACTGGCGGGTGTTGAACAGGTCGTTGGCCAGGTTCCAGAAGATCAGGGCCTGGAGGGCCATGTACTGGGCCCGGAGCAGAAAGAGCACCGGATAGACCATGGACACCTTGAGGGCGACCACCAGCCGCAGCAGCCCCACCGACACGCCGCAAAAGACCATCAGCCAGGCCAGCAGCCGGGCGCTGGGCATCTTGCGGATGACGCCCATCATGCCGCCCATGATGAAGAAGGTCAGAATGGCGTTGGCGGCGTAAACCAGGGGCAGGTACTGGACGCCGAAGCGCTTGAGAAAGGTCGTCTCGGCGAAGTTGTCGAAGACCAGTCCGGCGGCCCTGATCAGAAAGAAAAGGGCCGCCGTCCACAGGAAGAGACTGACTTCCTCGGGTTGGATCTTGATCAGTTTGAATGTCTTTTCAAGCATGGATTTCGGTGATCCGCCCTGCCCGCCGGCCCCGGACGACCGGCCCACCCCGTTTCCGGCCGGCGGCCCCGTTCTTCCAGGCCGCCGCCATGCCAAGCGTATCATAACTACAGTGGCCTTGGTTGACAACCAGGCCGGCCCGCCCGGACGAGGGCCGTCCGGCCGGGACATCAGGTCTCGGTTTCGGCCCCGGTTTCGAGGTAATGACAGGCGGCGACGTGGTCCGGGCCGACTTCCCGCCAGTCCGGGGCCTCGCGGGCGCAGCGGGTGCGGCGGGCCCACTGGCAGCGGGCATAGAAGGCGCAGCCGCCGCCGCTGGAAATCCGTTCGGCCTGAAGCAGGGTGTCGTACCGCGGCGGCGCCGCGCCGCGCCCGAATTTGGGCGTGGCGTCCAGCAGGGCCCGGGTGTAGGGATGGCGGGGGTGTTCGATGATCCGGGTGGCCGGCCCCTGCTCCATCAGGCTGCCCCGGTAGATGACCGCGATCCGGTCGCACAGATACCTGGCCGCGGCCAGGGAGTGGGTGATGAAGATGACCGTCGTCGAGAACCGGCGGCGCATCTCGAGCAGGATCTCGAAGATCTGGGCCGAGTACGAGGCGTCCAGCATCGAGGTCGGCTCGTCGGCCACGACGCAGGCCGGATCGACGATCATCGCCCGGGCGATGGCCACCCGCTGGCGCTGGCCGCCGGAGAGCTGGTGCGGAAAACGGTACAGGAAATCGTCGGGCGGGGACAGGCCCACGTGCTGCAGGGCCTCCCGGACCAGGTCCCGCCGCTGGTGGGGCCGGCAGATCCGGCTGGTGATCAGCGGCTCGGACACGCTGTCCAGGATGGTCAGCTGGGGGTTGAGCGACTGGTAGGGGTCCTGGAAGACCATCTGGACCTGACGCCGGTAGGCCCGGTAGGCCCGGCCCTTGAGGCCGGTGATGTCCCGGCCGTTCAACAGGATGCTGCCCTGATCGGGCCGTTCGAGACCGACCAGGAGCCGGCCGCAGGTGGTCTTGCCGCTGCCCGACTCGCCCACCAGGCCGAAGATCTCGCCCGGCATAAAGGACAGGGAGACCCGGTCGAGGGCGGTCACCAGCCGGCCCCGGCCGCCGAAGATGCCGACCCGGGTCCGGTAGAACCGGCTGACCCGGCTCATCAGGACCAGGGGGGCGTCGGTCCGGGGGCTGACCTCAGGCATTGCCTTCCGGCCTCCGGTTCCGAGCAACGTCGCAGTGGTCGCACAAAACGTGATGCTCCGGGCCCATCTCCTGCCACTGGGGCGGTGCCAGCCGGCAGGACGACTCGGGCTGGGGACACCGGTCGCAGAACCGGCACCCGGGGATGGTCCCCACCAGGTTGGGCGGCTCGCCCGGGATGGGGGCCAGCTTGGTCTTTTCCCCTTCCAAGCGGGGGAAGGAGGACACCAGGGCCCGGGTGTAGGGGTGTCCCGGGTGGTACAGGACCGCCTCCACCGGGCCGCTCTCGACCAGCTGGCCGGCGTACATGATCCCGATGTCGTCGCAGACCTCGGCCACGATCGAGATGTCGTGGGAGATGAAGATGATGCCGATGTTGAACTCCTGCTGGAGGACCCTGGTCTCGCGCAGGATCTGGTCCTGGACGATCACGTCCAGGGCCGTGGTCGGCTCGTCGGCGATGATCAGCTTGGGGTTGTTGGCCAGGGCCATGGCGATGATCGCCCGCTGCCGCATGCCGCCGCTGTACTGGTGGGGGTAGTCGTCCAGCCGGTCGGCGGACAGGCCGACGAGCTGGTAGAGGTCCCTGACCCGCTGCCGGGCCCGGGCCGGGGACAGCTCGGGCTGGTGGGTCAGGATGGCCTCGACCATCTGGTCACCGACCCGGTGGACGGGGTTGAGGGCGTTCATGGCCGCCTGGAAGATCATGGCGATGTCCTTCCAGCGGACGTGCCGCATTTCCTCCTCGGACTTGTCCAGCAGGTTCTCTCCGTCCAGACTGATCCGCCCGGCGCTGACCCGGCCGTTTTCGGGCAGGATGCCCAGGCAGGCCAGGCCGATGGTCGTCTTGCCGCAGCCGGACTCGCCCACCAGTCCCAGGGACCGGCCGGCCTCGACCCGAAACGAGACGTCCTCCACCGCCTTGAGGACCCCCAAGGAGGTCCGAAAACCGACGCTCAGATGTTCCACCTCGAGCAGGGACAACGCTTCGTCTCCCGATCAGCCCTCTTCCATGCTTCTCAGACGGGGATTGAGGACCTCTTCCATGGCCCGGCCCAGCAGGTAAAAGGACAAGGTCAACAGCGAAATGCAGATGCCCGGCGGCAGCAGCCAGTAGGGGGCCTCGAACATGTGGCCCGTCTTCCAGACCCACTGGAGCATCATTCCCCAACTGACCGTGGTCGGGTCGCCGAAGCCCAGAAAGGACAGGGCCGCCTCGATGATGATGGCCGAGGTCACCCGGAAGGTCATGTACAGGAAGGCCAGCGGCAGGACGTTGGGCATGATGTGCTTGAAGATGATCCGGGTGTGGGAGGCCCCGGCCACCCGGGCGGCGTCGATGAACGGCCGCTGCTTCAGGGACAGGGTCTGGGCCCGGATCACCCGGCTGACCCCCGGCCAGCGGAACAGGGCGATCATCACCACGATGGTCACGATGGACAACTGCCCGAACAACGAGCTGAGCATCAGGATGACCAGCAGCGTCGGCAGGACCATGATGATGTCCGCCGTCCGCATCAGCAGGGTGTCCAGGAATCCCCCGGCGTATCCGGCGATCATCCCGACCGAGCCTCCCAGGACGATGCTCATGAAGGCGGCCGACACCCCGACCATGAACGCCACCCGGGCCCCGGCCAGAAGCTGGCTCAGGATGTCCCGGCCCATGAAGTCCGTTCCCAGCCAGTGGCGCCAGCTGGGTCCGGTGGTGTGCATGATCTGGGGGTCCACCCCGACCATGGGGTGGTACATCGGATCGATCAGGGGCGGCAGGTAGCTGAGCAGGGCCATCAGGCCGAACAGGCCCAGCAGGATCAGGCCGATCTGGCCGAACAGGTTGCGCCGGAACAGGCCCCAGCCCTCTCGGAAACGCTGGGCCCAGGGGTGCCGGCTCGGGGGCGAGTCGAAAACCATCCGCAGCGACCTCAGTACCGGATCCGGGGATCGAAATAGGCGTACAGCAAATCCACCACCAGGTTCGACAACAGCACCACCAGGGACAGGAGCAGGAAAGAGGCCTGGGCCAGGGGATAGTCGTTCTGGCTCACCGCCCGGACCAGTTCCCGGCCGATGCCGGGCCAACTGAACACGGTCTCGGTGATGGCCCCGCCGTTGATGGAAAAGGCCAGCGACAGTCCGATGCTGGTGATGACCGGCAGGCGGGCGTTGGGCGCGGCGTGCCGGTTGCGGATGTCCTTTTCCCTCAGGCCCTTGGCCCGGGCGGTCATGATGTAGTCCTCGCGCAGGGTCTCGAGCATCGAGCTGCGCATCACCAGCAGGTAGGTCCCGAATTGGAGCAGGAACAGGGTCCCCAGGGGCAGGATCATGTGGTGCAGGATGTCCGCCGCCCGGGTCAGAAAGCCGGCGCTCGGGTCCAGCCAGACCTTGGCCGAGATCATGCCGTTGATCGGGAACCAGCCCAGCTTGTATCCCAGCAGCCAGATGAGCAGCAGGGCCACCCAGGGCAGAAACAGGGTATGGGTCACCAGGGAGACCAGGGTCAGGGAGGTGTCCAGGGGGTGGCCCTTTTTCCAGGCGGCGATCTTGCCCCAGGCCACGCCCACCAGGGCCGACAGCAACACCGCCGTCGTGAACAGGAGGATGGTGTTGGGCAGCCGGTCGGCGATGATGTCGATCACCGGCTTGCCGTAGTGGAACGAGTACCCGAAATTGCCGGTGACGAAGTTCTTGAGATAGACCAGGTACTGGATGGGGATGGGCTGGTCCAGGCCGAGCTCGGCCTTGAGGTGGGCCTGATCCTTGGGGGTCATGCTCGGATCGACCATCCGGTCCACCGGGTCGCCGGGGGCCAGCCGGAACAGGATGAACAGGACGGTCAGAACAATGAACAGGACCAGCAGGATCTGCAGCAGGCGGGAAATGAAGTAGCGTTTCATGGGCGGGCCGACCCGACGCGGCGGGGCGGGGAGTCCCCGGGCGTCAGCCTTATCCGGCAGAACGACCAGACGTTACCGATACCGTTGCGCATCATGACCCAACCTCGAAACCGGTCCCGCCGCACTCCCTCCACCAGGCGCGGGTTGTACAGGGGGAAATAGGGGATGTCCCGGACCAGGATCCGCTGGAGTTGGTGCACCAGTTCCCGCTGCCGGGCGTGATCGACCGTCCGCTTGGCCCTATCGGCCAGGCGGTCGAACTGCCGGGACCGGTAACCGCTCATGTTCCAGTCGCCGGGCTGGTCCCGGGAAGAGTGGTAAAAGGCCCACAGATAGCTGGGATAGGGCCTCAGGTTGCCGTAGCCGAAGACAAAGGTGGCGAAATCGTGCCGTTGTTTGACGCGATGGACCAGGGCCCCGAAGCCCATGGGCCGGGCCAGGGCCGGGATCCCGATCAGCCGGAGCCACTCCTGGATCATGATCCCGGCCATGGCCCGGCCCGGATCGTAGTCGGCCGGCGGGGTGAGGATGGTGAACTCCTGGACCGGCCGGCCGTCGGGTCGAATCAGGCCATCGCCCTGGACGATGCGGCCGCCGGCGGTGACCGGAGGGGTGCGCCAGGTGTAACCGGCCCGTTTGAGAATGTGGTAGGCCGCCTTGATCCGCTGGTCCAGGGTGAGGCCCTCGCCGCACGACCTGAGACCCGGACAGAAGTAGTCGCTTCCGGCCGGCACAAAGGTCACCAGGGGCTCGGCCGCCTTCTGGAGTATGCGCTCGACAATGAACTTCTTGTTGATCATCGTCGCCACCGCCCGTCGGAAGTTGACGTCGTCGAAGGGGTGGCGGCGCAGGTTGAATCCGAAGAAATAGAAGCCGCTCTTCTCGTTGTTGAAGAGCCTGATGTCGTGCTCGCCCTCGATCTGGCGAATGTAGCCGGGCAGGATGGTGTTCCAGTAGAAGTCGATGGCGCCCTTGCGCAGGGCCAGGATGGCCGCGTCCGAGGTGCCGTAAACCTTGATGATCATCCCCGGAATGTGGGGCCCCAGCCGCATCCCGGAAAAGACCCTGCCCCGGCCGAAGAAACGGTCGTTGCGCACCATGAACAAATAGACGCCGTGCCGCCATTGCTTGAGGACGAAGGGCCCCAGGCCGACCGGTCTTTCCAGGTTGTAGCGCATCAACTGGACCAGGGGCGAGCTGGCCTCGCGGGCCAGGGCGACGATTTTGGCCCACTGCCGGCGCTGGACGATGGGCGTGGCCACCAGGGTTCGCCGCAGGAACGACGGCTCGGGCCGGGACAGATGAAACCTGACCGCCCGGAGTCCGGCCCTTTCCACCTTTTCCACGAACTCCCACATGGCGTAGTGGGTCGGCACCTTGAACCGGCGGATAAGATCGGCCGTGAAAATGACGTCGGCGGCGGTAAAGGGCGTCCCGTCCGACCACATGGCCTGGCGCAATTTGATCAGGTAGGTCAGGGCCCCGGCCCGGGAACTGGGCAGGTTCAGCATCAGCCACGGCTGATGGGACCTTCGCCCGATGCGATGCAGGTAGTATCGGATCGTGGCCCGGCCGTATTCCGGCAGGGGCGGTCCGGCCGCCAGCCAGGGGATCAGCTTCATCTTGGGGTTGCGGATCATCAGCGGCTGGTAGATCAGCCTCATCACCCGCAGCGACCAGGTGTCGGTGGCCAGCCACGGATTGAGCGTCTTGGGCTCCTCCAGGACGCCGACGTTGAGGTAGGCCAGGTCCCAGTCGGACAGCTTGCCGCGGCCGGCGATCCCCCCGATGAGGATCAGCGCCAGGAGCGAGGCGGCCAGCACCGCCAGGCCGCGCTTGATCAGGCGCGGTCCCCGCCGGCCCCGATAGACCTTGGCCATATTTCTCCCCGAGCGGTTCATCGGCCGCGACCCTGCCCGTCAGGCCCGCGGCTGGGTCGTCACTCAATTTACACCAAAAAGCATATCAGGTCTTGGAAAAATGGCCACTTGGACCGGGCCCCGGCCGCGCCGCCGGCAGGCCGTCCCGACCGTAGCGTTGGACCCAGACCCCGACCTCCTTGCCCAGGCTCGGGCTGAAATAGGTGGCCTGGAGGTGGGTGTCGTTGCCCCGGGCCAGGGCCTGGGCGGGGAGGTTGTCCTGGGCGATGACCACGTAGATCGGCCGCCCCCCGGCCCGTTCGGTCAGTCCCCGGATCAGGGTCGCCCCCACCTTCAGGCCCCGGAATTCGGGCAAAACCGTGGTATAGCCCCGTTCCAGGAATTCCCCCAGGTCGAGGCCGGTGTTGGACTCGACCCAGCGGACGTATTCCGGGCGGGGTCGCTTGAGGGTGACCGTGCCCACCACCCGGCCTTGGCATTGGGCGTAACCGATCAGAAAGGCCCGGGACAGGTTCTCCCGGACCCGCTCCGGCCGCATGGCGCCCACGGTCTGGATCAGGCCGCAGATCTCGTCGAACAGCCCGGGCGGGAGCTGGTCGGGCCGGTGAAAGTGGTACTCGATCTCGGTGGTCACGCTCGATCCCGCGGCGCCTCCGGAGTTGACAACCCCCGGACCGCCCCCTACATTCTTTGTGGGAGCGTCTGCCTCCTGGTAGTTTATAATTCCAGACGACCCCCATGGCAAGAGGAACGAATCATTGCCCTTCCGGTTGACCTTTCGCCCCAACGCCGATCTTCCCCGGCTGGCCTGGCTGGCCGAGGTCGAGCCCGCGACCGGGGAGATCACCCTCACCCACGGCCCGGCCGTGGAGTGCCGGGCCGACTGGGCGGTCGAGGGGGTCTGGGACGGCGACTTCGCCGCCGGAGAGTTCCACCGCAGCGAGGCCTTTTTCGGCTCGGGCGTCCGCCTCGAGGGCCAGGCCGCCTATTTCCCGGCCTCGACCGGGTCGGTGGACCGGATTCTGTATTGCCAGGCCGACGGCCGGTACCTGGTGTCCAACAGCCTGATCCTGCTCCTGGCGGGGACCGGCGCCCGGCTGGACGATCACCACGACTACTGGCGGGAATGCCTGAGCGTGTTCAAGGGGGTCGATCGCTTCGACGACCGTTTCCGGGTGATCCATCCGACCATCGACTATTTCCATCAGGTCTTCTACGAAAACCTGATCATCACCCCTGAGGGCGTCACCTTTGGCGAGAGGACCCGAACCCACCGCCTGGATTCCTTCGAGACCTACCTGTCCCTGCTCCGGGCGGCCCTGACGCGCATCAAGGACAACCTGGCCAGCCCGGACCGGGACCGGCCCCTGGCCGCCTTCACCACCGTCAGCGAGGGATACGACTCCACGGCCGTCTCGACCCTGGTCAAGGACCTGGGCGTCACCCACTGCTTTGCCGGCGAGCGCCTGGACCGGCCCTGGGAGCGGCTGATCGGTCACAAGTGGACGGAAAACTCGGCCCCCGTCGTCTCGGCCCTGGGGCTTACGCCCATCGTGCCCAAGGCCAGACGAGACCAGATCACCGAGGACGAACTCTACTTCCTGGCCACCAACTACCCCAAGCGGCACTCGGGCCACTGGTCCGAGATCGGCCACCACCCCCTGACCGACTACATCCAGGGCCACTGTCAGGCGGCGGCCGTGTTCACCGGCTACCACGGCGACCTGCTGTGGACCCCGGGGACCCATCCCAAGTACATCCACTCCAAAATCAGACGCCAGTGCCTGTCCGGCCTGAACCTGTCCGAGATCAGGCTCAAGGCCGGGTTCATCCACGTGGCCGTGCCCTTCATCTTTGCCAACAACATCGAGCAGATACAGGCGATCACCGCCTCGGCGGAAATGGCCCCCTGGCGCCTGGGCGGCGACTACGACCGGCCCATTCCCCGGCGCATCGCCGAGGAGGCCGGCGTCGAGCGCGGCACCTTTGCCCTGGAAAAGAAATTCCTGTCCGACCGGTATCTGTGGCCGGTCAATCGCCGGCTCCGCCGCGAGTTTTTCCAATACCTAAAAAAAAATCACGGCATCGGCCGGACGCGGCTCCGGCTGGAGCAGGCCATGCACTTCCGGGCGGTTCAATGGCTGTGGTCGAAACTGGGGATCGCCATGCCCCGGCGGGATTACTGGTTCTTCGGTCCGGAGATCGACTTTTTCTACCTGATGAATCACTGGGCCACGGCCCGGCTGGCCGGCCGCCTGGCCGGGATCCTGAATCGCCAGGACCCGCCCCCCGGATCGTGATCCGGGCCGTTCCCGGTCAATTGTTCATTCATCTTCGGTGTGGTAGCATGGCTTGAGCGTTTTCCCGCTTCCTGACCGGCGTCACCCTGGTTCGAGCCCATGAGCGACGAGCAGACCCACCGCAAGCTGGCCGCCATCCTGAGCGCCGACGTGAAGGGCTACAGCCTTCTGATGGCCGAGGACGAGGCGGCGACCATCGAGACCCTGACCGAGCACCGGCGGCTGATGTCCGAGCTGATCGTGTCCACCGGGGGCCGGGTGGTCGATTCGCCGGGCGACAACCTCCTGGCCGAATTCAGAAGCGCCCTGGCGGCGGTGACCGCGGCCGTGGCCATCCAGACCGAACTGGCGGCCCGCAACGCCGAGGCACCGGAAGGCCGCCGCATGGACTGGCGGATCGGGCTGAACCTGGGCGACGTGGTGGCCGAGGGCGACCGGATCTACGGCGACGGGGTCAACCTGGCCGCCCGGATCGAGGGCCTGGCCCAGCCCGGCGGGGTGTGCCTGTCCCAGAGCGTTTACGACCAGGTCAAGGGCAAGTTCGACTTCCGGTTCAAGGACCTGGGCGAGCGCAAGGTCAAGAACGTGGATCAACCGGTCCGGATCTACGCCATCTGGTCCCGCCCCGAGGACGGGACGCCGGCCGCGGCCGGTCCGGTCCGCAGACCTCGATCCCAGCGCCGTCGCGTCCGCCGGGCCGTGTTGTTGACCATTGCGGCCATGTTGTTGATCGCGGGACTCGCGCGGGTGGTCGGCATCGTGGTCCGGCGGATGCACGAAAACGCGGTCAAGCCCCAGCCGACCATTGCCGTGCTGCCCTTCAACAACCTCAGCCGGGACAAGACCCAGGACTACCTGGCCGACGGTCTGACCGAGAACATCATCACCGCCCTGTCCAAGATCGCCTCCCTCCGGGTCATTGCCCGTAACTCGACGTTTGTTTACAAGGGACGGTCCGTGGACGTCAAAAAGGTCGGCCGGCGATTGGGGGCGGACTATGTCCTCGAGGGCAGCGTCCTCAAGGCCGGGTCGCGCATCCGGGTCACGGCCCAGTTGATCGACGCCAAAACCGGCCGGCACCTCTGGGCCGAGAAATACGACCGGCCCCTCAAGGACGTCCTGGCCCTCCAGGACGAAATCACCCTCAAGATCGCCAACTCCCTGATGGTCAAGCTGACCGGAGGTAAGACCTCGGGCAGCGGCACCACCAACCTCGAGGCCTGGAGCCTGTTCGTCCGGGGGCTGGGCCATTTCCGGCGGCACACCATCGGCGACAACGAACAGGCCCGGCGGCTGTTCAGCCGGGCGGTCAAGCTGGACCCCAAGTACGCCCTGGCCTGGGTCATGCTGGCCTGGACCTACTGGATGGACGCCCGCCTGGGTTTCAAGCCCGACAAGGCCAAGTCCCTGGACATGGCCCAGAAGCTGGCCGCCAAGGCCCTGCGCCTGGACAAGAACCTGTCCTCCGCCTACGCCCTGTGGGGCAGCATCCACCTGATGCACCGCCGCTTTGACGCCGCCCTGAAATCTTTCCGGCGGGCCGTGGCCCTTCAGCCCAACGACGACAACAGCCTGGTCCTCTACGGCCGCGGCCTGATCTACGCCGGACGCCCCGCCGAGGCGATCGGTTACATCAAACGGGGCATGGACCTCAGCCCGCACTATCCGGCCTTTTACCTCCACCAGCTCGGCCAGGCCTACTTCCTGACCGGCCGGCTCCGCGAGGCGCGGGACGTCTTCCTGAAATATCTGGCCAGGTGCAAGCAAGGCGAGTGCGCCCCCCTGGTCGGCCACATCTTCCTGGCCGGGATCTTCGCTGACTTGGGCCGGCCGCACCGGGCCAGACAACACCTGGCCGCGGCCCGGAAAATTTATCCCCGGCTGTCCCTGGACTTCGTGCGCCGGACCATGACCTTCAAGGACCCGGCCCTTCTCGAAAAACACCTCCAGGCCCTGCGCCGGGCCGGACTCAAGTGAGACGCCGGGCGACATGAATTCGAGCCAGGAAGCCGGGGCCATTACGGAAAATTTCAGGAATAATCTGCCTGAGAACGAGCCGGTCTCCCTGGCCCAAAAACTGGTCCGGATGCCCACCGAAAATCCCCCGGGCGACGAGGCCCCGGCCATCGAGTTCCTGGCCGAACTCTTGACAGACTGGGGGTTCGAGACCGAACTGCTCCGGACAGACCTGGGCCGGTTGAACCTGATCGCCCGGAACGGCTGGGGCCGGCGCTCGCCCAAGATCTTGCTCAATGGTCATCTGGACGTGGTCCCGGCCGGGATTGATTCGGCCTGGTCAATGCCGCCCTTCGACGGTTTCATTGACGACGGCCGTTTGTACGGCCGGGGCGCGGCCGACATGAAGGGCGGCGTGGCGGCCATGCTCTGGGCGGCCCGGCTGATCCAGAATCTCCCTGAAAGGCCGGCGGACGGAGAGATCATCATTCATCTGGTGTCCGACGAGGAGACCGGCGGGGCCCAGGGGGCACGGTTTTTGGTGGAAAACGGCCTGACCCAGGCCGACGCGGCCATCGTGGGCGAGCCGACCGGGCTCAACGTGGTCATCGCCTCTAAGGGCGCGCTGTGGACCCGGGCTACGGTCAGGGGTAAATCGGCCCATGGATCGGTGCCCCACCTGGGGGACAACGCCATCGAGCGCATGGCCGGGTTGATTATGCGACTCAGGGAACTACCGCAAGCCGGCGAGCATCGGTTGCTGGGACCACCGACTGTTAACCTGGGAACTATCGTGGGCGGCTCAAAGATCAACGTGGTCCCCGATCACTGCACGATCGAGATCGACCAGCGGGTCCTGCCCGGGACCGGCCCCGAGGAGGCCCGGGCCGGCCTGAACAATCTGATCGAGAGATTCCATGCCGAGACCGGGGCCGAGGTGGAGCTGCAGGACATAATTTTTGCCGCCCCTTACGAGATCGACCCGGCCCAGCCCATCGTCCAAATTGCCCTGGCTGCCGCGGCCGCAATCACGGGCGAGCCCAGGGAGCCCCGGGGATCGCGGGGCTTCACCGACGCCCGGTTCTACGTCCTGGAAGCGGGCATCCCGACGATCATCATGGGCCCGGGATCGATCAACCAGGCCCACACCACCGGCGAGTTCGTCGATATCGAGGACCTGCGGCGGGCGGTGTTCTTATATGCTATAATTATGAAGCATATATTTTATTCTTAGGTCTTTTCGCTTAATCAACCCGATAATACTATTTCGACAATAAATTAAGTCTTTCTTTTACAATCGTCACATAATGAATCACGGTAGCTGCTCGGCTGAAGATATGATATCGCTGTATTAGGCAATTTCTTGCCGCATTTGATACATTTCCTTTCTTCATTTTGCCCGAATACGATTTCATAACCAGATGGTTTTTCACTATTTTCTATTGTAGAACCAAATGATTGTAATTTTAACATGTGTTCAACACTTATAGTAGCAGAAGAGGCAGATACGCCTTTATCAGACATTGAAAAAAGAGGACTAACGATCTTTTCTTCTTTACTCTTTAATGATTCGATTTCCTCTTCTTTCTTAGTAATAATTTTTTGCAGCCTCTCCCTTTCTTCTTCCTTATCCTCCTTAACACGTGAAAGTTCATCTTTTAGCCTGTTTTTCTCTGAAACGTTTTCTTCGATTTTCCCCTGCAGTCTCTTCATTTCGTTAAGTTGGTCAGTAATATTTGCTTCTTCAAGAATGTCGGCCCAATTTTCAATTGCATTTGCGACAGCTTCTGACAGATCAAAACAGCGGTCAGCATAAACCTGCAACTGGCTGATCATTAATTTATTTTTTTCATCGTTTTCATCAAGTTCATTTCTGTTACTCTCAATTCTCAACCTTATTCTGATTATCGCAAAGAATAAAAGTCTTAAATCCCGAATCGCAGACTTGCCCTTGGTCTCTGTGAGCTTTTCTTCAAAATGGTCTAGCCAAATTTTTGTGGCAGCGCCTCCTGCAATGCCGGTACTCAAAGATATCAGAAAGATTAGGACCGCTGCCACATGTTTGTCTGTCTGACCGAAAGAAATAAGTACTAATAAAACTGCGATACCGAATGGAATCAAAAACATAGGATCCAATAGTACCCGAAATAAAACAAGCCAACTCCTTATCAAAGAGAGGAACTTCTCCTTCATTCCTTTTCTCTCATTCTTGTGACTAGATATAGATAAACTTCTGTAAAAAATTATCATTCATAGTAGGGGAAGTCAATATAAATGTTAGACAATAACTATCTATCTTAAATTAATAGTTTTTTTGAATTAAACTGCGATACTGTCCAACCGCGCCGACAACGCGGCCGACTCCAGGTTGATCTCCATGCGCAGGGCCCGCAGGCCCTGGACCCCGGGCAGATCCTCCAGGTCCAGCCGGTCGATCTGACCGGTCAGGAAACCCTCGCCGCGCAGATGCTCCAGGTGACGCATCATCTCCTGGCCCTCGGAGGGGTGGGCATAGACGATCGCCACCTGGCCGGGCTGGGTCAGGCGCTCGCCGCCCATGACCGTGGCCTTGTCGATCCGGGACCGCAGGATCTGGTGCCGGATATCATAGGCCCCGTCCACGTCGAACTTCTTCTCGTCGTAGCGGAACCTGATGGCCAGGGGCGCGTTCTGGATCAGGATCAGTTGGGCCGTGTCCAGCTCGATCGGCAGCTCGCTCTTGAGGCGCTCGGTGTGCCAGGCCAGGCCGCAGGCGACCATGATCTGCCACAGGCGCATGTTCCGGGCGTACACCGGATTGAACCGGCCGTCCTCGGCCAGCGAGCCGCCCATGTAGGCCAGGTAATCCACGCCGTCGGTCCGATGCCGCTCGAAGTAGTGGGGGAAGTTCTCCTGGACCCGGGCCGCCTCCTGGTCGAGGTAATTGGCCAGGCGCTCGGTCAGGATCTGGACGCTCTGCTCGAACTGGCGCCGGCGGTGATAGACCGTGCCCAGGTGCCGGTCCACGGTCCGCTCGTAAGCGTCCACGGCCCGGTGGACCTTGGGCCCCAGCCGCCGCACCTCGTCGAAGATCGACTCGACCTCGCGCCGCATGAAGCCGGTGACCAGGGCCTCGTCGCCCGAGCCCAGGCCCCCCGACAGCCGGGTCTCGAGGTTCTTGAGGCGGCCGGCCAGTTCGGCCAGGAAAGGCATCGGCTTGACCCGGCCCGCCTCCTCGATCACCTCGCGGCCCAGGGTCAGGTGCTCGATCAGGTCGGCCTGAATGGCCCGGTTGCGCTCCTCGGTCGAGCCCCGGACGTCGCAACTGCCGAAGAAGGGGTAAACCTCCTTGAAGACGATCGGCTCCATCTCCGAGGGACGCCCCATCCGCAGCTCGGTCAGGTGCTTGAAGGCCGCCTGCCGGAAACGCCACTCGACCGACGGGTGGATGGCGGTGCACTCCTCCTTGATGATCGCCTGGATCTGGCTGTTGACGTCCTCCTGGACGTTCTTGACCGCCATGGCGAACAGGGGCTGGAGGAGCTTGAGGAACATCTCGTCCATGGGTCCCAGGTCCTCGGGACGGGGCGACTTGACGCCCAGCGTCCCGACGCACTGGCCCTGGAAATGGAGCGGGGCCAGCATGAACGACCGGATGCCGTGGGCCTGAAAATCATGATCGAACCGGGTGTCGAACGAGGTCTGGGCCAGGTCGTCGATCCGGATGATGTCCTCGCTCTGAAGGACCCGCTGGTAAGGGGAGCCCTCGAATTCCGAGAGCGGGATGTGGAGCGAGTCACCCAGAACGCACCAGGCGCCGCAGCTCTCCTCGTGGTCGTTTTCCCCGAAATTGAGGACCATCAGATGGTCCTCGGCCAGGGCGCACAGGCCGATGGTCACGTCCGGCCTTTTGAGCAGGGTCCGGACCGATTGCTGGATGCGGGCGAAACCGGCCGTCGAGGTGATGGACTGCTGATTGATCAGCTCCCGGGTGAGGGCGGCCAGGACCTCGGACTCGGTCACGTCCACGGCGTCGATGACCACGAACCCGTGAAACTCGAAGTGCTGGGGGGGCAGGATCTCCCGGATCACCTCGGGCTCGGTGATGTGGGCGATGATTTTTCTCCGGTCCTCCTCGGACAGCGGCGGGAGTTCGCCGGCGGCCTCGGCCCGGCAAAAGCGGAAGTCCAGGCCCAGCTTGTAATAGCGGTCCAGGCCGGTCTCCGGATCGGTCACAGTGTTGATCAGCAGCGGCTCCATGTCCCGGTGGATGCCGTAGAATTTTTCGAGGATGAACAGGTAGGCCCGGATGGCCCGGCCGCGCTCGAAGGTCTCCTGATCCACGTTGCTTTTGAGGGGCACGTAGCTGTCCACATCCAGAAAGAGGCGCTCGAATTGGGGGGTGACGTGGAAGGGACGCATCGTGACCGGGACGATGGCCGCCATGGCCCGGCTGTCCCAATCGGCCGGCGGAAACAGGAGGCTCATCAGATCGTCCACCAGGGACCGGTGCCGGTCGAGGACCTCCCAGTCCGTGATCGGCCCAAAAAGTTCCGGGGCCTCCTTCAGGCGGTCCAGGAGACCGGGGTCCAGACCGGGCGCCCCGCCGCGCTCAACGGTCTCGGTCAGGTGATCGATCAGCGGTCTCAGGCTCAGCAGGCATTGGAAGGGATACGACTCGATTGTCGTCATCATTGGACTAATCCCCCTTGTTCTAACATTATAAGACGCCGGGAAGGGATTTCTAGTTACAATTCCAGTCACCGCTAAAAATATTCCCTGATCGCGTCGCGGGTTAGACCGTATTCCCTTTTACATGGTTGATTTTGGGTGAAAGCGGGTTACTATGTTAGGTACGCGAGGTGGTTATGGATTTTGACCAGAGACAAAACACCGGTGTGATCGAACAGGATTTCGGGGCCGACCCCAAGGCGGTCCGGGATTCCGATCATTACCGGTTCGAATACGTCCCCGGATTCGCCGAGAAGTGGGACCAGCTCGTGGGCTGGGGCCGGCGATCCCGGATCGAGGGCGAGTTCTTTTGCCGGATACTCAAGGAGAAAAAGGCCCACCGGGTCCTGGACGTGGCCACGGGCACCGGCTTTCACTCGATCCGGATGCTCCAGGCCGGCTTCGAGGTCACCTCCCTGGACGGCTCGCCGGCCATGCTCGTAAAGGCCCAAAATAACGCCCGGGAACGAGGCCTGAACCTGGACCCGGTCCAGGCCGACTGGCGTCACGTTGCCAAAAAAGTCGCCGGCCCATTCGACGCCATCGTCTGCCTGGGCAACTCCTTCACCCATCTGTTTTCCGAGGACGAACGGCGGCTGGTGCTCAGGCAGTGGTTCGATCTGCTCTCCCCGGGCGGGGTCCTCATCGCCGATCAGCGCAACTACGACGCCATCCTGGACGAAAAGTATATCAACAACCACATCTTCTACTGCGGCCAGGAGGTCTGCGTCGAGCCGGATTACGTGGACAGCGGCTTGGCCCGGTTCCGGTATGCCTTCCCGGACAACACGGTCTATTACCTGAACATGTTTCCGCTCCGAAACGGCTACTTCCGGAGCCTGCTCTACGAGGCCGGATTCGATCCGGTGACCACTTACGGCGATTTCGAGACCGACTATGACCCGGACGTGGCCGAGTTCTTCGTGCACGTGGCCGACAAACCGGGTGATCCGTCCGACAAAAGCGGTTAAGGGCCGGCGGTGAAGGTCGCCTTTCTCGGCTGGGACGTCACCGGTCAGCTTTACCCGCTCCGGATCCTGGCCACCCTGGCGGAAAACGCCGGCCATCAGGTCAAAATCGTCATCCCCGCCTGGCAGGCCCGGATGTCCGACCTGGACGATCCAAACCTGGCCCCGGCCCTCCTGCCCGGTCTCTTTGAAAAAATCGTTGACGCCGACCTGCTCGGTTTTTCGTTCCTGTCGGCCCACGTGCCCCTGGTCCGGCGCATCGCCCAGGCCGTCCGGGAAAAATTCGCCGCAAAAATCATCATCAGCGGCGGCATCCACGCCTCGGTCCGGCCGGCCGAGGTCCTCGGGTTCTCGGACTACGTCTGCGTCGGCGAGGGCGAGATCGCCTTTCCCCTGTTCGTCGAGCGCCTGGCCGCCGGCGACCCTGACGGCGCGGCCAATGTGCAGGGCATCTACACACGCGCCACCCTGACCGACGACTACCGGGCCGCCCCCAGCCTGGACGATTTGGACGAAATACCCCGGCCCCGGTTCTTCTTTGACCAGACCCACGCCTTTGACGTCAGAACCCGCGCCTGGACCAGGCCCGGGCCGGAACGGTTCCTGCCCCCGGGCAAGACCGGCCGGCCCAAGAACCCCTATTACCTGTTCGTGGATCGGGGCTGCGTCGGGGACTGCACCTACTGCTGCCGGCCCCTGCTCAAGAGGCTGTCCGGCCGCCTCGGCCTGCGCAAGCGTTCCGTGCCAGACATCATGGCCGAGCTGGAAGAGGTCAAGCAGGCCATTCCCAACCTGCACAAGGTTTACGTCTATTCAGACGACTTCCTGCTCTGGCGCGAGGACAAGCTGGCCCAGTTCGCCCGGGCCTATTGGAATCAAATCAAGCTGCCCTTCATGTTCCTGCTCAGCCCGATGAGCTTTCGCGACCGCAAGCTGGACATCCTACTAAAAACGGGACTGGTGTCTTTCGTGGAGATGGGCATCCAGACCGGCAGCCCCCGGATCAGGAAATTATTCAATCGGCGGGAGTCAAACCGGCGTATCATCGACGTGGCGAGAAAGCTGTCGCAAAGGCTTCGGCCATACGGCCTGGCCCCGCACTACGACGTCATCGTGGACAGCCCCTGGGAGACCGAGGCCGACCGGCTGGACACCCTGCGCCTGCTCTGCCGGCTGCCCACGCCTTACGAGGTGTTGTTCTTCTCCCTGACAGTGTTTCCGGGGACCGGGCTGTACCACAAGGCCCGGGCCGAGGGGCTGCTCACCGAGGAGACCTACCTGGCCCAGTTCGACCTGTCGGCCCACGTCAACCGCCGGCTCCGGATCAGCGGCCGCGACGGGGCGGCCTTTGTCCGGCTGGGGCAACTGGCCTCGACCCTGCCCCTGCCCTGGCCCGTTCTCAAGTCCATGTGGCGCCTGCGGAAGATTGTCCCCTGGGCCAGGGTCATCCCTCAAAAGGCGCTCACCGGCCTCAAAAAAATCCGCCTGGACGGGCCGGGCGCAGCCCGACCAAGGCCTGGCCGAGGCCACCGGCCGGCCAGGGGGCTGGGCCTGGGGACCGGCGGATAATTCCACCAGGGCCGAACTTTAATTTTATTTAATAACGAACAGCTATCTCCATCGGAAACTCTGGAGATTCATCTGCTGGGTGGGGGCTGTGGCAGGGACCAAAACGGTCCGATATAATTCTAGCTGATCCATTGTTGTACTTGTGTTTGCGCCCAACCGGGACCAAGGAGCCCAGTTCATGAAAAAGACAGAGGACCAGAAAGAGGCCAAGACCGTGCGGCCCCAGGACGTGACCAGTTGCGAGTCCACGGCGCAGATGCTGGCCAAGGCCGCGGCCGACGGCGTGACGACGGCCTTTGACCGGGCGGCCAACATGAAGGCCTGTCCCATCGGCGAGAAGTCGGCCTGCTGCAAGCACTGCTTCATGGGGCCCTGCCGCCTCAACTTCAACGATCCCTACCAGAAGACCGGGGTGTGCGGGGCGTCCATTGACACCATCCAGGCCCGCAACTTCGGCCGGATGGTGGCCGCGGGCACGGCCGCCCACACCGACCACGGCCTGGTCATGCTCGAACTGTTCCGCGAGGTGGCCGAGGGCAAGATCGCCGAGTACTCCCTCAAGGACGAGGAAAAGCTTTTAGACCTGGCCCAGGAGATGGAGATCCCGATCGAGGACCGGACCATCAAGGAGATCGCCCTGGACCTCTACACCGAGCTGAAAAAGACCTACACCCAGCTCGAGGGCGAGATCCCCTTTTCGCGCCGGGTGCCGCCGGCCACCCTGGCCCGGTGGCGGGAACTGGACCTGGTCCCCCGGGGGGCGATGCGGGAGATCATGGAGATGATGCACCGCTCGACCATGGGCGTGGACCAGGACGCGGACAACCTGATGACCCAGATCAGCCGGACGGCCCTGGCCGACGGCTGGGGCGGGTCCATGGTCTCGACCGAGGTGTCGGACATCCTGTTCGGCACGCCCATGGCCGTGCCCGCCCAGGTCAACATGGGCGTGCTCAAGGAGGACGAGGTCAATATCATCATCCACGGCCACGAGCCGAACCTGTTCGACTCGATGATTGCCTCGGTAAGCGAACCGCTCCTGATCGAGCGGGCCAAGGCCGCCGGGGCCAAGGGCATCAACCTGGTGGGGATGTGCTGCTCCGGCCTGGAGATGATGGGCCGCCGGGGCATCCCCCACGCCGGCAACTTCATGTCCACCGAGGCCGTCCTGGTCACCGGGGCGGTGGACGCCATGGCCGTGGACGTCCAGTGCATCAAGCAGGGCCTGGCCAACGTGGCCAAGTGCTATGACACCCGGTTCTTCACCACCAACCCCCGGTGCAGACTCGAGGGGGCCGAACACATCGAGTTCGTCGAGCACGACCCCCGGGACTGCACCGATCGGATCGTCCTGGCGGCCATCGAGCGCTTTGCGACCCGGGAGGCCAGGATCGAGATCCCGAAGCGGGTCGATCAGGCGATCGCGGGTTTTTCCCACGAATACATCGACTACATGCTGGGCGGGGTCTTTCGGGGGTCCTACTGGCCCCTGAACGACAACATCATAGGCGGCCGCATCCGGGGCGTGGCCGGGGTGGTCGGGTGCACCAACCCGCGGGTCAAGCAGGACTGGGTCCACGTCGAGCTGGTCAAGGAGCTGATCAAGAAGGACGTCCTGGTCATCCAGACCGGCTGCGCCCAGATCGCCCTGGCCAAGGCCGGCCTGTGCACCCCCGAGGCCTCGGCCCTGGCCGGGCCGGGGCTGCGCGAGGTCTGCGAGGCGGTGGGCATCCCGCCGGTGCTGGGCCTGGGGGCCTGCATCGACAACAGCCGGATCCTGACTGCGGCCGCCGAGATGGTCCGGGTCGGGGGCCTGGGCGACAGCATCGCCGACCTGCCCGTGGCCGGGGCCGCGCCCGAGTTCATGAGCGAAAAGGCCATCGCCATCGGCCAGTACTTTGTCGCCTCGGGCGTCTATACCGTGTTCGGGGTCACCTTCCCCGCCATCAAGAACACCAAGTTCCACGACCTGATGTTTGAGGGCCTCGAGGCGCAGGGCCTGGGCAAGTGGGGATTCACCCGCGACCCGTACGAGATGGCGGCGATGATGATCGCCCACATCGACAAGAAGCGGGCCGACCTGGGTCTGGATACGGCCCGCGAGCGCGTCCTGATGGACATGGCCGACCGCCGGGCCCTGTCGGCCTGATAGGGTCAGGTCAAGACCACATTCCTCGTCCGAAACCGGACCGGGGCCGCCGACTTGTCAGGTATCAGCCGGAAGTATATCCTGGGCCTCAAGGAGCCGCCCAAGCCTCATGGACAAGATCGAATTCTCCCGGATCAGGGGCCGTCTCGAAAAATCCCAGCGGCAACTGTCCCAACTCCTGGGGACCTCGGTCAAGGCCGTGGAAAGCTTCGAACAGGGCTGGCGGCGGATAACGGTCCACGCGGAACGGCAGTTGCTGTTTCTGCTGGCCCTGAAGGCATCCCCCCGAAAATTACAGATCTGCTGGGATGTCCAGGACTGCCCCGAACACCTGCGGGAGCGGTGCCCGGCCTGGGAATTCAAGGCCGGGCACCTGTGCTGGTTCATCAACGGGACAATCTGCCGGGGCGAGGTGCAAAAGGACTGGGCGTCCAAAATGAAGATCTGTCGGCAATGCTCGGTCCTGAAATCGCTGCTGGACGACTGACAGCGATTCCGGCCGATTGACTTCAGGAGCCCGACGGCCTCGGTTCGGTCTTTTCCGGCGCGGCCGAGGGGATCCAGTCCGGTACGGGGAAAGAGAAGACCTGTTCCGCTGGTTCCTCCTCAGGGACGCCCGCCGGGGCGGGCAAGGGGACCGGCGCGGCCAGGGATTCGATTTTCGGGACGCTTGCCTGCTCGGACAGGCGGAGCACCCGGATCCCGGCCGCCACGCCCGACCACATCACCGCCAGCCCCAGGAAGATCCCGATCACCGGCAGGAAGGTGAATCCCTTAAAAATCAGGACCGCGCCGACGATGACCGCCCCGAACACGATCAGCAGTCTGGCCGGCGCCCGGGCCAGGATAGACGTCCTGTCAGCCATGACACACCTTGATGTTATGGTTGGCCTGGTGTTTTCCTATCCCAGAGGTTATACTACCACATTGTGGTAGTCGAGGTCGAGTCTTTGGAGCCGGGAAACCGAAATAATAGACCGACCCGGCCCCGGTCGGCCGGGCCTGGGCCGGGGAGTGAAAATCGTTAACAAATCCGTGGGCTCGGGTTATAATCGGATAGTTTTCCACCCCGCGCCGGGTGGCACAAATGTTGCTCTTTAGACGAAACGAGATATCTGCGGCCCGAACCTTCGGACCGGCCTGACCCTGAGGACGCCGTGCACCTGGACCTGCTGGCCTCACAGTACAAGATCTTCATCGACGCCACGGCGTTGATGCACCCGGGCGCGCCCCATGTCCTGGGGCGGATGTTGCCCGGGGTCCTGGGGCGGCATCTGGGGCGGGTGGTCGTCCCCCGGGTAGTGGTCGGTCAGGTCCAGGCCCTGGCCCGGACCAAGCGGGAGCAGGTGGCCCGCCGGGCGACCCAGAGTTTGAGGTTGCTCAAGGCCCTTCAGGAAAAGGGCCTGATGACCATCCCCGGCACGGACGGGGACCCCGGGTCCAACGAGGTCTTTAGCAAGGTTTTTTCAACTTATACAGCCGCTTACAACCTGTGTCTCATCACCCAGGACCCTGATCTGGCCCGGACCATCGACTTCCTTCAGCAGGAGGAGGACGTCCCCGATCACCACGATCTGCTGGTCCTGAAGATGGTCCGGGACGAGGGGGAGTATCGGCTGGTCCCCTGGCATCCGGATCGGGCCCAGAACCAGGCCCCGTTCACCGGCCGGGTCAACCGGCCCGGGGTCCAGGCCTTCGGGGTCGCCCTGGAGGATATGGACGGCGGACGACCCTTCCGGGTCAGGACCAGGCCCATCGCCTGGGAGGCCGCTGACCAGGCCCCGGAAACCGGTTCCGAGGCCGGGGGTCCCCGGGTCGGGGACGACGTCCTGACGGTCCGTTACGGCCGGTTGCGGCTGGTCCGTCAGATCGGCGCCGGCGGCGAGGGCGACATTTTTCTGACGGATTTGGGCCTGGCGGCCAAGATCTACCGGCCGGACAAGATCACCGACCGCCACGTGGACAAGCTGCGGCTGATGATCGATCACCAGCTCACCTGTCCCGGCCTGTGCTGGCCCCTGGACCTGGTCCTGGGGGATGACAACCAGGTGGTCGGCTACGTCATGGAGGCGGCCCAGGGCAAGGACCTGCAGACGACCGTCTTCATGCCCAAGAGCGACCTCCTGGCCAGGTTTCCCCACCTGACCCGGGGCGATCTGGTCCGGCTCTGCCTGAGGATCCTGGAGACGTTCGACTTTCTGCACCGCAAGAACGTCCTGGTGGGCGACGTCAACCAGTCCAATATCCTGGTGGACGGCTCGGGGGCGGTCTATTTCGTGGACACCGACTCCTATCAGGTCGAGGACTATCCCTGCCCGGTGGGCACGGTCAACTACACCCCGCCCGAGATCCAGGGGCGGGACTTCAAGGGCTTTCTGCGCACGCCCGCTCACGAGATGTTCGCCCTGGCCACACTCCTGTTCATGATCCTGGTCCCGGGCAAGCCGCCCTATTCCCAGCGGGGCGGGGGCGATCCGGGGGCGAACATCCGGCGTCTGGAATTTCCCTACGGGCTGACCGGGGCGCCCACGGGCCGGGAACCGGCCGGTCAGTGGCTGTACATCTGGGCCAATCTGCCCCAGGAGGTCCGGAGGGCCTTTTTCCAGACATTTCGTGAAAACAAACGGTTATCCACGGAGAGGTGGCTCGAGGTCATGCGGGACTACGCCCGGGACCTCGAGGTCGGCCAGGCCTCGCCCGAGATGTTTCCCGACAAAATGCCCCTGACCGGGCCGGTGTCGATGGTCTGCCGGCAGTGCGGTGTTCAGTTCGAGGAGAGCGCGGCCGCCGCCGAGCGGCTCGACACCAACGGGACCGCGCCGCTGTGTCCCGAGTGCCGCCGGAGCGAATTCGGGTCAACGGTGGTCGAGTGCCCGGGCTGCCACTACCAGTTCATGGCCAAGAAGGAGGCAGCGGAAGAGGCGGCCCGGGCCGGCCGGTCCCTGTACTGCCCCGCCTGCCAGGCCCGCCAGGATCAGGACCGGACGGCCGAGCCCCAGGCCGAACCCGAGGTGACTCCCTTTGCCGCGGTCCGGGCCTCGGCCGAGCCCCAGAAGAAAAGACTCCGCATCTCGGCCTCGTTCGTGGGCCTGTGGGCCCTGGCCCTGCTGTTCGTCGGGATCGTTCTCATTCAACTCTTGACCCAGTTTTGGGGGTAGGCGTATTTTGGAAAGGAACCCGGCCGGGAAACGGACCGGGGACCCTGATCAAACGGGGATAGCGATGAGCCACCTGGAAATCAGACAACAAGACCTGATCGAGAACCCGACGCCCCGGGTGCCCATCTGCCTGGTCCTGGACACCAGCCGGTCCATGACCGGAGAGCCCATCGACGAGTTGAACCTGGGTGTGCGTCAATTACTTGACGACATCAAGGGCGACGAGGTGGCCTCGCTGGCCGCCGAGGTGGCCGTGGTCACCTTTGGCCAGGAGGTCCAGCGCCTGCTCGACTTCGAGAAGGTCACCCGGCAGCAGATGCCCCAGATGAAGGCCTACGGCAAAACGCCCCTGGGCGAGGCGGTGGACCTGGCCCTGGACCTCTTGGAGACGCGCAAGGGAGAATACGCCCAGGCCGGGGTGGACTACTACCAGCCCTGGATGGTGATCATGACCGACGGCGCTCCGACCGACGACATCTCCATCGCCGCCACCCGGACCCGGGAACTGGTCGAGCAAAAGAAACTGTCCCTGTTTCCGATCGGGATCGGCCCTTACGCCGTGATGGAGATCCTGAGGAATTTTTCGCCCCAACGCGAGCCGATCCGGCTCAAGGACGGCAAGCTGTCCGACTTCTTCGAGTGGCTGAGCAAGAGCGTGTCCGAGGTGTCGCGCTCGACCCCGGGAGACACCGTCGGGTTGGACCAGGAGGGAATCAAGGGCTGGGGCGAGCTGTAACTCCCCCGGCCGGACCGATTTGTCCGGTTTTTACGGCCGCATCAGGCCGACTTTTTTCCGTCACGCCGGAAAATTGGGGTATAATATAATATTAATTCCGGCGGGAACAGAATCAGGTGACCCAAGTCCAGCACAATCCAGGCGGCGCCGGCCGCTCCCGCGTCATGATCGTGGACTGGAAAGCGGCCCACGCCCACGTCCGGGGCCGGTCCCATCGCGTCTCGGGCGTCGGCTGCCAGGACAAGACCGACTCGCTCCTGAACCAGGGGCTGGCCGTGGTCTCCCTGGCCGACGGGGCCGGATCGGCCCGCTGGGCCAAGGAAGGGGCCGACATCTGCACCCAGCGGATCTGCCGCCTGGTCCATGAACACTTCGACCGCTTCGTGGACGACAACCCCCTGGCCCGCCGGATGATCATCCAGGACATGCAGGACAGTCTCCGCCACCTGGGCCGGGAGATGGGCGCCGACCTGCGCGACTTCGCCTCGACCCTCCTGTTCGTCGGTGTCAAGGACGGGACCTATCTGGCCGGCCACCTGGGCGACGGCGTGATCGGGGCCATGACCGAGGAGCGGGTGATCGTCCTGTCCCCGCCGGACCGGGGCGAGTTCGCCAACATGACCTACTTCATCACCCAGCCCGGCGTCGAGGAACGGCTGCGCCTCTATACCGGGAAAACGGGCAAAGTGGACGGGTTCATCCTCCTGTCCGACGGCGCGGCCGAAAGCCTGTTCAACCGGTCCCGGCAGATCATGGCCCCGGCCACCCAGCGCATCCTGGAGTGGCTCGACGACAATCCGGCCCTGGCCGTCACCCGGGCCCTGTACTACAATCTCAACAGCATCATCGTCGAAAAGACGACCGATGACTGCTCGATCGCCGTGTTGAAGCTGGTCCGGAAGAGCATCGACCAGTTGCACCGGATGGACCAGCGCCGCCTCAGGGATTTTCTGGAGGTGGCGGACAACGCCACGGCCGCCCTGTGGCTCGACATCCTGACCGCCCTGGCCGCGGGATGCTCGCGCCTCAAAGACATCGCCGACCGGACGGACCTGCCCGTCGAAACGGTCCGTCGGGAACTGTTGGCCATGCGCCAGAAGAATCTGCTCGACCGTATCACCACCCGCCCCGGCTGAACGCCCCGGGGGGTCTGATTAAATGGCGCGAACGTTCACGCGGGAGTGAAACCGATGTCCCTGTTTGGCCGCCGGCGACAACAACCCAAGGAAGAGACGACCCGAAGCGAGTCCGAGCCCCGACCCAGGTCCTTGACCTCCCTGGTCGGTCGAGCCCGGCTCCTGGTGGCGGCCGAACTCGAATCGCGCCGCCGGGGCAAGGAGCTGGCCGATCTGCTGAGCGTGACCGCGGCCAGCGAGTGGTTCGACCCCGAGATGCGGGAGATCAGGCGGCAGCTGGATCGGAAGATCAGGGAGAACAACTTCAAGCTGTCCGCCCTGACCATCCAGGACCTGCGGCGACTGACCGAGGTCATCGAGGCCATTGACCGGGCCGCCCGCCGGCCGACCGTCATCAAATAGACCGGCCGCCCGCCCGGGTTCGGCCGCCGTGGAGACAGGTCATGACGACCGAGACCGATCCGTTCGCCAAACTTGAGAAACTGGTCCGGGCCGAGCAGGACGCCCGTTCGGCGGGTCAGGAGCTGTACGAGTTCCTGTACGCCCTGGCCAACCAGGAACTGTTCAATTCGTCCGTCCGGGAATTCGGGCGGCGACTGGCGGACAAGCTGGGCGAAAACAACTTCAGCCCGTCGAGCCTGACCGACGCCGAACTGGGCGCCGTGGGCGAGATCCTGGGGCAACTCCAGTACATGTTCGACGGCCGCTGACCGGAGATCCGGGCAGGCCTTTCCCGCCAATTATTATCAAAGAAAATCCCCGGGCCGCTCGGGCCGCGGGGAGTTTCAATGCTCGATTCGACTCGGTCCGGCTATTCGGTGCTGGGCCGGAGGTTCGGGTTCATGATGTAGATGTCGGTAGTCGCCTGTTGCGGATTACCCCCGATGTCCGGATTGAGCAGGAAGAAATCCGTGACCGCGCCCAGATTGTACTGCTGGTAGCGCTGGTACTGCGCGGGCGAAGGCGGCAGGGAGCGGGAGGCCCGGATATCGGGATTGAACCGGAAGGACCTGTTGCCCGGGGCGAGGCGGCCGGACCGGATCTCGGGGAACTGCCGGTAGGACCGCGCGCCCAGGGGCGGCCCGACCGAGGCTGACGGAGCCGATGGACTGACCGGAGCGGCCGGCCCGCCGGTCAGTCCGGTGATGTCCCGGTCGGGCACGGTGTAATCCTGGTAATGCCCGCCCGGAAGCCGGCCCCCGCTGCCGGCCCCGTCCTCGCCGGGGGGATTGGCCCCGTGGCCGTCCGGACCGTGGCCGTTTTCACCCGGACCCAGATACATCGGATCAGAGGGGGCGTTGGCGGGTCCCGGGGCGTACCGGCCCGGGATTATAGGCCCCTGGGCGAGCAGGATCATCCCCTGGGTCGAATAGTCGCTTCCGTCCGAGGCCAGGGCCGGACCCGATCCCACCAGGGCCAGGGCGGCCATGAGTCCCAGGCAAAAGAGGACCACTGCGGCGCGGCCCACCTTGATTCGGATCATGGTCAGACCTCCTCTGCCCCCCCGGCCGAGGATGTACGGCATAACCCCCTGAAAAAACAATATCGTAACCGTCCGGCCCAGGTCAAGATAATTTGATAACGGGGCCTGGACGGTTGATTCTGTTTCCCGGGTTCAGATCAAGTCTGCGGCCTGAACTTGACAACCTATTACCGACCTTCTACACATACCTGATCATGACCCGTGCCCAGCCCGAACCGATCGTCCGGGGCCTGACGCCGGCCCTGGACCGGCCGTCGCTTTCGAACAACACGGCCGACCTGGACCGCCTCAGGCGGGGCGTGGAGCAGGCCCTGGGCGAGGAAGCGGTGGTCGATCCGGCCGACTACAACCGGCTGTCGAGGCGGCTGTGGGAGACCGATTTTGCCGGCCGGGCCGTGATCGACCTCTCCGGCCACCGGCCCCGGATCATCGACTGGCGGGCCGACAGCGGGCCGCTGTTGGCCCTGGCCGTGGACCTGGGGACGACCCACATCCATCTCCATCTCCTGGACCTGGACGCGGCCCGCCCCCTGGATCAAAAGGTGGTCCCCAATCCCCAGATCGCCCACGGCCCGGACGTCCTGACCCGGATCCATTACGCCGTCTCGGGCGGCTTGGCCGAACTGCAGTCCCTGGCCGTCGAGGCCATCGGCCGGACCGCCGCCGAGCTGTGCGCCAGCCAGGGCCGTTCACCCCAGGAGGTCTGCGCCGTCAGCGTGGCCGGCAACACCATCATGAGCCACCTCCTGGCCGGGCTGTGGCCGGACCGCATCCGCCGCGAGCCCTACATCCCGGTGGCCAACCGCTTCGGGGGACTGAGGGCCGAGTTCCTGGGCCTCGACGTCTTGCCCGGGGCGCCGGTGCTCATCTTCCCCAACGTGGGCTCGTACTTCGGCGGGGATCTGATCGCGGGCATCCTGGCGGCCGACCTGGACAGGGCCGAGGGGGTCAACTTCCTGGTGGACGTGGGCACCAACGCCGAGGTGGTCTTGGGCGGTCGGGATTTCCTGATCGCCTGCGCCGGGGCGGCCGGGCCGGCCCTGGAATCGGGCGTGGCCAAGATGGGCATGACCGCCGCCCCGGGGGCCATCGAGCGGGTCCGGATCGACCCCCGGACCAAAAAGGCCGAGTACCAGACCATCGGCTGCCAGAAACCGGTCGGCATCTGCGGCTCGGGGTTCGTCGATCTGGCCGCCCAGCTGTACCTGACCAGAATCATCGACCAGCGGGGCCGGTTCCGCGACGCCTCGGCCGTTACAAACACCGAGGACGGCCCGGCCTACATCGTCGCCCCGGCCCAGGAGACGGACACCGGCCAGCCGATCGCCGTCGGTCAGGTCGAGCTGGATTCGCTGCTGAGGTCCAAGGCGGCCATGTACTCGATCCTGCGGACGATCGCCCGGAAGGTCGGGGTGGACTTCGCCAACATAAAACGCTTTTTCGTGGCCGGGGCCTTCGGCCAGTACATCGACCCGGAAATGGCCATCCAGCTGGGCATGCTGCCCGATCTGCCCCGCGAGGTGTACGTCGCCCTGGGCAACACTTCAGTCATGGGCGCGGCCAAGGTCCTGCTCGAAAGGGCCGCCTGGCGCCGGGCCGACGAGATCGCCGGCAAGATCACCTACCTGGAACTGAACGTCAATCAGGCCTTCATGAACCGCTTCTCGGCCGCCCGGTTCATTCCCCACACCGACCGCCGCCGCTTCCCCTCGGTCCCCGTGTTCGATGATTGAGGCCCGCCCGGCGGAGATTTCATCCCCGGGCGCGGCGGTGTAAGATAGTTGGAAAATCCGTCCAACCCGCGCCGGAGATTTGAGTCATGAAGGAGTTGATCCTACCCCTGGTGGATCGCGGGTACGCTCAGATGTTCGACCTGTACCGCGACCTCCACGCCCATCCCGAGTTGTCGGGCCGGGAGACGCGGACGGCAACGGTCGTGGCCGACCAGATGACCGGGCTCGGCCTGGAGGTGACCACCGGCGTCGGGGGCCAGGGCGTGGTCGGGGTCCTTGGTAACGGCGACGGCCCGACCCTGATGATCCGGGCCGACATGGACGGCCTGCCCCTGACCGAGGAGACCGGGCTCGATTACGCCAGCACCCGGCGGGACATCGACCCCCAGGGCCGGGAGGTGGGGGTGATGCACGCCTGCGGCCACGACGTGCACCTGACGGTCCTGCTGGGCGCGGTCCGGGTCCTGGCCGAACTGGCCGATCGCTGGCAGGGGACCCTGCTGGCCGTGGCCCAGCCGGCCGAGGAAACGGCCACCGGGGCCCAGGCCATGATCGCCGACGGCTTGACCGCGGCCCACGGTCCCTGGCCCCGGCCCGATTTCGCCCTGGCCTGCCACGTCGCCCCCCGGATGCCGGCCGGGATGATCGCCTGCCGGGAAGGGTACGTCATGGCCGCCGGGGATTTCCTGGACGTCACCATCCACGGCCGGGGCGGCCACGGCGCCCGGCCCCACACCACCAAGGACCCGATCCTCATGGCCGCCCAGACGATCATCGCCTGGCAGACGATCGTCAGCCGGGAGATCGACCCCGTCCAGTCGGCCGTGGTCTCGGTGGGCTCGATCCACGGCGGGGCCAAGCACAACATCATCCCCGACCGGGTGCGGCTCCAGCTGACCGTGCGGACCTTCACCGAGGCGGTTCGGGACCAGGTCATCGCCGCCCTGAAACGTGTCGCCCGGGGGGTGGCCGTCCAGGCCGGCCTGCCCCCTGAACTCGAACCCGCCTTCGCCTTCGAACCCGGCTGTCCGGCCATCTTCAATCAGCCGGCCCTGGCCCGGCGCCTGATCGGATGCTGGGGCGACTTGTTGGCGCCGCAAATGGTCGTCGATCCCGGACCGATGACCACCAGTGAGGATTTCTCGTTCTTTGGGGCGGCCGACATTCCCTTGTGCTATTTCTTGGTCGGCACCGAATCATGGGAAGGATTCAACCGGGCCCAGTCAGGGGAAGCGGCCCTGCCCGAGATACACACCTCGAGATTCGCCCCCCAGCCCGAGCCGACGATCAAGACCGGGGTCTTGGCCATGTCCGGAGCGGTCCTGGACCTCTTGAAGATCGATTGAATTTTCAGGAAGAAACCAATGGCGGGCGACGGCCGATGATGATCACCGGCCCCAAGCGGCGATCCGGCCCCAACCCTTGTCGTCAGAGAGGGATCGAACGGTTCTCGGGGATCAGCTAGCCGAGGGCGAGTCGTAGGGCGAGGCCGCCTCGCTCCGGGGCGGGGGTTCCGCGTCGGTCAGGACCCGGCGGTCGTTGATCATCCTCCGGAGCACCCCCGAGGTCTTGAAAACGACCACCCGGCGCGCCCTTAGCTGCAAATCGGCCCGGGTCTGGGGATTGCGGCCCCGGCGGGCCCGCTTTTCCTTGACCACGAACTTGCCGAAACCGCTGATGAGCAGGTCCTCACCGCTGGCCAGTGTTGTCTTGACGATCTCCAGCAGGGACTCAACCACCTCGCGAGACTGGGCCTTGCTCAGGCCGACCTGCTCGTAAACCGCGTTGATGATCTTTTCCTTGGTCAGTGCCATTGATACCCCCTGCTTGTCCCCCGTGGTCTCCAGGCGCTGTCCGTTTCAGCCAGGGTTGGGCTTATACGCCGCAGCACAGATGGGCCGTCCCACGAATCGTGTCGGCAGGCTTAGACTTCCCCCCTAACCGAAATAATGTTTAATGTCTAACACCTACAAACGGTGGTGTCAATATTTTTTTCTTTGATCGTTTTTGGTTGTCCCCTCGGGGCCGGCAGGGGCCTCGAGGTATCAATCCGGGACCACCAGCAGCCCCCGGATGAACCGGGGGTCCAGGGGACGCGACCGGTCCAATCCGGCCAGTTCCTGGTCGAAAACGCCCGTGACCGTCTGAAACAGGGCCTGGGCCCAGCGGAATTTTTCTTTGGAGAGCATGGGCTTAAGGTCCTTTTGCCAGGTCTCGATCAGCCCGGGCAGACCGCGATCCAGGGCCTCGAGTCCGGCCCCGAGACGCGACCGGGCCAGGAATACGGTGTCGGTCCCGGCGCCCATCAGGTGGTTGGCCGCGGCGGTGAGCAGAAGCGTGCTCAGGGTGACGTCCCTGACCTCCCAGGGGGCCAGACGTGGCCGGTCGGGCTCAAAGGCGGCCCCCGGGTCCAGGGCCATCAAATCCAGCACCAGCTCGCCCCAGAAGGCGATTCGCTCCAGGTCGTCGGTGCGTTGGTCCAGGTCGGCCGCGGTCTCGAACCAGCGGTACTCGCGCCCCCCTTCCGGGCCGTAATAGACCGGCCACGGCCGCAGCAGTCCGGCCAGGATCCGGTCGTCGGGGGCGTCCAGGACGTGCAGCGTATGGGGCATCCGGCCGATCCAGCCGGTGCGGACCAGGTCCAGGGCCCGGGCCCGCAGCCGCCCCAGGAGATTGTAGGCCAGGGTGAAGACGTGCTCCAGAAAGACCGCCTCGAGGCGGTCCACGGCCCGGTCCAGGTCCTGGCCCGCGATCTTCTCGAGGCCCAGGTTGACCATGGCCAGGGTCCGGGTGACCCCTCCGCCGATGACCTCCAGGTCCCCCAGCGGCCGGCCGTCGGCCCGGATGACCTTGTTGGTCAGAAAGACGATTTCCTGCTTGAGCCGATCCGGATCGTTTGCGGCCCGGGCCGCCCGGGCGAACAGCCGGTCCTGGTTCAGGGGGGCCAGGTAGAACTCGGACCGGGGTCCCCCGGTCTCGCCCTCCTCCGGGCCGGTCTTCTCAACCCCGGTCCGCAGCCGGGCCAGTTCCGCCTCGGGGTCCAGCGCCCGAAACACGGCCAGGGAATCCTCCAGGTCCGGGAAACCGAAATCCATCAGTCGTCCGGTCCGGAACTGGTAGGCGTCCTCCTCCAGGGCGCTGCCGCTGTCCCAGAGGATGGACTCCATCAGGCCGACGTATCGATCGGGGCTGCGCTCGGCCAGGAGTTCCAGGGCGGGCAGGATCAGGGGCGGGATGTGTTCCGAGGTGGGCTCGAGATAATAGACCTGATCCAGGGTGAAGGTCGGCAGGTCATCCGGCGGGAGGTCCTCATCGCTGGACGGGAGCCACTTCACCACCCGGAGCCAGCGCCTCACCAACAGCGTCAGCACCTCGGGGTCCAGTTCCCGGAAGAAGCGGTGCAGCCGCGGCGCGCCGCACTCGTAGAAGCCGCCCAGCCAGGTGGCGAACCGTTCCGGCACCAGCCGGTCCCCCAGCCAGCAGTCCAGATCCAGCATGTAGTTGGTCTGCCGGCCGGACATGTGCTGGAGAACGGTCAGGGCGTCGGCCGGCCCCACGGCCTTGACCGTCACGAACAGATCGTCCGGAGCCATGGACCGGATCAGTTGCCGGGGCCGGCGGGCCAGCTCGATCAGGTCCAGGCGGTCCTCGGGGGCGACGCCCAGCACGGCCGCCAGCTGTTCCCGGGGGCCGAGGCGGTTGAAGATGCGCTCGGCCGCGGCCGGGTCCCGGCGGGCCCGCTCCAGGACGGCCGTCCCGGTTTTCTCCTTGGACAGATCCACCAGATCCATGCCCTATTTATAGTGTGGTGTCGCTCATTTGACAAGTCGGTCCCCCTGACATAAGGTTTGATTCTGGGTAAGTCTCCCGATTACGGATCCGACTTTTCGGTATCATTCGCAACTAGAGGTTTTCATTGACAGACGATCCGGCCGATCAAGCGACCCTGGCCCGGGGGCGCCCGTTCGACGAGTTCGACCTGCCCCCCAAGGTGATGGCCGGACTGAGGGACCTGGGCTTTTCCCGCTGCACGCCCATCCAGGAGAAGGTCCTGCCCGTGGCCCTGGCCGGCCGGGACGTGGCCGGTCAGGCCCAGACCGGCTCGGGCAAGACGGCCGCCTTCCTGATCCCCATGTTCGACCGTCTGCTGGCCTCGGAGCGACCCGCCGGCGGCCAGCCCCGGGCCCTGATCACCGCCCCCACCCGGGAACTGGCCCTGCAGATCGCCGAGCAGGCCGGGATCATGGGCGGCCACACCGATCTGAAACTGGTCTCGATCCTGGGGGGCATCGACTACCGCGGCCAGGCCGATTCGCTCCGGGCCGGCTGCGACGTGGTGGTGGCCACCCCGGGCCGGCTGATCGACTACCTCAAGCGGGGCATCTTCAAGCCCCAGCGGATCGAGGTGGTGGTCATCGACGAGGCCGACCGGCTGTTCGACCTGGGGTTCGTCAAGGACCTCCGGTTCATCCTCCGCCGGCTGCCCCGCTACGACAAGCGCCAGTCCATGCTCTTTTCGGCCACCCTGTCCTACCGGGTCATGGAGCTGACCTATGAATACATGAACCTGCCCGAGCGCATCTCGATCGCCTCGGACACCAAGGTCGTCGATGAGGTCGAACAGGCCCTGTTTCACGTGGGCAAACGGGAGAAGCTGAGCCTGCTGCTGGGGCTCCTGGAGCGCGAGGACCCGGAACGGGTGCTCATCTTCTGCAACACCCGCTCCGGGGTGGACTGGCTGGCGGCCAAGCTCCTGGGCAACGGCTATGCCGCCAAGGGCATCACCGGCCAGCTGGACCAGCGCCGCCGGATACGGCTGATGAACCGCTTCAAGCAGGGCGAGCTGAAGATCCTGGTGGCGACCGACGTCGCCTCCCGGGGGATCGACGTCGAAAACGTGTCCCACGTCATCAACTACGACCTGCCCCAGGACCCCGAGGACTACGTCCACCGCATCGGCCGCACCGCCCGGCTGGGCAAGGAGGGCAAGGCCGTCACCCTGGCCTGCGAGGATTACGTCCTGCACCTGGAACCCCTCGAAAAATTCCTGTCCCAGTCCATTCCGGTCGAGTGGGCCGACGACGACATGTTCAAGACCGATCGGGCCGGGCCCGTCTCGCCCCGGAAACGGGGCGGACCTCCCCCCCGGCGGCGAAAGGACACCGGGACCCCCGCCCGGAAGGGCGGCCGGGGCAAGCGACCCCCCCGCCGCCGGGACAGGCCCGAGGACCGGGCCTGAACCCGGAGCGGCATACCCTAGTCAAGAAGTCAGATTACTGGTACAATCCCCCAAGCGGTTGTCGCCTGAAGCCGGCCGGCCGCCGCAGGACCGGATCATCCTCTGAGGACAAGGCCAATGGGAGCGACCAGGACCGAGGGTCTCGACCTCCGCCGCCAGTCGAGACCGGACCATCAATATCAACTGCTGCGCACGAGCCTGGACATGATCGCCGCGTCCGTGTTCTGGGTGGGACCGGACGGACGGTTCTTTGACGTCAACCGGACCGCCTGCGACCGGCTGGGTTACAGCCGGGACGAGCTGCTGACCATGTCGGTCCACGACATCGACCCCGCCTTTCCGCCCGAGGCCTGGCCGGCCCACTGGGAAGAACTCCTCCGCCGCCGGTCGTTCACCCTGGAGGCCACCCATCGGTCCAAGGACGGCCGGTTACGGCCGGTGGAGGTCGCGGTCAACCTCATCGAGCTCGACGGCCGGCAGTTCAACTGTGCCCTGGCCCGGGACATCTCGGACCGCATGGCCCGGGAGACTCATCAGGAGCGAATCCAGGAAAGACTGGCCCGGCGGGTCAGACAGCGGACGACCGAACTATCCGAGGCCGAGGAGCGCTATCGCCTCCTGCTGGACGGCAGCAATGACGCCATCTTTGTCCACCACCCCGCCGCCGATGACTTCCCCGGCCCCTTTGTCGAGGTCAATGCGACCGCCTGTCAGTGGTTGGGCTGCACCCGGGAGGAGTTGATCGGCCGGCGTCCCGAAGCGGTGATCGCTCCGCACACACCGGCTGAATTGGCCGACAGCGTGGACAGGCTGAGGCGGGAGGGACGGGCCGTGTTCGAGGTCGTGCTCCAGGCCAAGTCCGGCCGCCAGATTCCGGCCGAGTTGAACGCCCGCCTGTTCGACGTCCAGGGCCGGCCGACCATCCTGACCGCGGCCCGCGACATCACCGACCGCAAGCGGGCCGAGGAGGCCCTCCGGGAGAGCGAGGAGAAGTTCCGGAAGTTCGCCGACGAGATCGCCACGGACGGGATCATCGTCCACGATCAAGAGATCATCCTGGACGTCAGCCGCCCCTTCGCCGACATGCACGGTTGCGCCCGCGAGGAACTGATCGGCCGCCAGTCCCTGGTGACCATCGCCCCCGAGTCCCGGGAAAAGGTCGCCCGGCTCGTCCAGGAGGGGGTTGAAGAGCCGTACGAGGCCCTGGCCCTGCGGCGAGACGGCTCGACCTTCCCGGTCGAGATCCGGGGCAAGAATCTGACTTTCCAGGGCCGGTCGGTCCGGACGGCCACCGTGCGCGACGTCACCCGGCAACGGGAGGCCGAGCGCATCCTCCGGGAGGCCGAGGAGAGATACCGCACCCTGTTCGAGCGGGCCGGAGACGCCATCTTCATCCTCGAGGCGGAAGGGGATAAGGCCGGCCAAATCATGGACGCCAATCAGGCCGCGGCCGAGATGCACGGCTACACCCGGGACGAGTTGATCGGGCTCCGCATCACCGACCTGGACACCGAGGCGACCGCCCGGCGCGCCCCGGAACGCATCCGGCGGATGCTGGCCGGCGACTGGATCAACGCCGAGGCCGAGCATCGGAGGAAAGACGGCACGGTGTTTCCCGTCGAGATCAGCGCCGGGTGCGTCACCCTGGGCGGCCGCCGATTCATCCTGGCCTTTGACCGGGACACCAGTCAGCGCCGACAGGCCGAAGAGGAACGCCGCCGCCTCGAGGCTCAGCTCCGCCAGGCCCAGAAGATGGAGGCCATCGGCACCCTGGCCGGCGGCATCGCCCACGATTTCAACAACATCCTGGGGGCCATCTCCGGATACACGGAACTGGTCCTGCTGGGAACCGATTCCAACCACGACCACGCCCACCACCTGACCGAGGTCTTAAACGGCTGCCACCGGGCCAAGGCCCTGATCAACCAGATCCTGACCTTCAGTCGGGTCAGCGAGCAGGAGCGACGGCCGGTCCAGGTCAGGCTGGTGGCCATCGAGGTCCTGAAGCTGATGCGGGCCTCGCTGCCGACGACCATCGACCTCAAGGCCGAGCTGGACACCGACGCCATGGTCATGGCCGACCCGACCCAGCTCCATCAGATGTTGATGAACCTGTGCACCAACGCCGGGCAGGCCCTGGCCCGCCGGGGGGGATGGCTCAAGGTCGCGCTGCGCCGGGTCAAGTTGTCTTCGTCCGGGGCGGTCGTCGGTCTCGGGCCGGGGGACTACGTGTCCCTCGAGGTCTCCGACAACGGGCCGGGGATCGATCCGGGCGTCCTGGACCGGATCTTCGATCCCTTTTTCACCACCAAGGGACCCCAGGAGGGCACCGGCCTGGGCCTGTCCGTGGTCCACGGCATCGCCCATTCCCTGGGCGGGACCATCACCGTGGACAGCCGCCTGAAAAAGGGGGCCACCTTCCGCGTCCTCTTGCCGGCCATCCGGTCCCCGGGGGGTGACGGAAGAGAGGTCGAGACCCAACCCCTGCCCACCGGCTCGGAGCATGTCCTGTTCGTGGACGACGAGGCGGCCCTGGTGGATGTCGGCCGGGAAATGCTGTCCCTATTGGGCTATCGGGTGACGGCCACCACCTCCAGCCCCGAGGCCCTCGCACTCTTCCGGAAATCGCCTGACGACTTCGACGTGGTCATCGCCGATCAGACCATGCCCAAGATGACCGGCTGCGACCTGGCCCGGGAGATCCTGGACGTCCGGTCCGACGTGCCCGTCCTGTTGTGCACCGGCTTCATTGACGAGCGACTGACCGCCCGGGCCTCGGCCATGGGCGTCCGGCGGGTATTAATGAAACCGATGAACGTCAGGCAACTGGGCCAGGCCATCCGCGACATTTGTAGTACAAAATCATAAAAATAGTCCTTGAGGTCGGGCCGCCCCCGGGCGATAATGGCCGGGAGCCGGCCCCGGCCGCCGCCGGTGCCGAACCTCGCCCCCGTTTTTACCCCAGGCCACCAGGAGGTTTCCATGGAACTGGAGATCATCGACCGCCGGCCCCAGGGGGAGGCCAGACCGACCCCGATCGTCTTTGTCCATGGCGCCTGGCACGGGGCCTGGTGCTGGCTGGACCATTTCGTCCCGTACTTCGTGGAAAACGGTTACCGGTGCGTGGCCTTCAGTCTCCGGGGCCACGGGGCCAGCCAGGGCAACTGGCGGTTCGCCGGGATGAAGGGCTACGTGGCCGACCTGGCCCGGGTCACGGCCGGGCTGGACGCGCCGCCGATCCTGGTCGCCCACTCCATGGGCGGCTTCATCGTCCGGAAGTATCTCGAACAATACTCGGCCGCGGCGGCGGTCCTTTTGGCCTCGGTGCCACCGGGCGGGGTGCTGGCCACGACGCTGCGGATCGCGGCCCGCCATCCCCTGGCCTTTCTCAAGGCCAATCTGGGCCTGAGCCTGTGGCCGATCGTGGGCACGCCCGCCCTGGCCCGGGAGGCCTTTTTCTCGGCGGACACGCCCGAGGTTGTGGTCAAGAAACACTTCCAGCGGCTGCAACCCGAGTCGTTTTTCGCCTTCATTCACATGCTGGTGATGCGTCCCCGGCCCAAACTGGACAACGTGCCGGTCCTGGTCCTGGGCGCGGCCGACGACACGATCTTCATTGAAAAGGAAGTGGACCAGACCGCCCTGGCCTGCGGCGTCGAGGCGACCATCTTCGAAAAAACGGCCCACGACATGATGCTCGAGCCCCGATGGCAGGCCGTGGCGGACCGGATAATTGACTGGCTGGTCCTGCATCACCTCTGAGCCCCGGCGGCCGGACTCCTCGAGCCTAGCAACCGGAGGACCCCATGGACTACCGGCAAATGACCGCGCCCTGCGGCCTGCCGTGTTTCGTGTGTTATCTGTATCTGGCCAACGAGGACCCCGAGAAGCGGGGCCTGGTATCCGAGGTGCTGGGCCTGCCCCTGGAGGAGGCGGCCTGTCCGGGATGCCGGCCGGCCCAGGCCCAACTGCACCATCTGGCCATGCCCTGCCGGCTGTACCCCTGCGCCGAGGCCAAGGGGATCGAGTTCTGCTCCGATTGCGCCGACTTCCCCTGCGACCTGCTGCATCCCTACGTGGATCAGGCCGCCAAGTGGCACAACGCCAAGGTCTTTAATTTATGTTTGATTAAAAAGATGGGCCTGGAGTCGTGGGCCAGGGACAAGGCCGAACAGGTCCGGGACACCTATTTTTACGGCAAGTGGACCCTGTAAGGCCATCACGCCCGATACGGATAGACCGGTCCCCGACCTCTTGACCATTATCAATTGGCGGATTAAAATATAAGTCTGACTCCCGTATATACTATTACTTTTAAATGGTATCACCATCATGGCAGTGTCTAAAACAAAAGAAGAAATCTATTCGATATTTGAGGAACTAATAAGGGAAGGAACTGACATTGAAACTACCATAAGAGAAGAAATAAAATACCCTAGAAACAACGGTTGGCTTACAGACTATGTTCCACAAGAACCATATATGCGTAGATACATAGATTCGTCAAGAGTAAGACTATGGTGGTATAAATGCCAGTCTCTATTTGAATATATCCTCCCAAAAAGTCACCCATTGACCGCAGAAATTGAAGGCATAAAACGGCTCGGTGATCCGATTTATTTATGGGAAATTGGACTGGATCTGTTAAAAGCAACTTACGAAATTTCTAAAGCCGGCCTAATTGAAGGTATAGAATTATCACTCCGTACAGAAATAGTATATGACTACCTGGACCAAGCTGAACACTTAGCCAAAAAAAAATATTATTGCGCGGCAGCTTCTCTGGCAGGCGCAGTCCTAGAAAATTTCCTGAGAACGCTTTGCCACCAAAACAATCCCGACACGACGCAAGAAAATCTTAAAAATATCAACTTATTAGACCAAAAGCTGCGTAAAGACCAATTATTAAATTTGACACAATCAAAACATATTGCCGCATGGGCAGCTATTAGAAATAATGCGGATCACGGTCATTTCGACAAAGTGGATAAAAATGAGGTTCATAGAATGATTGCCGGTATAAAAGATTTAATTGCTGCTTTCCGAAAATAGACAACACTGAAACGATGCGACCAAACATTCGTGAGACTGAATTCCCTCCCAGACCTCAAGAATGAGCACAAGCCAGAACAAAGTACTAGTTTCCGGTCAGATCGGGCGCGGCCTCGATCCGAATTAGGCCCTAAGGCCTACTTCATCAGCCGGATTCGAAAGGTCCAGGTGCAGGTCAAGCCCGAGGGGTGGCGGTACACCGTCCGGTCGGCGCCCTCGACCACTCCAAGCTCGATCCTCTTCTCTTCTTTCACCTTTCAGCCTCCTTGGACACTCAGTTTAACCTCTCCCTCTGGTCCAGGAAGACCAGGTCCACCTCACTCAGTGGATTGACCCGGGCCGGCGTGCGGCCATTCGCCGGCTCACAATTTTCCGCCCGTCTTCATCTCCAGGGCCAGCACGTGCTCGAGTTTCTGCTCGAAGCGGCGTTGGATCTTCTGGGTGGTGAAGAAGTGGGTGATGCCGAAGAGGGCCGACGCCCCGCCCACGAGCACGATGGACCCATCGAGGATCGTCCAGGGCCCAAAGCCGAAATAGCGCATCATGCCCAGTCCCAGGGCGATCAGGGCCAGACCGGTGCGGATGAAGGCCAGCTCGGTGCGGCCCCGGGCCAAGAGACACCGGTAGCTGGCCAGATGGGTCCGCGAGTGGGCCAGCTCGTTGCGGCCCTGGGCCAGGTGGGTGCGGCGCTCCGAAAAGGTGGTGCGCTGGGCGGCCATCTCGGTGCGGTCGTCGGCCAGGCCGGTCCGCTTCTCGGACAGGCCGGTGCGCAGCCTGGCGAATTCCGTTCGGTCTTTGGCCAGGTCGCTACGTTCATCGGCCAGGCTGGTCCGTTTTTCGGCCAGATCGGTCCGCTTCCCGGAGAGGTCGGTGCGCAACAGGGCCAATTCGGAGCGGTCGTTGGCCAGGCCGGTCCGCCTCTCGGACAGGCCGGTGCGCGCCTCGGCCATTTCGCTCCGGCGCTCGGACAGCCGGGTGCGCAATTCCGCCAGCTCAAGGTTCTTGTGGCTGAAATCGGTCTGCTCCCGGGACATGGTGGTCCGCTCCTCTGCAAGGAACGTCCGCTTGTCCGAGGCGGCGGTGCGCTGCGTGGCCAAGGTGGTCCGGGTGCCCGCCAGGTTGACCAGCTTAGAGGTCAGTTCGTTTTGCTCCTGAGTCAACTCGACCAGGTTGTGCACCACCGTGGGAAATTGCTCTTCAATCCGCTCTTTGTCCATCGTTGTGCTCCCGTGGTTAAGCTTGTATTCAGGCCCAGGTCCGATTGTGTTCCTCAGCCCCTAGCCGATCCAGCAAATTTTTCAAGTGTGCCCTGGAATTAAGGTCCACCTCATGAGCACCAAAATGGCGAAACGAGCCTCGCCGACAGCAGGGCGTTCGTTCGGGGCTTAGAAGGCCGGACTGACACCGTGCTACCGCGTGAATTATGGTGCCCACTGGCACGCGCCGCAGGAGGAGTCTCATGAATAATCCGCAGGTCCTGGGCCAGGGACAAGGCCGAAAACGTCCGGGATACCTGTTTCCACGGCAAGTGGACCCTGTAGGCGGGCGTATGATCAGGTCTCGCTCGAACTCCGGAAGGCCTTGCCTGGACCGGAGTCCGAGCGGGATTTACACTGAAAACCGACGCTACTTCATGAGCCGGATTTGAAAGGTCCAGGTGCAGGTGAATCCCGAGGGGTGCCGATAGACCGTGCGGCCGGCGCCCGTGGCCCCGTGGCCGGCGAATCTCAGGGCGGCCGTGTTGGTCACCTTGCCGCCCTCGTTGTCCACCGTGACCGTGGTCGAGAACATACATCTCACCCCCCGGCAGGACCCGTACAGGACGCAGACCGAGGCCGGACGGCAGGTCACTCCCCTGAGATAGCGCATCACATAGCCCTTTTTGGCCCGGGCGATGCTGAGGGTCCCCGGGCCGCCCCTACCCAGGGGACACCGGCCCTTGACGGCCTGGTGGGACCGGATGAACCGGTAATTACCGACCGGGTTCATGGCGCCGGCCGGGGCGGGGATGAACATGGTCATCAGCACGGCGGCCACGGTCAGGAGCACGGCCAAACTCTTCATGGAGGCACCTCCCTTCCGGATAATTTATTTCATAATAGCATATTCATCGCCGCAGATGAAAGTCATTCATGGCCGCCAGGGCACAAAAAAGACGCCGAGGCGAAACGCCCCGGCGCTGTTTATTTAATTATGGACCCCTCTGGGTTAAACGAACACAGGCCTATCCCCCAGCCTGAGGGGTCCATTATACCGCTGAGTTAGCCCTCAGACTTCATCTTCTCGATGGCCGCGGCCAGGGCCGGGACCACGTCAAACAGGTCGCCCACCACGCCGAAATCGGCCTTCTGGAAGATGGGGGCGTCCGGGTCCTTGTTGATGGCGCAGATGACCTTGGAACTGCCCATGCCGGCCAGGTGCTGGATCGCCCCGGAGATGCCGCAGGCGATGTACAGGTTCGGGGTGACCACCTTGCCGGTCTGGCCGACCTGATCGCTGTGCGGCCGCCAGCCGGCGTCCACCGCGGCCCGCGAGGCGCCGACCGTGGCCCCCAGCAGATCGGCCAGCTTCTCGATGACCTCGAAGTTGGCCGCGTCCTTCATGCCCCGTCCGCCCGAGACGATGATCTCGGCCTCGGTCAGATCGACCTTGCCCGCCGCGTCGGCCAGGAAGTCCTTGACGGTCGTGTTCACCGCCGCGTCATCCAGGCTCACCGGCGCGGTCACCACCTCGCCCGCCCCGGCGGCCTCGATGGCGTCAAAGACATTGGGCCGCAGGGTGGCGATCTGGTAGTCGCCCGTGCTCTTGACCGTACCAAAGGCCTTGCCGGCGAACACCGGCCGGGTCATCACCAGCCGGCCGTCCTGGATCTCGGCCCGGGTGCAATCGGGCATGAGTGACACGCCCAGCTTGGCCGCCAGCCGGTTGGACAGGTCCCGGCCGTTGACCGAGGCGCCCAGGAGAATAATCTGCGGCTTCTCGGCGCTCGCCAGATCGGCGATCACCTGGGCGTAGGGATTGCTGGTGTAGGCGGCCAGCTTGGCGTCGTCGGCCACGTAAACCTTGGCCGCGCCGTACTTGGCCATCTCGGCCGCCAGGCCGCCCACGTCCGAGCCGACGACCACCGCCGCGGCGGCCACGCCCAGTTCGTCGGCCAGCTTCTTGGCCGTGCTCATGGCCTCGAAGCTGACCTTTCTCAGTTTTCCGTCACGTTGTTCGGCTATCGCCCAAACTTCGCCAGCCATCGTGAAAACTCCTTGTATGTTCAAGTCGCCCCCGGGCGACCGCTTGGTTAGATGACCTTGGCCTCGCTGGACAGGGCGGTGGCCAGGGCCTGCGCCTTGTCCTCGGCGGTCTCGCCCTCGATGAGCTTGCCCGCGGCCCGGGCCGGGGGCGGGGTCAGGCCCAGGACCTCGACCTGGGCGGCCACGTCGCCGCCGGACAGTCCCAGGTCGGCCAGGGTCTTGGTCTCGAGGGGCTTCTTCTTGGCCTTCATGATCCCCGGCAGCGAGGCGTAGCGCGGCTCGTTCAGGCCCTTCTGGGCGGTCAGGACCGCCGGCAGCTTGGCCTCCAGGACCACGGTGCCGCCCTCGATGGGCCGGGTGCAGGTCACCTGACCGTCCTCGACGTCCACCTTGGTCACCAGGGCCACGTGGGGCCAGCCCAAGAGATCGGCCAGCATGGTGCCCGTGGCGCCGATGTCGTAGTCCACGCCCCGCTGGCCGCAGAAGACCAGGTCCGGATTCACCGCCTCGGCCACCTTGGCCAGGATCTTGGCCACGCCCAGGGCGTCGGCCCCCTCGGCCGCGTCGTCGGTCACCTGGACGGCCTTGTCCGCGCCCATGGCCAGGGCCGTGCGCAGGGCCTCGGTCGTCCGGGCCGGACCGACGCTGGCCACCGTCACCTCGCCGCCGGCCTTCTCCTTAATTTTGAGGGCCTCCTCGACGCCGAACTCGTCGTAGGGATTCATCACCCACTTGATGTCGTCGGTGACAATGGATTTACCGTCCCCGGCGATCTTGATGATCGTCTCCGTGTCGGGAACCTGTTTGAGACAAACCAGAATGTTCACGGCTACCTCCTCTGAAACACCCGCCCTCGGAAAACACACCGAAGGTCAAGATTTGATTATCCGTTCCCCATATCCCCGAGACCGGCCGCGCGTCCGCCACGGGCGAGACCGGTCCTCAAGCGGCGATGCCCCGGATGAAGACCTCGCTGATCTGGTGGGCCGCCTCCTCGATACTGACCTTGGGCGACGGCGACAGGACATAATACCGGCTCATCTCGTCCAGGGCCCCGAAAAAGGCCCGCTTGGCCACGGTCGGGCTCAGGTCGGCCCTGATCTCGTGGGCCGCCTGCCCGTCCCGGATGATCTGGCCCACCAGGTCCAGGTAATCCAGGAACTTGACGTTCTTGTATTCCTTCATGAACTTGGACGACTGCCGCAGTTCGACCTGGATGACCTCGGCCAGATCGGGGTGTCTCTCGACCATCTTCAGATGGGTCAGGGCGAAGCTCCGGATCTTGCCCAGGGCCCCGTTTTCCTCGGCCATGGCCTGCTTCATGTTGCCGATGACCTTGTCCATCTGGTCTTCGAACAACGAGATGAGGATGTCGTCCTTGTTTTCGAAGTAGAGGTAGATCGTCCCGTCGGCTACCTTGGCCTCCTTGGCGATCTCGGAGATGCGGGCATGAAAAAAGCCCTTCTGGGCGAAGATCTTGACCGCGGCGGACAGGATTCGATCGTACTTGTCGCTTTTGGGCGCTCGGGCCTTCACCACGTCAGTCGTCCTTGTCTGGCGGGAAATCGCCGGCACTTGGCCTGCTTTCCATTGTCTCCGGAGGGCGTCCGGGTCCGCCGGGTCGGCCCGGCCGGATCAGGCCCTCGGTCCGGGGACATCCCCCGGATGAATGACGATTCATTCAGGCGACCGAGTAGCACACCATCCGTCGACCTGTCAAGTCTTTTCACCCCGGCCGCCGCGCCCCGCTTCCGGTCCCGGCCCCGGGCCGGCCACCAAGGCCTCTGCCCCGCCTCATTCCCGGGACGGGGCCAAAGCCACATGATAAAATTCCTACGGACAATATAGGTATTGCCAGCCGGACCGGAATGCACTATACTACGAAACCTGTCGGGTTGACGATCACTAAACCACAAGACCATTCGAACCCCGGTCACGGTCCCCCCGACCGGCCGGGCCAAGCGAGGAACAGCAACCATGGCCACCAATCCAGCAACCACGGAACGCAAAAAGATTTACAGCGCCTGCTGCATGTGCTCCGTCAGATGCCCGATCGAGGTTCACGTCGAACACGGCCGGGTCGTCTGGGTCCAGGGCAATCCGAACGACAAGACCATGGGCGCCAGTCTGTGCGCCAAGGGCTCGGCCGGAATCGCCTTTGAGTACGATTCCGAGCGGCCACAATACCCGTTGATCCGGACCGGAGAGCGGGGGGCCGGTCAGTGGCGTCGGGCCACCTGGGACGAGGCCCTGGATTACATCGCCGAGAAGCTCCAGAAGATCATCGACGAGTACGGCGGACGGGCGGTGGCCCTGTCGGATCGGGGGGGTCCGTTCAACGAGCTCCACAAGTTGTTAATGAAGGCCATCGGGTCGCCCAACTACTTCAACCACCACTGCACCTGTGACCGGAACACCTTTCACGCCGCCAAGTCGGTCTATGGCTGGGGACGCAAGGGCACCGGTTTCGACTATAAAAAGACCAAGCACATCGTCCTCTTCGGCCGCAACATCCTGGAATCGATTCGGGTCAAGGAGGTCAAGCAGGTCATGGACGCCCTGGGCCGGGGGGCCAAGCTGACCTACATCGACCCCCGGGCGACCCTGACCGCGGCCAAGGCCACCCGGTACATGATGATCCGGCCCAACACCGAGTACGCCATCAGCCTGGCCCTGATCAACGTCCTGATCAAGGGGGGGCTATATGACGTGGATTTCGTCCGGCGCCACACCATCGGCTTTGACGAGCTGGCCCAGTTCATCCAGCCCTACACCCCGGAGTGGGCCGAGGGCGAGACCGGCGTGGACGCCCAGGAGATCAAGGACTTGGCCCACGAGCTGGCCGAGGACAAGCCGGCGGTGATCGTCCACGCCGGCTGGATGACCGCCCGGCACATGAACTCCTTTTACGCCTCCCGGGCCCAGTGCATCCTCCAGGTCCTGCTGGGCAGCGTCGAGGCCGAGGGCGGCCTGCCCATCGCCAAGGACCCCAAGGCCGCCGGTAAAAAGGGACTCAACGGCCTGGGCGACAAGATCCCCAAGGTCAAGGAGAAGAGGGTCGACGGGGTGGGCTGGATGGAGGGCCGAAAACACTATGACGTCGGTCCGGGCCTGCTGCACTTGCTCTACCCGGCCATCGAGACGGGTGAGCCCTACCCGGTCAAGGCCTACTTCGCCTGGCGCCACAACCCCCTGGTGGCCCTGCCCGACCAGGAGGAGCAAAAGCGTCTCCTGAACATGCTCGACCTGATCGTCAGCATTGACGTCAACTTCTCGGAGACGGCCTGGTTCGCCGACGTGATCCTGCCCGAGGCCACCTATTTCGAGCGGGCCGACCTGATGGCCACCACCAAGGGCAACAAGCCCGGCTTCAGGGTCAGACAGCAATCCATCGAGCCCTACTACGACTCCAAGCCCGGCTGGTGGATCGTCACCGAACTGGCCAAGCGGCTGGGCAAGGGCGAGTACTTCCCCTACGAGGACATCACCGACATCTGGGACTACCAGCTCAAGGGCACCGGCGTCAAGGCGGCCGACGTGGTGGCCAAGGGGTTCATCGATCTGGTCAGCGATCCGATCAAGTACGACCGGCTGGGTGACCTGCCGTTCAAGACGCCCTCGGGCAAGATCGAGCTGGTGTCGAGCATGCTGGAGGACAACGGGTTTCCGTCTTTCAAACCCTACGAGTCGCCCGAGGCACCCCCGCCGGGCGGCTTCCGGCTGCTGTTCGGCCGCACCGCGGTGCACACCCACGGCACCACCCAGAACAACCCCTACCTCAACGAGATCATGCCGGCCAACACCATCTGGATCAATTCGGCCCGGGCCAAGGAGCTGGGGGTCGCCAATGGCGACTGGGTCGAGGTCAGCGCCAACGGGGAAACGGCCGTGGTCCAGGCCACGGTCACCGACTTCATTCATCCCGAGGCCGCCTTCGCCCTGCACGGTTTCGGCCACGATGTCCCGGCCCACACCCGGTCCCTGGGGAAGGGCCTGGCCGACTACCGCCTTCAGAAGGGGCTCCTGAATCATTACGACCCCGTGGGCGGGGCCATCGCCCTGACCGACTGTTTCGTCACCATCAAGAAGGCCTCCGGCCGGGCTTAGTCGAAAGGATATCGCCATGAGCCAATACTATCTGCTCCAGGACGCCAAGCGCTGCATCGGTTGTCTGGCCTGCGAGGTGGCCTGCAAGTCCAACAAGAACCTGCCGGTCGGGCCGGCCCTGTGCAAGAACATCTCCGTCGGACCGCGGACGATCCGGAACATCCCCGAGGTCCGGTTCGTGTTCATGCCCTGCTTCCACTGCGAGAAGCCGTGGTGCGTCACGGCCTGCCCCACCGGGGCGATGCAGAAGCGAACCAAGGACGGGATCGTCTTCGTGGACCAGAGCATCTGCATCGGCTGCAAGGCCTGCATCGCCGCCTGCCCCTGGGGCGCCCCCCAGTGGAACCCGGAAATCGGCCGCGCCACCAAGTGCGACTACTGCCGGGACCGCCTCGACCTGGGGATGAAACCGGCCTGCGTCACCAAGTGCGTCACCCAGTGCCTCCAGTTCGGTCCGGCCCGGGAACTGACCCAGCTTCGGCGCGAGCAGTTCGCCGGGCGGATCGCCTTCGACCACGAACAAATGCCGGCGGGCCTGGGCTGAGCCCCGGACCTCGGGAAAGGACGGACCATGGCCGAGCACGCCGGTCCGCCGCCGGACGAGGTCGAGGTCGATCCGGGTCTCTTGGATCAGATCATCGGCGAGAGGTTCGGCGGCCGTAAAGAAAACCTGATCATGATCCTCCAGGCCATCCAGAAGGAGTACGGCTTCCTGCCCGAGGCCGCCTTGTGGCACACGGCCAAAACGCTGGACGTCCCCATCAGCCACATCTATTCGGTGGGGACCTTCTACTCGACCTTCAGCTTCGTGCCCAAGGGGCGGCACGTGATCACCGCCTGCCTGGGCACGGCCTGCCACGTCCGGGGGGCCCAGCGGGTCCTGGACAACCTGGCCAAGATGCTCGCCATCGATCCGGGCGAGACCACGGCCGACATGCGGTTTTCCCTGGAGACGGTCCGGTGCGTGGGCTGCTGCTCGCTGGGTCCGGTGGTCCGGGTCGATCAGGACACCCACGGCCGGGTGAGCGTGGACGGCCTGAAGCGGCTGGTGGACATGTATGACTGACGGACCAAAACGGGCCGTGGAGAACGGGACGGGCATGACTGACTTGATCGAAACACGGGCCGATCTGGAGGCCATCCGGGATCGGGCCCTCGAGGATTTGCTGGCCCCGCCGACCCTGGCCGTCAACATCGGTCTGGCCTCGTGCGGCATCGCCGCCGGGGCGGCGGCCGCCTATGAGCGGGCCCAGGCCGAACTGGCCCCCGAGGGGGTCCAGATCCGGCGGACCGGCTGCCTGGGCTATTGCGAGGTCGAGCCCCTGGTCGAGATCCTGGGACCGGGTCGGGGCGGCCCCCGGGTGGTTTACCAGCGCATCACCGAGGACAAGATCGGCCAGGTGGTCCGCTCCCACCGCGAGGGCGAGTACCTGACCGACTGGGCCCTGGGGCAGATGACCGACGCCTGGTCCCTGCTGGACGAGAACTACGGCGTGACGCCCAGCCTCGAGTGCCTGCCCGACACGGCCAACCTGGCCCAGACGCCCTTTTACACCGGGCAGTTCAAGGTCGCCCTGCGCAACTGCGGCTACATCGACCCGGACAACATCGAGCACTACATCGCCCGGGGAGGTTACCTCGGCCTGTGGCGGGCCCTGACCGAGATGGAGCCGGCCGAGGTGGTCGAGACCGTGGTCGCCTCGGGCCTGCGGGGCCGGGGCGGGGCCGGGTTCCCGACCGGGATCAAGTGGCGGTTCATGGCCCAGAGCCCGGGGGACGTCAAGTACGTCATCGTCAACGCCGACGAGGGGGACCCGGGGGCCTACATGGACCGCTCGGTCCTGGAGGGCGACCCCCACAGCGTGATCGAGGGCCTGACCATCGCCGCCCGGGCCACCGGGGCCCGCCACGGCTTCATCTACGCCCGCCACGAGTATCCCCTGGCCGTGCGGCGCCTGGAGACGGCCCTGGCCCAGGCCCGCGAGCGGGGACTGCTGGGGACGAAAATCTTCGGCACGGACTTCGATTTCGACGTCACCATCTCCACCGGGGCCGGGGCCTTTGTCTGCGGCGAGGAAACGGCCCTGATGGCCTCGATCATGGGCGATCCCGGCCGGCCCCGGCCCCGGCCGCCCTTCCCGGCCCAGTCCGGGCTGTGGGGCAAGCCGAGCAACATCAACAACGTCGAGACCATGGCCGGCGTCCCGGCGATCATCGTCAAGGGGGCCGAGTGGTACGCCGGCATCGGCGCCGGCAACGGCTCGTCCGGGACCAAGGTCTTCTCCCTGGTGGGCAAGATCAAGAACACCGGCCTGGTCGAGGTGCCCATCGGCACCAGCCTCCGCCAGATCGTCCAGGACGTGGGCGGCGGCGTGCCCAGCCGGCGGCGGTTCAAGGCCGTCCAGACCGGCGGCCCCTCGGGCGGCTGCATCCCCTCGCCCTACCTGGACACCCCGGTGGACTACGAGACCCTGGGCCAGCTGGGGGCGATCATGGGCTCGGGCGGCATGATCGTCATGGACGAGGGCACCTGCATGGTCGATCTGGGCCGCTACTTCATCGAGTTCCTGATGGAGGAATCCTGCGGCAAGTGCGTCCCCTGCCGGGAGGGCCTGCTGGGCCTGCACGAGGTCCTCAGCCGGATCTGCGCCGGCCAGGGACGGCCCGGCGACCTGGACAAGCTGCGGGACATCGGCCAGGCCATGAAGGATTTCTCGCTGTGCGGCCTGGGCCAGACCGCGCCCAACCCGGTTTTGTCCACGCTGAGGTACTTCGAGGACGAGTTCCGGGCCCACATCCAGGACAAGCGCTGTCCGGCCGGGGTCTGCCGGTCCCTGGTGGTCAGTCCCTGCCAGAACGCCTGCCCGGCCGGGGTGGACGTGCCCAATTACGTCGCCCTGGCCGCCCAGGGGAAATACCGCGACTCCTGGGCCGTGGTCTGCGAGCGCAACCCCTTCCCGGCGGTCTGCGGCCGGATCTGCTCGCATCCCTGCGAGACGAGCTGCCGCCGGGGCGAACTGGACGAGCCCATCGCCATCAAGGACATCAAGCGGGTCGTGGCCGACTGGGCCTGGATGCACGAGAAGATCGACCTGGAGCCCTTCCCGGTAACCCGCTCCGAGCGGATGGCGGTCATCGGCTCGGGACCGGCCGGGCTGTCCTGCGCCTACTATCTGCGGCAGATGGGCTACGAGACCGTGGTCTTCGAGGCCGCGGACAAGGCCGGGGGCATGCTCCGGCTGGCCCTGCCTCCCTTCCGGCTGCCTCCCGAGGTGGTCGATCGCGAGATCGAGCGGATCGTCGCCCGGGGCGTCGAGATCAGGCTCAACGAGCCCTTTGGCGACGGCCGCCGGCCCGAGGACCTGCTGGCCGAGGGCTTTGCCGCGGTATTCGTCGGGACCGGCGCCCCGGCCCCGGTCGGCCTGAACATCCCCGGGGCCGACAAGGACGCGGCCGGCCTGTTCTACGGCCTCGATTTCCTGCGGCAGCTTTGCCGGGGCGAGGAGACGAGGCTTGCGGGCAAGGTGGCCGTGATCGGCGGCGGCAACGTGGCCGTGGACGCGGCCCGGTCGGCGCTGAGACTGGGGGCCGACGAGGTGACCATCTACTACCGCCGGGACCGGGAGGACATGCCCTCCTCGGCGGCCGAGATCGCCGAGGCCGAGGAGGAGGGGGTCCGCTTCCAGTTCCGGTCCTGGCCGGACAAGGTGGTGATCAAGAAGGGCCGGGTCAAGGGCATGGCCTTTTCGGCCACCGAGTGCGGCCAGTGGGACGCCGACGGCCGGCGGGCCTTCGAGCGGGTCGAGGGGACCCGGATCGAGGTGCCGGCCGACGTGGTCCTGATCTGCATCGGCCAGCGGCCCGACGCCTCGTTCGGCGGGGCCAGCGCCCTTGAAAGCGGCCGGGGCGGACGCCTGACGGTCGATGACAACACCCTGGGGACCAGCCTCCCCGGCGTGTTCGGCGGCGGGGACGTGGTCACCGGACCGGGATTCGTCATCGACGCCATCGCCGCCGGCCGCCGGGCCGCGGTGGCCATGGACATGTACGTCCGGGGCGACGATTCCCGGGTCATCCTCACCCCCTCGTGGCGGGTCATCGGCGACCCGACGCCGCTCACCCCCGAACAGATCGCCCCGGATGCCCGGGCCGAGGTGTCCACCCGGCCCGTCCGGGAACGGGTCTGTTCCTTTGATGAAGTCGAACTGGGCCTGACCCGGGAGCAGGTGGCCGTCGAGGGCCGGCGCTGTCTGAGGTGCGATCTGGAGTCCCTGGCCGCCCGCACGGAAGAGGATCGATAATGGAGACGCCGGTCGTAAACCTGACCATCAACGGGCAGCCGGTCGAGGCCCTCGCCGGGGCATTGGTGCTGGACGTCTGCCGCCAGCAGGGGATCGACATCCCGACCATGTGTCACCGGCCGGACCTGCCCTCGTTCGGGGCCTGCCGACTGTGCACGGTCGAGGTCACCGAGCGGGGCCGGACCCGACTGACCGCCTCGTGCGCCCTGCCCGCGACCGAGGGGCTCGAGATCAACACCGACTCGGAGCGGGTCGTCAAGGGCCGCCGCGTCGTGGCCGAGCTGCTGCTCAAGCGCTGTCCGGACAACCAGGCCGTTAAGGACATGGCCGACCGGCTGGGGGTGGACGTCGAGGCCGTCATTGCCGAGGTCCCCCGCGTAGAGGACGGCCACGACCACGACTGCATCCTGTGCGCCCTGTGCGTCCGGGCCTGCGCCGCGGTCGGGGCTTTTGCCATCGCCATGACCGACCGGGGGCCCGGCATGGAGGTCGGCACCCCCTTTGACCGCCTGTCCGAGACCTGCATCGGCTGCGGCACCTGCGCCGAGGTCTGCCCCACCGGGGCCATCCGCTACGAGGACCGCGAGGCCAAGCGGCGGGTCTTCAAGGCCGGGAAGACCATCAACGAGCTGCCCCTGGTCCCCTGTCACCTGTGTTACACCCTGTACACCACCCGGCCGCTCCTGGACTACATCGCCCGCAAGGGCGATATGCCCCAGGCCCTGATCGACGGCGAAAATTACTGCCCGGAATGCGCCCGCCAGCTCCGAGCGGCCCGGATGGGCGCCGACCTATTGTTCTCGGAATAGGAGCGGATCGCCGTCTCGTCACGCCAGAAGCGAAAATACATCGACAAGGGGCGGGGTGACCCGCCCCTTTTTCTTTAACGGTTGTCCCGGGCCCGGGGAGGTGGTACATACAAGTTTCGACCGATCGGGGCAGCGCGGCGGCGGTCGCCGGGCCGTTTCGGGGGCGGACCTTGGGAAACAGAGCGGGGTCGGACCATGACCACAGACGACGAGGGGAGATCGCCCATCCTGGACTGGACGGCCCGGGTGGGCGGCCATGACATCCACGCCTATCTCGAACAGGGCGGTTACCAGGCCCTGACCGCGGCGGTCAAGAAGAAACCGGGGCGGACCCTGGACCTCCTGGCCAAGTCCGGCCTGCGGGGCCGGGGCGGCGACGGGACACCCACGGCCGACAAGTGGCTGGCCACGTCCCGGGCCGAGCGCCCGGAAAAGTACGTGGTGGTCAACGCCGAGGGCGGGGACGTCCTGTCCCGGACCGGCTCCTACCTGCTTCAGAACAATCCCCACGCCGTGATCGAGGGCCTGGTCCTGACCGGCCTGGGCGTCGGGTCCGAGGAGGGCTTGATCTACGTCCACGAGGACGACGAGGAGGCCGCAGACGCCCTGAACCGGGCCCTGGAGCAGGCCCGGTCGCGCAATTTCCTCGGCCCCGAGGTCCTGGGCTCGGGCCGGGCCTTCGAGATTTTCGTGGTCACCGGCCGCCAGCGGATGATCTGCGGCGAGGCCGGGGAACACCTGACCGCCTATGTCGAGGACCGGCTCAAGCTCCACTATCCGCCCGGCTCGTCGGCCGCGGCCACGGGCCTGACCGGCTACCCGGTGCTCGGCCTGAGCCTCGAGACCGTGGTCAACCTGCCCCTCCTCCTGAGCCTGGGGCCCAACTGGTTCCGCCGGCGGGGCATCCCCGACGACCCGGGGACCAAGCTGTTCACCGTGATCGGTCCGGTCAAACGGCCGGGCCTGGTCGAGGCCCCCCTGGGGATCACTCTGGGCGAGCTGATCGACCGATACGCCGGGGGGCTGATGGCCGGGGACCTCAAGGCCGTCCATCTGGGGGGCCTGACCGGCGGGTTCGTTCCGGCCGACGGTCTGGACATCCGGCTGGACTTCGATTCCCTGGCCGAGGCCGGGATCAACTTCGGCTCGGGCGTGGTCCGCGTCTTGACCGAGGACGACTGCGTGGTCAACGTCACGGCCGACATGACCCGCTGGGCCCTGATGACCTTCGAACCGCCCCTGGCGCCATTTCAACTGGCCGTCAACCGCCTGACCCGGGTCCTGACGGCCATCGCCGAGGGCCAGGGCCAGCAGGATCACGTCCGGACCCTGGAGCGGCTGGCCGAGCGGGAGACCTACGGCGAGGACTGCCGGGGGCCGCGCAGCGTGGCCAACACCGTGGCCACGGCCCTGGCCCACTTCCTGGACGAGATCCTGGATCACATCTACAATCAACACTGCCCGGCCGGGGCCTGTTACGTCTGGGAGCCGCCGCCCTGCCAGGCGGCCTGTCCGGCCTACATCGACATCCCCGGGTATTTGACCCTGGTCGCCCACGGCGAGGACGAGGCGGCGGTCCGGCTCATCCGCGAGGAAAATCCCTTCCCCTGGATCTGCGGCCTGATCTGCCCCCATCCCTGCGAGGCCTTGTGTCCCCAGCAGCTCCTGGCCGGGCCGATCTCGATCAAGAGCCTGAAGGCCTTCACCGCCCAGCAGACCTGGGACCAAACGGGCGGCTATCCCGGGCCGACCCCGGCCCCGGACACCGGCCGCCGGGTGGCGATCATCGGCGCCGGACCGGCCGGGCTGACGGCGGCCTATTACCTGCGTCTCAAGGGGCACCAGGTGACCGTGTTCGAGGCCCTGCCCGTGGCCGGCGGGCTGTGGTCGGTGGGCATCCCCGAGTACCGCCTGCCGCGCGACATCGTCCGCCGCGAGATCGAGGCCATTGAACGCCTCGGCGTCGAGATCAAACTGAACACCAGGATCGGCGACGACCCGACCCTGGATGACCTGCGAGAGCAGGGCTACGAGGCCTTTTTCATCGCCATCGGCGCCCACGAGGGTCTTTCACTCGGGATCGAGGGCGAGGACGAGTTCGAGCCGGTCTTTGACGGCCTGACCTTCCTGCGCCGGGTGGCCCTGGGCGACAAGGCCCGGCCCGCGGACAAGGTGGTCGTCGTCGGGGGCGGTAACGCGGCCATCGACGCCGCCCGGACGGCGGTCCGCCTGGGCTGCCGCGAGGTGACCATCGCCTACCGCCGGACCCGCAACGAGATGCCGGCCCACGGCGAGGAGATCGAGCAGGCCGAGGAGGAAGGGGTCAGGATCCACTACCTGACCATCCCCCGGCGCGTCCTGGGCGAAAACGGCCGAGTGACCGGCCTGGAGTGCCTCCGGGCCAAGCTGGGGCCGCCCGACGAATCGGGCCGCCGCCGGCCCGTGGCCGTCGAGGACAGCGCCTTTGTCCTCGAGGCCGGGGCGATCATCGCCGCCATCAGCCAGCGCCCGGACCCGGACCAATTGATCGAGGGCTCAAAAATTCAACTCGGCCGAGGCAAGCGCCTGCGCGTCGATCCGCTGACCCTCCAGACGGCCGAACCGGACGTGTTCGCCGGCGGCGACGTGATTCTCGGTCCGGCCACGGTCATCGAGGCCGTGGCCCTGGGCAAGACCGCCGCCCGGTCCATGGACGCCTATTTGCGGGGCGAAGCCCCGCCCCAGACCCCGTACGAGCCCCGGCAACACGAGCGGCCCGAGCCCAGGATCATCACCGCCCGGGAGCGGGCCAATCTGTCCCGGCCGGCCATGCCCGTTTTGCCCCTGGCCACCCGCCGGAAGTCATTCGAGAACGTCGAGCTGGGATTTGACGAACAGACGGCCCGCCTCGAGGCGGCCCGCTGCCTCCGCTGCGACCGGTGCGACGGCCGGGGACTGTGCCAGATGGCCTGCGCCGAGATGGGCACCGGCTCGCTCCGGATGACGGTCACCCCCTCGGGCCGGCTGGCCTGCCTGGACTTCGAGCACCCGGCCCGGATGTGCATCGGCTGCGGCAGTTGCGCCAACGTCTGCCCGGTCGGCAACATCCGGGTCGAGGACGCGGGCGGCGTCCGGCGGGTGATCATCGGTCCGACCGTCGTCAGCGAACTGCCCCTGATCCGGTGCGTGAGCTGCGGCCGGGAGTACGCCACCCAGGCCTACATGGACCACCTGAGCGCCCAGGACGAGGTGGCCCAGCACCTCCATCCCGAGCTGTGTCCCGAGTGCTTCCGCCGGGAGCGGGCCCGGGCCGTGGCCGGCCGGCCCTATTCCGAGCCGGAAGCGGGCTGATCCCTCCCCGACTCCCGGGGCAATGGATCGCCCGGTCCTTGCGCGCGACCGTCTCCTGCCCAATAATATAGGTAGGCCCTAAGGGAGGCGGTCATGCCCAGGACATTCGGGATTCTGACCGGGGGCGGCGACGTGCCCGGCCTCAACGCCTGCATCAAGACCGTGGTCTGGCGGGCCGAGGAGGAAGGGTGCCGGGTTATAGGCATCCGGCGCGGCTGGGCCGGCCTGCTCAACTACAACCCCGACCTGGGGGGTCCCCAGCCCAACTGGGTCCGCGAGCTGTTCAAGGTCGAGGTCAGGGCCATCGACCGCTCGGGCGGGACCTACCTCCACACCTCCCGGACCAACCCGGCCCGGGTCAAGGCCAACGAGTGGCCGGACTTCATCGGCCCCCAGGGCTTCCTCGAACTGGAGGACGGAGCCCGGGACTACACCCCCCACATTCTGCGGGTGATCGAGCGGCTGGGCATCGACGTCCTGATCCCCATCGGCGGCGACGACACCCTGAGCTACGCCGCCCGGCTGGACAACGAGGGCGTGCCCGTGGTCGCCGTGCCCAAGACCATGGACAACGACGTCTTCGGGACCGACATGTGCATCGGCTTCTCCACGGCCGTCACCCGGAGCGTGGAATTCATCACCGCCCTGCGCAACAACGCCGGCTCACACGAACGGATCGCCGTCGTCGAGCTGTTCGGACGCAACTCGGGCGAGACGTCGCTCATCTCGGCCCATTTGTCCGGGGTGGACCGGGCGGTGATCAGCGAGGTGCCCTTTGACGTCGAGCGGCTGGCGGAGATGCTTCTTGCGGACAAGCGGGAAAATCCGAGCAACTACTCGATCATGACCATTTCCGAAGGGGCGACCATGATCGGCGGGCAGCCGGAGGAATACGGCGCCGAGGACGCTTACGGCCACAAGAAACTGGGCGGCGTCGGCTTCGTCACCAGCCAGGCCATCAAGAAGCTGACCGGCAAGGGGACCATCTTCCAGCAGGTGGGCTACCTGATGCGCTCCGGGGCCCCGGACGCCCTGGACCGGATGGTGGCCATCTCCTTTGCCGGGGTGGCCATGGACCTGATCGCCGCCGGTCGGACCGGGCGGATGGTCGCCCTCCAGAACGGCCGCTACACCCACGTCCCGGCCCGGACGCCCGTGGAGGGGATCAAACGGGTGGACGTGGGCCAGCTCTACGACGCCGTCAACTACCGGCCCAAGATGGCCGGCATGATCGACAAGCCGATGTTCCTGTACTGACCGGGCGCTCAGCCGGTCCGGGAATGTCACGGGTCCTCGTCGTCGGGCGGCGTCTCCTCGGAGAAGGCCCGCTTGAGCCACCTCCCCAGCAGAAAGGTCAAGGCCATCACCACCAGGAACAAGTAGGCCAGGGCCAGCAGCCAGCCGATGAAGCCCAGGCCGCACACGGCCTCAGCCCCCGCCCTCCCCGGCCGCGGCCGGCCAGGCCGGCTGGCCGGTGGACTCGATCACCGCCCGCCACAGCGGTCCGGTGGGGTCCAGCCGCCGGTGGCTCATGACCACGGCCTCGACCGGCAGGTGGACGTAGCGGTTGTTCCAGCGGCTGATGACCACCCCGGTCCGGCCGGCCAGGCCGGCGTGGACGGCGTACTGTCCCAGGAAACCGCAATAGATCGAGTCGTTGGCGTTGGCCGGCTGGGACCGGATGATGTAGGACGGGTCGATGTACTTCAGGTTGCTGTCGATCCCCTTGCCCTGAAAGTAGTCCGTCAGGATGCTCTGGAGTTCCCGGCCGATGTCGCCCAGGTGAGGGTTGCCCGAGGCGTCGGCCCCGAAGTCCCGGCCGGCGAACAACTCCTGGCCGGCGCCCTCGGCGACGACGATCACGGCGTGTCCCCGATCGGCCAGCCGCCGCTCGACCGCGGCCAGGAGGCCGTCGTCCCCGTCCAGTCGGGTGGCCACCTCGGGCACCAGCACGAAGTTCACCTCGCGCATGCACAGGGCGGCCATGGCGGCGATGAAGCCCGCCCGGCGGCCCATGACCTTGACCAGGCCGATGCCGTTCACCGCGCCGTCGGCCTCGATGTGGGCCCCGGAGATGACCCGGGCGGCGGTCTCGACGGCGGTATCGAAGCCGAACGATTTCTCGACCAGGTGGATGTCGTTGTCAATGGTCTTGGGCACCCCGACGACGCCGATATCGATGCCCCGGCGGGCGATCTCTCGGCTGAGGGCGTCCACCCCCCGGAGGGTGCCGTCGCCGCCGATGGCGAACAGGACCTGGACGCCCAGGCGCTCCAGGCCGTCCACCAGCTCGGCCGGGGTGTGGGCGCCCCGGGACGAACCGAGGATGGTCCCGCCCATCTGGTAGATGTCCACGACCTCATGATGGGTCAGGCGCAGGGGCTCGTAGCCGTAGGCCGGAATCAGCCCCTGGAAGCCGAAGCGGATGCCCAGGATGTCCCGGCAGCCGTAAACGTGGTAGAGCTGCAGGACAATGGCCCGGATGACGTCGTTGATGCCCGGACAGAGCCCGCCGCAGGTGACCACCGCCGCCCGGAGCCGGGTCGGATCGAAAAACAGCCGCCGCCGGGGTCCGGCCGTCTCGAAGGCCGGCGGCACCTGGCCATCTTCCAGGTAGCGGCAGGCGTCGGCCTGGGAGACGTTCAGGACGACCCGGTCCGCCTCGTTCACGAAGTGCGGGCCGTGCTCGTCCCGGTAGCCCAGCGGCGACGGATGGTCGGCCGGACCCAGGGTCCGGACTTGAGTCGGAATCGAATCCATTCACTCACCTTTCGGGAGATGATCCCGGTTGGCCCCCAGCCAGGCCTCGACGGCGTCCCCGACCGTCGAGTCCAGGTCTGAACCGGCCACGGTCGTCGTCTCGGAGCCGATCACCCCGGCCAGGTAAAGGGCCCGTTTCATGACCCGGACCGGGTCAGCGGCCGTCAGCTCGGCCAGGCCCCGGGCCACAATGGACCAGCCCCACAACTGGCGCTGGTAATCGGCGAAGCGGGTCACCTGCCCGGCCCGGCCCAGCGAGGCGTCCACCAGCCGCCGCCAGACCTCGGGGATCAGGTTTCCCCCGACGGTGACCACGCCCGCCTGGGAGGGACGGCCCAGGAAGTTGAGTTCGTCGTAATCGTAGATGGTGAACCCGGGCCGGGCCCTGACCGCCCGGCGAAAGTTGGACTCGCGCCTGGCGTCGCCGGCAAAGATCAGGCCCTCGACCCCGGTCAGGGCCGACACCTTCTTGAGGACCTCGGTCCGGATGTTGGCGTGCTTCAGGGGCCGGTCGAGAGACCTGACGGCCGCGGGGTGATTGACCAGGACCAGGGGCCGGGCGGTCAGGCCCGTCCACTGGGCCAGTTGATCGGGCAGGCCCCGGTTGCTGTGGTACCACAGGGGCAGGTCCACCAGGATCGCCGGGCCCGGCCGGCCGGTCCCGCTCAGGAGTTCTTCGGCCAGTTCCAGCCGCCGCCGGGTGGCCTCCGGGTCGGCCCCGGTGACGCCGATCATCACCGCCGCCTCGTCGCCGGCGGCCGCGAGACCGGCCCGGACCACCCCGGCCCAGACCGAATCGGACAGGGTCAGCAGCTCGCCCGCCCGCGGGCCGGCCAGGACCAGGGCGTCGGCCGCGGGCCCGACCCGCCGGATGAGCCGGTCCATGGCCGCCGCGTCCGGACGGCCGTCCGCGGTCAGGGGACTGACCAGCTCGATCACATGTCCGCGGGGGAGGGACACCGTCAACCCACTTGGACGTGAAACTCTTCCCGGCCCAACAGGTCGTGCAGGTGGATGACGCCCAGGACCCGGTTCCGGGCATCGATCACCGGCAGGGCGGTGATGCCCTTGGTCTCCATCAGGGTCAGGGCCTTGACCGCGGTCAGCTCAGGGGAGACGGCGTGGGGATCGGCGGTCATCAGATCCCCGGCGGCCAGGTCGTAGATGGACGGCCCGTCCCGCAGGGCCCGGCGGAGGTCGCCGTCGGTGATGATGCCCAGGAGCCGGTCCTGGTCGTCCACCACCAGGGCCGTGCCCAGATCGCCCCGGTCCACCACCTGGACCACCTCCTGGAGGGTCGCCTCCGGGCCGACCCGGGGCACCTTGGTCCCGGTGACCATGATCTCGGAGACCTGGTAGCGGAGCCGTTCGCCCAGCGACCCGCCGGGGTGCCGGGCCCGAAAGTCCTCGGGAGTGAAGTGGGTCCGGTTGATCAGGGCCACGGCCAGGGCGTCGCCCATGGCCAGGGCGGCGGTGGTCGAGCTGGTCGGGGCCAGGCCCAGGGGGCAGGCCTCGCGGGACACGCCCACGTCGATGACCAGATCGGCCTGCCGGGCCAGGTTCGATTCCGGATTGCCGGTCAGGGCGGCCACCTTGGCCCCCAGCCGCTTGATCGCCGGCAGGATCAGGTTGACCTCGTCGGTCTGGCCCGAGTTGGACAGGGCGATGACCACGTCGCCCGGGCCGACCAGTCCCAGGTCGCCGTGCATCGCCTCGACCGGATGGAGATAGACCGCCTGGGTGCCGGTCGAGTTCAAGGTGGCCACGATCTTGCGGGCGACGATGCCGCTCTTGCCCAGCCCGGTCAGGATCACCCGGCCCGTCGCCTCCAGGATGAGGTCCACCAGCCGGGCAAAGGACTCGTCCACCTTGTCCACCAGCTCCAGCAGGCCGTCGGCCTCGATCCGCAGCACGTCCCGGGCGCAGTCGATGGCCGTCTGGTCGGGGTTCAGGCCCCGCAACACTTCATCTCCCACCGGTGTTTGTCCATGTCGCCCTTGATCACCTCGGGGTACTCGCCGGTGAAACAGGCCATGCAGAAGCCGTGGCCGTTGCAGCCGGTGGCCTCGGCCAGGCCCTCGACCGACAGATACCCCAGCGAGTCCAGGCCGACGAAGTCCCGGATCTCGTCAACGGTCTTTTCGGCGGCGATCAGTTCCCCCCGGGTCGAGAAGTCGATGCCGTAGAAGCAGGGGAAGCGGTGAGGAGGACAGCTGACCACCATGTGGACCTTCTTGGCCCCGGCCCGGCGCAGGGTCTGGACCCTGGTCCGGGAGGTGGTGCCCCGGATGATCGAGTCCTCGACGATGACCACCTCCTTGCCCCGCAGCAGTTCCCGGACCGGGTTCAGCTTGACCCGAACCCCGAAGTCGCGCATGGTCTGCGAGGGCTGGATGAAGGTCCGGCCGACGTAGTGGTTGCGGATGACGCCCATCTCGAAGGGCAGCCCGGCCGCCTCGGCGTAGCCCAGGGCGGCGTAGTTGCCCGAGTCGGGAAAGGGCATCACGAAATCGGCCTGGCGGGGGTGCTCGCCGGCCAGGCCGGCCCCGAGGCGCTTGCGGACCTGATAGACGTTCTGGCCGAAGATGGTCGAATCGGGCCGGGCGAAGTAGATGAACTCGAAGATGCACGAGGCCTCGTGCCGCGCGGCAAAGGGCTTTTCCGAGCTGAGGCCGTACTTGTCGATGACCACCACCTCGCCCGGCTCGATCTCCCGCCAGAACTCGGCCTCGACCAGATCCAGGGCGCAGGTCTCCGAGGCGATGACGTAGGACCCGTTCAGGCGGCCCAGGCAGAGGGGCCGCAGGCCGTAGGGGTCCCGGGCGGCGATCAGGGTGTCCTCGGTCATCAGCAGTAGGGAATAGGCGCCGTGGACCTGGCTCAGGGCGTGGATGAAGGCCTCCTCCAGACCCTTGTGCACCGCCCGGGCCAGGAGGTGGACGATGATCTCGGTGTCCATGGTGGTCTGAAAGAGCGACCCGTTGACCTCGAGATGCTGCCGCAGGTCAAAGGAGTTGGTCAGGTTGCCGTTGTGGGCCAGGGACAGGTTGTGCCCGGCAAAGGACACGCTGAAGGGCTGGGCGTTGATCAGCAGCGAGGAGCCGGTGGTCGAATAGCGGACGTGACCGATGGCGATATGCCCGGGCAGGGCGGCCAGGATGTCCTCGTTGAACACGTCGGGCACCAGGCCCATGGCCTTGTGGGTGGCCACCTGGCGTCCGTCCGAGGCAACGATGCCGGCCGATTCCTGGCCGCGGTGCTGGAGGGCGTACAGGCCGAAATAGGTCAGCTTGGCCGCGTCCTCGTGGCCGTAAACGCCGAACAGACCGCAGGCTTCCCGGGGTCCGTCATCGAGCAAAGCAGGCATTGGTCCCTACTCCTGTCGCTCCCTTCCGCCGATGGCCTGATGATACTCCTGCAGGGACTTGACGTCCAGTTCTCTGCTCCGGAGCACCTCGATGCCCCCCACCGTGGCCAGGGCGCCGGCGACGGTGGTCACGTAGCAGATCCCGCGATCGACCGCGCTCCGGCGGATGCGGGCGGCGTCGCTGTGGGGTCCCTTGCCGACCGAGGTGTTGATGACCAGCTGGATCTCGCCGTTGACGATGTGGTCGAGGATGTGGGGTCGGGGTTCCTCGATCTTGTTGACCCGGGCGCACTTGACGCCGGATTCCTGTAAGAACGAGGCCGTGCCGGACGTGGCCACGATCTCGAATCCCAGGGCCTCCAGCCGCCTCGAGATCTCGACCGAGGCGGCCTTGTCCGTGTCCTTGACCGAGATGAAGACCCGGCCCGAGGTGGGCAAGATCTGGCCGGCGGCGAGCTGGCTCTTGACATAGGCCGCGCCCAGGTCCGCGTCCAGGCCCATGACCTCGCCCGTGGAGCGCATCTCGGGGCCGAGCATGGCGTCCACCCCGGGGAAGCGGGTAAAGGGGAAGACGGCCTCCTTGACCGAGTAGTGGCCGGGGTGGATCTCGTTGGTCAGCCCCTGGTCGGCCAGAGAGACGCCCATCATCGCCTTGGTGGCCACCTTGGCCCAGGGCACGCCCGTGGCCTTGCTGACAAAGGGGACCGTCCGCGACGCCCGGGGGTTGACCTCCAGGACGAACAGCCGGCCGTCCTTGACCGCGTACTGGACGTTCATCAATCCGACCACGCCCAGCTCGGCGGCCATGGCCCGGGTGGCGTCCATGATCTCGTCGATCATGGCCTGACCCAGGGTGTGGGGAGGCAGGACACAGGCCGAATCGCCCGAATGGATGCCGGCCTGCTCGATGTGCTCCATCACCCCGGCGATGATGGTCCGCGACCCGTCGCTGACCGCGTCCACGTCGATCTCGATGGCATCCTCCAGAAACTTGTCGATCAGGATGGGGTGGTCGGGCGAGACCTGGGTGGCCGTGGCCACGTAGGCCTCCAGCGAGGCCTGATCGAAGACGATCTCCATGCCCCGCCCGCCCAGGACGTAACTCGGACGGACGACCACCGGGTAGCCGATCCGGTCCGCGGCGGCGACCGCCTCGGACACGGTGAAGGCCGTGTCGTTGTCCGGCTGGGTCAGGCCCAGTTTGTTCAGCAGGTCCTGGAAGCGTTTCCGGTCCTCGGCCCGATCGATGGCGTCGGGGGTGGTGCCGATGATCGGCGCCCCGGCGTTCCACAGGGGGACCGACAGGTTGAGCGGCGTCTGCCCGCCGAACTGGACGATGACCCCGTCGGGCTTCTCCGACTCGATGATGTTGAGGACGTCCTCCTTGGTCAGGGGCTCGAAGTAGAGGCGGTCCGAGGTGTCGTAGTCGGTCGAGACCGTCTCCGGGTTCGAGTTGACCATGATCGACTCGACGCCCATCTCCCGCAGGGCGAAGCTGGCGTGGACGCAGCAGTAGTCGAACTCGATGCCCTGCCCGATCCGGTTCGGCCCGCCGCCCAGGATGACGACCTTTCTCTTGTCCGTGGCCCGGACCTCGTCCTCGGTCTCGTAGGTCGAATAAAAGTAGGGCGTGTAGGCCTCGAACTCGGCGGCGCAGGTGTCCACCAGCTTGTAAACGTGACCGATCCCCCGCCCCCGGCGGTCGGCCCGGACCGCGTCCTCGCTCACGCCGAAGATGGTCCCCAACTGGCGGTCCGAAAAACCGTACTGTTTGGCCCGCCGCAGCAGGTCGTCCTCCAGGGGCAGCCGCCCGTTCGACTTGTTGCCGGCCGACGCCCGCAGCTCGGCCTCCATCGCCAGGATGTCGGCCAGGTGGTTCAGGAACCAGGGATCGATCCGGGTCAGCTCGTGGATCTCCGTCAGGGTCATCCCGGCCATAAGGGCGTGGCGCAGGTAGAAGGCCCGCTGGGAATTGGGTTCGAGCAGGCGCCGCCTGATCTCGGCCGGGTCCAGGGACGGATGGTTCGGGGGCGGGTCGGCGCCGTCGGCGCCCAGGCCGTAGCGGCTGATCTCGAGGCTCCGCAGGCCCTTCTGGAAGGACTCCTTGAAGGTCCGGCCGATGGACATGGCCTCGCCGACGCTGCGCATGGACGTGGTCAGGACGTCCTTGGCCCCGGGGAACTTCTCGAAGGCCCACCGCGGGATCTTGGTGACGCAGTAGTCGATGGTCGGCTCGAAGGAGGCCATGGTCTCCCGGGTGATGTCGTTGGGGATCTCGTCCAGGGTGTAGCCGATGGCCAGCTTGGCGGCGATCCGGGCGATGGGGAAGCCGGTGGCCTTGCTGGCCAGGGCGCTGGACCTGCTGACCCGGGGATTCATCTCGATGACCACCAGGTCGCCCGTGTCGGGGTGGGTGGCGAACTGGATGTTCGAGCCGCCGGTCTCGACGCCGATCTCGCGGATGATGGCCAGGGAGGCGTCGCGGAGGCGCTGGTATTCCTTGTCGGTCAGGGTCTGGATCGGGGCGACGGTGATCGAGTCCCCGGTGTGGACGCCCATGGGGTCGAAGTTCTCGATGGAGCAGATGATGACCACGTTGTCCTTGCGGTCGCGCATCACCTCGAGCTCGAATTCCTTCCAGCCCAGGACCGACTCCTCGAGCATGACCTCGCCGGCCATGGAGGCGGCCAGTCCGTCGCCGGTCAGGCCCCGCAGGTCGTCCACGTTGTAGGCCACCCCGCCCCCGGTGCCGCCCAGGGTGTAGGCCGGCCGGATGATGATCGGAAAGCCTATCTTGTCGGCCGCGGCCAGGGCCTCCTCCACGGCCCGGGCCCGGGCCTTGGTGTCGGCCACCGGGTCCCGCTCCTTCTGGTACCGGATGATGGCGCTGGCCGGAACCCGGAGGCCGATCCGCTTCATGGCCTCGCGGAACTCCTCGCGCCCCTCGGCCTTGCGGATGACCTCGGGGGTGGCCCCGATCATCTCGACGCCCAGCTCCTCGAGGACCCCCAGGTCGGCCACGCCCAAGGCCGTGTTCAGGGCCGTCTGACCGCCCAGGGTGGGCAGGAGGGCGTCCGGTCTTTCCCGCCTCAGAATCCGGGCGACCACCTCGGGCAAGATCGGCTCGACATAGGTCTGGTCGCTCATCTCCGGGTCGGTCATGATCGTCGCCGGGTTCGAATTGACCAGGGTGACCTCGATGCCCTCCTCGCGCAAGGCCTTGCAGGCCTGGGTGCCCGAGTAGTCGAACTCACAGGCCTGGGAGATGACGATCGGCCCCGAGCCGATGATCATCACCTTGTTGATGTCGTCGCGTTTGGGCATTAACCACCTCAGCCCGGGCAAAGACTCGGCCCGGGCCGTGTCCTGAGGTCCGCCGGGATTACCGGCCCTTGTACTCGGGGCGTTTGCGTCCCAAAGAGGTCAGCCCCTCCAGGGCGTCCTCGGTGCTGAAGATCTCGACCAGATGATCCAGCTCCAGTTGCAGGCCCTGCGCCAGGGGCAGGGCGAAACCCTCATCGATGATCCGGTCGGCCAGGCGCACGGCCAGGGGTGCCTTGAAGGAGATGGTCTTGGCCGTCTTGGCCTTGAGCGGATCGGGATCGTTTTGGGCGGTGCCGTTGATCATGGCCTTGATGCCGTTCGGGCCGAACCAGTCCTTGATCCTGAACCAGTCGCCGGCCGGGGCGACCGGGCCGCGCGAGTTTTTGGTCATGGCCCGGCCCGAAGTGGCCAGGTCATGGATCACCTGTCCGATCTCGCCCGGCTCGACCAGGTACTCGACCAGACCGAGATCCTTGGCCTCGCCCGCGCTCAAGATCCGGCCGGTCATGACCAAAAACTTGGCCAGCTCGGGGCCGACGTAGCGGGCCGTGCGCTGGGTGCCGCCCAGGCCGGGATAGATGCCGATCCCGGTCTCGGGGAAGCCCATGGTCGCCTCGGGCGTGGCCACGATCGTGTCGGCGCACAGGGCGATCTCGGCCCCGCCGCCCAGGGCCAGGCCGTCCATCCAGGCGATGACCAGCTTGGCCGAGTTGTCGATCCGCTGGAGCAATTCCTGGCCAAAGGTGGTGAACTCGAGGACCCGGTCGATCCGGTCGGCCTTGATGTTCTCGATGAAAAAGCCGATGTCCGCCCCGGCGATGAAGGCCTTGCCCGCCCCGGCCAGGACGATGGTCTTGATTTTCGGGTCAGCATCGGCGGCATCAAAAACTTGGGCCAACTGGCCGACCACGGTCGGGTTGAGGGCGTTCATGGCCTTGGGCCGGTTCAGGGTGATATAGGCCACCCCGTCCCTGTCTTCCCGGGTGACGTAGCGGGTCTCCCCGTCGAGGCCGCTGTCCTTTTCGCTGGACTTGGTCATGCACCTGCTCCTCGGCCGCGGCCACGGGCCACGGCTTGATCACGGCGATTTTCATTCAGGATGGAGCCCGAACCGGTTCGCTCAAGGTCAAGACGCGGCTCGCGGGTCGTCCGGCCGTCCCCGCCCCATTGACTTTCCCCTGGCCGGAATCCGGCCGGCCAACGGCGTTAAAGGGTAACAGAGCGCCCCGGGCGGGTCAAGGGCAAAGCCGGGCTGTCGAGGAGTGGGGAGGCTACCTGGCCATGCCGGCGGCCAGGAGATGGGTGGCCTCGTAAACCGATTGGTAGGCCGCAACCGACCCGGCCGGGCCGGGGCCGACCGGATTGCGCCGGCGGACCTCGTCCATGCGTTTAAAGGCCGGGACCAGCGAGGGGTCGAGCGAGGTCGAGGCCAGACGGACGAAGCGATAGGCGGCCAGGAGGGCCCGCCGGACAAAGTCGTCCGCGCTCAGCCGGTGGATGTCCATCACCAGCACCTTGACCGCGGCCTCCTCCAGCTCCAGGGCCCGGCGCTTGGCCGCATCACTGGGCTTGATCAGGGCCCCCGCCCAGACGTCGGCCATGCGGCACACCCCCAGGACCGCCACCTTGAGGGCGGCCGCTCCCTTCAGCCCGCTGGCCAGGAGCCGGTCGATGTGGTCCGTCATCCGGGCCCGGTAGGTCTCCAGGCGGGTGCGCCCCAGGGCGGTGGTGGACACCTGGGACAGGACGGCCAGTTGACGGTAGTGATAGACCACCGCCGCCAAAAGCTGGCCCTGGCGGGTGCGGACCTGATCCAGGTCGGCCTTGAACCGCCCGGCCAGGGACCTGATCCGGGCGGTGAACTCGCCCCGCCGGTCCAGCCGGAGGGCCAGGAGCCCCGCCAGTTCGCCGCCGGCCCGGGCCAGATAGTACATCCTGGTCTGGGGCGTGGTCCGGGGGGTCAGGGCGGAGGTGGTCAACCGGGCCACCAGATCGACCGCGTGACGGTAATCCCCGGGGGTCAAGACCGCCCCGGCCGTATGGGTCCCCACCACCACGGCGGCCGCGGCCGCCAGGCTCAGTCGCACCCAAGCCCTCATCGATCCGCTCCTACTTGCCGCTGCCCCAGGGCCGCCCTCCCCGGATGGTGAACACCGCCCGGGTCAGCATCCGGCGGCCCAGGGTGAACTCGAAGCGCCACAGGCCGCCGGGCAGGGACTGTCCCTTGCGGGCGACGATCCGGTCCTGGAAGAACCCGTCCCGCGCCAGCCGCCACAGCCGCCGCCTGGCCCGGACCAGAAGGCCGTTGTGATACCAGGCCACCATGAACGGCGTGTGTTTGCGGACGTTGCGATACTTGAATACGGCCGTCACCTGGTTCGTTCCGGCCGGAAAGACCGTGGCCGCCCCGATCGGGGCGCCGCTGACGGTCACCCCCCGGCCGAAGACGACCTCGCCCATGACCGGCATGTTCTTGGGGATGACATGGGCCCGGTGGCCGGGATTGACCGCCACCCGGGCCGAACCCGAAAACTGTCGCCGGGCCCGGGGTCCGGTCTTGTCCCGGGGCGGAGGCAGGGGGAAATGGGCCAGACCGGCGAACATCCGCCGGGGCGCGCTCTTCAGGGCGGCCACCACCAGGGGCTTGACCTGGTTGACCGGCACGGCGAAATTGAGCCCCTCCAGGGCGATCTGCTTGCGCCGGTGGCGGCGCATGATCCAGGTGTTGACCCCGATGACCTCGCCGTACTTGTTGATCAGGGCCCCGCCCGAGTTGCCCGGATTGATGGCGGCGCTGGTCTGGATGTAGAGATGCCCCCGGATGGAGCGAACGGCCGAGACGATGCCCTCGGTGACGGTCGTCTCCAGGCCCACCGGGTTGCCGATGGCGATCACCCGCTCGCCGACGTTGATCCGGGACGAGTCCCCCAGGGGGATCGGGGTCAGCTTCCGCTCCGGATTGATCTTGAGCACGGCCAGGTCTTGTTCGGTGTTACGGTTGATCACCTTGGCCAGATAGTTCCGGTGGCCCCCCGCGACCCGGATGCGGACGGTGATCCACCTCGCCCCGCGGATGACGTGGTTGTTGGTGACGATGAAGCCGTTTTCCTGGACGATGAACCCCGAGCCCAGGCCCCGGTCGGTCTGGATGAACACCGTCGAAGGCACCGACACCCGGACCAGGGTCTCGGTGTCCATCACCCGGCGGACGCGCTGGGGCGGATGCCGGGTCTCGTTCCGGCCCGCGACCACAGTGGTCCGGAAGCTGATGACGTGGGGCATGGCCGGCACCCCATCGACGCTCTGGAACCCGATGTGCCAGTGGACGTTGAGGCCGACGCAGTACTGGGTCCCCGGCTCGAGCTTGACCGGGATCCGGATCGTGGTCGGGCTGATGAAAAACGGCCGGGCGGTCAGCCGCGGAAAGCGGCCGCAGCCCACGGGCATGACCGAAAAGCCGTTGCGCCGCATGGTCTTGGAAAAGGTCACGGTCAGGGCTCGCAGATTGGGGGAGACGTCCTGCTCCCCGGTGGCCGGATAGGAGCTGACCACGGTCGGGGCCTTTTCCGCCCCGGCCCCGCCCGCCGCCGAGAGGACCAGGACCAGCGCCAGCGCCACCGTCGCCCGGGACTTCATGCCTCCTCCCTGCTCCTGGCCGGCCCCTTGCCGGCGAGGACCGCAGAACTCATTCTCCGGTCTCCACTGGTACTTATATCACATCGGCCCCGGCACCGTCCACCTGGCGTCCCGGACGCCCCCCGGCCGGGTCCCCTGGTCTGTTTTGTATGGCCCCCGGCGGCGGCCTATGGTAATCTTGATGGTAATTTCTGCCGCGACGCAACCATACAATCGGGAGACGCCATGTTCCAGACCGCGTTTCGAGTCGGTGCCAAGTCGGGCGTCCTGGCCCTGGCCCTGGTCCTGCTGGGTGCCCTGACCGCCCCGGCCCAGCAGTCTCCGCCCTATGGACCGCCCCAGCAGCCCGGTGTCCAGACCCCCCAGCCCCTGCCCGGGTCCCAGTTCCCGCCTTATGGTCCGACGCCCGGTCAGCCGACCCAGCCCACCCAGCCGACTCAGCCCACCCAGCCGACCCAGCCTCAACCGGCTCAGCCCCAACCACCCCAGCCGGCTGCCGGTGGGGCGCAAATCGTGCCCGGGTTGGTGGTCAACGCCTATGGCGGGCGGCTGGTGTTCCAGTTGCCCCACGTCAACGGGGCGGTCTATTCGATCAACCTGGCCCCGGCCAAGGTCCGGATGAACATGAACTTCTCCCCCAGCGCCCAGGCCCTGCAGCAGAAGATGCAGTCCTTCCTGCAGAACATGCAGCGGATGGGCGCCCAGATCGAGCGCAATCAGCCCCGGACCATCAGGGGCAAACAGTTCATCTTTGTCGTGGCCCGGGTGGTCAATCGTCAGAACCAGGCCCAGTACCGGATCATCAATCTCTTCTTCCCCAAGGTGGGTTTGTGGCTCCAGTTCCTGTGCCCGGTCAGTCAGACCCGGGCCGCCATCAGCGCGGCCAACGTGGTCCTGAAGAGCATCAAGTTCTAGTATGGCGTCCCCTGACCGGCAGGACGCTCGACGGGAGCAGTTCTTGCCGGTTCGGGTCATGGGCCCGCCGCCCGACCCGGCCCTCATCCGGCCGCCGGGACCGCTGGTGCGGGACCCGGTGGTCCCCAAAATGAACCAGGACTTCATTCCGAATGGAGAATCGGGTATAATACGTCAAAAAAGCGGCCTTGCACCTGGGACCGGCTCATGAAAATCATCTGCCATAGCTACCAGGACCGTCCGATGCTCTCCGTGTGTGGTCCCTTGACCGTCGAACACGTGGCGGACCTGGAGCGGGCCATCGATGATATCAGGGGCCGGCCGTGCGACCGGTACTACCTGGATCTGTCCGGGGTGGGCCTGCTGGACGAGGCCTCCTGCCGGCTCCTCGGCCGCCTGGACGGCCAATTGGACGGCAAGCCGCTCGAGCTGACCTTTGTCACGCCCTACGTGCTGAAGCAGCTCGAGGAAGCGGGCCTGGACCGGATCTACACCATCACCCCGGAACGGCGGCGCTGGACCCGGGGGCTGCTGTCCACCTGGCAGCGCCTGGCCTTTCTGGAACGCCGTCACGAATTGTATGACGACAACTGCGAGTTCCCGCTCCGGACCCTGATCTGGTGCGGGGTGGGTCTGGCCTGCCTGAGCCTGATCTTCGTCCTGCTCATCACCCAGTTGTCCGGGGTGCTCCACGGCCGGACCACCACCCCCAACGAGTCACCCAGCCTGGAGACCGTGGTCAAGCAGAAGCGGCTCCGCTGACGCCCGGGGCGGGTGGGGGCCGAAAGGAAGGGGCGGCCGCTTCATTGCGAAGCGGGCGTTTTTTTTTAAGGATCCGATTTGATCAGCGCTTGACGTACACCCGGATTTTCATCCCCGCACGCAAGTCTTTGGGGTCGATGTTCTTGTTCCAGCGCCTGAGGTCCGGGACCGACACCCGGTATTTCTGGGCGATGCGGAACAGGGTCTCGTTGGCCTTGACCTGATGGATCACCAGCTTGGGCCGGGCGGCGCTGGTCTGGCCAAACCAGGACCGGGCGGGCGTTTTCGGCCGGGGTGGCTTGACCGCCGTGGTCCGGGGCCGGGTGGCCGAAGGTCTCGGGGCGACGGCGGCCTTCTTGGCCAGACGGGCCAGGCGCTGCTCGACCGTTTTCAGGCGGCGGCTCAGGGCGGTCAACTCGGCGCTGGTCCCGGACCGGGAGGCCCGCCTGAGTCCCCGGACCGTCCTCTTGAGCCGTTCGTCCACGAGCCGGTTCACCACAGGCCGAAGGGCCGCCGCCTTGATCGCTCCGCCCGAGGCCGCCCCCAGCTCCCTCAGTTTCTTGAGGTCCTGGGCCAGCTTGGCCATGTCATCCCGGATCACCTTGACCTCTTGTCTCAGGTCGTTGACCTGTTGGGCCAGGGCCGCCGCCTGGGCCGGCGCGATCCGGCCCCGGACCGAAGGCGTCGTGGTCCCCGGACGACCCGGCTGCCGGGGGGGAGAACTGAGGATGACCACCAGGATGACCACCAGACCGGCCGCCACCACCCCGGCCAGCAGGAGCTTGAAATATACTCCGCCCCCGGGCGCGGCCGGGCCTTTGGGTTCGTCCCGGTCCAGGGTGATATCGTCCTCGTCGATCCGCAACCCGTCATCCAGGGGGGTTGACACCGGTTCGGAGGATTTGTCCTCCGGCCGACGCCGGCCTCCGAATCGCCGTTTGCTGGAACCTCTGTCTTGGACTCCCATGAGCGACTCCCCTCTCATTTCCGTCCGGCCGGACCGCGGGCGGCGCTATCCAATGCCACATATATATCACAAAAGGGCGTCAACGGGCCACCGAAGATGGGGGCGGCCCCGGCCGCAGGGTCTTCATCGTCCTGTTGACAAACTGTTGGTCAAATTTGTGCAACCAGACCGATTCTATCCAAAATACCTGGCAAGTTATTTGGAATAGTCGCATCCCGATCCTCCTTCGGATTATTAGTTACCTGATAACAGATAGTTAGACCAATAACTCATCGCCGACAGGCCCGGGGTGATTAAAGCTATTGAAAAACCAACGATATCAACATGTGACCTAGTACAAGCCGTCCTCCCGGCCCGGCGGCGTCCGATAATCGCTGTCTTATCAAGGATCACGAGTGCCAAATGTTCCTTTCGGGCGTTCGGGCCGCCCGCCCGGGGTCAGGGACCGGGGACCGGCGGCAGGCCCTTTTGGAGACGGGGCAGAATGACCAGGATGACGGTCGCCGGGGTGTAGGTGCGGTACTGGGGATACCGCTCGTAGAAGTCATTGATTTTAGTTACGATTGTGTTCAGGTCCTGCCCCCGGAGGGTAACGAAGACATTTTTGGCCCTCCAGGGGGCGACCTGGGCGTACTGGAGGGCGTCGAAAAAACCGCGCAAGTATGCGATCTTAAGTCGATACTCCTCCTCGGTCCCGAAGTTCTTGAAGCTGGCCCAGGTTTTGCTACTGAGAAGCTGGAAGTCCTGCGGTCCCTTGAGAACCCGCAGACGGTAACGCTGGGCCATGGTCGGGGCGACAAACAACCAAATCGAAGCTCCCACGCAAACCAAGGTGGCTATGATTCTTCTCATAACGTCCTCCCCGCGTGGTATCATAACACACCTTCCGGCCCGGGGGACAAGAGCCTTGCATCGGCGGACCTCATGAATCAACGGACGGGTTCCAGGGACGAGCGGCCATTCAGCCTTCTTCGTCTCGAGTCCGACGATTTGATGGAAACGGGTCCGCCCTGGGGTGATTGGCCGGCACTGGCCGAGCTGTCGGCCGTGGTCCAGGAGCGGCGACGGTCCCTGACCCGGGCCGCCGGTCGGGTGGCCGAGGCGGTCCGCCGGCTCGACCGGCTGCGGGAAAAGCGTCAAAAAATTGGCCGGGATCGAAAACGATCCCTGATCCGGCGCCAGGGCCTGATCAGGGCGCAGGGTTTTTTTATCCTTTGGCTGGCGCGCCAGGATGAGGAACGCGCCGATCGATGGCGGCACCTGCAGGATGAAGTCGCCCGAAGGGCCGCGGCCATCAACGCCCGCTCCCGTCCGGACCCGGCCGAGCTGGCGTCCTACGTCCAGGCCAAGATCGACCTGCACCGATTTCAGACCGGCCCGCAAGACCGCCGGATCGACCGGTGGCGCCGGGGCATACCGCGATGCCGGGCCAAACTGATCGCGGAAAGGACCCGGTCGGAACGTCTGACCCGAATGGCGTCGGCCTATGACCGGGCCCTGGGCGCGGCGGAACGGGTCCTGGCGGCCGGGCGCGGGGACCTGGGCCGGGCCGCCGCGGAACTGGTCCGGGCGGCGGTCCTGGCGGCCCGGATGACCCGGCACCACGGGGCCCAGGGACGGGTCCTGGCCGCCCTGGATCGACACCCGGCCGTCAACCGGGCGCCGCGATTGCCGGGGGAGGCCGAACTGGCCCGGCTGGGGGCCCTGGTTGGGGAAGATTTTTCCCGCCAACAGTCCCGAGAGCGACTTTTGAGCCGGATCGCGGCCCAGACCGAGGCCGGACGCCGCTGTCTGGAGCAACTGGTCCCCTTGAACCGGAATGTCAAGCGGGCCGGCCGCCGGCTCGAGGCCGCCCTGGGCCTGATCACGCCCCAGGCCCAGCCCGATTATCTGTGCTGCGCGGTCCTGCCCCGCCTGGAAAACCTGGACGACGAACTCGAGACCCTGGCCCGGACCGCCGGCTCGACCGAGTCGCGGCGCGAGCGGCTGGCCTCTTTCCTGGAACGGGGCCTGGAGCGGCTGGCCACCCTCGGCCAGCCGGGACCGTCCCCGGAACTGGTGGACCGAATCGACTCCCTGGCCCAGGCCCTGGAAAGCGGCCGGGCCTGGGAAAGGTCCCAGCGACAGTGGCTGCTCACCTGGCACCGGGACCTGACCTCCGTCAAGGCCGAGGAAATCCTGCCCGACCTGGCGCCGGTCCTCGAGCGCCTGCACCGCCGCCACCGGGCCTTTCGCCGGGCCTGTCAGGCCTACGGCCGGCGGCTGGAGGCCGCGGCCCAGGCCGTCCCGGCCTTGCCCGAGTTCAGCTTCGGGACCGTGGACCCCCGGGCCGAACAGGTGCGGCGGCGTCTGGGCCTGACCCGGGTCAGGCTGATCGAGCTGGAACGCATCCGGGAAATGCTGCGCCGCAGCGCGGAACCCCTTCGGGCCAGGCAGCAATGGCTGGTCGATCCCCAGAACCAGATCGACCGGGATATGCGGATACAGCAATTGGACGCCCTGGTCGAGCGGCTGCGCCTCGAGGTGAAACGACTGACCGTCCAGCGGGAGACGGAACCGCGTCCGGATCCAAAACAGGCCGGCTGGGACGCCCCCCGCGTCCGCCGGATGCTGGCCGACACGGCCCCGGTCATCGCCTTTTTGGCCGGCGAACTGGAAAAGAGCCGGGCCGACCAGCGCCGCCTGGCCCGGGAGGCGGCCGAGCGGGAGGCGAGGCAAGGCGACGTCCAGGCCGACCTGGACCGGACCCGATCCCGGGCCGCCGAGGCCGAAACCGAGCTGGTCCGCCTCCGGGCCGAGGTCGAGGCCTCCCGGCTGGCGGCCGGATTCCTGAGCCGGATGCTGGCCCTGACGGCCGTGGCCGGCGTCGAGGCCGGCCAGAGCGTCGGCCGGCTTCAACAGGCCCTGGAGGCCAGGGGCGAGGAGGTCCGGGTCCTCAAGGAGCAACTGGCCCGGCTCAGCGTCCTGTACTTCCACCTGCTCAAGTTCGGTCCCCCGGGCAAGGGCGAGGCCTTTACGAAACGCCTGTCCGGATTCGCCCGGCGGACCCTGCCCCACGCCCTGGCGGTCATCCTGGCCGCCGGGTCCATGCTCCTGGTCCATCCGACGACCGCCTCGGACGCCGCCTACGCCCCGGTGCCGCCGGTCCCGGCCGGTCTTCATCCCTCCCTGGCCGGTCCGACCCTGGCCGACCAGACCCTGGCCCGGCCGATCCTGCTGGCCCAGATCCACTATTTTCCGCTCAACGCCCGCATCGACCTCCACGGCCTGCCCCCCCGGGAGTTGGCGGCCGGCCCCCGGGCCGTGATCGCCGAAATCGACGCCCGCGTGGCCGCCCTGGCCCGGCGATCCCGGCTGACCCGGTCGGCCTTCCTGGATACGGCCTACCGGACCCTGGACACCTCGCAGCCGATCAAGCTGACCGCCCTGGACGCCCTGGCCAAACGGATCAGGAACTTCGGCCTGGCCCATCCCCACATCTTTCGCGACGCCATCCACCACCAGTTGCTGGCCCAGGCGATGACCCTTCTGGAAAAGGTCCCGCTCCTTACGGGCCGCAAGACCAACTGGTTTCGGGACCGGCTCTACTTCGACCTGGTGGCGGCCGGGATGACCCGCCGGCAGGCCCTGGTCGCGGTGGTGACCAACGCCCGGGCGGCCCGGGCCCTGCGGCGGACCCTGCCCCGGCGCCTGGTCTTCACCGGCCAGACCCGTCCCCTGCCGGCCGTCGAGGGCATGACCCTGGCCGGCTTTGTCCAGCGCTTCTCGCCCTTTATCGCCGACAACTGCCGCCGCTACCTCCAGGCCCGCCGGAAAAAGGTCCCCGCCAATCTGGACCACTACGCCCGGCGGCTGGCCTTTGACATCTACTGCGCCGCCAAGACCTTCCGGGTCCCCCTGACCCTGATGCTCAACATCCCCCACCAGGAGACCTATTACGCCAATGTCCTGGGGGACGGCCGGCGGTCGGCCAGCCCCTTCCAGATCTTCGCGCCGACCAAGCGCCTGATCTTGAGCCAGATGAGCCGCCAGGCCTTCCGGGTGCCATCGCCCAAGGTCAAGCTCCAAAACCACCTCACCCTGGCCGCTTATCTGGCCGCCTATCACCTGCGCCAGCTGATCGACCGTCATTCCGTCGGCGTCAAGCACGGCCGGAAGGTCAGCTGGCGCTGCAACCTGGACAACGTCGTCGCCGCCTACAACGGTTCCCGGAAGTACATCCGCGGGATCAAACAAAAGCGGCGTCACCTGATCAAGTACCTTCAAAACACCGGCCGCCCCCGGGCGGACGGGTCGGCCCTGAGCCCTTCGGCCGGGCCGGGCCTGTCCGATCGGGGCCGGACCTGAATAGTAGGGGGTGTGATTCGTGAGGTTCCGTTGGGCATGGGTCTTGGCACTGATTCTGGTCGCGGCCGCCTGCGCGGCCTATCCCGCCCTGGACGACTACGGGCCCGAGAGCGATCTGGAGACGGTCCAGGTGATCATCCACCCCCTGCGCCGCCGGGACAAGTCCATGGAGACCGCGGGCCGGGCCTGGACTTTCGTAAGGCCCAAGCCGATCCGCAACGAGGACAAGCCCTATTTCAACTCGCGGGTGGGGGTCTTTCTGTTTGAGGCGCCGACATTGACCCTGAGCCGCCAGTTGGCGGTGATGACCCATCAGCACCTGCTCAATCAGCGGCGCTTTCGGTTCATCGGCCTGATCGACCAGCCGGTGGTCCAGGTGGGCGGCGGGAACTCCCTGCGGCGGGCGGTCAGCCTGGGCCGGAAAATGGGCTACGACCTGGTGGTGGTCGGCCAGTGCCTGGACCTGTTCAACGGGGTGGCCGTGTCCCCCAGCCGGGTCAGCCTGAGACTCAGGATCCTGGACGTCAAGCGGGCGGCCACGCTGTGGTACATCGTCGGACGCAAGGCCGTCCGGCCCCGGCCCGCCATCGACACCCCCTGGGGGGAGATTACCGGACGCAACGCCCCGGACGCCACGGCCCTGGCCCACTATCTGCTCCGAGACATGCTCGAAAAAATCTGAGACCTCTCCCGGCCCGAGAAGGGACGTAACCGGAAATTATTTGACGAGGATACGTCCCGATGGTTCGATACAGCCACTCTTGTTTGCCAGGCCGGTGAATCGACGGGCTGTTTGGGATTGACAAACTTTGCTCAGGGGCATAAAAAATTGGCAAGGGATCGGCGCCGATCCTTTCCCTTTTTTTACACCGGATAAATGATGCGCCCCATCAGCGCCGCCGACATATCCAACGCTGTGGCCGAGGCGGTCCAGCGAGCCAACTTCGAGCTGCCGCCCGACGTCACGTCCGCCCTGATCCTGGCCGAACGCGAGGAGGCCTCTCCGCTGGGCAAACACCTCCTCGGCCAGATCATCCAAAACGCCGAACTGGCCGCGGCCGAGCGGATTCCCATCTGCCAGGACTGCGGCCTGGCGGTCATCCTGGCCGACGTGGGCCAGGAGGTCCGGATAACCGGCGGCGGCCTGGAGGACGCCCTGACCGAGGGCGTCCGCCGAGGCTACGAGCAGGGCTACCTGCGCCGCTCGGTCTGTCATCCCCTGACCCGGGCCAACACCGGGGACAACACGCCCATCGTCAGCCACGTCCGGCTCGTCCCCGGCGACGGCCTGAGGCTGTACGTCATGCCCAAGGGGGGCGGCGCCGAGAACATGAGCCGGGTCCGGCTCCTGACCCCGGCCATGGGCTGGGAGGGTATCAATCAAACCGTGACCGAGACGGTGATCGACGCCGGACCCAACCCCTGCCCGCCGATCATCGTCGGGGTGGCCGTGGGGGGCACCTTTGACGACGCGGCGGTCCGGGCCAAGCGGACCCTGATCCGGGAGATCGGACAGAAAAATCCCGACCCCGAGGCGGCGGCCCGGGAAAGCGAGCTGTTCGAGGCGGTCAACTTGACCGGCGTCGGGCCCCAGGGCCTGGGCGGCACGCGGACCGCCCTGGCGGTCCATTTGGACCTGAAGCCGTGCCACATCGCCTCGCTGCCCGTGGCGGTCAACATCCAGTGCCACGCCGCCCGTCACGTCGAGGTCGAACTGTGAGCCGGGAGGTGATCCGCTTGACGGCGCCCCTGTCCCGGGACCGGGCGAGGACCCTGGCGGTCGGCCAGGCCGTGTCCCTGTCCGGGGTGATCTACACCGCCCGGGACGCGGCCCACCGCCGGCTGATCGAACTGCTGGACGCCGGCCAGCCCCTGCCCTTTGACCCGGAGGGGGCGGTGATCTACTACTGCGGCCCCTCGCCGGCCAGACCGGGCCGGATCATCGGGGCCTCGGGACCGACCACCTCCTACCGGATGGACCCCTTTGCCCGGCGGTTGTACCAGGCCGGGGTCACGGCGACCATCGGCAAGGGCCGGCGCTCGGCCGACGTCAAGGCGGCCCTGGTGGAGACCGGATCGATCTATCTGGCCGCCCTGGGCGGGGCCGGGGCCCTGCTCAGCCTGACGGTCCAGGAGGTGGAGGTCATCGCCTGGCCCGAGCTGGGGCCCGAGGCCGTTCACCGGTTTCTCGTAAGGGATTTCCCGGCCGTGGTCGCCGGCGACGTCCTCGGACGGGACCTGTACGAGGAGGGCCAGGCCGCCTATCGCCGGGCCTGAGCCCTTATAAAGCAAGAGGGATGATCATGAAGGCCTATCCCATGAAGAGCCGCTACCGGTGGCACGCCGGGTTCATCGCCTGGCTGCTGCACCGGATCACCGGCGTGGCCCTGGCCCTGTACCTGATGACCCACATCTGGGTCATCTCGAACCTGGCCCACGGACCGGCGGCCTTTGACGCCACCATGAAGTTTCTGCACGGGTTCCTGTTCCGGCTGCTGGAGGTCGGGCTGCTGGCCGCGGTCCTGTTTCACACCTTGAACGGTGCCCGGATCATCCTCCTGGACTACGGCAACGCCGCCCAGAAGGAAATGATCGTCCGTTATGTCTGGGCCGTGCTCGTCCTGAGCGCAATCCTGACCGTGGCCGGCGGAATCGGCATCCTGTGGGGTTAGAACCATGAAGGACTATCTGGGCAGTTCCCGCTCGGGCCTCTTTGCCTGGTGGTTCCAGCGCGTGAGCGGGGTGGCCCTGGCCGTGATCCTGCTGCTGCACTTCTTCGTGCTGCACTATCTGACCAGCGGCCCCCTGACCTACCAGGCGGTCATGACCCGCCTGGCCCACCCCTGGTGGAAGACGCTGGACGTCATGTTCGTGGTCCTGGGCATGACCCACGCCGCGGGCGGCGTGGGCCTGCTGATCGACGACTACGTGCACCGCCCCGGCTGGCGGCAGATCCTGATCGGGCTGAACTGGCTGGTCTGCTCGGCCTTCATGGTCCTGGGCGTGGTGACCATCCTCGGCCTGAGGGCCCCCGGCTAGGGCCGGGCGGGTTTTTCGTAAATGAACCGCGGGGACGAATCGTCCTCGGCGACAAGCGTCAGGTAGCATCATGAATGACAACGTCATCGTCCATCGCCACCAGGCCCTGATCGTCGGCGCCGGCGGGGCGGGCCTCCGGGCGGCCCGGGAGGCCTCGGGACTCATCGACACGGCCGTGTTGAGCCAGGTCTTCCCGACCCGGTCCCACACCGTCAGCGCCCAGGGGGGCATCGCCGCCTCGCTGGGCAACATCCAGACCGACGACTGGCGGTGGCACCTGTACGACACGGTCAAGGGCTCCGACTGGCTGGGGGACCAGGACGCCATCGAGTTCATGGTCCGCCAGGCCCCCCGGGTGGTCATCGAGCTGGAGCACATGGGCCTGCCCTTCTCCCGCCTGGCCGACGGCCGGATCTACCAGCGCGGCTTCGGCGGACACACCGGTAACTTCGGCACGTCCGAGATCCAGCGGACCGCCGCCGCGGCCGACCGGACCGGCCACGCCATGCTCCACACCCTGTACGAGGAATGCCTCAAGCAGAACGTCCGGTTCTACAACGAGTTCTACGCCCTCAGGCTGGTCTTCTTCGAGGGGGAGGTCGTCGGGGTCCTGGCCTGGGACATGATCCACGGCGGGTTCCACCTCTTCCAGGCCCAGGCGACCATGTTCGCCACCGGCGGCTACTGCCGGGTCTTCGAGACCACCTCCAACGCCCACATCAACACCGGCGACGGGATGGCCCTGAGCCTGCTGGCCGGGCTGCCCCTGGAGGACATGGAGTTCGTCCAGTTCCACCCGACCGGCATCCTGGGGGCGGGCAACCTGATCACCGAGGGCGTCCGGGGCGAGGGGGGCTACCTGATCAACGCCGACGGCACCCGGTTCATGGAGACCTGCGCCCCCAAGGAAAAGGACCTGGCCTGCCGGGACATCGTCAGCCGGGCCATGGCCGAGGAACTGCGCTGCGGCCGGGGCTGCGGCCCCGAGTCCAACCACCTCTTCCTCAAGGTCGATCACCTGGGCAAGGACGTGATCATGGAGCGGCTGCCCGGCATCTGGGAGCTGGCCATGGCCTTTGCCGGGGTGGACTGCACCAAGGAGCCGATCCCGGTGGTGCCCACGGCCCACTACGCCATGGGCGGGGTGCCGACCGACCTCCAGGCCCGGGTGGTGGCGCCCGGGGCCGACGGTCCGGAGACGGTCGTGCCCGGCTTCTACGCCGCCGGCGAGGCGGCCTGCGTCAGCGTCCACGGCGCCAACCGCCTGGGCAGCAACTCGCTTTTGGACATCATGGTCTTCGGCAAGGAGGGCGGGGCCCGGATGGCCGAGTACTGCCGCGATCAAGGCGAGAACTGGCCCGAACTGCCGGACGAGTCCTTGCGGGCCGGGATCGACGAGGTCAAGACCCTGTTCGACGGCGGCGGCGCCAAAAACCTGGGCAACGTCATGGAGCGGCTGCGCCACTCCATGTCCCACAACTGCGGGGTCTTCCGGATCGCCGAGGACCTGACCCACCAGGTGGCCATCCTGGACGAACTCTACGCCGAGGCCGAGGGCCTGGCCGTCATGGATACGCATCCGACCTATAACCTGGACCTGATCGAGGCCCTGGAACTGAAGCGGATGATCCTGGTGGCCAAGGCCATCACCACCGGGGCCCAGGCCCGGACCGAGTCGCGGGGGGGACACTACCGGGACGACTTCCCCAACCGCGATGACGAGAACTGGCTCAAGCACACCCTGGCCTTCCTGGACGAGGGGGGCCGAATCCGCCTGGACTTCAAACCGGTCCGGATGAAGCCCCTGACCGCCGAGACCGTCGCCCTGGCGCCCCGGGAGTACTGACATGGCCCACAAGGTCGTCTTTTCCGTCTTCAGATACAGCCCGGACCGGGAGGAAGAACCCCGGTACGTGGACTACGAGGTCGAGATCCGCCGGCCGGGGATGATGATCCTGGACGGGCTCAACCAGATCCGCTGGGAGCAGGACGGCTCCCTGGCCTATCGCCGCTCCTGCCGCGAGGGGGTCTGCGGCTCGGACGGGCTGAACGTCAACGGCGTGAACATGCTGTCCTGCGTGACCCACATCGAGGACATCAGCCGCCGGCGGCTGGTCATCCAGCCCCTGCCCTCGCTGCCGGTGATCAAGGACCTGGTGGTCGATCTGAGCGACTTTCTGGACAAGTATTTTCTGGTCAGGCCCTACCTCATCAACCGCGAGCCGCCCCCGGACAAGGAACGCCTCCAGACCATCGAGGAGCGCAAGCGGCTGGACGGCCTGTACGAGTGCATCCTCTGCGGGTGCTGCTCCTCGTCCTGTCCGTCCTACTGGGCCGATCCGAAGTACCTGGGTCCCTCGGCCCTTTTGAACGTGGCCCGCTTCGTCCAGGACTCGCGGGACCGGGGGGCCGACGAGCGGCTGCAGATCTTGAACGACAAGCACGGCGTGTGGCGCTGCCACACCATCCTCAACTGCGTCATGGCCTGTCCCAAGAACCTGAATCCGACCCAGGCCGTGGCCACCCTGAAAAAGGCGCTGGTCACCCGCCAGTTTTAGCCCGGATTATTCATGAGACTTCGACTACAGCGCCACTATCCCGGCTAGGATGGACCGCGCCGCCCGCGTCAGACGCCTCCGCCTGGCCGTTCGCCAGCGGGGCGTGCTCGAGGTCGAGTTTTTCCTGATCCCGTTCGTCACGCGTCACTCGGGCGACCTGACCGACACCCAGCTGGACGGCCTGGAAACCCTGCTGAAACTGGACGATCTGGACCTGCTGGAGGTGCTCCTGGGGCGGCGCAATCCGCCGGCCGGGGTCGATGATGCCCTGATCCGGGCCATCCGGGAGCGAACCGGCCGGGATATTGGTTGACAACCCATTGCTGGTCGATCTATTTTTAGTTGTAAATCAAAGGAGTACGGCCGGGGGGAGGACCCATGGACAAGGAGCTGGTGCTGGCCGCGGATCAGATCGCCGGTCGCGTCCGGGAACTGGCCGCCAAGATTTCGGCCGAATACGCCGGCAAGACCCCCCTGCTCATCGGCATCCTCAACGGGGCGTTCGTCTTTCTGAGCGACCTGGTCCGTCAGCTCGAGGTCCCGGTCCAGATCGACTTCGTGCGACTGGCCAGTTACGGGTCCTCGGACACCTCGGCCGGGAAGATCACCATGACCAAGGACGCCGAACTGCCCCTGGCCGGCCGGGACGTGATCGTGGTCGAGGACATCGTCGATACCGGCCTGACCCTGCGCTGGCTGGTGGACGAGCTGCAGGGGCGGGGTCCGGCCTCGGTCAAGGTCTGCGCCCTGATCGACAAAAAGGAGCGGCGGGAGATCGATATCCAGGTGGATTACATCGGTTTCGAGGTGCCTCAGGGCTTTCTGGTGGGCTACGGGCTGGACTTCGACGAGGACTGGCGCCACCTGCCCGATGTTTACACCCTGAAGAAATGAGGCCCGCGAGGGACCGGCCGGGGGATTCATGGAAATCACCTGTCCCAATTGCCTGACCAAGTACAACCTGGATGAAAACCGGTTAAGCCCTGAAGGCTCTCCGGTCCGCTGCACCAGGTGTCAACACCAGTTCACCGCCCACCGGCCCGCGCTCCAGCCCGCCCCCGAGGCGCCCCTCGCCTCGGCCCCGGAAACGCCGCCCCCGGAGGCCCCGGAACCGGCCCCGGAAGGGCCGCCCGAGGCCCCGCCGGAACCTTCCCCGGAGGAACCGCTGCCGGCGCCGCCAGAACCGGCCCCGGAAGGGCCGCCCGAAGCCCCCCCGGAAGCGGCCCCCGAAGGCCCGGCCGAAGATCTCCCCGAAGGCCTCCTCGAAGGCCTGCTCGAGGACCTCCCCGGAGGGCCGTCCGAGCCGGCCCAGGTTCCGCCGGAAGCAGGTCCCGAAGCGCCACCCGAAGGGCCGTCCGAAACTCCGTCCGAGGCCCCGCCCGAGGCCCCGCCCGAGGCGCCTTCGGAAGGACCGCCTGAGGCCCCTCCCCAGCCGGCCCTGTCCGAACTGCCCTTCCCGACCGAGCCCGAGGAAGCGGAGACCCCCCCACCCGAATCCGCGGAGCCGCTGCCCGGACAGGAACAGGAGACCGAGCCGGTCATCCCCGTCGAGGAGCCGCCCCAAGTCCCGGTCACACCAGCGCTCGGGGCAAAGAGGCGGGGCGGACTGGGCGGGTTCCTGGTGTGGAGCCTGGTGTGGCTGATCCTGCTGGCCGGCGCGGTTTACGGCGCCCTGATCTTCATCCATCAGACCGAGCTGTTTCCCAGGTACATCCGGCCCGTGCGGAACTATCCGGCGGTTCAGCGGACCATCAGCCTGATCCAGCGGGTGCCCTACCTGCGCTATCCCTTTGTGGACCAGGGATTGGAGACGGCCGTCCAGCGCCTGATGGATTCCCAGGTCAAGGCCGTGCCCTGGTTCAGGCGGTCTCTCCAACCGGGGCCGGCGAAAAAGGCCCCGCCCGTAATCAGGGCCAAGTCCGATTTGACGATCGTCATCGCCCAGGGTCGATTCGTCACCGAGGCCCGGGCCGGAAGGCTGTTCGTGGTCGAGGGCAAGATCAAGAACATCGGCCAGTCGCCGGTCAGCTACATCCGCCTCCGGGGGACCCTGTACACCCGCGATCAGCGCCAGCAGAACGTCCCCTTTGGCAAGCCGGTGCTGGCCTACGCCGGGGTGGTCTTCACCGCCGACCAGTTCAAGCGCCTGCCCCTCAAGGCGATCCACGAGCGGCTGAACGACCGGCTGGGCGATAACCGGAGCAATTATCTCCTCCAGCCGGGTCACGACATCGGCTTCATGATCGTCTTCGACAAGCTGCCCCTCAAGAAGAGACTCAGCGAGTACGTGGTCCAGATTTACAGCAGCGTCGCCGGAACCCCGCCTGCGGCGGGCCCGCCCGGTCCCGCCCGCTGACGCCGGGCCATGGGGGTCGGTGAGTGAGCGTTCTGACCCGCCTGCTGATCGCCATCGCCTTTTCCCAGGCGATCATGGTCTGCGGCGTGATCGGTTACATGATCATCGAGAAGTGGAACCTTCTCGACTCCCTGTACATGACCTTCATCACCCTGACCACGGTCGGCTTCGGCGAGGTGCACCAGCTCACCCGGAGCGGGCAGATCTTCACCATTATCCTGATCATCTTCGGGGTGGGGACGGTCTTTTACATCTTCGCCGCGATCAACACCTATATTTTCGAGGGCCACGTCCGGGCCCTGCTGGAGAAAAGAAAATTGGAAAAGCGCATCCAGGGCACCAAAGGCCACATGGTATTGTGCGGTTACGGGCGGATCGGGTCCCTGGTGGCCCAGATGCTGGATGACCAGAAGGTCCCCCTGGTGGTGGTCGATAACGACCCGCAGCACGCCCAGGCCCTGGACCAAGTCGATTTCGCCTACGTCATCGGCGAGGCCACCGAGGAGGAAACCCTGGTCAAGGCCGGGCTGAAACGGGCCGAGGGCCTGATCACCTGCCTGCCCTCGGCGGCGGCCAACCTGTACGTGACCATGACCGCCCGGGAACTCAACCCCGACCTGTTCATCCTGGCCCGGGCCGAGGACGAGCGGGACGAGATCCGCCTGCGCAAGGCCGGGGCCGACCACGTGGTCCTGCCCAATCGCCTCGGCGCCCGGCGGATGGCCATGGCCGTCATCCGGCCGACGGTCACCGACTTCATCGACCAGACCTTTCACGATCCGTCCTTTGACCTCCAGATGGAGGAACTGCCCGTGCAGCCCGAGGCGACGCTCAAGGACGTCACCCTCCAGGAGTCAGGCATCAGGCAGAAGCTGGACCTGATCGTGGTGGCCATCAAGAAGCCGGACGGGAAGATGTTCTACAACCCCTCGCCCCAGGCGCTCATCGAGGTCGGCGACACCCTGATCGCCCTGGGGCCCCGAGGTAACCTGCCCCGCCTGGGGGAACTGCTGGGCAACAAGGCCGAGGCCCCGGCCGCCCGCTTCAGGCTGTAGTCCGGAGGAGGCATCCCCATGTATTCCGCCGCCTATGGCGCCAAGCTGACCACGCCGGACAAGGCCGCGGCGGCCATCGACCACGGCGCCACCCTGGTCCACGGCATGACCACCGCCGAGCCGCCGGCCCTGCTGGCGGCCGTCGCCGACCGGGTCAGGGGCGGGGACCTGCGGGGACTGAAGGTCTTCTCCCTCCTGCCCCTGGACCACATGTCCCGGACCCTGCTGGCTCCGGACCTGTGCGACAAGCTCGAGGCCTTTTGCTGGTTCGTGGGCCGGGCCGACCGGGACCAGGTCAGCGCCGGACTGAACTACTTCGTGCCCAACGAGTTTCACCAGCTCCCCCGCATCTGCCGCGAGTTCATGGACATCGACGTGGTGGTGACCACGGTCTCGCCCATGGACAAGGCAGGGTTCTTCACCTTCGGCGCGGTCAACGACTACATCTCGACCGCGGCCCGGGCCTGCCGGAAACTGATCGTCGAGGTTAACTCTCGGATGCCCCGGGTCTTCGGCGATTCGCTGCTGCATATCGACGAGGTCGATCTGGTGGTCGAGAACGAGGCCGACCTGATCGAGGTCTCCCCGGCCCCGGCCAAGCCCGAGGCCGAGACCATCGGCCGGGCCATCGCCCGGATGATCCCTGACGGGGCGACCCTCCAACTGGGCATCGGCGGCATCCCCGACGCGGTGACCCATTACCTGGACGATCACCAGGACCTGGGGATCCACACCGAGCTGTTCTGCCCGGGCATGGTCCGCCTGATCAAGCGGGGGGTGGTCACCGGCCGGAAAAAGAACTTCCATCCCCGGAAGCACGTCTTCACCAACGCCATCGGCGATCGCGAGATGTTCGAGTTCATGGACGACAATCCGTCCCTGGAGAGCTATCCGGTGTCCTACACCAACGCCCCGGACGTCATCGCCCGAAACGATCAGATGATCTCCATCAACTCGACCCTGGAGGTGGACCTGCTGGGTCAGTGCAACTCGGAGTACCTGGGCGGCCACGAGTTCTCGGGCACCGGCGGCCAGCTCGATTACGTGCGCGGGGCCTTCAACTCCAAGGGCGGCAAGTCGATCATCGCCTTTTACTCGACCGCCCATGACGGACAGGTCTCCCGGGTGGTGCCCCGCTTCGCCCCGGGCACGGTCGTCACCACCCCCCGGATGGACACCCACTGGCTGGCCACCGAGTACGGGGTGGTCAACCTCAAGGGCAAATCCACCCGGGAGAGGGCCCAGGATATCATCAGCCTGGCCCACCCCCGGTTCCGGGACCAGTTGATGTCCGAGGCCAGGAAGATGTGCCTGATCTGACGTGCATATTGGAACTGTCTTTACAAAATGAGAACAAGTCCATATAATATTTATTCAGGCCCATAAAAACTCAAACGATGGAGGACAATCATGCCTGGTAAGGCTATAAAGTTCAAAGTGTCAGGCCCTTATAAGATACCGTATGGAATACTAAGCCACGGGAAGGGCAAAACTATAAAAAAAATCCATGCCAAGGAATTCTGGGATGGAGAACCTGGTGATTTTGCAACAAAACATGGTTGCTATGTATTTGCCATATCAGTAGCGCGCGGCCACACACCTTATTATGTAGGAAAAACAAGAAACAATATGAAGCAGGAATGCTTTACAGATGGAAAAATCCTGAAATACCGCGACGTGATCTCGGATCGAAAGGGCGCGCCTGTTATGTTCTTCATCACACGAAACGATGGTAGAAACAAGATACCAAAAGAAATCCTGGCGGATGTCGAGAAAACGCTGATACAGGCTGCAAAGCTAAAAAATTCGGACCTCCTGAATACGCAGCACACCAAAAATATTCCCACGTGGAGTATCGGTGGAGTGATTAGAAGTGGTAAGGGCGAAAGCAGTGCCACCAGTGGGAAGTTCAAAAAAATGATGGGTCTGTAAACTGACAGAGCGATGGTTGCCTGGGGGACTAAACTGAGAAGGAACGGGATACCGTACGACTCCCGGGTGAGCGGCATCCCTATTCGATATTTAGACGAAAGATCTTGGCCAGAGGCCGCTTGGGGACGTGGTGGACGCCGGCCGTATCCCGCCAGTAGCGGACATCCTCGCCCTCCATCTCGACCATGACCGGGTGCTCGGCCGGGGTGCCCAGGGCGATGACGCAGTCGATGTCAAAGTCCTCCGGGACGTTCAGGATCTCGC